>NZ_JBICZL010000002.1:0-338983 GCF_043201875.1 Streptomyces sp. NPDC048248
GCCACCATTAACTTGGCCCTCCACCGCCCCCACCCCACCCCAACGACCGCATCACAACCGCACTTCCTACGCCCCCACACCACTAACACGGGCGGGGCCCACCCCCCCGGGGGGCCCCCGGCCCTTGCCTGTTCGCGACTGCCGTTCGCGGCCCTCAGCCGGTCAGCGGCGGGTCCTGGCGCCGGGGGGCCGGAGGTTCGTCGTCGTGGATGACCTCGCCCTGGACGACCTTGCCGTCCGGGCGGCGCATGCGTGCCTGCTGGAAGGCGTCACCGAACGTCCCCGGGCTGTTGGCCGCCCGCCGGTTGAGGATCTTCTCCGCGCGGTGGTGGATCAGCTTTCCGGTCGGCGGGAAGAGGCAGAGCAGGCCCAGCGCGTCGGACACCAGGCCCGGCACCATCAGCAGCAGACCGCCGAGCATCGGCAGGGTGTTGCCGCTGCCGGACGCCGGGTCCTTGGGCGGCGCTGCGGGATCGCGGCCGGCCTGCAGGCTCTCGGTGAGGTTCTTCCAGGCGCGACGGCCGGCCCGCTTGATCACATACGCACCGGCGATCACGCCGGCCAGAAGCAGCAGGAAGACCGTCAGACCGTTCGTGGCATCGGCGACCACGATCAGCAGCCAGATCTCCAGCACCATCCAGGCGGCGATGCCCAACGGGACGAACCTGCGGGCGCGTGAACGCCTGGGTGGGCGGGGACCGGGCTGCGATGGCGTGGCTCCGAACGTCATGCCTCAAGTGTGCCTGGCCCGGCGCGCGGCGACTCCTGAGGGTCACGCGTCGGCGACCATCCGCCCACCGCGCCGCTTCCCGGTCCGCGCCCGGAGGAGAGCGGTGGACCGGCCGTCAGCGGCCGCGGAGCTTGCCCACGCGGGAGCCGATGCCCCAGGCCGTGACCCGCCACAGCGCCTCGACGACGATGTCACGGCTCATCTTGCTGTCGCCCAGCTCCCGCTCGACGAAGGTGATCGGCACCTCGACGACGTGGTGGCCGGCCTGGACGGCACGGCGGGCGAGGTCGACCTGGAAGCAGTAGCCCTGGGAGGCGATCTCGGCCAGACCGAGCCCCTCGAGGCTCTCCGCACGAAAGGCCCGGAAGCCGCCGGTCACATCGCGGATCGGGACGTCCAGCAGGATGCGGGAGTAGGTGCTGCCGCCGCGGGAGAGCATCTCGCGGGTCCTGGGCCAGTTCACGACGCGGCCGCCGGGAACCCAGCGGGAGCCGAGGACGAGGTCGGCGCCCTTGAGTGCGGTGAGCAGCCGGGGCAGTTCCTCGGGCTGGTGGGAGCCGTCGGCGTCCATCTCCACCAGCACGCCGTAGCCGTTGTCGATGCCCCAGCGGAAGCCCGCGAGGTAGGCGGCGCCGAGCCCTTCCTTGCCCTTGCGGTGCAGGACGTGGACCTGCTCGTCGGAGACGGCCAGCTCGTCGGCGAGCTTGCCGGTGCCGTCGGGGCTGTTGTCGTCGGCGACGAGCACATGGGCCTCGGGGACGGCGGACCGCACCCGCGAGACGATCGGCTTGATGTTCTCCGCCTCGTTGTACGTCGGAATGATCACCAAGGTGGTGCCGAGCGGACCGTACTGCCGCTGACCGCCGTCTGTCACTGCTGCCCCTTCTCGTCCTTCGAACGCCCGCGCCGGCCGATGACTGTCGCGGCGGCGCAGGACAGAAGACCAACGATAGCGAGCGCCCACTCAGGAGCTGCACCGACGCGGTCGGCGAGCGTCGTTTCGTCGCGCAGCGGGATGCGCGCGGACACCACGCCCCGGGTGAATTCCGGGATCTGGTGCGTGACGGTGCCGTCCGGGGCGACGACGGCGCTGATCCCGCTGGTGGCGGCGGTGACGACGGCACGGCCGTGCTCGACGGCGCGGAGCTTGGACATGGCCAGTTGCTGTTCCGGCTGGCCGGTCCGGCCGTAGGTGGCGTTGTTGGTCTGGATGACCAGAGCGCGGGCTCCGGCGTCGACCGTCTCGTGGACGATCTCGTCGTAGGCGACCTCGAAGCAGATGACATCGCCGAGCTTGGCGGGACCGATGTTCAGCACGCCGGTGTGGTCGCCCGGGTAGAAGTCGCGCGGCACCCGCTGGAAACGCGTGATGATCTTGCTGAGCTGCTCACGGAACGGCACGTACTCGCCGAACGGCACGGGGTGCTGCTTGGTGTACGAGGCGCCCGGGCCCTTCTTCGGGTCCCACACGATGCCCTCGTTGAAGACATAGCCCTGCCGGGACGGATGGTCGACGAGGGCACCGACGAGCACGGGGACGCCGATCGCCTTCACCGCCTCGTCGATCCGGTCGTAGGCCTGCGGGTACTGGAACGGGTCGAGGTCGGAGGAGTTCTCTGGCCAGATGACCAGATCGGGCTTCTTCGCCTTGCCCGCCTTGATGTCGGCGGCGAGCTTCTCGGTAGCCGTGGCGTGGTTGTCGAGGATCTTCATCGGGCGGCCCAGGAAGTCCATACCGGCCTGCTGGACGTTGCCCTGGACGACGGCGATGTCGACGCTGTCGTCGGCCTTGGTCGGGACGGGTACGGCCGCGCCGGCCACGGTGAGGGCGGCGGCGAGGCCGAACGCTTCCAGGGCCGGGACCGCGCGGCGCAGCGTGCCCGAGCCGCGCAGGCCCCAGAGGATGGCGGCGCAAGCGGCCAGCAGGGTGCCGGTCAGGGCGACCACGAAGGTGACCAGCGGGGCGCCGCCCAGCGCGGCGAGCGGCGTGAACGGCGAGGCGGTGTTGGCGAAGGCGAGCCGTCCCCAGGGGAAGCCGCCGAACGGGAGGCGGTCGCGGGCCCACTCCTCCGCGACCCACAGACAGGCGGCCCACAGCGGCCAGGCCGGCAGCCGCGAGGTGCCGGCCAGCGCGGCCCCCAGAAGCGTCACGAAGAGCGCCTGGACGACGGAGAGTCCCACCACCGCGTCCCAGCCGATGACATGCAGCCACTTCAGCAGGAGCAGGAAGAAGGGCACGCCGAAGGCGAAGCCCGTCCAGGCGCCCTGACGGACACTCCGGCCGCGGGTCAGCAGCGAGAGCGCGGCCACGGCCACCAGGGACAGCGGCCACAGGTCGTACGGCGGGAAGGCGAAGCCCAGCGCCACCCCGGAGACGACGGCCACGCCGGTGCGCGGTGCGGTACGGCGGGCGAGCGCGAGGAGCCGGCGGGCGCGGCCGGGACGGCTCCGCCCGTCGGCCGAACCCGCCTCCGCGGGCGGCA
This sequence comes from Streptomyces sp. NPDC048248, assembly GCF_043201875.1. Taxonomy (NCBI): domain Bacteria; kingdom Bacillati; phylum Actinomycetota; class Actinomycetes; order Kitasatosporales; family Streptomycetaceae; genus Streptomyces; species Streptomyces sp. NPDC048248. The sequence continues at coordinate 3,214 of NZ_JBICZL010000002.1, forward strand.
CCGGGCCGTCGGGCGAGGTGTCGCTGACGGCTTCTACGGTGGTGTCGGAACCCGATGGCACGGTCGCGCCTTCCTTCAGGTCGTGCGGTGGTGAGCTGACCGTACATCGGGTGGCCGCGGTTGCGGGTGCGGGGTGCGCGCGGTAGAGGGCGCAGCGGGAGGGTGCGGATCGGGGCCCGGCGCCCTTCGGGCCGACCTGGGACCCGCTGGCTGCGGGTCGACCGAAAGCCGTTGTCTACTGAGCATCCGGGCCCCACCCGGGTCGCACCTTCCCCCACGCTCTGAAGGAGCAGGGAGGGACCCCCATCCGGCCGAAACCAATCCGGCGCGTCGGGCCGCTGATGCTGGACCTGGCTCCCAGCGGCGGTGTGCCGGTGTGGCACCCCGCCCCATGGCCCAGCTGCGTTCGACGACTGCGCGGAGGTCTCCCGATCGGACGTCCTGGTGGTGGACTCGGCCGAACCTACCGGCCGCCGACCGCCTGCTGTCAACAGGTGCCCCGCCTGCGTCGTTTTCGCGTCGGGCCAGGTCAGTGGCGCGCCTTCGCAGGTCGGGCGAGTAGCCGCACGGACGTCCTCGGGCGGCACGCGGCCGCGCGATGTCACTCGTTCGGCCGCCCGAAGACCGTCCGGCCGCCGACGACGGTGCTCAGGCATTCCGGGAGGGCGCTGCCGGGGGTGAGATCGGGCAGGCCAGGGGTGCCGGAGCGGGGGTCGGTCGACCACCGTTGGACGCGCTCGTCGGGGGCCTGGACGAGGAGGTCTCCAGTGCGCCAGACCGCGTAGTCGGCGGGGGCTCCGGGGACCAGGATGCCCGCGTCGTCGCGGCCGATGGCGCGCCAGCCGCCGCGGGTGTGCGCGGTGAACGCGGCGCGGGCGGAGATGCCGTGGGCGCGGGTGCGGTGGAAGACGGCGGCGCGCAGCGTGCCCCAGGGGTCGAGTGGGGTGACCGGGCTGTCGGAGCCCAGGGCGAGCGGCACTCCGGCCTTGAGCAGGGCGGCGTAGGGGTTGAGGGTGCGTGCCCGGTCGGCGCCCAGGCGGGCGGCGTACATGCCGCTGTCGCCGCCCCAGGCGGCGTCGAAGGCGGGTTGGACGGAGGCGGTCAGGGCCAGATCGGCGAAGGCGGCGAGGGTGGCGTCGGTGAGCATCTCGGCGTGTTCGACGCGGTGCCGTGCGGCACGCACCCGCTGCAGGCCGACGCGGTCGGCGGCGGCGCGTACGCCGTCGACGACGGTGGTCAGGGCGGCGTCGCCGATGGCGTGGAAACCGGCCTGGAGGCCGGCTTCGGTGCAGGCGGCGACGTGCGCGGCGACCTCCTCGGCGGTGAGGTGCGCGCTGCCGGTGTGCGGGGCGTCGGCGTACGGGGCGTGGAGGTGGGCGGTGTGCGAGCCGAGGGAGCCGTCGACGAAGAGGTCTCCGGCGGCACCGACGGCGCCCAGGTCACGGATCCGGTCGGCTTCCTTTGCGGTTGCGATCTTTTCTGCCCAGTAGCCGACGACCCGCGGGCCGTGCCCCTCCGCGGCCAGGGCGAGCAGGGCGGTGAAGTCGTCCTCACCGGAGATGTCCGGGCCGGCGCACTCGTGGAGGGTGCCGATGCCGAGGGAGGCGGCGCGGGCGAGCGCGGCGGTCTGGGCGTCGGCGCGCTGCGCCGCGGTGAGCGTGGCGTACGCGGTCTGCCGCACCGCGTGGTGGGCATCGCCGGTCAGCGGGGCGTCGGGCCGGAAGCCGGTGCGCTCACGGATGCCCGGGACGAGGTCGAGCAGAGCGGTGGTGACGACGGCGGAGTGCACGTCGACCCGGGTGAGGTAGAGGGGACGGCCGCCGGCGGCGTCGTCCAGTTCGGCGCGGGACGGCGGGCGGCCCTCGGGCCAGGCAGTGGCGTCCCAGCCGTGGCCGAGCAGGATCCGGTCCGCCGGGCGGGCCGTGGCGTGGGCACGGATCCGGGCCAGTGCGTCGGGCAGCGTGGCGGCGCCGGAGAGGTCGAGGCCGGTGAGCGCGAGACCGGTCGCCGTGGTGTGCACGTGTGCGTCCGTGAACGCGGGGGTGACCAGTGCGCCATCGAGGTGAACGATCTCGTCGACGCCGTCGGCGAAGGAGTCGGCGGCACCCTCCTCACCGACCCAGGCGATGCTGCCGCCTTCCACGACCATGGCGGTGGCGAAGGGGTCCGCCGGACTGTGCACCTCACCGCCGCGCAGCAGAACGGTTCGGGGACGGGCCGGGTCGGGGGTGCGCTCGCTCATACCGGACAGTTTGCCGCCTGCGCGCGCGGCCGCCGCGCGCGGGGTCGGATGCCCGGTCAGATGCGGGGCGGCCGCGCCTCGTACGGGGTGGAGAGCACGACCGTGGTGCGGGTGGAGACACCGGCCAGGGTGCGGATGCGGGTGAGCAGGTGCTCCAGCTCCAGGGGGGTGGCGACCCGGACCTTGAGGATGTAGTTCTCGTCGCCGGCGACGCTGTGGCATGCCTCCAGCTCGGGGACCTCGGCGAGCCGATCGGCGATGTCGTCGGGCGCGCTCGGGTCGAAGGGTTTGACCGAGATGAAGGCGGTGAGCGGCAGCCCCACGGCTTCGGGGTCGACGATGGCCGCATAGCCCCGGATGACACCGCGCTGTTCAAGGCGGCGCACACGCTGATGTACCGCCGAGGTCGAAAGGCCGGTGGCCTTGCCCAGGTCGGTGTAGCTCATCCGCCCGTCCTTGACGAGAAGATCCACGATTTGTCGGTCCAACTCCTCCACCCGCTCAACTTACTGCGCCCAGGCGCGTGCGCGCACCGCGCGCCGGATCGTGGACACCCCTGCGGCGAGCAGTGTGACGAATGCCACACGTGCGCCCCCGTGTCCGTCGGGCGGCGGCGATTATGCGCGCGGCATGAGGGGAATTGCTCGTGGTGGCCGGGGCCGCCCGTCACAGGAAGTCAGCGGCCCGATCGGCCCACCCGAGGGGGATGGACATCATGCGACGCCTGAAGCAGGAATCCGCTGCGGCGAACGTCGGCGCCCAGGAGGGCGACAGTCCCGGTTCCACCGGCGACGACGACGCGTACGAAGCATTCGAGACCTTTGAGATCTACCGGGTGACCTGCCCGGACTGCATGCAGCCGATCGCGCTGCTCGCGGACGAGGACACCCTTCCCGAGCACGCACTGTGCCCCTCGCCGTGGAACCCCTTCGGCCTGACGGTGTGCCAGGGGTCGGGGCGGCCGGTGGCCGAGGCCCCCTCGACCGACGACACCCTGGACGCCCAGGAGCAGGACGCCGCCGTGCTGCTGACGCTCCCGGAGGGCCTGGACTGGCGCCGTCAGCCCTTCTCCCACGTCGGAGGGCCCGGCACCCGGCCGACCCGGATCGAGCCCCAGGTGCGCCGTCAGGCCTGAGCCGGGCGGGCTCAGGCGGCGGCGTCACCAGTAACGGCCGGCGAGCATGGCCTCCAGCGTGTCCCGGTGCAGGACCAGCGCATCGGGCTCGTCGGGGGCGGCCGCCTCGCCGAAGTGAATCCGCCGGTAGGCCACCCTCAGCATGACGATCGCGTGCCGCAGCGCCGCGTAAAGGGCGTGGAACTCCATGTCGCGGGGCGCATGCCCGGTGAGCCGGGCGTAGCGTCCCTCGATGTCGTCGCGCCGCAGAAAGCCGGGCAGTCCGCGCTGACCTGAGGCGACGGTGAGGTCCTGGAAGAAGCGGTGCAGATACACCATCCAGCCCAGGTCCAGTTCGCGGGGCCCGAGGGCGGCCATCTCCCAGTCCAGTACGGCCGCCGGCGTGAAACCGTCGTAGACGATATTGCCGATCCTGGCATCTCCCCAGGTCAGCACCGTCTCGCCGGGGTCGGACGGCCAGTGGTCCGCGAGCCATCGGAAGCCGCGCTCGATCAGTGGTGAGCGGGGGCGCCCCTGGACGACCCAGGCGTAGTAGGCGTGTTGGGCTTCGACATGTCGGTGCAGGGCGGTTCCCGGGCCGGGCGTGGCGAGGAAGTCGGCAGCCCCGGAAGGCACTTGGTCGTGCAGGCGGGCGAGGACCGAGACGCTGGCGGCTTCGAGGTGCTCCCGTTCGGCGTCGGTGGCCGCATGCAGCCAACTTCCCTCGTACGTATAGGGCATGACGTCCGGCGGGACGCGCCCTGCGGCTCGCTCCATGACGAAGAACGGCGCGCCGAGGTGCGCCGGGTCCTCCTCCAGCCAGAGGGTGCGGGGCACCGGGAGGTCGGTGCGCTCGGCGACCAGGCGCATGGTGCGGTACTGCCGGGCCATGTCGTAGCGGGGGAAGACGGTGTACGCCGTGGGGTCGGCGGCCAGCCGTAGGGCGCAGGAGCGGACCGGCGCGCCGGGGTGGTCGATGTCGAAGAGCAGCGTTTCGCTGGACATGCCGTTGGAGTCGGGAACGGTCGCTCCGACGGCGCGGGCGCCGGGCAGACGGGTACCGAGCCAGGCGGTGAGGCGGCGGGTGAGCGCTTCGGGGTCGCGGGTGGTGGTCCGGGGGCGGGGCGCGGTGGTCATCGGCCGGCCTCCTCCTGCCCGGAGGTCAGCGACGCGTCGGGAGCGGCTGCGGGGGCCACGGAATCGTAGCCGGTGAAGCCGCTGGGGTCGTGCCGCCCGAAGCTGCCGTGCTCGAAGATGCCGTACCCGGTCCGGCCGTCGAGGGTGAAGCGGGCCGCGTGATCGGTGACGCCGTAGGCCGCGAGCGGGTGGGCCGCGGGGTCGGAGAGGTCGTGGACGCGGCGGTCGGACCAGCCCCGCCCCCGCCAGGTGCCGTGCTGCCAGTCGTCGGCCGGCGGATAGCCGGCGCCGACCGCGAGGGGCGAGGAGGTGAGGATCTCCGCGGTGAGGGTGAGGGGTTTGCGGGCCGGGTCGGTGAGGTGGATGACGGCACGCTCGGGGTGGCGGGTGCCGGGCCGGTAGGTGATGTCCGTGTGCGGCCAGCCGAGTTGGGTGTCGCGCGCCCCCTCACGGACGGACATGGCCTCGTTGAGCGTGCGGTGGCCGTCGGCGTCCTCCTGGACGATGACCATGAGGAACCGGTCGTCGAAGCGCACCGGGCACCACACCCAGTGGAAGCCCTCGGGCCGCAGCTCCTCGGCGGCCCGGCCGCCGTCCTCACCGGGAATGGGACGCACGCCCCAGCTTCGGTCCCTGGTGCCCGTCCACTCCCCCGTCGTGACGGCGATCTCCTGTCCGCCGACGCGGATCGTCCCGGTGCAGGTGCCGGCCTGCACGAAGCGGCGGCCTTCGAGCATCAGGCGGTCGCCGCGGTACTGGGTGTGGTGGGGCTCCCAGGTGGCGGGGAAGGCCGCGGTCCACGTCAGGTCGTAGGCGAGACCGTCCGGGTCGTCGGGGTCGGCGGCGCAGGTGAGGCGCAGCCGCTGCAGCGGCTTGTCGACGGTGATGCCGAGCGGGCCGACGGTGAGCGCCAGCCGATCGTCGCTGAGCGCGTCGGAGGCCCGTACGGCGTGCAGTCGGTCACCGAGACGGAGAGTGGCGTAGGCGTCGATGACTCCGGTGTTGGGGTAGACGCCGAGGCCGGCGATGAGCAAAGCGCGGCCCGAGTGGTCCATGACGTGGAAGATGCACCGGTCGTAGGCGTTGCGGTCGCCGGTGGCGACATGCCGCATGGACAGCGGGGCCTGGTGGATCGGGTACTCGTCGAGCGCGATCGGGCGGTCGGACACGGTCTCCTCCTGGACGCGCGGTCGGCACGGTCGTCGCCCGGAGTGCGGTTCGGGCAGCCGGAGTTGACGGTACGTCAGGAATTGGTGAGCGGCCATAGCCGCGGCGCGGGCGGAAGTGCCATGCGTCGGGCGGGAGCCCCTCGCCCCTTGGCGAGTTGCGGCGGAAGAATGGCGCAAATACGCCCGGCTCCCCCCACGGGAGCCGGGCGTACGACTGTGGGACGCAGACCGGCGTCGAAGCACCCCGGTCTGCGCGAACGGGCCGGGGCAGCGGTGGCGCGCGCCGGCTTGCCGTCAGCGCACCTCTGTCGGCGCTGCCGGCTCTTCGGCATGCCGCCCTGTCGGCTCCGCCGGCTCCGTCAGCGCGATTCGGGGCCCGCCAGATGGCGGGCGATGACCATCCGCTGGATCTGGTTGGTGCCCTCGACGATCTGCAGGACCTTGGCCTCGCGCATATAGCGCTCGGCCGGGAAGTCCAGGGTGTAGCCGTAGCCGCCGAGAAGCTGGACCGCGTCGGTGGTCACCCGCATCGCGGTGTCGGTGCAGAAGAGCTTGGCCATCGCCGCTTCCTTGGAGAACGGCAGTCCGGCATCGCGCAGCCGGGCGGCACTGAGATAGAGCGCTCGACCCGCCTCCACCTGGGTGGCCATATCGGCGAGCATGAAGCGCAGGCCCTGGAAGTCGGCGATCGGGCGGCCGAACTGGCGGCGCGTGGCGGTGTAGGCCAGCGCTTCGTCCAGCGCTGCCTGCGCGACGCCGACGGCGCATGCCGCGATCCCCAGTCGGCCGGACTCCAGGGCGGAGAGAGCGATGGGGAAGCCCTGCCCCTCCTCGCCGAGGCGGCGGGAGTCGGGGACACGGACGCCGTCGAAGTGCAGCTGGGCGGTCGGCGAGCCCTTCATGCCCATCTTCCGCTCGGGCTGGGCGGCGCTCAGCCCCTCGGCGTCGCCGGGGACCAGGAATGCCGTGATGCCGTGGGAGCCGCTGCCGCCGGTGCGGGCCAGGACGGTATAGAAATCGGCCACGCCGCCGTGGGTGATCCACGCCTTGGTGCCGTTCAGCGTCCAGATGTCGCCGTCCCGGGTGGCGCGCGTGGCCAGGGAGGCCGCGTCGGAGCCCGACGCGGGTTCGGAGAGGCAGTACGCGCCCAGGAGTCCGCCGCCGAGCATGGCCGGAAGGTGCTCGGCGCGCTGCTCCTTGCTGCCGTATCCGGCCAGCGCGTGACAGGAGAGGGTGTGCACGCTGACGCCGAGGCCGACGGTGAGGCGGGCGGCCGCCAGCTCCTCCAGGACCTGGAGGTACACCTCATAGGGCTGGTCGCCGCCGCCGAATTCCTCGGCGAACGGGAGGGACAGCAGACCGGCTTCCGACAGCAGCCGGAAGGTCTCGCGCGGGAAGTGCCCGGCGTCCTCCTCCTCGGCGGCCATGGGCCGGATCTCGCGCTCCGTGAGCTCGCGTACGAGCGTCATCAGATCGTGGGCTTCCTCCGTGGGCAGCCTGCGGTCCACCGGCTGGATGCCGTACTCGGTCATGGCGGCGCTCTCCTCCCTGTCGGGCGCTGCGGCGACGCTCGCGCGGGGTGAGGCGGCGACGCCGGGTTTCCGTGGTGCCGAGCCGATGATCGCCTTCCGGGTCGCGGACGGCGGTGACCTGCAGCTGTGGCGCTAGGAGTATGCCCGATCGGCGGCCCCACGTCACGGGTTGATCTTCAGCCGTTGGCCGAGGGGCATCGGGCGCGCGCCCCGCCACCAAATTGGTCCGAACCATTGACCCCAGTGGTCTAGTCCTTCTACCTTCTGCTCCAACGTTCAACGCGTTCATGCCAATTCGGAACGCAGGTCAGGCTCCACCCCTCGATCCCCCTCCGAGGAGACGACATGCTCAGACCGCACCGGAAGCGATCACCGCGCAGGCTGATCGCCGCCGCCACCACCCTGTGTACGGCGGCGCTGGCCGGCGCCCTGCTCGCCGGATCGGCCACCGCACTCCCGGCCGGCGCCCCCACCACCGCGCGAACCGCTGCCACGACCACCGCACAGCCGGCCGCCGCGGGCAACAAGGTCGTCGGATACTTCACCAACTGGGGTGTCTACGACCGCAATTATCACGTCAAGAACATCGAGACGTCGGGGTCCGCCGCCAAGCTGACCCACATCAACTACGCCTTCGGCAACGTCCAGGGCGGCAAGTGCGCGATCGGCGACTCCTACGCCGACTACGACAAGGCGTACACCGCCGACCAGAGCGTCGACGGCAAGGCGGACACCTGGGACGCCGGTGCGCTGCGTGGCAACTTCAACCAGCTGCGCAAGCTCAAGAAGCTGCACCCCGACCTCAAGGTGATCTGGTCGTTCGGCGGCTGGACCTGGTCCGGCGGGTTCACGGAGGCGGCCAAGAACCCCGACGCGTTCGCGCAGTCCTGCCTGGACCTGGTCGAGGACAAGCGCTGGGCCGATGTGTTCGACGGCATCGACATCGACTGGGAGTACCCCAACGCCTGCGGTCTGACCTGCGACAGCAGCGGCAGGGACGCCTTCACCAAGGTCATGAAGTCGCTGCGTGCGAAGTTCGGCACGGGCAACCTCGTGACCGCGGCGATCACCGCGGACGCCTCGGCCGGGGGCAAGATCGACGCCACCGACTACGCGGGCGCTGCGCAGTACGTCGACTGGTACAACCCGATGACGTACGACTACTTCGGTGCGTGGGACGCCAAGGGGCCGACGGCGCCGCATTCCCCGCTGGCGTCGTACAGCGGTATCCCCAAGGCCGGTTTCAACACCACCGACACCACCAAGAAGCTCAAGGACCTCGGCATCCCGGCCGGGAAGCTGCTGCTGGGCATCGGCTTCTACGGACGCGGCTGGGCCGGCGTCACCCAGGACGCACCGGGCGGTACGGCCACCGGCGCGGCGCCCGGCAAGTACGAGGCGGGCATCGAGGACTACAAGAACCTCAAGGGACGCTGCCCGGCCACCGGCAAGGTGGGTGGCACCGCCTACGCCAAGTGCGGTGACCAGTGGTGGAGTTACGACACTCCCGAGACCATCGGCACGAAGATGGCCTTCAAGGACGCGCAGGGCATGGGCGGCACGTTCTTCTGGGAGCTGAGCGGTGACACCTCCAACGGCGAGCTGATCAAGGCGATCCGCTAGCCGCGGCGGTACACGCGCGACGAGGGCGGGAGGCTGCGGTCTCCCGCCCTTGCGTGTGCCCACCGGGTCGGAGCCGCCCCGCCTTCGCCGTGGTCTCACAGCTGCGGGCGGGGCGGCGCCGGCCAGCTCGGCTCGTACTCCTCGACGAGCCGGAGCGTGTCCCCCAGGCCGCGCACCAGCAGCGCCACCACCGTCTCGCGCGGCACCTGCCGTTCGGCGATCCAGTCCAGGGTGACGCCCTCGACGCCGGCGAGCCAGCCGACCAGCGCGGTGCGGGCCAGCGGCGGGATGTCCTCCCTCCCCCGGGCGCCCCGCGCGATGGTGGCGAGCAGCTCGGCGCGGACGGTGTCCCGGATCGCCACCACCTCCGCGTCGAACCCCACGCCACCGCTGATGATGGCGCCTCACGGCGCCTCCCGGTTCGCCTGAGGCCCTGCGTCGGTCGCCCGCTCACCCTCCCGATGCCCAGCCTCATGCGGTCAACAGCAGCACCGCGGCGGCAGGTTGAGACCGGTGGGGTTTACGGGTCCGCCCGCTGCGAGCACCATCGGCGGTGACGGGGCAGGCGGCAGCACCGGAGAGGTGACACGTGGTCAACCCTTGGCTGGCGATGGAGGCGGGCACCGACCCCGTCGAGCGCACGCGCACGGTACGGCGGGCGCATGAGGCGTTCCTGGCGGGCGAGGCCGTCGCACCACCCGTCCGCCGGGTGGTCGCGGAGTCCTGGCGCCGTTCGGCCGACGCCCGGGCCACCTCGGACGGCGCCGCCCCCATCGAACTGGACGGCACCGCACTGCACAGCTACCGCGACGCGCACCCCCTCGCCCGCGCGATGCCCGTCTTCCGGGACCTGCTCGGTGCCATCGCCGAGGACGGTGCGCATCTGCTGGCCGTCTGCGACCCGCTGGGCCGCCTGCTGTGGGTCGAGGGACACCAGGGGGTTCTGCGCAAGGCGGCACGGATGAACTTCGTCGTCGGCGCCCGCTGGGACGAGCGGCACGCCGGCACCAACGCGCCGGGAACCGCGCTCGCCTCGGATCACGCCGTACAGATCTTCGCGGCGGAGCACTACAACCGGCAGGTCCAGCGCTGGACCTGCGCCGCGGCGCCCCTCCACGACCTGCGGACCGGACGCCTGCTGGGCGCCGTGGACATCACCGGCGGTGACCACCTCGCGAGCCCGCACAGTCTGGCCCTGGTGCAGGCCACCGCGCGCGCCGCGGAGGCCCATCTCGCCGCGTCGGCGCGCGAGCCGGGCGTCTTCCTGACGGCGCTGGGGCGGGACGAGGCTCTGCTGGTCGTCGACGGTGAGCGACTGCGGCTGGGCCGCAGGCACAGCGAGATCATGGTGCTTCTCGCCCAGCACCCCGAGGGGCTGACGGGTGATCAGCTCTCGGTTTCCCTGTACGGCGAGCGCGAGATGCGCCCGGTGACGCTGCGGGCCGAGATGTCCCGGCTCCGGCATCTGGTGGGCCCGCTGATCAGCTCCCGCCCGTACCGCCTCGGCCGATCCGTCGAGACCGATCTCGCGGCGGCCGAGCGGGAAGTGGCCGACGGTCGGCTCGATGCCGCCCTGGACACCTATCGCGGGCCGCTGCTGCCGCTGTCCGAGGCGCCCGGTGTACGGCGGCTGCGCGACGGCCTGGCGGATCGGATGCGTCGCGCGCTGCTCGGTGCGCGGGACCCCGGGCAGCTGTGCCAGTGGTCCCGCACCCCATGGGGAGAGGACGACCTGGAGATCTGGGAGGCCCTGGTGGAGGCCCTCCCTGAGCGCTCGCCGGCACGCTCCGTGCCGAGCGCCACCGCCCGCAGCCTGCGCGCCGCGTATGGCCTGACCGGCGGTCCGGCCGCCCCGCGGACGCGGCCCGCCCGGCGCGCAACGTTCGCGCAACCTCCGCCGCCCTAGCGTGCCGCGCAACGCCCACCGCACGGAAGCGGTGGGCACCGCGTCGAATGTGAAGGGGAGGCCGCCCCATGGCCCGTTACGCCAGCCCGGGTTCCGCCGATGCCGTGATGAATTACCAGGCCCGCTACGACCACTGGATCGGCGGCGAGTACGTGGCGCCCGCGCTCGGCCGGTACTTCGAGAACCCGACCCCGGTCAACGGCAAGCCGTTCACCGAGATCGCGCGCGGCACGGCGGAGGACGTCGAGCGCGCGCTGGACGCGGCGCACGCGGCCGCGCCCGGCTGGGCCCGCACCGCGGCGGCCGAGCGGGCAGCCGTCCTCAACAAGATCGCGGACCGGATGGAGCAGAACCTCGAAGCGCTGGCGGTCGCCGAGAGCTGGGAGAACGGCAAGCCCGTACGGGAGACCCTGGCGGCCGACCTCCCGCTCGCCATCGACCACTTCCGGTACTTCGCGGGTGCCGTGCGGGCGCAGGAGGGCACCCTTTCGGAGATCGACGAGGACACCGTCGCCTACCACTTCCACGAACCGCTGGGCGTCGTCGCGCAGATCATCCCCTGGAACTTCCCCATCCTCATGGCGACGTGGAAGCTCGCCCCTGCGCTGGCCGCGGGCAACGCGGTGGTCCTCAAGCCGGCCGAACAGACGCCTGCGTCGGTGCACTTCCTGATGAGTCTGATCGCGGACCTGCTGCCGCCCGGCGTGGTCAACATCGTCAACGGCTTCGGCGCCGAGGCGGGCAAGCCACTGGCCTCCAGCCCGCGCGTGGCCAAGGTCGCCTTCACCGGGGAGACCACCACCGGGCGCCTGATCATGCAGTACGCCTCCGAGCACCTGCGGCCGGTCACGCTCGAACTCGGCGGCAAGAGCCCCAACATCTTCTTCGACGACGTCTCGTCTTCGGTGGACGACTTCCACGACAAGGCGCTGGAAGGCTTCACCATGTTCGCCCTCAACCAGGGCGAGGTCTGCACCTGCCCGTCCCGTGCGCTCATCCAGCGCGGTCACTACCAGGACTTCCTGGCGGCGGGAGTCGCCCGTACGGAGAAGATCGTCCAAGGTCATCCGCTGGACACCGACACCATGATCGGCGCCCAGGCCTCCAACGACCAGTTGGAGAAGATCCTGTCCTACCTCGACATCGGCCAGAAGGAGGGCGCCCGCATCCTCACCGGCGGCTCCCGCGCCGAGCTGGGCGGCGAGCTGGAGGGCGGCTACTACGTCCGGCCCACGATCTTCGAAGGCAGCAACGACATGCGCGTCTTCCAGGAGGAGATCTTCGGCCCCGTGGTGGCCGTCGCGCCCTTCACCGACTTCGAGGACGCGATCGGCATCGCCAACGACACGCTGTACGGACTGGGCGCCGGCGTGTGGACCAGGGACGGCTCCACCGCCTACCGCGCCGGCCGCGCCATCCAGGCGGGCCGCGTGTGGACCAACTGCTACCACGCCTATCCGGCACATGCCGCGTTCGGCGGCTACAAGCAGTCCGGCATCGGCCGTGAGAACCACAAGATGATGCTGGACCACTACCAGCAGACGAAGAACCTGCTGGTGAGCTACTCGGCGAAGAAGCTGGGGTTCTTCTGACGGCATGAAGGCGCCTGAACCGAGCTTTCCCCCGTCAGGCGCCCTTCGCTCGGCCCGCCTGGAGCGAGGGCCGGTTCACGTTGCGCCTCCCACCGCGATGGACGCAGCTGGACAACGGTCAGTGAGGGAGCGCCCCGCCGTATCCGTGCACACGGGCGCGGACCCCGCCCCTGGCCTGCGCCAGTGCTGAAGCCGTAGTAGGCCTCCCCAAGCTCGCTGGGCAATGTGGGCCACCCCGGCCCGAGCCGGCGTGGCCCACATTGCGCACGCTGTCTCGCCGCGACAGAGCGTTGAGGCGGACGACGCGTGGGTCAGGTTGCCCGCGCCGGGCAGTACGGGGTGGCATCGCGACGTTCGGCAGGACGCGCCGTGCGGCGGGGATCAACCAGCCCTTGCAGGCTCCTTGGCTCGGGCCCGGCTGCCGCCCCGGCAAGACCCCCCGTGCCTCCCCAACTCATCCCAACTCGTGAACAACCGCTGTCGCTCCCCGTGAACAAAGCCACGCCGGCGAGGGCCTGGATGTGGTCTCCCGAGCCGAGCCCTCGTGGACAAGCCTCCGGGTGTGTGGCCCGCTCGACTGCGCCGGCGGCCGATGAGCTTTCCCGGGCCGCGGACCCCGGGCCCCGGACGGACGGGCGGATCAGCGCAGTCCGGCGAAGAGATCGTTCTCGGGTACGGCTGCGCCGGTGGCGTCCTTGACACGTACGAAGGTCTCCATGCCCATCAACTCGCCGAACCTCTCCTTGCCCATCTTGAGGAAGAAGATGTTCTCGCCCTGACTGGCGTGCGCGGCCAGCGCATCGAACTTCTGACCGCTGAATGCGGTGGTGTCCACCCACGTGGTGATCTCATCATCGGGGAGGCCGATCTCGGCCAACGCGGCGGCCTCGGCAGGATCCGGCTCCGGCATGTCTCCAAGCTCGCGCATGGTCTCCCCGAACCGCTGCATCATCGAGCGGGGCATCGTCGTCCAGTACACCTTCGGTGTCAGCGCGGTCATCTCCAGCGCCGCCATCGTGATGCGGTGGGCCTGGATGTGGTCGGGGTGGCCGTAGAAGCCGTTCTCGTCGTAGGTGACGACCACATCGGGTCGGTAGTGCCGCATGAGTTCCGCAAGTCGGGCGGCGCCCTCCTCCACGGGGGTCTGCCAGAAGGAGCCGGGGGCGTCGTTGCTCGGCCAGCCGATCATCCCGGAGTCTGCATAGTCCAGCATTTCAAGATCGCTGATCTTCAGGACGTCACAGCTCGCCTCGAGTTCTTGACGGCGCATCAAGGCGACGGCCGCCGGATCGTGCCCGGGATCGCTCGGCTTGACACCCCCCGGTCCGTCACCGCAACCGCCGTCGGTACACGTCACGAGAACCGTGCGGATGCCTTCCGCCGCATACCGCGCGAGGACCCCTCCGGTTCCGGTGGCCTCGTCGTCCGGGTGGGCGTGCACTGCCATGAGCGTCAAGGGCCGGTCAGTCATGAAAAAGTCCTCTGCAGAAATACGTCGTGGGCCGAGCGCGCGGCGGGCGTACCGCACCCCCGGGGTCCGGATCCTGATGGGGCGGACGACCTCGTGGTCTCCGTGCTCCCCACCCCTGCGGCGCCGGTCCCTCGGACCATGCAACCGTGCCGACCGGCCGGCTGTTCCCGGCACGGCCGTGACTTCCAGGCGTCGGCATTTCAACGCGAACGAGGCGCTCCCGGGCCACGTAGCGTTGCGACATCGGACGACCGCGTCTGATTGATCGCCTAGGGAGGGCCTTTCGGCCGAGTCCTTACCCTCGCGCCAACTTGAGCAGTTCGCGGTATCCGGCCTCGGTGACCAAGAGCTCCTGGGTGTCGACCTCTGCCCCCAGCAAGGAGAGCACAGCGGCAACATGAGCGTCCCGGTGCGCTTCCTCTCCAAACTCCATCTCCCCCATGGGCCGGCGACGGCGGGCACGCGGAACGGGGGACGTACGGGTCATGCTCGTTCACAGCCCGCCCCAATGGCACATCGCGTCGCCGGCACCGGACCGCGCGGGCGGTCAGAACTGTGACAACGCCGGGCTTGGTCGGTCAGCCCGTATCGGGACACACCCGCACGGCCCGGCACCGGCACCATCCCCGGCCAGCGGCGGCACAGCGTGTGCAAGACACCCCGGGTCCGCGCGCTCGCAACTCGCACGAGTCAAGCCCTCGGCCCGGGACAGCACTCACCCGTGGTCCCCGCACAGCAGCCCGCGTCGCGGAGGCACACGAAAGTGAATGGTCAACCCGCACCGCGCCTCCGACATCGTTGTCGAAGGCGCGGCCTGCACGGATCGCGGGCCTACGGGATGCGGCAAGCACCACGGGAGCACCGCGCACCGGGGCGTGCGGTGGCCTTACGGCGTGTAGACGGCGTCACTGCCGTACAGCTCCCTGGTGAACGCGGAGACATCGGCGCTGCGGTCGGCGCCGTCGAGGTTGTACGTCAGATAGACGCCGTACCCCTCGCTGACGGTGCGGCGGGCGAGGTCGGCGACCGTACTCTGCGAGGTCCGGCCGATCTCGACGGCCGCCGGGGACAGCTTGGACTTCGGCAGTGCGATGCCGGGCACCTGCCAGGTGCCGTAGTACGGGTTCCAGGCGTAGTCGAACGTGGAAGAGACGTCGACGCCGCCGTAGGAGAGGCGCGACGCGGCCGGGCCGATGTTGTAGAGGCTGATGATCTTGTCCGGCATGTTCGCGCGCAGGGCCGTCACCAGGTGCACGAACGAGCTGTCGTTGGGCTGGCCGGTGCCGTTGTTGCCGTACTCGGCGTACTCGTCGTCGAAGTCGATGCCGTCGAGACCGTACTTGGTCACCGTGTCCGACAGCTGTTTCGCGAACGCCGAAGCCGCCTGCTGGGACGGGAAGTTGGCGAAGCCGGCGCCCTGGTGATTGCCGAGCACCGAGAGGACGACCTTGATGCCCTTTTGCTGCAACGGTCGTATCTCCGTGGCGGCGTTGTCGAGGACGCGCTGCACGTTCTCGTTGAAGTGCAGATACGCCTCCTTCTTGCCCGTGTCGTAGTTGATGTTCGCCGCGAAGATCACGGCGACGTCGAAGGCGTTGTCGCCGCCGTTGGCGAGGGTGTACTTGCCGACGTTCAGCATGCTGTTGTTGTTCACCTCGACGTACGCCACCGAGGTCGGCCCCTGTTTCGCGGGAGCGGGGGCCGCTGACGCGCCGGCCGTGGCTGTCGCGCCGAAGGCAAGGGCGGCGACGGCCGAGAGCGCGAGTGCGGCCGTCCGCACTCTGCTCCGTAACAGAGTGAACATCATTGATCGGTCTCCCATCACATAGGTCGGCGCCCGACCTGTTCGAAAGCGCCGAGTGAGCCCTCCGAGCCTTCCGCTCCCGTGACCGAATCCCGAGCGCCACGGCCGAACTCTTCAAAGCCCCCACGCACGTTGTGCCACAACCTTGCTACCGCGCAAGGGAGTTGGCGGGACCAGATCACGGCCTGCACGGCGTCGGGCGGCAGGCCGTCGGGGGCGCAGTGCTCGATCTCGGCGAGTTCGACGCCGCCTTCGGCCAGGGCGGGGAGAGAGGGCTGGGTGTTGTTCTGATCCCCGTACATGAACATGAGCGGGAGGAGTGTGGTGCCTCTCGGCCCGGCGTGCGCCATAGGCGGAACATAAGCGCTCAGCCCTCTTGCGACCTTCCGTGCACACCGATCACGGCACGGCGGGGAAGTCCGGAAGCCCCGCCGGAGCATTCCGGCGGGGCTTCTCGTCCCGGCTGCCCAGCCGTGACCGCGGAACCGCCGCGTACGACTCGGCCCCCGACAGTCCGGGCAGCGACTGCGCCGACAGGAACCGGGGCCGGGCTGGCCCGGCCCGTGGCGTCAGCTGCCGAAGGGGATGTCCCGAGGGGTGGCCATCCGGCGGGTGTCCGGGTGGGCGTTCACGTAGTCCGTGATGTACGAGAGCGACTCCCGCACCGCGGTGTCGTCCGTGCCGCAGCCCTTCAGGCCGCTGACTCCGTCCGGGTAGCACGACATCCGGTTCCCGTAGATCAGGCTGTCCACGGCGGCACTGCCGTCGGAGGAGTCGAGCAGGGTGGCGGCACGCTCACCGTCCCCCTTCCCCACCGTCCAGCCGACGGTCTGCGCGAGCTTTCCGGAGTCCCGTGCTTTCCTGCCGGCCTCCAGCTCCTCCCGGATGCTGCCGAACTTCAAGGCCATACTGAACAGGCCGTTGTCCATCACCCTCTGGTTGCCGGGGACGTTCGGCCCGTGCTCGGCGAAGCCATCGCGGACCTGCGCGTAATCGCCGCTGAAGCTGACCGCTTCCTTGGAGTTGAGGTCACCGAGGGCGTTCTTCCAGCCGCTGCCGCCCTCCTTGCCATAGAAGCCGTAGAGCACCCGGATACCCCTGCTCTCCAGCTTCTTGCGCGCCATGTCCCGCAGCGCGGCCACGGAGCAATGGCGCCACTCGGGGTCGCTGCTGTCGCACCAGTCGGGGTTCTTCATGTCCAGCCAGACGAAGGAGACCTGATGGCCGTCCTCGTGCTCCTTCGCCACCTGGTCGAACATGTCCGACATGGTGTCCCCGTAGCTGGTGAGAGTGCCGTCGTGGTCGGCCCACCAACCCTTGCGCCAGGCCGTTGCGTCGATCTCCAGCGCGTTGGCCCCGTTCTCGAGCGCCGTGGTCACACCGCCCGTCGTCAGCACCCGGTGCGCGATGGCCCAGGTGGGGCGCTGCTCAGCGGTGCTGGGCGCGGCCTCCGAGGGCTCGCCCTCCGGTACGGCCATTGCGGCTCCGGTGCCCAGGGTGGCTGCAGAGACGGCCAGAGCCAGCGGCAGCAGTATGGCGCGAAGCCGACGTGGGGCGGGCATGAGAACGGGTCCTTTCGTTGCACGGGCTACTCGTGGTGGCAGCCCGTGTGCCGTGCTGTGGCTGTCTGTCGTCAGACGGCGGGCCCACTGCCCGCGACTTCAGCACTGTACGTCAAGTTACCCGCGGGTAATCGCTGGCTGCGGTCCGTACCCGACCGCCCTGCCCGTTCGAGGCAAGGGAGCGGAAACCGGTCGGCGGTGCCGAACAGAACGTCCGTAATACGGAGAACCTGCTGCTGAGCTACTCGGCAAAGAAGCTGGGGTTCTTCTGACAGTCGGCGAAGGCGCCTGCCGCACGACCGTGGTCAGCGGCGGACCGTGGTCAGGGCAACCGCCGTCGTCGGCGCACACATTTCGGTCACCACTCGTCGTCGGTCCACTGGTCCAGCAGCTCGTCCGTGGTGGCCGCGTCCGGTTCGGCCGTGGTGGCGTGCAGGGACTGTTCGGTCCAGATGACCTTGCCGTGGGGGGTGTACCGGGTGCCCCAGCGCTGGGAACTCTGGGCCACCAGGAACAGTCCGCGTCCGCCTTCGTCGGTGATCGCGGCACGGCGCAGACGAGGGGACGTGCTGCTGGCGTCCGAGACTTCGCAGATCAGGTTGTCGGTGTCGCGCAGCAGCCGCAGCCGGATGGGCGGGGTGCCGTAGCGGATGGCGTTGGTGACCAGTTCGCTGACGATCAGCTCCGTACCGAACGCGTTCTCCTCCAGGCCCCAGGTCTGAAGCTGCCGGGTGGCTTCGGCACGGACGCGGGAGACGGCGGCGGGGTCGTCCGGCACGTCCCAGTCGGCGACATGGTCCGGGTCGAGCAGGTGGGTGCGGGCCACCAGGAGCGCGACGTCGTCGCCTGGGTGCTCGGGCAGCAGCGCTTCCACGACGGCGTCGCAGGTCTCCTCGGGAGCCCGGCCGGGGTGGTCGGCCAGGACGCCGCGCAGGATCGCGAGGCCGGCGTCGATGTCGCGATCGCGGTCCTCGATGAGTCCGTCGGTGAACAGGACCAGGCGGCTGTCGGCGGGCAGCTGCAGGGTGGCGGTCTCGACCGGCAGACCGGCGCCCACACCCAGAGGCGGCGAAACGGGGACGTCGGGGAACGTGACGGCGCCATCGGGATGGACGAGAGCGGGGCCGGGGTGCCCGGCCCGCGCGACGGTGCACACCCCGCCGACCGGGTCGTAGATCGCGTAGAGGCAGGTGGCACCGGTGATGCCGGTCCCGTCGGTGTCCGTGGCCTCCCCGGCGTCGATGGTGGCCACCAGTTCATCGACGTGGGCCAGGAGTTCGTCAGGGGGCAGGTCCAGGGCGGAGAAGTTGTGCACGGCGGTGCGCAGCCGTCCCATGGTGGCCGCCGCGTGCAGACCGTGGCCGACCACATCGCCCACGACGAGGGCGACGCGTGCGCCGGGCAGGGGGATGACGTCGAACCAGTCCCCGCCCACCCCCGCCTGCGCGGGAAGGTAGCGGTGGGCGACGTCAAGGGCGGACTGCTCGGGCAGGTCGCGCGGCAGCAGGCTGCGCTGCAGGGTGTCGGCCAGGGTGTGTTCTCGGGTGTAGCGGCGGGCGTTGTCGATGCACACCGCGGCCCTTGCGGCCAACTCTTCGGCGAAGGACTGGTCGTCCTCCTCGAACGGTGGGGACTCACCGGTCCGCCAGAAGTTCGCCACCCCCAGCACCACTCCGCGGGCCCACAACGGCACGGCGACCCACGAATGGAAGCCGTGGTCCAGGATCTCCTGTGCGTGTTCCGGATCCTGGGCGCGCCAGCCGTCGGAGGCGGCCAGGTCCGGCACCAGGGCGGCATGTCCGTGCGCGATACCGGCGGCCACAGGGGTGGTGGGGACAACGTGAATCAGCTCGCCCACGGGGTAGAGGAGATGGTGCCCCTCCTGGCCGGCCATGGCGGTGCGGCGCATCTCGGTACTCGCTCCGTCCGGCTCCTCCCCGCGCAGGACCGGCTCCAGCAGCTCCACGGTGACCACGTCGGCGAAGCGGGGCACCGCCATGCGTGCCAGCTCCTCGGTGGTGCGCACCACATCCAGCGTGGTGCCGACCCGCATCCCGGCGTCGTAGAGGAGTTGCAGCCGCTCGCGGGCCACCTCGGCCCGCCCCGCCAGCGCCTGCAGGTCGGTGGTGTCCCGCAGCGTGGCCACACTGCCCGCCGGACCTCCGTGGCGGTCGACGGACCGTACGTTGACGGCCAGCAGCCGATCTCCTGCCAGGTGCACCTCGTCGGTGACCGTCCGGCCGCCGGCCAGCAGCTCGCCGATGCCCGGGGCCAGGTCGAGGTCGGTGACCGGCTGCTGCTCCGCGTCCTCGGGCAGGTCCAGCAGCCGCCGGGCCTCGTCGTTGGCCAGCAGCAGCCGCCCGTCGCCCCCGACGATGAGCACTCCCTCGCGGACGGCGTGCAGCACCGCGTCGTGGTGCTCGTACATCCGGGTCATCTCGGCCGGGCCGAGGCCCGATGTCTGCCGCCGCAGCCGCCTGCTCACCAGTGCCGACCCACCCGCGGCCAGCACGAGCGCGCCGCCCGCTGCGCCGAAGAGCACCGGCAGCTGCTGCTCCACCGCGTCGTTCACGTTCTCGACCGTGACCTCCGGATACACGATCCCGGCGACCGAGCCGTCGGGCCGGAAGACCGGCACCGCCGCGTACACGGACAGGCCCAGCGGGTCCTTCACGATCTCGGTGAAGGGATTGCCCTGCGCGGCCTCCTTGTACGGACCGATGACGCGCTTGCCGATCTGATCCGGGTCACGGTGGGTGATGCGGATTCCGGACGGTGTCGACACCACGATGTTGTCGATGCCCGCCCGCTTCCGGGCGGCTTCCGTGTGCGGCTGCAGGGCCGCGGTCGGGTCGGGGCCGTCGAGGGCCTCGACCACGCCCGGGGAGTTCGCGAACGCCTCGCCGGCGATCAGCATCTCCTCGCGTGCCGAGTCCGTGGCCTGATCCCGGGCCTGCAGCACCAGCGCAACCAACGTCGCGGCGACGAGCAGCACGACCACGCCCAGCTGCAGGAGGAAGACCTGACCGGCGACGCTCCGCGGGCTCAGCAGGGACCGCGCGCGCCGCCCCGGCGAGCGCTGCGAGACGCCCGGCCCGCCCTGGGTCCGCGTCGGCTGTCCGGATGCCGCGCGCGAATCGGCCCGCCTGTCCCGCATACGGAACAGACGGATGCGGGCCGAGGGTCGGCGGAAGCGTCTCATCCAGTCCATTTTTCCACTTGCCGCCGACGGATCCCGACCGCCCCGGGCGTGGCGCCACGCGACAGCGGATCCGTCCCGGGCGATGCGGTGTCGGACCGGCGTCATCGCGTCAGGCGCGGGAGATGCTCCTGACCGTTATGCCGTCCATGTCGTTTCGATCCTTTGTGCGGTCAACTTCCGCCCCCGACCCCGCCCACGACGAACCCCGGGACGGGGGCGAATCGAAGGGGGCGGTCGACGGGTGGTCAGTCGAAAGGCGGCCCTGACCGGGAGATCTCGTGCTTGAGCACCTGGATGTCCTTCATCTCGACAGAGACCGAGGGGCGCGGCGCGATCGCACGCCAGGCGTCCAACGTCTGCTGCGACTCCCAGTACTCGAAGATGTTCACCCGTCCCGCCTCGACGGGATCGGGGGAGATCGACACGTCGAGGCACCCGGGCTGCCGACGGCACTGCTTCACGAGGTCGTAGAACCCCTCGACGGCCCGGTCACGGTCCCCCGGGTCGACGTACGCCTTCCCGGCAACGATCACCGTCATGGTGCTCACCCTTTCCCTGGCGCCTCCGCGACCCCTGCCGCGGCCGGCTGAACGGCCTTCCTGATTACCGACTCCGCACCGAGCCGAAACTCATCGGCTCCCGCGTGGGCGGCGCATCTCGACCAGACGCATCCCGGGTCAGCTGGTGATCGTCGGGGCGGCGCGCGACTTCCCCCTCAGGCACCGCAGGGCGGGCTGAGGGGGCGGCCCGGTCGCCGCGGGGACCCACCGGGCCGCCGCTCCCGGTCTCACGATTCGGCCTACGCACTTCCCGTGAGACTCGCGAACACCACCACGTTGTCGGGGTAGTAATGCCGGCCCTCGTCGTACTCGCCGCCGCAGGTGATCAGGCGGAGGCCGGCGTGGTCGAGGTTCTTGTACACCTCGACCGTGGGGAACTTGTTCTTCGGGTACTGGGCGACGCGGTCGACGGTGAACTTCGCGGTCTTCCCGTCCCGCCGGGCCACTTCGATGGTGTCACCCGTCTTCATCGTCGACAGCTTCTCGAACACCGATGGCTCGCCGTCCCAGGAGACATGGCCGGCGATCACGGCAGGCCCCTGGGATCCCGGCGTCGGACCCGGCTGGTACCAGCCCGCCTTGTCCGGATCGCGCGGGGTCTGCATGACGCCGTTCTTGCCCTGCCCCAGCGTCTCCAGCGGGGAGGAGACCTGAAGGGAAGGGATGGAGAGCCGTTCGGGAACCGACTTGGACATGCCGGCCGAGGCCCGGTCCCCGGAGCTGCCGCTCGACGCCCCGTCCGGCGCCGAGCCCCCGTCCTGCGCCGGCGACTGCCCCGCTGGGAAGGGCTGCGACGAGGCCGCTTCCTGCCCTCCGCACCCGGCGACGAGCACGGTGGCCAACGCTGCGGCGACCGCACAGCCGAGGGCGCGGTGGCCCCGGCGGCGTACGGCGATCACGCCGTCTGCACTCCGGCGGCTCATGCGGCGGCCCCGTTTCCCCCGGTCCGCCCGGCGCCGAGCACGCCCTTCCGCCGTCGCGCGAGGGCCAGTGCGCCGGTCACCGCCACGAAGCCGGCGCCGCCCGCGCCCAGCGCCGCGAGCGGGACCCCCTTCTCCTCGGCGGGCCCGGTCCCGGTCTCGACCCCGCCGACCGGTATGGAGCCCACCGCAGCGCCCTGTACCTCGCCGCAGTTGGTCGGGGCGGTGGCCTCCTGGGGGAGCTTGGGATCGAGTTCGCTCTTGCCCGCACCGTCGAAGTCGTACTTCTTGTTGCTGTTGCGGTCGATGCCGTGTTGCACGATGTGCAGGTCCCTGATGTGGTCGACCACGTCCTGGGAGACGGTGAGCGTGCGCTGATACGAAAGCTTGCCCTCCCCGTCCGCCACGGGCATACGGTCGACGGCCAGGCCGCTCGCCATGTCCGTGGGCCCCTTGGTGGTGAGGGAGATATTGATGTCGCCGTAGTCGACCGTGGCTTCGGTGTTGTTGAGGACGCCGTCACCGTTCGTGTCGTCGCTCGCATCCGGGCAGTGGAAGTCGTGCCCATCGGTGGAGCCGTGGAGGTGCTGGGCGGAGGGCTGTCCGGGTACGAGTCCCTCGGACTCGATCTTCACGGTCAGCCGGTTGCCCTGGAGACCGAGCATCGCCGTGCCCTTGGAACCGGAGTCGTTCAGCTGGTCCAGATTGATCTGGAAGGCTCCGGTGCCCTCGGCGACGGCCAGGGACGAGACGCCCACGGTGAGGGCCAGGGCGGCGGGCAGGGCGACGAGTACGGCGAGGCGGCTGGTGCGCTTGGCTTTCACGATCGTTCCTTTTCCGGCGGCCTCCGCGGGGGAAGGGGGGAGGACCGCACGTCGTCCGGCTTCGAGAGCAGCACCTCGGCGAGGTACCGACGGTGATTCGGAGCCGCAACGCCTGCGGATTGGTGGCGCGTTGAGAAATTCTTGGTTGCGACGTCAGGGCACTGAAGGAGCGCCGCCGAGCGCATCCAGGGGCGCGATCGTGAACCTCATCCGAGCCCCTCCAGATCCCACCACCGGACGGGCGGCGAGGGCTCATGCTCCAACCGGCCCTGCGCCGGGGCCGGGACGGTGACGACACCGCAGTCGACTCGTTGGCACGACATGACACACATGCGACGCGCACTCGCCGGTCTCGCCCTCACGACGATGCTTCTCGGCCTTGCCTCGGCCCAGGCCGTGGCCGCTCCCACGGACGAGGCTCCGCTCACGCCCCACCTCCAGACGCCGCTGAACGGCCTCCTGACGGGCCGTGGAACCCCCGTCGATTGGAGCATCCTCGACGTCGCTCTCTGAGCGGGGCACGCCCTGCGAGTGAAGCCCCCACATCGCCCCCGGCTCCGGCCGGGGGCGATGCGCTGTTCCGGGGCTCTTGTTCCGCTCCCCCGCCGGTGTGCGCTTGTGGGCGTCCCCCGTGGCCATCCGGCCGTTCCTGGTCCTCGTCATGAGGTGGAATCATCGAGCTGCTTGACTTTCCCAAGTTAATACTTGGAAAAACCAAGCACCCTCGCTACCATCTCTCGACATGACCACCACCAGGGAAGACGGTTACGAGCTCTCGACGGACCCCGCACGTCTCGACGTCGGCCTCGTGCACCACTGGTTGTCGACCGATGCGTACTGGGCGCTGGGCCGCAGCAAGGACACCGTCGAGCAGTCGATCCGCTCCTCTCTCAACTTCGCCGTCCATCACGCCTCCGGACCCCAGGTCGCCTACGCGCGTGTCGTCACCGACCGGGCGACCTTCGCCTGGCTGTGCGATGTCTACGTCGCCCCCGCGCACCGCGGCAAGGGTCTCGGTACGTGGATGGTCGGGGCCGTTCGCGATCACCTGGCCCCCTACAGGGTCAAGCGCGTCCTACTCTCCACTCTCGACGCGCACGAGATCTACGCGAAGGCCGGCTTCACGCCCCTCCCGAACCCCGAACAGTTGATGATTTTGAACCCGCAGACCTGAAGCGGTCCGACCGGACTGCACCGGCCGGACCGTGGCACCGCATCCCCACCGCTCACGGGATCGCTGCGAGGCGTCAGGCGTCGTACCAGACCACCCCGTCGCCGCCGTCGTTGCCGATGGTCCGGGCCATGACGTTGCCCTCCTGCCAGTACTTCGGGTGCTGGTTCAGGAAGCCTCCGACGGACTGGATCGAGGTAGCGTCGCACACCCCGTCGGTGCGGATGCAGAACCGCTGCACCGGAACGCCGTCGAACTTCGCCGGGCCGGCGCCGGGGGAAGTGAAGCCGAGGGCGCTCCAGCCCTTGGGGATCCGGGCCCAGATGCCGGTGTCGGGCTGGAAGGGGTCGGAGTAGAGCATGCCGTTCACCTGCGAACGGGGAATGTCGGTCTCACCTTTGGCGATCGTCTGGAGTACCTGGTCGGCCACGTGCGCGCCTTGGGAGTAGCCGACGATCGTGAAGCGGGCCCCCGGGTCGCGGTGGTAGGTGTCCTCGGCGGCGGCCAGCAGATTCCGGTATCCCTCGCGCACACTGGCGTCAAAGCTCGGCGCGTTGAGGTCCGGGACGTTCTGGCCGTTGAGCCATGGTCCGGCGCTCGCCGGATAGCAGACCGGTACCGGGATACCACCGTCGAGGTGCTTGTTGGCGAAGGTGTACGTGGAGGTGCAGTCGGGTGCGGGCGCCGCCGAGCCCGTGCCGCCGACCTCCAGGTAGTAGTGGTGCACCGGTTCGGCGTGGGCAACGGCGGGAGCGGCGGTCGTGCCGGCCACCATGGCTGCCGTCGCACCGGCAACACCGATCGCCTTCTTCCATCTGCGGGACAGGGGCATCGCTCTGCTTCTCCTCAGGGTGAGTTCGTACGCGACTGCTGTCTGTTCGGCGCCGACGCTAGCCACGGGCGGTGGATTCGCGATGAAACGCCTGGGCGCTCGAATCCATCCGTTGGCGCCTGTGTCATGACCCGCTGGATCTCCGGTGGAACTGTGGCGGATGCTCGTGGGAGCCCCGATTCTCATCCGCCCGCTCCGCCGGTGCGGAAGTGCTCGACGAGCGTGCTCAGGACGAAGAGATTCCGGACCGTGGCCGCCCTGGGCACCAGGGTGTGCCAATTGCCCTCGGTTTTGAGCCTGATGACCCCGGGTGTGATCTCGATCTGCTGCACCTGCTGCCACTGGGCGGACACGTCTCCCGCCCCGACCCCCTCCCCGGTCAGCCAGATGCCTCCGAAGGTGAGTCGTTCGCCGTCGTCGAGCGCGGCCAGTGCTCGGGGCAACTGAACGCGCGTAACGGCTTGTTGAATCCGGCCCACCCACTCCTCCGCGTCCGCGTCCTCCGGCCCGTCGTACAACTCGACCCGCTTCCCTTCGACATCGGTGAGCGTGCAGGTGCGCATGGTCGCGCCACGGACCGGGCCGTGCGGGAGCCTGATGGTGTCCTGGAAGACAGAGGTGGTGTCGTACCGGACGAGGTGTATCCGTCGCCTGACGACAACCGTCATCCCGTGCTCGTAGAGGTCCAGTCGGGCCTCCGCGCGCGTCCATGTGGCAGCACGTCGGCCGTACCGGGCGAAGGCCGGCAGGCTTCGGATCATCCGGGCCAGGCCGGCCGGGGCGTGGGGCGTGTGCGCGGCTCCCGTGTACGTCGCGCGTCGCTTTCCGAGGTGCGCGCGTCCGGCGGCTGCGGAGACTCTCGCCAGGAGCAGCTCCTCGCCGCGCGGCGTCGGTCCCGTCGTAGGTCCGGTCATGGCGCGCTTCGGGCAAGGCCGAGGTCGGCGTCGTACCCACGCAGGACCATCTGGTGCGTCCGCCTCAGCAGGGGGCCGGGCGACACCCCCAGGTCGTCGGCCAGACGGCGGCGGATGCGGTCGAACACCGCCAGCGCGTCGGCCTGTCGGCCGCTGCGGGACAGCGCACGCATCAGCATCGCGGCGACCGGTTCGTTGAGGGGTTGCGCCACGGCCAGGGCCCACAGCTCGGCGAGCGCCTCGGAGTGCCGGCCGAGCCGCAGCTGCCAGTCAACCTTCCGCTGTACGAGGGCGATTCGGCGCTCGGTGAGCCGCAGCCGCTCCAGCTCGGCGAGCGGACCGGGCAGACCTGCCAGGAGCTCCCCGCCGAACAGGTCCAGCGCCTGGGAGCAGACGTGGACCGCGTCGGCCAGGTCGCCGGCGCGCTCGGCCGCCGCGGCGGCGGTGACGAGTTCCTCCATGCGTGTCACGTCCACCTCGACGGCAGCAGGGGCCAGCCGGTAGCCGCAGCGTTCACGCTGGATCACCGAGTCCTGGCCGTCCTCCACACGCAGGAGCTTTCGCAGTCGGTAGACGTAGACCGGCACCACCTTCGTGTTCGGCGGCTCCATCCCCCACACTCCGTCGAGCAGTTCCTGCTGGCTGACCGTACGCTCCGGGCACAGCGCCAGCGCCGCCAGTACGGCTTGCTGGCGGAGATGGCCGAGGTCGACGGGCTGTCGGTCGCGCCAGGCACGCAGCGGTCCGAGCACGGAGATCCGCACCCGTGGTGCACGCCCCTGCCGGGGGACGGCCCGGGGCACCCGGCTGGCGGCCTCACGAGGGCCGTGACCGGGGACGACGAGGCCGCAGTCGAAGGCGTGGACGATGGCCGCGGCTCGGTCGCGCAGCCCGAGTCCGGCGAGGATCCGGGCGAGGTGTCCGGTCACGGCGTCGTCGGGGAGGTCCAGGGCGGAGGCGATCTCGGCGTCACTCAGGCCGCAGCCGACCGCGTAGAGCACCTCGCGCTCCTGATACGTGAGCGTGGTGACGGTCGGTCGGCCGGTCATTGCGGTCGTCGGCATCGCGGGCTCCTGGCTCCGGGTGTCGGTCTGGTGGCTGCTGTCGACGCTGGCCCCGGCGCCGGGAACCGGACAGGCCGCCAGACCGGCCATATCCGGCCGGTGGCCGCGCTAGAGTCCCTCACCTGGGGAAATCGCCGTGCCGGGGGAAAGGCCATGACCTGTGACCAGTGAGTTCAGCGCGCTGTTACGGTCGCTGCGGCGGGCGGCGGGGATGACTCAGGAAGCCTTGGCGGAGCGGGCCGGAGTGGGTGTGCGCACCATCCGCGGGTTGGAGACCGGCGAGCGCGCCGACCCCAGGGTGACCACGGTCCGGCTGCTGGCCGACGCGCTCGGGCTGGGCCCGGAGGCACGCGAGGAGCTGCTGGCGGCCGCCGTCCGCCGGACCGGCGACGCCGAGCGGCCGGACCCGACCGGGGACGCGGGACGGCTGGTGACGAGGGGAGGAAATCGGCCCCTGGCCCCGACCGGGGGCGACAGCCCGCCGGAGTGCCCGACCGGGGAGGGGACTTCACCGAACGTCTCGGACGACCGCCTGGAGCCGGTCGCAGACGCCCGGCCGGAGTCGGCGTTGCACGAAACCCTGGCGGACGTGGCCGAGCAGCTCGCCCAGGCGGTGGCCGCCCGCTGGCGGCGAGAGGAGGAACAGCGGCAGGTCCACGATCCCTACCCGCTGCCGGTGCGCTGGCGGCCGGTCACCGAGGAACTGACCGATCACTGGGCGAACATCCGCCGGCTCCCCGCCGGAGGTAAGCACGGCCCGCTGGACCTGAGCGGGCAACTGGACGACATCGTGGGCGTGTACCGGCGGATCCCCTCCGGGCGGCTGGTGGTCCTGGGCCGCTCGGGCTCCGGAAAAACGATTCTCGCCGTGCGGTTCGTCCTGGACCACCTGCGGTCCAGGGGCCGCACCGAAGCCGTACCGGTGATCTTCACCGTCGGCTCGTGGAATCCGACCGCCATCACCTTCCGGGACTGGCTCGCCACACAACTGACGCGCGATCACCCCGGTCTCGCGGCCCCCGGACCCGGCGGGCCCAGCCTTGCCGCCGCACTGGTCGAGACCGGCCGGGTGCTCCCCGTGCTGGACGGATTCGACGAGATCGCCGACGGCCTGCGGCGTCCCGCGCTGGAAGCGCTCAACGCCACCACGCTCCCCCTGCTGCTGACCAGCCGTCCTGCCGAGTACGCCGCCGCGGTGGCGGAGACCGACGTGCTCACCTCGGCCGCCGCGGTGGATCTGACGGATCTCACATTGCGCGATCTGGCCGACTATCTGCCGCGCACCACGCGCAAGACCCGTGGCGGAGCCCTCCCGTCGACCGCCTGGGATCCGGTACTGAGCGAGTTGGGCGAGCAGCCGCTCACCAGGGCAGGTGCCAACCTCGCCGCGGTGCTGACCACTCCGCTGATGGTCACGCTCGCCCGCGCCGTCTACAGCGACACCCCCGACAACGACCCGGCCGCGCTCCTGGACACCCGGCGTTTCGGCAGCCCCGAGCAGCTGGAGGACCACCTCCTCGACAACTTCACCACCACCGTCTACCGCCCGCTGCCCGAACACCGCCCGGGCAGCGGGCGACGCCGCACCTTCGAACCGGAACGCGCCCGGTACTGGCTCGGCTACCTGGCCCACCACCTGACCCGGCTCGACACCCCCAACCTGGAGTGGTGGCGACTCGGTCACGGCCTGCACCGCGCCACGCGCACCCTGGCGACCGCACTGGTGATCTGTCTGTCCATCGGGCTCGTCGACCTCGTTGTCGGCTCCCTCTTCGACCCCCTCGAATTCCAGGTCGCGGACGGGCTCGTGGCAGGGCCCCTCGCCGGCCTCCTGTTCGGGATCGCGTACTGGTTCCTGGTCGCGGCCAAGGACACGGCGGTGGAGCCGACGGGCGTGCGCCTGAAGATGTTCGGCAGGGAAGGGCAGACCCGGCGGACCACGCGGAGGCCCCTGCGCCGGCTGACGATCGGGATGCTGTGCGGCCTCGCCTTCGGCCTCGGCTACGGCCTCCTGCGCGGGGTGGTCAACGGCATCCTCTTCCACGTCGACGTCCCCACCATGCTGGCCGCCGGCCGCGACGACGGCATCATCTACGGCCTTGTGTTCGCGCTGGGAGCCGGCCCCGCCCTGGTCCTGGTGACCCTCTTCGAAACCCCGCTCGACATCAGGTCCGCCGTCAATCCGGTCGGCCTCCTGCGCACGAACCACCGGACGGTCGCCGGCCAAATCCTCCTCTGGGCACCCGCGTTCGGGCTCCTGGTCGGCCTCGGATTCGTGGTGGTGGTCCGACCCCTGCCGGCGATCCTGGGACCGCTCGTCTGGAATCTCACGACCGCGCTGAAACTCGGCGTCATCAGCGGGCTCGGCGGCGCCCTCGGCTACGCGCTCAGTCTGACCGCGTGGGGCCAGTGGGCGGTCTTCGCCCGGATCTGGCTGCCGCTGACCGGCCGGTTGCCCTGGGCCGTCGTCCCCTTCCTCGAGGACGCCTACCAGCGGGGCGTGCTCCGCCAAGCCGGCGCGGTCTACCAGTTCCGTCACGCCCGTCTGCAACACCACCTCGCCCGCGCCTACCGGTCACCGGGCCGAGCCCCACAGGGCGGTTGCTCAAGCTCTGGACGAGACGGTTGCCCGAGCTCTGACGCCCCCTGCGGGCAGGGAACCACGCCGAAGGTTTTCCGATGGCCTCACCGACGCGGCCACGGGCGCCCGCCGATGCGCTCGATGTCGGTGTTGAAGCGCCTCAGGTAGGAGGCGAAGGCGGCGATGTCCTCGTCCGCCCAGTCGACCAGGATCTGATCCAGGGACCGGACGATGCCCTCGCGTTCCTCGTCGAGAATGTCCGCGCCCTGGTCGGTGATGCGGAATTTGCGGGCCATGCCGCCGTCGGGGTCGGGGATGCGCTCCGCGAGTCCGGCGCGCACCGCCGCGGCGGTCTGGCGGTTGAGGGTGGAGGCATCGAGCCCGAACGCGTCACTCAGCTCACCGATCGACATCGGCCCCTGCATACGGATGCGGCTGAGGAGGATGTAAGCACTGCGCTCCAGAGTGCCGTCCTTACGGCGCCCACCTCGCTGGTGCAGGAAGGTGTGACGACTGAGCAGCATCTGCTCGTACTCGACCTCGCGCGTCGGTCTCACCATGCGTCCCACCGCCTCCCACTTCCTCTGCTCGTCACCAGGCCGCCGATCCGTCCGACGCCCCGTGGCGTCGCCGTGCCCGGGCTCCTGGGCCACCGGCGCCCCATCCTCTCACGCAGATGCATCACCCACACGGTGTGCTTGATACATGTGATGTGTACGATGCACATCGCTCCACCAACCGGCTCACCACGCACGCCCCGCATCGAGCCCCGGCCCGCCCTTCGGGCCACACCGGCAGCAGCGTCGCCCTCCGCTCACCTCACCAACTCCGCCCCCGAAGACGCGCGTTGACCGCAGGAAGCCTTGCGCCGGCGCTACCGCCCGGCCGCGAAGGAAGCACGAAGAGAGGGACATCCATGCCCGGCCCCCACAGTTCATCCGATGCCACTTCCCCTACCGACCCGTCGGAGCCCGGATTCGACCCGGAGGTCCTCCGCGCCCGCTACCGGGCCGAGCGGGACCGCAGGATCCGGCCCGAGGGGGGCAGCCAGTACCAGCAAGCCACCGGCCGGTTCGGGTACTACGACGAGGACCCGTACGCCGAAGCCGCGCCCCCGCGTGAGCCGCTGCACGACCGGGTCGAGGTGGTCGTCATCGGGGGCGGGTTCGGCGGCCTGCTCGCGGGCGCACGCCTGCGGCAGGCGGGCGTGGACTCGATCCGGGTGATCGAGAAGGGCGGGGACTTCGGGGGCACCTGGTACTGGAACCGGTATCCCGGAATCCACTGCGACATCGAGTCCTACATCTACCTGCCGCTACTGGAGGAGGTCGGCTACGTCCCGAAGTGGAAGTACGCCCCCGGTGAGGAGATCCGGCAGCACGCGAGGGCCATCGGGCGGACCTTCGACCTCTACCGCGACGCCGTCTTCCGGACGCGGGTCACCGCGCTGCGCTGGGACGAGGACGCGTCGGAGTGGCTCGTGACCACCGACCGGGGCGACCGGATGCGGGCCCGGTACGTGGTGACGGCCAGTGGCACGCTGAGCGAGGCCAAGCTCCCCGGCATCGCGGGGATCGAGACCTTCCAGGGACACACGTTCCACACCAGCCGCTGGGACTACGCCTACACCGGGGGCGACGCGGGCGGAAACCTCCACAAGCTCGCCGACAAGCGCGTCGCCCTGATCGGCACGGGCGCGACAGCCATCCAGTGCGTACCCCACCTCGGCGCGGACGCCCACCATCTGTACGTGTTCCAGCGCACGCCTTCCTCGGTCGACGTACGCGGCAACCGCCCCACGGATCCCGACTGGGCCGCCTCCCTCTCCCCCGGCTGGCAACAGCGCCGCAGGGACAACTTCCTCGCCCTCGTCACCGGCGGCCGCGTGACCGAGGACCTGGTCGACGACGGCTGGACCAGCAGCGCCCGCCTCCAGCAGAAGCTCATCCCGAGCGACGGCTACCGGGCCCTGCCGCCCGAGGAGCGCGAGCGCGCCTACGAGATGGCCGACTTCCAGAAGATGAACGAGATCCGCGCCCGGGTCGACGCCCTCGTCACGGATCCGAGGACGGCCGAATTGCTCAAGCCGTGGTACCGCTACATGTGCAAGCGGCCCACGTTCAGTGACAGTTACCTGGAGACCTTCAACCGCACCGACGTCACCCTGGTCGACACGGCCGACAGCCACGGCGTGGAGCGGATCACCGAGCACGCCGTCGTGGTCGGGGATACCGCGTACGAGGTCGACTGCATCATCTTCGGAACCGGGTTCGAGGTCGGCCGCTCGGGGATCACCTCCGGGCGCCTGCCCGTGCACGGCAGAGGAGGCGTCGCCCTGACCGACGCGTGGCAGGAGGGGCCCCGTACGCTCCACGGCTTCTACAGTCACGACTTCCCCAATCTCTTCCAGCTCGGCCCGCTGCAGAACGCGAGCGCCGTCAACTTCGTCCACGTCCTCGACGAGCAGGCGACCCACGTCGCCGAGGTCGTCGCCGAGGCGCGCGCCACGCAGGCGCGGTATGTGGATCCGGCCCCGGAGGCCGAGGCCGCGTGGGTCGACACGATCCGTGAGAAGGCTGCCGACCTGTACGCGTTCCAGGCCGAGTGCACGCCCGGCTATTACAACAACGAGGGCATGCCCAGGAAGCGCAGCGAGGCGTACGGGGACGGGCCCGTCGCGTTCCACGCGCTGCTCCGGGAGTGGCGCGCGAACGGCGGCATGAGCGAGGTCCTCGTCGACGCCGAGCGGGACCGGGCTTGAGGAGTCCGAGGGGCTCCAGGGGAGGGAAGATGACGGCGGAGCGCTCCAGCCGCTACGGCACGACCGCGTCCGAGCCGAGGTCACGCACCCGTTGGGAGGTGACGAGGCTCAACACCCCCAATGCGCTGTGGGGTTCGAACGGTGTCGCGTTCGGTCCGGACGGGCGGTTGTATGCCGCGCAGTTCCTGGCCGGCCGGATCAGTGCCGTGGACCCCGCCACCGGGGACGTCGAGACGGTGGTGCCCATGGACGGTCCGGTCCAGTCCCCGGATGACCTCGCCTTCGCGGCGGACGGCTCGATGTACATCACCGATCTGGTGCCGGGGAGGGTATGGCGCCGCAGTCCTCAGGGGGCGTACACCCTCGTCTGCGACCAGGTGAAGGTGCCCAACGGCATCACCTGTGTCGGCGAGCGGCTCTTCGTCAACGAGATGAGGATGAACGGCCGACTGCTGGAGCTGTTCCCCGACGGCAGCGCCTCCCCTCGGGTGCTCACCGAGGGGCTTGCCCTCGGCAACGCGATGCAACTCGGGCCGGACGGTCACCTGTACTACCCGCACATGGTGACGGGCCAGGTCTGGCGCATCTCTCCCGACGGCGGAGAGCCCGAACTCGTCGCGGAGGACGTGCACGAACCGGTCGCGGTCCGCTTCGACCAGGGCGGCGTGATGCTGGTGCTGTCCCGGGGACAGGCCGGCATCGTGACCCGCGTCGATCTGCACGGAACGGGCTCCCGGTCCGTCCTCACCAGTGGTCTGGCGGGGCTCGACAACGCGGCCTTCGACGCGGAGAACAGGATGTTCGTCTCCAGTTTCGCCAGCGGCGGCATCACGGAGCTGCACCCCGACGGCCGGACGCGGCAGATCGTGCCCCGCGGACTCGGTGGCCCCTTCGGCGTGACCGTCGACCTGGCGGGCACGGTGTACGCCGCGGACCACTATCGCGTGGCCGGGCCCGAGAGCGGCGCTGCGGACGATCCGGACGGGATCACCACGCACATCCTGCGGCCCTTCGCCCACGGCATCAGCGCCGAGGGCGGTCTTCTGCACCTCACTTCGCAGTACGGCGAGGTCACCACCTACGACCCCGAGCACGGGACCACGCGGGTCCGGGCGAGCGGTCTGCGGCAGCCCACGGGCATCGCCGCACGGCCGGGGGGCGGGCTGGTCGTCGCCGAGACGGGGGCAGGCCGGCTGCTGGCCCTGGACGAGGACGACACCGTCACCGTGCTCGCAGAGGGACTCGACCACCCCGTGGACGTGGCCCTCGATGCCGAGGGGCGCTGCTATGTGAGCGACGATCAGCTCGGGGCGGTCCTCAGGATCGAGGACGGGAACGCTTTCACGGTCGCGGACGGGCTCGACGTCCCGCAGGGGCTGGCGGTGCTGGATGAGGAGGTGTTCACCGTGGAGACGGGCTCGCGGACGTTGCGGGCCGTCTCGCTCACCACAGGGGAACACCGGATCGATGCCGAGGATCTGCCGGTCGGCCTGCCCCCGGACGCCGTCCACCGCACCCGTCCCGCACTGTTCACCCACGGCATGCCCGGCGTGCCGGACATGTTCGCCGGTCTCACCGCGGCTCCCGATGGCTGCCTCCTGCTCTCGGCCAACGGAGAGGGGACCGTCCTGCGCCTGTCGCCGCGCGCCCCGAGCAGCCGCGGTCCGCAGCACCCCGTTGACGATCGCGCTCCACGGAAGGATTCACCATGACCAGTAAGGGTTTGGCGGGACGCAGTGTCGTCGTCACCGGGGCCGCTTCCGGCATCGGCAGGGCCACGGCCCTGCACTTCGCGGAGGAGCGCGCCCGGGTGCTCGTCGCCGACCTGAACGGGGACGGTGCCGAAGAGGTCGCCCGGGAGATCGAGGAAGCGGGGGGATCCGCCGTCGCCGTCGCCGGCGACCTGAGCGACCAGCAGGTGGTGGACGCGGTCGTCGAACGGGCCGTCGCGGCCTTCGGCGGTCTGGACGTCCTGGTGAACAACGCCGGGATCATGGACCGGATGTCCGCGTTGGGCGAGACCGATGACGCGGAGTGGGAGCGCGTCCTGCGGATCAACCTGACCGCGCCCTTTCTGCTGACCCGTGCCGCGCTGCCTCACATGCTCGCCGCCGGGCGCGGCTCGATCGTCTTCACGGCCTCGGAGGCCGGCCTGCGCGGGGGTGCGGCCGGCGCCGCCTACACCGCGTCCAAGCACGGCGTGACCGGCCTGGTGAAGAGCCTCGCCGTGATGTACCGGAAGCAGGGCATCCGCGCCAACGCGATAGCTCCCGGCCCCACTCTGACCAGCATCCAGGTGGACGCGGCACCGGAGGCGCACGGCCCCGCCCTGATAGGTCAGCTGATCGGCGCGAACATCGGCCGGCTGGGTAGCGCCGAGGAACAGGCCGCCGCCATCGTCTTCCTGGCTTCCGACGCCGCCGCGTTCGTCAACGGCGCCGTTCTCCCGGTCGACGACGGCTGGGCCGCGGTCTGAGCACGCAAACGGCCCCGGTCCCTCACGAATGAGGGACCGGGGCCGAGATGGAGCGCCGGGCAGGCCTTGCACCTGCATCTCCCCGCAGGAAGCGGGACGTCTTTCCTTGGACTACCGACGCCGGGCACACCGTCAACCGGTGAACGGCGCGCTCAAGATCAATAGTACCGCAGCTGACGGCCTGTCGGCCACAGGGCACCGCCCGGAACACCGCGGCGGCGGCGGCGGACGATCGCCCTTGGAAATTCACGCGCGCCGCGGATCCGCCGGCGGTACGGTCCGGGGATGCATGACGAGCGGGTGCATGACGAGGACGGCTACTTCGGAGCGGACGTCGCTTCCACCTATGACGAAGATTCCGCGGAGATGTTCCGGCCGGACGTGGTGGACCCGGCGGTCGATGTGCTGGCCGAGCTCGCCGGCGGCGGTGACGCCCTGGAACTCGGCATCGGCACCGGCCGGATCGCGCTACCACTGTCCCGCCGCGGCGTTCCGGTGCACGGTATCGACATGTCCCGGGCGATGGTGGCCGGGTGGCGAGGCCATCGGGGCGACCGTCGGCGACTTCGCGACGACGCGGGTGGCCGGCACGTTCGCGGTCGCCTATCTGGTGTTCAACACCATCAACAATCTGACGACGCAGGACGCCCAGGTTGCCTGCTTCCGCAACGCCGCCGCCCACCTCGCGCCGGGAGGCTGTTTCGTCGTCGAGGTGGGCGTACCGGACCTGCGCCGCCTGCCACCGGGGCAGGAGGCCGTACCGTTCCACATCGGCCCGACGCGGTGGGCCTTCGACACCTACGACGTGGTCAGCCAGGCCATGAGTTCGCACTACGTCACGATCGTCGACGGGAGCGCGGAGTACCGGTCCGTGCCGTTCCGGTACGTCTGGCCGTCCGAGCTGGACCTGATGGCGCGGCTCGCGGGGCTCCGGCTGCGCCACCGGTGGGAGGACTGGACCCGGGCGCCCTTCACCCACGAGAGCAGGGGGCACGTCTCCGTCTGGGAGAAGCCGGCCGGCTGATCGAGCAGAGGGGGCCGCCCGACCTGGGCGTTCGGCTGATCAGATCCGCCGACCGCGGAGCTCGGGGACGATACGGCCGCGCTACGACCGACGACGGGGTTTGCCGCCTTTGCCGCCCTTGGGGCCGCCGGAGGCGCGCCGTGGATTCTTGCCCGTCGGCTTGCCGCCCGCGGGCTTGCGCTGCGCACCGCCGGTCTCGGGACGCTTGCGCTTGGGCTGCGCCGGGGTCGGGGGGCGGCCCCGTGTGCTGTTGACCGTGCGCCCGCGGACGATCCCGATGAACTGCTCCACCAGGTCGGTGGTGGCGTCCTGCGGCCACGACAGGGCGACGCGGGACTCGGGGGCGTCCGGGACGGGCCGGTAGGTGAGGTCCTTGCGGTGGTGCAGGCGGGCGAGTGACTGCGGCACGACCAGCAGGCCCACCCCGGCCGCCACCAGCTCGATGGCATCCGCCGTCGTGGCGGGGCGATCGTTCGCCGGCACACCCGGCCGGGTCTCCCAGACGAGGGTGTCGTCGAGGGGATGCAGCACGATCTCGTCGGCGAGATCCTCCGCGGAGACCTCGTCGACCGCCGCGACGATGTGGTCCTTCGGGACCACGACCACCGTCGTCTCGGTGTAGAGGGGGATCGCGCTGAGATCCTCCCCGTCGACCGGAAGCCGTACGAATCCGGCATCGGCCTCGCCGCCCCGCAAGACTCCGCAGGCCGCGGCGGCGGGCACCGCGACAAGGGTCAGGGGCACGTCGGGCAGCCGCTCGTTCCAGATCCGCACCCACTTGGTGGGCGTCACCCCGGGGACGTACGCCAGCCGGAATGAAGGGGTTACTTCCGAGCCTGTCACTCAGCCAGGTTACCGGTCCGTGGTCGGAGGTAGCGCACACGGTCGATACTCTTGACACCATGACGTCGCACCAATCCACCCAGACGATGAAGCCCGCCACCGCGGCGAAGAAGCTGGGCGTGTACCTCGAGGCCACCCCCGCCGAGTTCCAGGAGGGTGTGGTCTCGCGCACCGAGCTGAACGCCCTCCAGTCCGACCCGCCCGAGTGGCTGGTGGAACTGCGACGCAATGGCCCGCACCCCCGGCCGGTGGTCGCGGCGAAGCTGGGCATCTCCATCTCGGGCCTCGCCCGCGGCGGCATCACCGACCCGCTCACCACGGAGCAGATCGAGGCGCTGAAGCAGGAGAGCCCCGAGTGGCTGGAGCGGGAGCGCGCCACCCAGGCCGAGGTCCGCAAGGAAACCGCGCGCATCAAGGAGAAGGCCAAGGAGAAGAGCAAGGAGAAGGACACGGAGCGCGGCGACCAGCCGGACCGTCCGCGTTCCTGATCTTTCCGACGGAGGCGTCCGACCGGGCTGAGGCCCGTCGGGCGCCTTCGTCGTACCGGGAGCCGGGACCGGAGCCTGGAAGGGTTGCGGACCGGACTCGTCCCGCGCGGTCCGGGCCGGGGCGGTCTCCGTTCCCGGCCGTGCGTACCGGCAGCCGCAGACACGCGTGGCACCGCCCGGGCCAAGATCCCGTTCCAGGGGCGTACGCGGAGAAGGCCGCGGCCGAACGGGGCGGATCCGCGGCATCCGGTCGGACGGGAAACCGGTCGGCGCCGTCATCTTCGAACCATGGACATCGAACCGGGCGCCGCCGAGGTCGGCTGTCGGCCGAGGGTTTTCGGTGGTCGGCGGGGGGGGCTGGTGACCCGGGCCGCGCGCGTGATCGAGGAGATCTGGGTCGTGCTCGCGTCGGCGTGGCGGGCGGGCCGGCCGTCGTCCGCGTGAGCAACGCGCGCCCGCAGCGCAGCAGCACCGAGCAGCTCTGTGTTCACCCCGTCAGCATCGCCAGGACCAGCGGGGCAGCCGGCAGCCAGGCGCATGACGGGCTTTCAGTATCTCGCGGCCGCGGCTCTCTCCCACGCTGACCTCGGCGACAGGGGAGGCTGCCTCCCCTTCAATTCCCCCATAGCATCTGTTTCGTCATCAACTACAACTTTACTGAACTTTGGTGTAGTTGAACGAATTTTCACTCCAGTCTCGACGGCAACAGGCGGCGCACGCGGCACTCGCGAACCGCCGCTTCCGCAATGCCAGGCGAGAGGTATGAGCACTATGGCAAGAACCCGCAGGACCCGGTACGGACGCCGGGCGGTCGCGCTGTCGACGGCAGCCCTGGGCATGGTCGGAGCGATGGCACTGCCCGCTGCCGCCGCAACCACCGAGGAACCCACCCGGGAGCAGCTGATAGCCGACTGCGCCTCCGGAGAGGGAAAGTGCACCTTCAACGAGCCGACCCTCGGCAAGGCCTACCTCGGTGACTTCCGGCAGGTCTCCGACTCGCTCTACAACTGCAGCACTTCGGACGCCAGCCAGTCGATGGGCTGGGCCGACACCGTGGGCGCCACGGACTCGGTGGGGGTCTCGGTCACCGCGGGCGGCAAGATCGCCGGCCTCATCGACCTCAGCGTGACCGCCACCTACAGCCACACCTGGACGAGTTCCCACACCGAGAACAGCTCCCTCAACATGACGGTGAAGCCGGGTGAGGTGGGCTGGATCTCCCGCGCACAGGTGATGCAGAAGGTGTCGGGCACCTGGCAGACGCACTACGACAGCCCCAAGTGGGACCACTACTACTGGTTCGTGCCCGAGACCGTCACCGGCCCGGCGCCGAACGGCACGGACGGGCAGAGCAACGCGGTGATCGTGAAGTCCCGCAAGATGACGGCCGAGGAGAAGGCGTCGTGCAGTGCCGACGCCAAGAAGGGCCGCTCCTTCGTGGTCAAGCGCTGAGAGAGCGAACGGCGGGCCCGGCCGGCATCGCGTGAATGCCGGGCCGGGCCCGCCTCCCTCCGGGGCCGGCACACAAGGCCGGGCCGGTCACTCCGTGGCTACGGAGCCATCTCGTACGCCCCTGCCAGCGCTTCGACGCGCTCCCAGACGCGCGCCGAGCGGGCGTCGTCGACGACCGGACGCCGGACCGCGCCGAGCGCCCAGTTCTGCTGCGCCGCGTTGGCGGAGTCCTTGCCGTGCAGCTCGACGGCGTGCGCGGAGAAGTCGCGCACGAGGACGGCGAAGAGCTCGTCGAGTACGTCCTCCTCCAGGCCGGTCAGCCGTGCCTGCTCCAGGATCAGCTGACCGTGCACGACCAGCGCGAACAGCTGGCCGACGGCGAGCAGGAGGTCGAGGTCGCGGGCCTGCTCCGCGTCGGGCGCGGCGGTGGTGACGAACTCGCACAGCGCGTCCGCCTGCTCCCGCAAGCGCCCGACGTTGGGCACGTCGGCGTACGCGTCGTAGGCGGTGCGCCAGTCGTGGAAACGCACGGAACCCAGGCCGCGGGCCGGCCCCTGCCGGAAGAGGAACGCGTCGTCGGCCGCGTCGAGGCGGGTCGGCACCGCCTCGTACTCGGCCGGGTTCAGCAGGTGGTTGCCCATGAACTTGAGGATCAGGGCGAGGTTGACGTGGACCGTGCCCTCCAGCTTCGGCAGGCCGCGGATCTCGGTGGCGGCCTGGGAGAAGTAGGTGTCCTTCTCGAAGCCCTTGGCCGCGATGACGTCCCACATCAGGTCGATGACCTTCTCGCCCTCGGTGGTCACCTTCATCTTCGTCATCGGGTTGAAGAGGAGGTAGCGGCGGTCGTCGGGGCCGGCCGAGCGGAAGTAGTCGACGGCCCGGTCGCTGAAGAGCTTCATCCCGACGAGGCGGACGTAGGCGTCGGTCAGCTCGCGGCGCACGTGCGGGAAGGCGGTGACGGGACGGCCGTAGAGGATGCGGTTCTGTGCGTGGGTGACGGCCTCGTACATCGCGTGCTCACAGATGCCGATCGAGGCGGTGCAGAGGTTGAACTTGCCGACGTTGACGGTGTTCAGCGCGGCGTCGAAGGCGGCGCGGCCGGTGTGCAGGACGTCGTCGGGGCCGACCGGGTAGTTGTCGAGGCGGAACTCGCTGACGTACTTGGAGGAGTCGACGACGTTCTTCACCAGGTGGTAGGCCGGGTGGCGGCTGTCGGCGGCGAAGAAGACATAGCCGTCGGGGCCCTCGATGTCGGTGCGGCGGCCGAAGACGGACACGAGTCCGGCCTCGTTGCCGTTGCCGATGTAGTACTTCGAACCGCTCGCCGTGAAGCCGCCGTCACCGTCGGGCTCCAGCAGCATGTCGGTGGAGTAGATGTCGGCGCCATGGGCCTTTTCGGAGAGACCGAAGGCGAACACCTCGCCCTGGTCGAGGAGTTCGGCCGCGCGGGTACGGGCGGCGGCGTTGTCGCTCTGCCAGACCGGGCCGAGTCCGAGGATGGTGACCTGCCACGCGTACCAGTAGTCCAGGCCGTAGAAGCCGAAGATCTCGTTGAGGGCCGCGATCCGGGCGGTGTCCCAGCGCTTGTCCTGGTTCCCCTCGGCTGCGGACTCCGGAGTGAGGAAGGCAGCGAACAGCCCTTCCTTGGCGGAGAACGCGAGGAAGTCCGCCAGCCACGCACGGGAGCGGTAGTCCTCGATCAGCCGGCGCTTGCCACGGGCCTCGAACCAGTCGACGGTGGCGCGCAGCAGCCGGCGGGTCTCGGGGTCGAAGTGCGCCGGGTCGTAGGTGCTCGGGTTGAACAGCAGCGGGTCGGCCATGGATGTTCGCCTTTCCGGCTCGGGTTGAGGGTGAGGGTTGAGGTGTGAGAGCTGCGGGCTGGTGGCGCGTCGACCCGGATTCAGTGCTCGGGTCGGAGTCGGCGGAGGGTGGCGAGGACGTCGTCCAGCCAGGCGAGCGTCATGCGCTCGTAGGCGATGCCGCCGCGCAGCACGACATGCTGGAGCTCCCGGCCCGCGTCGGGCGGCCCGTGTGCCTCGGGGTCGGGGAAGTCGCGCCGCTCCCCCGCGAGGTAGTGCGCGAGGCGGTCGCTGTGTGCCTGGTGATGCCGCTCGACCTCGCGGATCAGCGCGGCCGGGTCGTCGAAGGCCGCGCCGCGGATCTTCACGGCGAGGTCGTGCCGGACGCTCTCCGGTTCGATCGGCGCGTGCAGCCAGTCGGAGAGTGCGGTCCGGCCGAGGTCGGCGACGGAGTACTCCTTCTTGTCCGGCCTGCCCTGCTGCGGCACCTCGCGCACATCGATCCAGCCATCGCTCTCCATCCGCTTGAGAACGCGGTAGATCTGCTGGTGGGTGGCGGTCCAGAAGTATCCGATGGACCGCTCGAACCGCCGGGCCAGCTCATAGCCGGAGCCCGGTTTCTCCAGCAGGGAGACGAGGATCGCGTGGTCGAGCGCCATACCCCGATCCTTCTATGCAACTCGTTGCATAGACAAGAGGCAGCGGCCCGGTGAGACACGGCTCACCCGGCGGGGCGGGGCGGCCCCTGGTGTGAGGCGTGCAACCTCCGCGCAACCTTGGGCGGCGTTAGCTGGGTACTCCCGTCCTGGTGGCGATTCGGGCGAACGGAAGGCGGACGGGCTCCGGCCGTTTCCGAACGTGGCCCGTAGCGGCGCTCCCGACGCCGACCGGGCGGGATCACCGGCCGGCGGCCAGGCGAAAGGACGAGGCGTGTACCGATACGAGAAGAAGCTGCGGGTCAGCTGCTCGGCGAAGAGGCCGGTGCGCCGATGACGGCGCAGGACGCCGCTGCCGGCGGCCCCGCCCCGGACGCCCCGCGCCCCGCCGACGGAGCGGATGCCGCGGTCGCCGAGGGCACCTCGCGGATCGCGCTCAGCATGGCGGCCGTCGAACTGTTGCGCCTGCTGCGGGAGCAGCACGGGCCGCTGATGTTCCACCAGTCCGGCGGCTGCTGCGACGGCAGCGCGCCCATGTGCTACCCGGCAGGGGAATTCCGTACGGGTTCCTCGGATGTGCTGTTGGCCCGGCTCGCCGTGGAAGGGGTACCGGAGCCGGTGGGCTTCTGGATGTCGGCGGACCAGTTCGCACGCTGGCGGCACACGCATCTGACCGTGGACGTCGTGCCGGGACGCGGCAGCGGTTTTTCCTTGGAGGCACCGGAGGGGGTGCGGTTCCTGATCCGCTCCCGGCTGTTCACCGACGAGGAGAGCGAGCGGCTCGTCGACTGAAGCGGGGCGCGCCGGGGCCGGCAGGGTGCCGTGACGACGACAGGTACGCGGTCGCGGACCGAAAGCTGGTGAGGCCCCGCGCACGGGGGATGACACGGGGCCTCACCACGGACAACGGGCAGGCAGGGGCGCGAGTTCCCGGGTCGTGAAGATTTCGCGAAGAGATTTTCACCCGCGCCCCGCTTCAGACGTCGTCTCCCACCAATCGCTCCAGCATGTCCTGGAAGTCGAGGTCGACGACCACGCGCAAGCCCTCACCGTCCGGCTCGCTCAGCGGGGTCATCACACCTCGGCGCCACCAGAAGACGTTGGGACTGATCGCCCCCGCCGCGTCCTCGTGACCGGCCGCAGCGAACTGCGCCATGGCCTGAAGCGCCGGGATGACCTGGGCGTCCTGGATGCGGTGGAACGCCAGCTGGTGCCGGAAGGGCATCGCGACCAGCGCCCCGTCCGGGGTGAGTTCACAGCCCATGATCCGCTGCACCAGTTCGTCGAGCACCAGCACCCGGCTCGCGGTGAAGAAGGAGTCGCCGAGCAGCACCTCGAAGGCCGATCCGTCGCCGCGACGTACCGTCTCGTGCCCCTCGACCGGCAGCGACCGCAAATTGTTCATCGCGCGAATACGCAGTTCGGCGACGTCCCCGAGGTCGGCCAGGGAGTCCTCGCTCAGCATCTGCACCGCCTCGGGCAGATCGAGCGCGAGCACTTCGCGCAGCCCGGGAGCCGGCTGCTTGCCGTACCGGAAGGAGTCGGAGGCGGGCAGCGTCTCCTGGGCGACCACGCGGGGGTAGAGGCAGGCGCGGATCTCGTCCTCGGAGAGGATCTCCAGCGGCTGCGGCCCGTCCATCGTGCGCAGCACCTTGCCGACGTGATCGCGGATCAGGCCGGGCCAGCTGCGTTCGCCGCGCCGGTCGCGGTGGCACACCGCGGCGAGGTTGCCGAGGCCGAACTGGCGGCCCGCGGAGTCCGTGACGACTC
This sequence comes from Streptomyces sp. NPDC048248, assembly GCF_043201875.1. Taxonomy (NCBI): domain Bacteria; kingdom Bacillati; phylum Actinomycetota; class Actinomycetes; order Kitasatosporales; family Streptomycetaceae; genus Streptomyces; species Streptomyces sp. NPDC048248. The sequence continues at coordinate 45,703 of NZ_JBICZL010000002.1, forward strand.
CCGCGTAGGCGGTGACTTCGAGTCCCTGCTCGGCGAAGGCCTGCCGGACCTGTGATCTGAAGACGCCGCCCTCACGCTCGGAGAAGAAGGTGAATTCCTCATCGCGTGCGAGGTCGCGGGAATCCCGCTTGGGTCCTCGGCGGAACAGGCCCATCTCTTCCTCCCGGCGACGGCCTCGGCGACGGCCACGAATGGGGCGATCGTAACGGGTGCGTCCGACGCGATCGGCGCGCTCCACCTGGCCGGTGCCGGACCGGGCGCCGGCCGTACACCCGACACGCGGACGCCGCCGGGGAACCGCCGGGCTCGTTCCCCGCCCGCATCCGGCCCCCTCCGCCGCACCGTTGAATACCGCCTACCGTCTCTCCGTACCCGCCCGTTGCTCAGTCCATCCGATCAGTGCGCCGAGACTACCGGTCCGTGACTCCTCAACTCCTTCGCGATCCGGTCGGCTTGCGGGTGTCGGCACGGATCTGGCGGGAGGACCTTGCTGTGGGCGCGGGGCCGGGCGACCGCTCGTCACGGGGTTGCCGGGACGGTGACCCGGGGGCTCGGTCGGGGCTGCCGGGCAGGCTTGACGCCCCGTTGCCCGGGAACGGCAACGGGGCGAGGAGCGGTGTCCGGCGGTCAGCCGCCGATGTTGACGTCGATGCAGGCGTAGAAGGCGTTGGCGGTGTCGGCGATGTTCCAGACCGCCAGGATCTTCTGCTTGCCGGTCGCCCCGCCGAAGTTGACGTTGTGGGAGACCGTCTCCGGCGGCTGCGCGCCGCCGTCGTTGAATTCGGCGACCTTGCGGCCGCCGACGTAGTACTGCCAGGTGCTGGTGGAGTGACGGGCGGTCAGCTTCCAGTTGAAGGTCGCGGACGAGCCGACCGGGGTGACCCGCCACCCCTTGGAGTCATCGTCGAGTTCGGCGAACTGACTGTTGCCGCCGCTGCAGCTCGTCAGCCCCTTGGGGCCCTCGACGCTCTGCGGCTCCCACTTGATCGGGCCGCATTCGATGGTGCCCGCCGCACACTGCGCCTGCCTGCTGGGCGGTGAGGACACATAGCCGTGCGCACTCGCCGGGCTCGCGGGCAAGGTCACGACGAGGAGCGGAGCGATGCCCGCGCCGATGGCGAGCGCCAGCCTTCTTTTCCTGTTCATGTCAACCCTTTCGCGAAGGGAGGCCGCCGCGCGGGAACAGGGGACCTGACGCCACCGATGGGCGCCGAACGTCCGCCTCGGGAAGCCTCGTTGGGGGGTGGATGTGACGCGAAGGTGTTCCTCGGCGACCATCCCGCACCGCTCCCCACCCGGCGCCGACACCGGGCATGAGCGGCCACGAACGATCCGCCAATTGGTCTAGACTTTACCGGTTGATGGCGCACGGTCAAGAGGACGGTCGCTCTCCGCACCGCACCACTCGCGGCACCTGCGGAAGAACACGGCCAATAGGCCGCGAGAGGCAGAACCTCCCCTTCCCGGGCGCCGCCTGCGCCGGTGCGCGTCCGCTCTGCGGAAAGATCGCCGGAGCCGGCCTGGCGTCAGCTGCCCGGGCCGATCGTCCGGGAGGAGGTGCGGTGCGCGACGCGGACATCGTCATCGTGGGAGCGGGTGCGGCAGGTCTGTCGCTCGCGCACCGCCTGTGCACGGCGGCCGCCGGATCCGCGCGCCCCTCCGTCATCCTCGTCGACGCGCCTCACGGTCCGCTCGGACCACCGGAGCGCACCTGGTGCTTCTGGGAAGGGCCCGGCGGCGAGTACGACGCCGCGCTGTCGGCGTCGTGGGAGCAGCTGCGGGTACGGGGCCGGGACGGCGGCTCCTCCGTGGGGTGGCCGGCGCCCCTGCGGTACAAGATGCTCCGATCGAGGGCTTTCGAGACCCTGACCGGGGAGCGGCTGTCGGACGTGGACGGCTTCCGCCGGGTCGAGGCCACGGTACGCAGCGTCCGCGACGCGCCGGGCGGCGCGGAGGTCCACGGGCAGGACGCGGCGGGCAACCCGGTGCGCCTCAGGGCCCGGTGGGCTTTCGACTCCCGCCCGCCGTCTCATCTGCCGCCCGCGCGCACGACGTTGCTCCAGCACTTTCGGGGCTGGTTCCTGCACACCGCCCGCCCGGCATTCGATCCGCGGGTCGCGGACCTGATGGACTTCCGTACCCGGCAGCCCGCGCACGGCCTGTCCTTCGGCTACGTCCTGCCGCTGGGGCCACGGGAAGCGCTGGTGGAACACACCGAGTTCTCGCGGACGGTGAGCGACGACGCCGCCTACGACCGGGCACTGCGCCACTACACCGGTGACGTTCTGGGGCTCGGCGAATTCCGCGTCACGGCCGTGGAACAGGGCGTGATCCCGATGACCGACGCACGCTTCCCCCCTCGCGTGGGCCGCTCGGTGCTGCGGATCGGCACGGCGGGCGGTGCCACCCGCCCCTCGACCGGCTACACGTTCGCAGCAGTACAGCGCCAGACCGCGGCGATCGCGGACGATCTGCTGGCCGGGCGCCCGCCGTCGCCGCCGCCCCCGCACGCGTGGCGGTCCCGAGCGATGGACGCGGTGCTGCTGCGTGCCCTGGACAGCGGGCGGGTGGACGGGGCGGAGTTCTTCACCGGACTGTTCCGCGCCCTGCCGATGGAGCGGATGCTGCGCTTCCTCGACGGCCGGTCCCGGGTGTGGGAGGACCTCCTCGTCGGACTGCACACGCCCATGGCGCCGATGGCGCGTACCGCACTCGAAATCCCGTGGCTGCCCAGACGGCCGTCCCCGGCACGATCCGCGTCCGGCCGTCCGGACCGGCCCTTCGACCAGGAAGAGAGCGTCAGATGACCCTGCTGCGCGATGACGAGCTGTCCGCGGCCTTCGACCATGCCTCCCGTGCCTACGACCGGCTGGTGGCGGTGAATCCCGGCTACCACCACGATCTGCGGCGCTCCGCCCGCCGGCTGCGGCTGCCCGGCCACGGGGCGGGCATGCGCCTGCTCGATCTGGGCTGCGGCACAGGTGCCTCCACCGCCGCGCTGCTCGCCGCGGCTCCCGGTGCCGAGATCGTGGCGGTGGATGCGTCGGCCGGGATGCTGGAGCGGGCGGCCGCCAAGTCCTGGCCGCGCGCGGTGTCGTTCGTGCACGCCACCGTGGAGGAGCTGGGTGCGGCGGGTGTGGCGGGGCCGTTCGACGCCGCGTTCGCGGCGTATCTGTTCCGCAATGTCACCGACCCCGACGGGGCTCTCGCCGCGGTACGCGATCTGCTCGCGCCCGGCGGCAGACTGGCCGTTCACGAGTACTCCCTCGGCGGGAGCGTCGGTCACCGCGCGCTGTGGACGGCGGTGTGTCGCGGCATTGTGATGCCGGCCGGGCGACTCGCCGGGGACGCGGAGCTGTACCGGCATCTGTGGCGCAGTGTCGTCGAGTTCGACACGGCGTCCGAATTCGGCGAGCGGGTGGCCCGCGCCGGGTTCGAGGCCGTGCGGGTGCTGCCCCTGCCGGGGTGGCAGACCGGCATCACCCACACCTTCGTTGCCCGCGCGCCGGGGGCCGCGGAGGGCCGGCGGTGAGCAGCCGCGTGGTCGAGGCGGGGGCCGTGGCTCCGGCCCGCGGCAGGGACCGACGGGCGCGGGTGGTGTGGCCGGCGCCGGGCAGCCGCCGGTTCAACGCCGAAAGCGCGCCCGGCGTGGCGGTGATCGGCGGCGGCATCGCCGGAATCGCCGCGGCCACGGCACTGGCCGAACGCGGCGCGCGCGTCACGCTGTACGAGCGTGAGCAGCAGCTCGGCGGCCGGCTCGCGGGCTGGCCGGTGGAACTCGCGGACGGCTCCCGTACGACCATGAGCCGTGGCTTCCACGCCTTCTTCCGCCAGTACTACAACCTGCGGGGGCTGCTGCGCCGCGCGGACCCGTCGCTCCGGATGCTCACCGCGCTGCCCGACTATCCGTTGCGGCACAGCGGCGGGATGTACGACAGCTTCGCGCGGGTACCCAGGACCCCGCCGTGGAGCGCCCTCGGTTTCGTCGCGCGCAGTCCCGCGTTCGGCTGGCAGGACCTGCTGCGGCTGAATCCGGGGGCGGCGCTGCCGCTGCTCGACGTGCGGGTGCCGGAGGTGTACGAGCGGTTCGACGACCTGAGCGCACGGGAGTTCCTGGCCCGCATCCGTTTCCCGGAGGCCGCTCACCATCTGGCGTTCGAGGTGTTCTCCCGGAGCTTCTTCGCCGATCCTCGGGAACTGTCCGCCGCCGAGCTGGTGTTGATGTTCCACATCTACTTCCTCGGCTCCAGCGAGGGACTGCTCTTCGATGTCCCGGGCGAGCCCTTTCCCCAGGCGCTGTGGGAGCCGCTGGCCCGCTATCTGACCGGGCACGGCACACAGGTGCGTACCGGCGTGGAGGTGGGGAGCGTGCAGCCGGCGGTGGGCGGTGGGCTGGTCGTCGAAGCGGAGGGCCGCACCCGGCACCACGACGCGGTGGTCCTCGCACTGGACACCGGCGGCCTGCGGCAGTTGGCCGGCGCGTCGCCGCGGCTGGGCGACGCGCCGTGGCGCGCCCGCCTGGCACGGCTGCGCAGCGCGCCCCCGTTCCTGGTGTCCCGGCTGTGGCTGGATCGCCCGGTGGCGGCACACCGCCCCGGGTTCCTGGGCACCAGCGGCTACGGGCCGCTGGACAACGTCAGCGTGCTGGAGCGGTGGGAGGGCGACGCCGCCCGCTGGGCCGCGCGCACCGGTGGCTCGGTGGTGGAACTGCACGCCTACGCGGTCGATCCGGGAGCCGACCGCACCGCCGAACAGGACCGCTTGGCAGCGCAGTTGGCGCGCGTGTACCCGGAGACGCGGAAGGCGGGGGTCATCGACGCCCGGCACGAGTGGCGTGCGGACTGCCCGCTGTTCCCCGTCGGCGGCTTCTCCGACCGGCCCACGGTGCGCACACCCGACCCGTCCGTGGTGATGGCGGGCGATCTGGTGCACACGCCGTATCCGGTGGCGCTGATGGAGCGTGCGGCAACCACCGGGTTCCTGGCCGCGAACACCCTGCTGGAACGGTGGGGCGTACGCGGCCAGGTCCTGTGGACGGTCCCGGAGAAGGGCCGCTCCGTGGCGCTGCGGGCCGTGGCCCGACTGGGAGCCGGCTGACTCCGGCCGGCAGGCACGCGGCGCGTATCAGCCCGGGAAGCGGCCGCTGCTGCGCAAGGCCCACCGCCGTTCCGCGTAGGCCAGATCGTCCCGCCACAAGCGCCCGGCGGCCGCCCGCATCAACGGGCGGAGCACGGGCGCGGCGGCTCGGGCAACGGCGAAGCCGGGCCGGTCCGAGGAGGCGACGACCGCCTCGATGACCGCGGTGCGCGGCCTGCCCCGGCCGTCCGGCCCGAGGGGAGTGGCGTGTGTCTCCACCACGGATCCACGCCCCTCCCCCTCGGTGATGTGCATGACGACCGTGCGGGGTTCGGGCGTGGTGAAGACCGCCCGGACCGGCACCACGGCCCGTCCGGCGACCTTGAAGGAGACGTCCAGCACGAAGCCGTCCCGGCCCGCGCCCTCGGCAGGCACGTCCACCACGCTGAGATCGACGAACGAGTACGGGTGGAGCCACGCTCCGTGCCAGGGATCGAGCCGGTTGGCGACCACGTCCTGCGGTTCGCACACGCCGGTGCCGGTGTAGACCGCGGCGACGGCTCCTGCGGGGTGCGGACGCTCGGGGAGGACCGGCCGTTCCAGGGGCTCCTCCGCCCCCGCCTCGTCCAGGCGCACCCAGGCCAGCACGCCGTCGTCGTACGCCGGGAAGGGCTCCCAGCCCGCGAACGGCGCGCCGTCCAGGGCGAGTCCGTGCCAGTGGCAGATGAGGGTGCCGCAGCGCACCGGGCTGTCCTTGAGCGGCGCGCCCAGATGAGGACAGGCCCCCGGTCCCGCGACCAGCCGCCCTCCCGCGTCACGCCAGAGCACCACTTCCGTGCCGGCGACGGTACGGCCGAAGGGACGGCCCTGCTTGATGTCGCGCGCGGCGCAGACCACGTACCAGTTCCCGGAAGGACGGGCCGTCGCACGCTTCAGGGCGGCGGCGATCAGGCCGGGCTTGGCGTCCTGCCAGGTGGGCTGCTGCCGCTCCCACGGAACGGGACGACGACGCAGCCGCAGGGGATAACGCCCCCGCCACGTGCGGTCCGCGCCGCTCATGCCGCCTCCTCGTGGATGCGCCCGGGAGCGGGCATCCGGTGCGCCGGGGCCGGCCGGGGAAAGCCTGCCGCGCGCAGGCGGGCGGCGGCGACGCGCGTCAGCCCGTCGAGTGCCACGGCGAGGCGGCGCCGGCGGGGCACGGCCGCGCGGCGGTGCAGTACGGCGTAGCCGTCGTCGCGTACGGCGTCGAGGATGCCGCCGTAGAGGACGAACGCGGTACGGATGCAGGGGCGGGAGACCGGGTCGAGTATTGCCAGGCCGGGGGCCGCCTCGCGGTAGACGCCGCGGGTGAGGTCGGCGGCGGCTTCGAGGGCGGCGGTGATGCGCCGGTCCCGGGCGCCCGTCGCCCGGCTCCAGTGCAGGAGTTCGCGGTCGGCGCCGTGGGCGGCGAGCAGGTCCGCCGGCAGGTAGACCCGGCCGCGGTCGAGGTCTTCGCCGACGTCCCGCAGGAAGTTGGTGAGCTGGAAGGCGACACCGAGGGCGGCCGCGTGCGGCGCCGCTTCCTCGCGGGGGACGACGGTGCCGAGGACCGGCAGCATCTGGAGGCCGATCACCGCGGCCGACCCGTGCATGTAACGGCTCAGGTCCTCGAAGGTCGGATAGTCCGTCACCTCCAGGTCGCTGCGCATGGACGCCATGAAGTCCGCGAAGTGGCGGTGGTCGATGCCGTACACGCGTGCGGTGTGGGCCAGTGCCCTGACCACCGGCTCGACGCTGTCTCCGTGGTGCAGCCCGGACTCCAGCCGCCGTTGCAGGGCGGCGAGGGCACGGCCGCGTTCCGCGGTGGTCGCGTCGCTGTCGAGGTCGTCGACGATGTCGTCGGCCCAGCGCGCGAACCCGTAGAGGGCGTGCACCGCGGGGCGCCGCGCGACGGGGAGCAGCCGGGTGGCGAGGAAGTAGGTCTTGCCGTGCCGGGCGTTGAGGCGACGGCACTGCACGTAGGCGGCGCGCAGTGCCGGATCGGTGATGCCCGCTGCGTCCAGTTCGCGGTCGGTCACGCCGGGACACCTTTCGCCGCCGGCCGTGGTGCTCGGGACGCGACGCGTCGGGGCCGGGGGCCGGTGACGCGGGCGGCGGCGAGCTTGCCGGAGAGGAGGACCGTCGGCACGCCGACGCCCGGGGTGGTGCCGCAGCCCGCGAGCACGGCGTTCTCGGTGCCGTTCACCAGATTGCGCGGGCGGAAGGGGCCGGTCTGCGCGAAGGTGTGCGCGGTGGCGAACGGGCTGCCGGCGGCGTGCCCTGCCGCGGTCCAGTCCGCCGGGGTGACCAGGCACTCCTCCTCGATGGCTGAGCTGAAGCCGTCGAGGCCGCGGCGGTCGAGCGTCGTGAGCAGCCGGTCCCGGTAGCGGGGCGCGAGGTCCCGCCACTCGCGGGCGCCCGGTCCGATGTCGGTGTTGGGGCAGGGGGCCAGGATGTAGTGCAGGTGTCGGCCGGGCGGCGCGAGCCCCGGGTCGGTGGTCGTGGGGCGGGTGATGAGCAGCGAAGGGTCCGTCATCAGGCGCCCGGAACGCGTCAGTTCGTGGAACGTGCTTCGCCAAGCGGCGCCGAACGAGAGGGTGTGGTGGGCCAGTTGGGGCCAGGTACGGTCGGTTCCGGCGTGCAGGACCACCGCTGACGGCGAGTGCCGCAGCGCGAGGGGGCGACGCGGCTGCCGTCCTAGGAGGCCGTAGCTGACCGGCAGGTCCGGGGTGAGGACCACCGCGTCGCACGGCAGGCGTTCCTGGTCGGTGATGACGGCGGTGATCCGGTCGCCGGTGCGCTCCAGCCGGGTGACGTGCCGGCCGAAGCGGAAGTCGGCGCCCGCGTCGGCGGCGGCGTCCGCCATGGCCTGCGGGAGCGCGTGCATGCCGCCGCGGGGGAAGTACACCCCGGCGACCGTGTCCATGTAGGCGATGACGGCGTAAGCGGCGAGGGCGCGGGCGGGCGGCACGCCGGCGTAGAGGGCCTGGAAGGTGAAGACTCGGCGCAGCCGTTCGTCGGGGAGGAACCGGCCGACGCGGGCGTCGAGGCGGCCGAAGCCCCCGAGGACCGCGAGCCGGGCGAGGTCGGGGTGGAGCAGTTGGAACGGCGAGTCGAAGTTGGCGTCGATGAAGCGGCGCATCTGCACGCGGTGCAGCTTCTCCAGCCACTCGCGCAGCCGCCGGTAGCCGGCCGCGGCGGCGGGCCCGGCGAACCGCTCGACCTCGGCCTCCATCGCCTCGGCGTCGGTGTGCACGTCCAGCTGGGTGCCGTCGGCGAACCGGGCGCGGTAGGCGGGGTGCAGGGCGATGAGTTCCATGCGGTCGGCGAGCCGTTCGCCGACCGCAGCGAAGGCCTCCTCGACGAGGTCCGGCATGGTGAGCACGGTCGGCCCCGCGTCCATGCGGTAGCCGTTGCGTTCGATGCGGCCCGCACGGCCGCCGGGCAGTGCGTCGCGCTCGACGACGGTCACCCGGCGCCCGGCACCGAGCAGATGCAGGGCGGCCGACAGCCCGGCGAGCCCGGCCCCGACGACCACGACGTGGTCCGTGGGCCCGCTGAGTACCTTCATCGGCTGCCTCCTCCGGCGGTGCGGGGGACGGTCGTTTCCTCGCCGGAGCCCTCACCGCCAGGGCCGCACGGCCGGGCCGCGGCCCGCTCACCGGCGATGGCGCGCACCAAGTCGCGCAGGCGGCCGCCCGCTCCGGGCTCCACGCCCGCCTCGTCCAGGTGGCGCGCGCTCTCCGCGGCGAGCCGGCCGATCTCGGCTTCGACGGCGGCACGCGCTCCGGTCGCGACGAGCACTTCGCGCACCCGGTCCACGTCGTCGTCCGACAGACCGGCGTCTCCGAGGGAGCGGTCGAGCAGCGCCCCTGCCGCCTCGTCCCCGGCGTCCTCGGCGCGTGCCCGGGCGACGGCGACGAGGTAGGTCAGCTTGCCTTCCCGGATGTCGTCGCCGGACGGTTTGCCGGTGCGGTCCGGATCGCCGAAGACCCCGAGCAGATCGTCGCCGAGCTGGAAGGCGATCCCCGCGCAGCGGCCCGCGGCGCCCAGGGCGCGACCGGTGCTCTCATCGGCCCCTGCCAGGGCGGCTCCGAGAGTCAGCGGTCGCTCGACGGAGTACCGCCCGCTCTTCAAGGACGCGGTGCGGATCGCCTGCTCCCGCGAACGGGAGCGGGTGACCTGGTTGTGCAGATCGAGGTACTGGCCGGCGACCATCTCCGTGCGCATGGCCCGCCAGATCCCGTCCACCCGGCGGCGCGGTGCAGGCGCCAGGTCGGTCTCGGTGACGGTGTCGTCGGCCCAGGCGAGCGCGAGGTCCCCGGCGAGAATGGCGGCCGCCCTACCGAACGGCTCCGTGGCGCCGTCACCGCTCCCGGCACCGTATTGCGCCGTCAGGTCTGCGTGCACGGCCGGCCGGCCACGGCGCAGTGGGGAGCCGTCCATGACGTCGTCGTGCACCAGGGCGCAGGTCTGGACGAGTTCCAGCCCGGCGGCGATCCGCAGGGCGGCCGTCACCTCCACCGCGGTGGTGCCGCCGGCGCATGCCCGCAACCCCCACCACAGGAACTGCGAGCGCGTACGTTTCCCGCCGCTCAGGGTGAAGCGGGCGACCCGCTCGACGAGGTCCGCCGCGAAGGTGTGATCGATCCCCACCGCGTCGGCGGCCCGCTCGCGCAGTACGGCGGCAAGGACCACGTCGACCGCGCCCGGCACGTCGGCGTCCACCGCATCGGCATCCAAGGTGTCGCAGGCACCGGGTGCGCCGGTGCCTGCGGAGCCCGGCCCGCGCGACGGGCCGGACGGAGCCGTACCGGGGCCGGGAGGAGCCGCGCCGAAGCCGGACCGCTCAGCCGCACTGCACAGGGAAGCGAGGGACTCGTTCGCCCGGGTGCGCATCGCACGTCCTCTCCTGGCGTCGATCTCTCATGGCGTCGATCGAATGAGGTCGCAGATGTTCCCGGCTCGGCGCGCCATCGGAAAATGCGGTGAACGGCGCCGTGCCGTGGGCCCCGAGCCGGCGCGGTCACCGCCGGTTCAGTCCATCACGGCCCTTCCCGCCCGTTTCGGCGCCACGGCCGGGAGGCCGCCCGTTCGGCGGAGGAGACAGCCCGCCTCCGCACGCCTGGTGACCTCTGCTCAGGTGACACGGCGCCAGGACCCGTTCCATACAGGTCTGCTGGGGCGCCGTCGAAGCACAGGGCCCCGCGGCACGACCCGAACGCACGTCACCCACAGCGGCACCCATGCCGACGGGATCTCCGCTGCGGGCGGCGGCACCAGCGAGCACAGCAGCCCATCCCCCGCTCGGAGAGCCGCCGTTCGGCCTCCACGAGGTGCACTCCCCGGAGCCGCTTGCCCTTCGGATGCGGCGAGCAAGGTCTCCCCGCTCAGCGCACGCGTCCCCGTGTCTGCCCCTCTTCCTCCTCGTCCTCCTCGTCCGGCAGATGGATGTCATCGACGGCGATGTTCACCTCGACGACTTCCAGGCCCGCCATGCGCTCCACCGCGGCGATGACGTTCTCGCGGGTCTCGGCGGCGATCTCGGCGATGGGTGTGCCGTACTCGACGACCACGTCGAGGTCGACGGCGGTCTGGCGCTCACCGACCTCCACATTCACCCCGCGGGTCACCTGCCCGCCTCGGCCCGGTACCCGGTCGCGTACGGCCCCCATGGTGCGGGCGAGTCCGCCGCCCAGTGCGTGGATGCCCGGCACCTCCCGTGCCGCGGTACCGACGATCTTCGCCACCACGCCGTCGGCGAGGGTGGTCTTCCCCCGGCTCCCCGGCGGCGTGCCGGGCCCGGTCTCGCCGGACTGCAACGTCGCCTCTCCCTTTCGTCCGGCACCGGACGAGCTGCTTCTGGTCTGCTCCGCCATGGGCGGCCACCTCCTCGACAAGACCGGGGCCCACCGGATCCGAGAGCACAGGGAACACGGTGAATGCACCCGTTCCCTCCAGTTTCCTGCGACCTGCCACGCGCGGCGACCGCACCGCTGTGAACAGGCATCGCGCTCGCTGAGCCGTCGGTTTGCCCCGTACGGACGGCAGGGCTGCGGGTCTGCGTGGCGCATTGCCGCCCCATCGGCTCGTCCCCGCCGATGAGGGCGACAGCGGACGTGGCCACCGGCGGCGAGGGGCCTTCGCGCTGTGTGTCTGCCTCCCGAGCCGGCGGTGCCCCGGGAGGCATCACTCCGCGCCCGAGGAGGCTCCCCCGGGCTCTCGCCGGACGCGATGGCCGGACGGTGCTCCGGGCCGGAGGAACGACGCGGCCGAGGGGCACGGAATGGCCACGCCGCCGCGGAACGGGGCTGCCTGATGCTGCATCAGACAACGCGGGGCCGACTCCGGCGCTCCCCGGTGCGGCTCCTGCGGACAGCGCCCGCTTCCGTCCTAAGCTCGGCCGGGTGACGTGGCTGCGGGCGCTGAGGGAGATCGTGCGCTCCGGGCTGACGATCGAGCGGACGCGGCTCGAACCCCTGGTCGCGCTGCGCGCGGCGGCCGGCGTGGCGATCGTGATCGGCCTCGCGCTGTCGCTGGTCTCCCCGGCGTTCGCCGCGTCCGCCGCGTTCGGCGCCTTCTCCGCAGGCACCGCCACCTTCCAGCGGAGCTGGCGCCCGCGAAAGGTCGTGGCGCTCGCCGCCGGTGCCGGGCTGGCTCTCAGTACCTTCCTCGGCTATCTCGCGGCGGCGTACACCCTGCCGTTCCTGCTGCTGCTCGCCCTCTGGGCCTTCCTCGCCGGGATGGCATGGTCCGTCGGTCCGACCGCCGGGATCGTGGCCGCGACGACGGTGGCCATGATGCTGGTGACGGTCACCCTGCCCACGAGCGTGGCCGACGCGCTGGAGCACGCCGCGGTCATCGCGTTCGGCGGAGCGGTGCAGGCGACGCTCATCCTCCTGTTCCCGATCCGCAGATGGGGCGAGCACCGCGACGCGCTCGCCGACGCCTTCGCCGCGGTGGCGGACTACGCCAGGCGGCTTCGCCACGACCCGGTGGCGCCGTTCGACCCGGAGCCGATGATGACGGCCCGCAGCGCCGCCACCGTCACGCCGTCGCAGGCACGCAGACGGCCTGCCGCGCTGCACGGCCCCCGGGGTCTGGCCGAGCGCATCCGACCGGTTCTGGCCTCCCTCGCCGACCCCCGGGTGGGAGCCCCGGAGGAAGGGCCGGGGCGTGACCGGGCCCGGGAAGTACTGAACTCGGCCGCGGGCATTCTGGACGGCGCGGCCCGCTCGATCCGTCGCGACGGCCCGGTCCGGATGCCCGCGGAGGGCGTACGCGTCACGGAGGACGATCCGCTGGAGGGGCCGGCGCGGCAGGCCGCGGTCCGGCTGGCCGGTCAGCTCGACGAGGTCGCGGAGATCGCCGGCAGTGGACGGACCCACGACACGTCCGACGGGTCCCACGACGCGGCGGCTTCCCCGGCCCTGCTGCGTCCGACGCTGTTCCGGCTGGTACCGGTCATCCTTCGGGCGCTGCGCCGCGAACTCGACCGCGACTCCCCCGTACTGCGGCACGCCGTACGCCTCGCTGCGGTGGCGTCGCTCGGCTACCTGCTCGGCACCGCTCTCCCCCTCGGCCACGGCTACTGGGTGCCCATCACCTCGGTGTTGGTGATGCGGCCGGACTTCCACCAGACCTACTCCCGCGCCGTGGCACGGTTCGCCGGCACCCTGGTGGGCGTGGCGCTGGCCACCGGGGTGGTGCAGCTGGCCCACCCGGACGCTTCGCTCTCGGGGTGCCTGGCCGTGCTGTCCGCCGCGCTGATGTACCTCCTGATGCGCACCGGGTACGCGGTCTCCCAGTCCTTCGCCGCGGCGTATGTGGTCTTCCTGCTCGGGATGGGCGGCGCGGAGTGGCACCAGACGGTGCGCGACCGGGTCCTGCTCACCCTGCTCGGCGGTCTGCTCGCGATGGTCGCCTACCTGGTGTTCCCGGCCTGGGAGACTCCGCGGCTGCTGGACCGGCTGGCGGACTGGCTCACCGCGAGCGGGCGGTACGCGGCGGCGGTGGTCGGCAGCTACGCGGATCCCACGGGCCGGCACCGCAAGGACGTGCGCCGGGCGCTGCTGGCCGCCCGCGAGGACCAAACCGCGTGGGAGGAAGCCTTCGAGCGCGCCAAGCAGGAGCCCGTACGGCACCGTGGCGGGCTCACGCGCGAGGCGGCCCAGGAGGCCCAGGATGCGCTCACGGCACTGGGGCGTGCGGCGATGCTCCTGGAGGCGCATCTGCCGGAACGCGAAGCGCGGCCCGTCCCGGAGGCCGAGGAGTTCGCCGCATCGCTCCAGGCGGACATCGAGCGCGGGGCACGGGATCTGCGAGGGTGGCGGGCCCCGGTGTGGGGCAGGACCGAGAAGGCTCTCGACGCCTGGGAGAGAGCCGGCTCCGGCATGGATCCGGTGGTGCGACGCGGAGCGGAGCTCCTGCTGCGGGCGCTGCAGGATCTGACGGCCGCCATGGACACCTCGCCGCTGGAGCGGGACATCGAGTCCTCGCGGCAGGAGCGGCACGCGCGTGCGGAACGGGAAGCGCAGCCTGCGGAAGGCCCGTCGGGAACGAGCGGCGAGGAGGGTGCGCGGCGGGGTCGGGGTACCGGTCCGCCCGCGCCGCCCACGGAAGCCGACTGAACCGCCCGGCAGGTCAGGACGCACACGACGCGCACCTCATGTCGCGGCAGACACTGGCGATCTGATTCGCCGTCATCAGGGGCCGGGGGAAGGACGTCGGTTACGGGGCCGAACTCTCGCGGGTCGCCTCCCGCGGTCTGCGGCGTCGGCGTCGGCGTCCCTCAGACGATCGCTTCGTCGATGTAGCACCAGCGCCAGTCCTCACCCGGCTCCAAGGACTGCACGATCGGGTGGCCGTCATCATTGGCGTGCTGACTGGCGTGCTTGAGCGGCGACGAGTCGCAGCAGCCCACGTGCCCGCAGGTCAGGCACAGTCGCAGATGCACCCAGGGAGAGCCGAGGCGCAGGCACTCCTCGCAGCCCTCGGGGGTCCGCGGCGTCACCGGCTTCACCATCGCGAGGTGCGGGTCGGATTGAGTCGACATGGCGATTGCCCTTCCGTTTCCGACGCCGTCGGTGGGCGTCGTTCGACGACGTCCACGCGGAGCACCTCGCCGCCGTCGAGCAGGGGCGGAGCCGGCACGGCCCGGACCTGAAACCCCTGCGCCAGGGCGGGAGCACGGTCGACATCGACCTTGACCAACGTAACCCCCGTCCGGTCGGCGGGCGACCGCTTCCGGTGCCATGCTCCCGTGGGCCGGCGACGCCCGTTCGGGCCACCGATGCGCACGGCCCCGATCACCTAGACTCTGCGGATGGCGAAGTATTTCGACGTGCACCCCGAAAATCCCCAGCGGCGCACCATCAGCACGGTTGCTGAAAGCATCCGCTCCGGCGCGCTCGTCGTGTACCCGACGGACTCCTGCTACGCGCTGGGGTGCCGGCTGGGCAGCCGTGACGGCATCGGCCGGATCCGGTCGATCCGCAACCTCGACGACCGCCACCACTTCACGCTGGTGTGTCAGGACTTCTCGCAGCTGGGGCAGTTCGTGCACATCGACAACGACGTGTTCCGCGCGATCAAGGCAGCGACGCCCGGCCGTTACACCTTCATCCTTCCCGCGACGAAGGAGGTGCCCCGACAGCTGATGCACCCCAAGAAGAAGACGGTGGGAGTCCGGATCCCCGACCACCCCGTCGCCCAGGCGCTGCTCACCGAGCTCGGTGAACCGCTGCTCTCCAGCACCCTGCTCCTGCCCGACGAGGAGGAGCCGATGACCCAGGGCTGGGAGATCAAGGAGCGGCTCGACCACGTCGTGGACTCGGTGGTCGACTCCGGCGACTGCGGCACCGAGCCGACCACGGTCATCGACTTCTCCGGCGACACGCTGGAAATCGTCCGCCGAGGAGCCGGCGACCCCTCGCGCTTCGAGTAGCCGCGAACATGCCCGCGGATACGGGCACGGGCCGCGCAGCCGCCCGTGCCCGTATCCGTGCCTGCGCGCAGAACGAGGCACGCCGCCTTTGACGGTGGACCCGTCAGTCCCAGACGACGACGTTGCGGCGGACCGGCACCGACCCGGTGTCCTTGGCGAACAGCTCAGGCGAGCGTGTCCGGACGCGCTCGACGTCGTCGAACACCGCCCGGAGGTGGGCGCGCATGGCCGAGCGTGCCTGTGCGGCTTCGCCCGCGAGCACCGCGTCGAAGATCTCGACGTGCTGGGCGGCGAAGCCCGCAGGTGAGGCGGTGTCGTAGAGACCGAGCCGGCGCGCCCGGTCCAGATGCCCCTTGGCCGAGACCACGGTCGCCCAGGCGCTGCCGTGTCCGCTCAGCCGCAGCAGGGCGTGATGGAAGGCCTCGTCCAGCGCGAAGAATTCCTCGAGGTCCAGGCCGGGCCGCTGCTGCTCGGCGAGGTTGCGCCGCAGTTCCTCGACCTGCTCGGGGTCCAGTTCGGCGGGGAGGTCGTCGAGCGCGGCGAGTTCCACGGCCTCCCGCAGGAACTGCGCGTCGGCCACCCTGGCCGGATCGACGCGCGAGACGAACGACCCGACCTGCGGAAAGATCTGGACCAGCCCCTCCTGCGACAGGAGGATGAGGCTCTCCCGTACGGGGGTGCGACTCACCCCGAGGGACGCCGCGAGCTCGTTCTCCGAGAGCGCCGCGCCCGGTGGGAGTTCCAGGGCCAAAACCTTGCGGCGCAGCGTCTCGTAGACGGCCAGGCGGCTGGTTCGTTGCCGGTTCGATCGAGCCATGCGCTCATCGTATCGGGGCCCGCAGACCGCACTGCCCATGCTGGTCAATCGATGTTTCGAAAGTATTGCGCACCTGTACGACCAGTGCTTGTATACCAGTGCTGGTCGACCAGCTGCCCGGGTCGGCCGCACCCCGCCGACCGGCACGGTGCGCATACCGAAGGAGCAAGATTTCCGTGAGCAAGATCGAACGTGCCGAGGTGTTCGTCGCCTCCCCCGGCCGGACATTCGTCACCCTGCGCATCACCACCTCGGACGGCGTGGTCGGGCTGGGCGACGCCACCTTGAACGGGCGCGAGCTGGCCGTGGCGAGCTACCTGCGGGACCACCTGGTGCCGCTGCTGATCGGCAAGGACCCGGCGCGTATCGAGGACCTGTGGCAGTACCTGTACCGCGGCGCGTACTGGCGCCGCGGGCCGGTCACGATGACCGCCATCGCCGCCGTGGACACGGCCCTGTGGGACATCAAGGGCAAGGTCGCGGGACTACCCGTCCACCAGCTGCTCGGCGGCCGATCCCGCGACGGCGTCATGGTCTACGGGCACGCCAGCGGCACGGACACCGCGTCGCTGCTCGACGACGTCGAGCGCTACCTGGACCTCGGCTACCGCGCCGTGCGCGCGCAGGCCGCCGTCCCGGACGTCGGCGGCACCTACGGCGTGCGCAAGGGCAAGGTCTACGAACCGGCAGCCACCTCGCTGCCCGACGAGCAGCCCTGGGACACCGAGGCCTACCTGCGGTTCGCCCCCACCTACCTGGAGGCGGTCCGGGAGCGCTTCGGCTTCGGCTTCCACCTCCTGCACGACGTGCACCACCGGCTCACCCCCATCGAGGCGGCCCGCTTCGGCAAACAGGTCGAGGACTGCCGGCTGTTCTGGATGGAGGACCCGACGCCGGCCGAGAACCAGGAGGCGTTCCGGCTCATCCGGCAGCACACGACGACGCCGGTCGCCGTGGGGGAGGTGCTGACGTCGATCTGGGACGTCCAGCACCTGATCACCGAGCAGCTCATCGACTACGTCCGCACCAGCGTCGTGCACGCCGGCGGCATCACTCACCTGCGCCGCATCTTCGACCTGGCCGCGCTCTACCAGGTCAGGACCGGCTCGCACGGGGCGACGGACCTCTCCCCGGTCACTCTCGCCGCCGCCGTCCACCTCGACACCGCGGTCCCCAACTTCGGCATCCAGGAGTACATGGAGCACGCGGACGAGACCGCCGAGGTCTTCCGCAGCGGGGTGACGTTCGCCGACGGCATGCTGCACCCGTCCGAGGAGCCCGGTCTCGGCGTCGAGTACGACGAGAAGGCCGCCGAACGCTTCCCGTACCAGGCGCGCTACCTGCCCGTCGCGCGCCGCCTGGACGGCTCGGTGCACGACTGGTGACCCGCATGAACCTGCCCTCGCACCCGGCCGCTCCCCTGCTGAGCCGCCACACCCTCGACCGGGTCCCCCCGGCCCTGCGCCCGGCCGTCGACCCCGGCGACCTGCGTCCGCGCGTCGTCCACTTCGGCCTCGGCGCCTTCCACCGGGCGCACCAGGCCCGCTACACGGAGACCGCCGCCGCCCGGTCCGGCGAGCCCTGGGGGACCGTCGTCGTCGCCCCGCGCTCGGCCGCCACGGCCAACGCGCTGCGGTCGCAGGACTGCCTCTACTCTGTGACCGAACTGCGTCCGGAAGGCACGGTCACCCAGGTGTCCGGGGCGATCGTCGACGCCCTGGGAATGCAGCCGGACGCGGCGCGGATCAACGGGCTGCTCGCCTCCCCCGACGTCTCCGTGGTGACCCTGACGATCACCGAGAAGGGCTACCACCGCCGCCCGGACACCGGCGCGCTGGACACCGCGGCGCCGGGCATCGCCGCCGATCTCGCGGCCGGCGGGACCGGCGTGCTCACCACCGTCATCGCACGCATCGCCGCGGGACTCGCCGCGCGGATGCGCTCCGGCGGCGCCCCCGTCAGCATCGTCTCCTGCGACAACATGGCGGCCAACGGCGCCGCGCTGGGCCGGGTCGTCCGCGACTTCGTCGAGGCCGCGCCGTGGCCGGACCGGCAGGCCGTCCTCGACTGGCTGGCCACGTCGGTGACGTTCCCCTCGACGATCGTGGACCGCATCGTGCCCGCGACCACCGACGCGGACCGGCAGGCGGCGCAGGCCGCGCTCGGCGTGCTCGACGCGCTGCCGGTCGTCGGCGAGCCGTACCGGCAGTGGGTCCTGGAGGATTCCTTCGCCGGGCCGCGGCCCCCGTGGCAGCTGGACGGTGCCCTGTTCGTCCCCGATGTCGTGCCGTACCAGCTCACCAAGCTGCGGATGCTCAACGGCTGTCATTCCGCGCTGGCCTACGCGGGCGCCGCGGCGGGCTGCACGACCATCGCCGACACCCTGGCGACCGACTGGGGCGAGCAGCTGGTGCGTGCCCTGTGCACCGAGATCGCCCCGACGCTGCCCGCCGGCGGCCCCGCACCGGCGGCCTACGCCGAGGGTCTGGTGCAGCGGTTCCGCAATCCGGGCGTGCGGCATCTGCTCCGGCAGATCGGCTCCGACGGATCCCTGAAGATTCCCGAGCGGTGGCTCGACACACTGCGTGAGCTGCGGGCCGCCGCTGCCGCCACCCCCGTACTGGAGCTCTCGCTGGCCGCCTGGGCGAACGCCACACGGCCCGGCGGTGACGGCGGGCAGCTGTTCGGTACGACGGACCCCGCCGCCCCCGCCCTGCACCGCTGCTGGCGCGACGGCACGCACTCCGACGGGGAGGACACCGTCCGCCGTCTGCTGCACGCGCTCGGTGCCCCGGATCTGGCCGAGGACAACGCCCTGATCACCGCCGTCGCGGCCCGGCTACCCGCGCTGCGCGCCGGCCGCATCGAGGTCTGACCCGCACCGAGGTCCGCCCCCGACCGCCCTTCCCCAAGGACCGCCCCACCCAGGGAGCCACTCCCCCGTCCCACCGCTCCCGCACGGCCGAAGAACAATGGAGTTCCTCATGACGGAAACGCAAGCGACGGAGCCGATGAGCGCCGCGAGAAGAACGACCCGCGATCTCACCAGAGCAGCCGTCTCCGGCTGGCTCGGCACCGCCATGGAATTCATGGACTTCCAGCTTTACTCGCTGGCCGCCGCCATCGTCTTCAACAAGATCTTCTTCCCCGACGTCAGCCCCGCGATCGGCCTCATCGCCGCCATGGCGACCTACGGGGTGGGATACGTCGCCCGGCTCGCCGGCGCCCTCTACTTCGGCCGGATGGGCGACCGCATCGGGCGCAAGAAGGTCCTGTTCCTCACCATCTTGCTGATGGGCGCCTCGACCACGCTGATAGGCGTGCTCCCCACGTACGGAGCGATCGGCATCCTCGCGCCGATCCTGCTGGTCGTCCTGCGCCTGGTGCAGGGCTTCGGCGCGGGTGCCGAGATCGCCGGCGCCACGGTCATGCTCGCCGAGTACGCCCCCGCCCGGCGCCGCGGCCTGATCTCCTCGCTGGTCTCCCTCGGCACCAACTCCGGCACCCTCGCCGCCTCGGGCCTGTGGGCGGTGCTGCTCGCCACGCTGAGCGAGGAGCAGCTGATCACCTGGGGCTGGCGTCTTCCGTTCCTGCTGAGCTTCGCCCTCATGGTCTTCGCGGTCTGGCTGCGTCGGAACCTCAAGGAGAGCCCGGTGTTCGAGGAGCGGGCCGACGTCGTGGACGGGGTGGCGATGTCCCGCGCCGAGGTCGCCACCGCGGTCGCGAGCAAGACCACCGACGCGCAGCAGGAGGGCGTCCTGGAAGCAGGCATCCGGCAGCGCAAGGGCAAGGCGTTCTTCCTCGCGCTCGGCCTCCGTTTCGGGCAGGCCGGCAACTCGGGACTGATGCAGACGTTCCTCGTCGGCTACATCGCCACCACGCTGGGCGCCGACCGGTCCGTCCCCACCGACGCCATCGTGTACGGCTCGCTGCTGGGGTTCGCCACCGTGCCGCTGATCGGCCTGCTCGGCGACCGCTTCGGCCGCCGTCCCCTCTACCTCGCCCTCACCGTGCTGACCATCGTCCTCGCGTTCCCGGTGATGCTGCTGATCGCCTCCGGCAGCACGGCCGGCGTGATGGCCGGCATGATCGTCGGGCTCAATGTGGGTGTCCTGGGCCTGTTCTCGCTGGAGAGCGTCACGATGGCCGAACTGTTCGGCGCGCGCACCCGCTTCACCCAGCTGGCGCTGGCAAAGGAGATCGGGGGCATCCTCGCCACCGCCGTCGGACCGGTCGTCGCGGCCACCCTCACCGCCGTCACCGGCAGCTGGTGGCCCGTCGCGGCGATGCTGGTCGTCTACTCACTCATCACCCTGGTGTCCATCGTCCTCGCCCCCGAGACACGCGGGCGTGACCTGGTGCGTCTGGAGGACGCGGCATGAAGGCAGTTGTCGCCCACGGCCCCGGCGACCTCCGGATCGACGAGCGTCCCGCACCGGTGCCGGGCCCGCGGGAGGTCCTCCTGGCCATGGAGTGGGGCGGGATCTGCGGTTCCGACGTCGCCTATTTCAAGCACGGGACATCCGGTACGGCCGCGCTCAAGGATACGCTGGTGCTCGGCCACGAGGTCGCCGGCCGGATCGCCGGCGTCGGCAAGGATGTCACCGGACTTGCGGAGGGGCAGCCGGTCACCGTCCACCCGGCGGAGCCGGTGGGAGACGACCGGCTGCCCGACCGGATCGCCGGCCGTACGAACCTCCACCCCTGCATCCGCTACTTCGGTTCCGCCGCGCTCCATCCGCACACCGACGGCGGCTTCAGCGAGTACCGGGTGGTCCGCGCGGCCCAGGTACGGCCGCTGCCGGAGAACGTCACCACCGAGCACGGCGCCCTCGCCGAACCTCTCGCGGTGGCCCTGCACTCCGTGCACCGCGCCGGTGACCTGAGCGGGAAGACGGTGCTGGTCAACGGCGCCGGCCCGATCGGGTCGCTGGTGGTGGCCGCCGCCAGGCACCGCGGGGCCGCAGGGGTGATCGCCGCGGACCTCTCGGCGGCGTCGCTCGCGGTCGCCAAGGCCATGGGCGCGGACGAAACGGTCGACCTCGGCCGGGGGGAGCCCCTCCCGCAGGACGTGGAGCTGGCCTTCGAGGCATCGGGCGCCCCTGCCGCACTGGGGCCGGTGCTGCGGGCAACCGCGCGCGGCGGCACCCTCGTACAGGTCGGCAACCTGCCCGGCACGGCCGTCACCGCCGCCCTCGGAGATCTCGTGACACGCGAGATCACCTGGATCGGCTCGTACCGCTTCGTCGAGGAGATCGACGACGCGCTCCTGGCCATGCACCAGGGCCTCGACGTCTCACCGGTCATCAGCCACCGCTTCGGCCTGGAGCGGGCCGCCGAGGCACTGGCCGTCGCCGCCGACCCCACCAGCGGCAGCAGCAAGGTCATGCTGCGCCTCGGCACGGCACCGTCCGGGCCGGCCGGTGGAGGCGACCGACCGCCTGGGTGAGGTCCACGACGCCCGTGCTTGCGGCACGAACGCCCGCTCCACCGACCGAAGGCTCGGCGGGGCGGGCGTTGCCACGCGGCGCGGGGACGGGGGCGGGGGCGTTCTGTTGCCGATCAGGGCAGAATGGCCTGATGAGGGTGTTGCCAGTGTGGTCACGGGTACGCCGTTGGATTCCGGCGGTAGTGATCGCCCTCGCGGCCCTGGTAGATCTGCTGACACCTCCCACGGTGTCCTCGGCTCCGTTGCTGGCCGTGGCGCCGGTGACGGCCGTTTCCCTGCTCAGTCCGGCCGGCATCGTCGGCATCGGCCTCACGGCGATGCTGGTGCAGGCGGGCCTGGGCTACGTCGACGGAACCTACGGCTGGCAGGACGACGCCGCGGTTCAGATCACCCTGGCGGCCGTCACCGCGCTGGCCATCGGGCTGAACCGGTCGCTGCGCACACAGCACGTCAGCGCCAGCCGGGCACGCTACGCAGCGGAGGTGGCCCAGCGGGCCGTTCTTCCCCGTCCGCCGAGCCGGCTGGGCAGCCTGCAGATCGCCGCCCGCTACGTGCCCGCCGAGGACATGGCACTGATCGGCGGCGATCTCTACGTGGTGCAGGAGACGCCCTTCGGGGTGCGTGCCATGGTCGGCGACGTCAGGGGCAAGGGGCTGTCCGCCGTGACGGCGGTCAGCGTCGACATCGGGGTCTTCCGCTACGCCGCCGACCACGAGCCCGACCTGCCCAGCCTCGTGGAGTGCATGGAAGGGGCGCTGCTGCGGGAGAGCCAGCGCCGCGAAGGGCTGGACTCGATCGAAGGGTTCACCACCGCCCTCATCGTGCAGTTCGCCGGTGACCTCAGCCAGTTCCACCTCATCAACCGTGGCCACCCCGCCCCGCTCCTGCTGCACAGGGACGGCAGCGCCCGCGTACTGGAGCCGCCGGAGGAAGCGCCGCCGCTGGGCATCACCGCGCTGGGGAGCTGGAAATCACCGGTGGAAACGCACCCTTTCCCACCCGGGGCGACGCTGTTGTGCTTCACCGACGGCGTCACCGAGGCCCGCGACCGCGCAGGCACCTTCTTCGACCCCGCCGACCGCGTCCCCCGCATGATGCAGTCCTACCTGCGCCAGACCGGCCACCTCCCGGACCTGACCACCGTCCTCGACTTCCTCGTCCGCGACGTGAGCCGCCACAGCGACGGCGCTCCCCAGGACGACCAGGCCCTCCTGGCCCTGCACCGGCCCCTGCCGCGCAAGGACCTGCTCGCCCATCCGCTCTGACCTCGCTCGGCGGGGGCCCGGCGGCCACCATCCTCCCGCGCCGTCGACCGCCACAGGTCTAAGCACGCAATGCCTTCCGAAGGAGTTCAGCGAACTCCACGGGGTGGGTGGTCAGGCCGGTGTGCCCGCCGGGGAAGTGCAGGAGTTCCGTGCCGAGAAGGTCTGCCAGGAAGGCGGCCGACCGGTAGGGCAGCTCGCCTCGTGAGTCCTGGCCGCCGGCGAGGACGAGCCGGTCCGAGAGCGCCTGCAGCCGGTGGATGTCGGGGGCGTAGGACATGAACCGGGGGACGATGCGCCCGACGAAGTACGGCAGGTTGGCCATCGTCGACTCGGCCCGCGCGGCTGCCTGCGGCGGAAGCTTCCTCGCGGCCTCCGGTTCGACGGTGTCGCCTTCCTTCTTCAGACCGGCGGCGAAGACGGCCGTCGCCGGCATGAGCCCCTGGGTGCGGAACGCCTCCTGCACACGCGCGAGGAGCGCGCGATGTTCGGCGGCGTCCGGCAGGACCTCCACGACGGGCGGCTCGTGCGCCACGAGGCGTTCGACGCGTTCGGGGTGGGCGGTGAGCAGATGCAGGGCGGTGATCGCGCCCGAGCTGATGCCGCACACCCGGGCGGGCTCGCCGGGCGACAGCAGATCCAGTATCCGCAGGGCATCGGTGGCGTGCTCGGCCACGCGTTGCTCGGCCTCGGGGTCGTCCAGCGTGCTTCGGGACATGCCGCGCGGGTCGTACGTCGCGACGGTGTATTCGGCGGCCAGGTCGTCGGCGATGCCGTCGAAGGAGGCCGCGCCGCCCGCCCCTCCGGGGATGAGCAGCAGGAGCGGGCCCCGGCCGCGCACCACGTGGTGCAGGGTCGCGCCATCCACACGCAGGTTGCCGATGGTCGGGACGGTCATGAGGAGTCTCCTTCTCGGGACGTGGGCCAGTGCTCCAGGAGGATGTGCAGGGCGTCGAGTGCGCGGACCCAGGAGTGCTGCGGCGAACGCGCGTGTGCAAACCCTCCGGCGGCCTCCAGGGCGACGAACCCGTGAAATGTGCTGCGCAACAAACGGACCGCGTCGGTCAGGTCGGGCTCGGCCAGGCCGTAGCCGCGGAGCATGCCGTAGGTCAGCTCGACCGCGCGCCGCGGTCCTGGCGCCTCGGCGGCCAGCGCGGGGTCGATCTGGATGGGGGTCTGCGTCGCCATGTAGCGGCCCGGATGGTTGCGGGCGTACTCCCGCCAGGCGTCGGCGAACGCGACCAGCGCGTCCTTCCCCGCCCGCCCGGCGGTCGCCTCGGCGATGCGGATGGTCTTCTCGTCCGCCGCCAGCAGCGCGATGCGTCCGCGCAGATCCTCCAGGCCGCGCACGTGCGTGTAGAGGCTCGCGTCCTTCACGCCGAGCCGCCGCGCCACCTGCGACATGGTCACCTGATCGAGCCCGACCTCGTCCGCCAGCTCGGCGCCCGCGATCGTCACCCGCTCCGCCGTCAGCCCTGCCCGCACCATGCACGCTGCTCCGTTCCTAGGGGTCCTAGGTATAAACTAAGACCCCTAGGAAAACAAGCGGCAGGCGCACCCGAAGCGAGCATCGCCACGTTTCGGGAGCTGCGATTCAGGCGGGATACGACCGAGGGGAGGGCGGCGGAGGCGGCCCAGCGGCGCGGGGCGGCTCGGGCGACGGCGAGGCGCGCCGGGTGCGGTTCCGGACGAAATGAGCGCACGGGGGCGGCGGTGGCGGACTCCTCCGCAAGCGACCCGAGAGTGGCCCGAGCGTGCCCCGCCCGTCGGCCGGCGACAAAAACCGCAGGTCAGAAAGGTAAAGACCCCCGACTCGGGCGATCCCCCGCGTCGCCCGAATCAGGGGCTCCTACCGGGTTCGCCGCCGAAGGCAGGCGGACATCCGGAGGTCCGCTGAGTATATTGGCTCTCAGCCAGTCAACGCAGGAGTTACAGCATGTCCCCCCGCAGCGCATCGGTCAATGAAGAGTTGCGGCGGCGTTCTCGCGAGCGACTGCTGCAGGCCGCGGTCGAGTTGGTGGGCGAGCGCGGGTACGAGGCGACGACGCTCGGTGACATCGCGCAGCGTGCGGGAGCGGCCCGCGGGCTGGTCTCGTACTACTTCCCCGGTAAGCGTCAGCTGCTGCAGTCGGCGGTCCACCGCCTGATGCATCTGACCCTTGAGGCGGCGCTGCTGCGTGAGCCGCGGCCGACGGGGCCGGATGCGGGGAACGAGCTGATGGCCCGCGCCATCGACGCGATCTTGGGGCTGGCGCACGACCACCCGCTGCTCATGCGCACCCACATGGCCGGCGTCCTGACGGCCGAGGGCTTCATCCAGTGCCCCGAGCAGCAGCGGCTGGCCCAGTTGCTGCGCGAGACGGTCGCGGCGTACGGGTCGCCGGATCCGGACGCCGACTATCCGCTGCTCCGCGCGCTGCTGATGGGCTCGGTGGTGCCCCTGCTCCTGCCAGGGGCACCGATGCCGCAGGCCCGGCTGCGCGCCGAGCTGTTCCAACGATACGGCTTGGTATGGGAGTTGGGCGTCCCGCCGGCCGAGGATCCGCCCGGCGGGACGCGGGCACCGAGCGCGCCCCGGCCGTAGCCGGCCTCGGCCGGGGCGTGACCGGTGCGGGGCTCAGCGGTAGTCGGGCTGGGTCTGGACGTTGAGCTCGCGCATCCGGACCGACTCGGCGCTGTCCGTGCGGCGGTCGTCGATCGCGAGGACGTCGAAGCCCTTGGCGATGTCGTTCGAGTAGATGTGGCCGTTGTAGTAGTACGCCGACCAGGCACCCCCGGTGACCAGCGAGTCCGTGGAGATCGGGCCGCGCTCGAAGTAGCCGATCTCCTTCGGGTGCCGGGAGTCGGTGAAGTCCCAGATCGAGACGCCGCCCTGGTACCACGCCTGGACCATGATGTCGCGGTTCTTGGAGGGGATCAGCGAACCGTTGTGCGCGACGCAGTTCTCGGTGTCGGCCTGGTGGCGCGGAATCTTGTAGTAGCTCTTGAAGACGAGCTTGCGCTTGTCGCCCTTACCGGCGATGTCGTAGACGCCGTCCGCGCCGCGGGTCGATCCGGTCGCCTCGTTGCAGGTGGCCGCGCCGCCGCCGCCCAGCTCGTCGGTGAACACGACCTTGTTCCCGCGCTCGTTGAACGTCGCGGAGTGCCAGAACGCGAAGTTGACGTTGTCCTGGACCCGGTCGAGGACCTTCGGCGCGGCAGGGTTGGAGATGTCCATCAAAATGCCGTCACCCATGCACGCGCCCGCGGCCAGCTTCAGCTTCGGGAAGGTGGTGATGTCGTGGCACCCGGTGGTCTTCGAGACACCGGGGTTGGCGCTGCCCCCGGGGTTGCCGCCGTCGGGGAAGAGGACCGGGAAGTCGATGACGGCGGCCTTCTCCGGCGCCGATCGAGGCACCTTGATGACCGAGATGCCGTCGTGCGGCGGCCGGCAGTCGGGGAAGGTCTCGCTGGGCGAGTACGAGGAGACGTAGATGTAGACGTCGCGGCGATCGGGGGCCAGCGTGTGGGTGTGCGAGCCGCAGGCGGTCTCGACGGCGGCGACGTACTTCGGGTTCCTCTTGTCGCTGATGTCGAAGACCTTCATGCCCTCCCACGAGGACTTCTCCGTGGCGGGCTGACTGGCGCTGCTGCAGGAGTTGTCGCTCCGCGAGGAGTCCGTGGAGAGGAACAGCAGGTCCCCGGAGACGCTGATGTCGTTCTGGCTGCCGGGGCAGAGCACCTGGCTCACCGTCCTGGGCGCCTTGGGCCGGGAGATGTCGTAGATGACGAAACCGTCGTAGTTGCCTGCGAAGGCGTACTTACCCTGGAAGGCGAGGTCGGAATTGACGCTCTGGAGCGCCTGCTTGGGGATGTTGGCCAGATGGCGGACGTTGTCGCTGTGCACGATCTCGTCCACACCGGGTATGTCACCGTCTTCCATCGCGGATTTGGTGTCGCTCCGCTGACCGGGGCTCACCTCCTTGGCTGTGGAGGGGCTGTCGCCGGGGTCGGGGGTCGCGGCCGCGGGTCCGGCCGCGAGGAGTGCGGCCACGAGCCCGAAGGTCCCGGCCACCGCTCCGAGGTATCTGCGCCGCACGCGGGGTCTGTGCAACGACGTCACGAGGTCCTCCCTAGTGTCCGTTCGGAAGTGAACGGTCCTGGACCCGGTGATATCGCGCTGCTCATGTACATATCAATAGAGGGGATTGAAGATGTAACACCGAATCCGTTCAGATCGCCTCGCGGACAGGAGTACGCACGTTGAAGCGTCCCAGGAGAGTCATCGCCCTCACCGTGACCGGCCTCGGTCTGGCCGCCTCCCTCGCGTTGAGCGGATGCTCGTCCGATGACACGCCCGAGGCGAGCGACACCGGCGGCCCCAGGGTGGTGGCGCCGGGTGAGCCGGGCGAGCCGGCGAAGACCCTCACCGCCGACGAGGCCAAGCAGGCCAGGCGCGACGACTCCCCCAACTCCGCCGACTTCGCTTACGTCCAGATGATGATCGTTCACCACCGGCAGGCGCTGGTGATGACCGGCCTGGCCGGGCGGCACGCGGACGACAAGCAGGTCAGCCGGGTGGCGGAACGGATCGCCGCTGCCCAGCGGCCCGAAATCGGCGCCATGGACGGCTGGTTGAGCCGGTATGGCGGTCCGCGCGAGCAACAGGGGCACCAGCATGCGGAGATGCCGGGCATGGCCACCGCATCCGAGCTGGGCCGGCTTCGAAAGGCGCGCGGAACGCAGTTCGACGAGCTCTTCCTGAAGCTGATGATCGCCCACCACAACGGCGCGGTCACCATGGCCACCGATGCCCTCTCGGAGGGCAACAACGTCCTCGTCGAGGAGATGGCGAACGACGTCATCGCGCAGCAGAGCGCCGAGATCGCCCGGATGCAGAAGATGCGCGAGGGCACGGGGGATTGATGGCCCGCCGCCGGTCGGTCCGTCGGGGCCGGCCCGTCGGCCGGCTGGTCACGTGTGTCGGTCGGTCAGGTGTGCCGGTTGCTCATACCGTCGATCATGGCCGGTCGAGGGAGGCCGCGACTCCGTGCCATCAGCGCTTGTGGCGCGGCGTCAGGAATCCCTCGTCGCGCGCCCCGGCGATCAGCCTCAGCGATCTTCGGCGATTGCGCCCGGTGGCCTGCATGACGGCCTCCACCGGGTCCCGCCCCTGACGTTGCGCCTCCCGGTAGACGTCCGCTGCGAGCCTGCGGCGTTCCGTTGCCCGTGAGCGGGCGAGGAGCGCGGGCGAGGCGTTCGGCTCGGAGACGCCGGAGGCATCGGAAGAGTCGGAAGGATCGGACGGGTCGGAAGCGGACGAAGCGTGAGAAGGGCCCGATGGGTCGGCAGGCTCGCACGGGGCCTCGGAGATCGAGTCGGAGATCGTGACGCGGGGGTCGGGGGCAGCCTCGGCATCCCGATCGGACGAAGCGCCGGCGACGGGTAGCGGTCCTGACGTCGACCCGTCCGACGCGAGGGGCTCGGTGACCTCCGAGCCGCCGTCGTAGAGGGCTCCCTGGGCTCCTGCCCCCTCGGGCTCGGCAGCGAAATGCGCCTGAGTGTCGGTGGCGCGGGGAGGGGCGTCGAGGCCGATGGCGCCTCGGTCGTCGGCCCCGTTACCGTCCCGGGCGCCGTATCCGTCGCCATCGGCAGTCACTCCGGCCGCACCCGCCACGTCCGCCATACCCGCGGTGTCCGCACCACCCGACGTCTCCGGCACGTCCGCACCCGGCGCGTCCGACACGCCCGGCGCGCACCACGGACCGTCGCCACGGACGACGCTCCCGGAAGGTGATGCGCTCGCCCGCCCCTGCGGCCGCGGCGCGCAGCCCTCCCGTCCGGCAGGCGGCTCCACCTCGGACCGCGCCTGCCACGGGTTCACCAAGGGTTGGGCGTCCGCGCCCGGCCGCGCCTTTCGAGGCCGGCCGGTGGCGGTCCGGCAGGCGTCGTCGAGCGGCCCGTCGATCCAGCGGGCCAGCGCGGCGAGCCCGTCGAGCGTCAGCGGCGGATCCGCGCGTACGTCCTCGACGGCGATGCGGTCGTTGAAGACCGCCACCAGCACGTCGACCCTGGCGCCGTCGGCGAAGGAGAGCCGGGCGCTGAACCAAGGGCCCAGCGGATCGAGCCGGGGCGGCAAGGCCCCGGGGCCCTGATCTCCGAGCGGATCGCCGAAGGAGGCAGGCTCAGGGGCGGGCGCGGCGGAGCCGTAGCCCTGCAGCTCCCAGACAGGCCATTCCGCGGCCACGCCCTGAGCCCTATATCGGTCATTAACGGTATAAAAGTCACTTTCCGACACAAGGGAAACGTAGCCCCTAGCTCACCGGGGCCCGCCGCGCGGCACGCTTGGCGCACCGCGAGCAACCCCGATAGCGCATCTCCCCTCCCACGCCCGCCGGTGGGATGCTGGGGGTACTTCGCGGAAGGAGCCACCCGTGCTTCGTGTCGCAGTGATCGGTTCGGGACCCAGCGGTGTCTACACCGCCCAGTCCCTGGTCGAACAACAGGCCGTACCGGACGTGGAGGTCTACGTCCTGGACCGGCTGCCCTGCCCGTACGGCCTGGTCCGCTACGGCGTCGCACCGGACCACGAGAAGATCAAATCACTGCAGGGCAATCTGCGGAGGGTACTGGAGCACCCTCGCGTGCGTTTCCTCGGCAATGTCGAGGTGGGCACCGCGGATTTGAGCCTTGAGAAGTTGCGGGAGATCTTCCACGCGGTGGTGTTCTGCGTGGGTGCCGCCACCGACCGGCACCTCGGAATCCCCGGCGAGGAGCTCCCCGGCAGTCACCCGGCGACGGATTTCGTCGCCTGGTACAGCGCACATCCGGATGCCGCGGCCATCCGCTTCACCCTTGCCGCACGCTCCGCGCTGGTGGTCGGCGTGGGCAATGTGGCCGTCGACGTGGCACGCATCCTGGCCCGCGGCGCCGCGGAACTCGCCGCCACCGACATGCCGGACGGACCGCTCGGCGCGCTGGCGGACAGCCGCGTCGAGGATGTCTGGATGATCGGCAGGCGCGGCCCTTCGCAGGCCAAGTTCACGACCAAGGAACTGCGGGAACTGGCCACGCTGCCGGGCGCGGAGGTCCGGGTGCTACCGGAGGAGCTTGCCCTGGACCCCGCGTATCGCGACCCCGGTGCGCTGCCGGCCGCCGCACGGCGCAATGTCGAGGTGCTGCGCGGCTGGGCGGAAGGGTCGGCGGCAGAGCCGACGGCGGCGGCCGGAGCGACACCGGAGCCGACGGCGGCCGGGGCGGGCCGTCCACGCCGCATCCACCTGCGGTTCTTCCTGCGCCCCGTCGAAATGCTGGGAGACGCCGCCTCGGGCGTGCGGGCGGTCCGCTTCGAGCGGACGGCTCCCGACGGGCTCGGCGGGGTGGTGGGCACCGGTGTATTCGAGGACATCGAGGCGCAGTTGGTGCTGCGTTCCGTCGGCTACCGGGGCACGCCGCAGGCCGGCCTGCCGTTCGACGAGAAGCGCGGGACGGTGCCGCACCTTGCGGGGCGGGTACTGCTGCCGGACGGGGCGCCGTACCCGGGGGCGTATGTGGCGGGCTGGATCAAGCGGGGCCCCACCGGCGTGATCGGCACCAACCGGCCGTGCGCGAAGGAGACCGCACTGTCGCTCCTGGAGGATGCCGCCGCACTGGCCGGGCGCGAGGTGGCCGACGACCCCGTGGAGGCGCTGCGCCGGGCCGGGCAGCAGCCGGTCCCCTGGACGGGCTGGCTGGGAATCGAGGCGGCCGAGGCGGCATGGGGGCATCAGCTCGGACGCGGGACGGTCAAACTCCCGGACTGGGAACGGCTGTTGGGTGCGGCAGGCTCAGCGGGGGCCGCGGATACGAGCTCAGCCGGCGCGGCGGGTACGAGCCCTGCGGACACCCCGGACGCGAGTTCTGCGAGCGCGGCCGGGTGAGCTGTCCTGGACACCGAAACGGGCACCCCATACCCGTCGCCGCCCTCCGCCGCGCAGGCGGTCCCGCGTCAGGCGTCTCGCCGGGTCGGCGGCTCGGCGTCAGACGTCGCCGAGCCGTCGGGCCTGTAGCTCGGCCGCCTTGAGGACGCCGTCGACGAGACCGGGGAAGAGCGCGTCCAGATCGGCGCGGCGCAGCCCGTTCATCTTGGCCGTGCCCCGGTAGTTCTGCTCGATGACGCCGTGCTCCCGCAGCACCCGGAAGTGGTGGGTGCAGGTCGACTTGCTGACCGGGAGCTCGATGTCAGCACAGTTCAGCTCCCCCTCGGCGGCGGCGAGCACGCAGACGATCCGCAACCGCACCGGGTCGGCCAGTGCGTGCAGAACGTCGGCGAGGCGGATGTCCTCACGGGCCGGGTGCGCCAGCGCCCGGGAGCCTGGTCCGGCGACCACGGACGTCGTATCGGTCGGCATGAGGTCTCCTGACGTACGGCTCGGTCGGCATCGGCGTCGACCGTCCCGGCCCCTCGGCTGCTGCCGCGAGGGCCTGCTCGACGCGTGGCGGGCGCCGCCCGCAGCGCCATTGTACGAGACCCGTCGTATTTTGCCATGCTCCCGTGACCCGACCGCCGGCCACCTACCGCAACGCATCGCCCGCAGGCGCCGGGCCGACCGTCAGTGACGGCACCAACCCCGGCCGCGCTTTCGCCCGCAGCCCCGCCCGCGCCGGGACTTGGCCGCACAGCCCCACCGCGCCCCGGAGGCCAGCAGACCCAGGCCGATGCCCAGCATCCAGGAGTCCTTGGCCAGCGCGACGCCGTCCTGCGTGGGGCGCACACTGCCGGGTTCCCGCATTCCGGGCGTCCGCAGATACAGGCCCACCAGGCCGCCGGAGAAGCCGGTGAGCGCCAACCCGGCGACCCGCGTCGGCACGAAGGGGGCGAGGAGCGCTCCCCCGACCGTGATCTCCGTCCACGCCAGGAGCCGTGTGAAGCGTTCGGCCTCCAGCTTGCGCAGGAAGGGGTACGCCCCGCAGGCCATGCCGTGCAGCCCCTGCGCGGTCGCCTCGTCCGCCTTCAACTTGCTCAGTCCGGAATTCAGAATGAACGCGCCGGTGACAAGACGCGGGGGCACGTCTCGCGGTTCGGGCACCTGCGTCATCGAAGTCTCCTGAGGTCAGGTGGTCGGCCCCCTCGGCGAGCGTAGCCAGCGGCCCGTTGCCCTGCCATGCCACAGGCGCAGACGAGGGAACGTGACGGTCCACGGCCTCTTCCGCCGCACCCGGCACGCTAGTACGAAGGTCTTCGTAGTTTGACATCCACCGTAGTACGACTCCTATCGTATGACCGTGGGTCCATCCGGAGCCCGCAGCCGCCGTCACGTACAGGAGCCCGCCGTGAGCGCACTGTTCGAGCCCATCACCCTTCGCTCGCTGACCATCCCGAACCGCCTCTGGATGGCACCCATGTGCCAGTACTCGGCGGCGCCGGCGGGGTCGGCGCAGGGTGCGCCCGGCGACTGGCACTTCCAGCATCTGGCCGCACGCGCGGCGGGCGGGACGGGACTGATCCTCACCGAGGCCACCGCGGTGAGCCCGGAAGGCCGGATCAGCCCCTACGACCTCGGGCTCTGGAACGACACCCAGACCGAGGCGTTCCGGCGCATCACCGGCTTCCTCAAGTCCCAGGGGACGGTGCCCGGCATCCAGATCGCGCACGCCGGCCGCAAGGCGTCGACCGAGCGGACGTGGGTCGACCGCGGCGCCGCGCTCGCACCGGGCCAGGACCACGGCTGGACGCCCGTGGGGCCGAGCCCGGTGCCGTTCGACGAGAAGTCCACGACTCCCGCGGAGCTCTCGACGGCGCAGATCGGCGAGATCGTCGAGCAGTTCGCAACGACGGCCCGCCGCGCACTGGCAGCCGGCTTCGAGGTGGCCGAGATTCACGGTGCGCACGGCTACCTGATCAACGAGTTCCTCTCGCCGTTCACCAACCGGCGCACCGACGAGTACGGCGGTTCGTACGAGAACCGGACCCGCTTCGCGCTGGAGATCGTGGACGCCGTCCGCGCGGTGTGGCCCGAGGACCTTCCGGTGTTCTTCCGGATCTCGGCGACGGACTGGCTCAGCGAGAACGCGGCCGACGAACGGGAGGGCTGGACCGCCGAGGACACCGTGCGCTTCGCCGGCGAACTCAAGGCCCACGGCGTCGACCTGCTCGACACCTCCACCGGCGGCAACGCACCGGACGCGAAGATCGAGGCATCGCCCGGATTCCAGGTCCCGTTCGCGGAGCGCGTCAAGCGGGAAGCCGGTCTCGCGGTGGGCGCCGTCGGTCTGATCACCGAGGCGCGGCAGGCCGAGAAGATCATCGCCGACGGTCAGGCCGACGCGGTGCTGATCGGTCGCGAACTGCTGCGCTCCCCGAGCTTCGCCCAGCAGGCGGCGCGCGAGCTGGGCGCTGGGGTACATGTGCCCCAGCCGTACCACCGGGCCGTCTGACCTGCACGAATATCATCCGGGACGCCATTGTCAGTGGTCGGGTGCAGACTGACGACTATCTGAGACAACGGCGTCCCGGAGGTGTCGGGCATGACTGACGTACTACTCGCGGTGGGCACGCGCAAAGGGCTGTTCATCGGCCGGAGGCGGCGCGGCGACTGGCGCTGGGGCGGCCCGCATTTCCCCGCGCAGGCGGTGTACTCCCTCGGGATCGACACCCGCCGCGCGACGACCCGGCTGCTGGCCGGGGCCGACAGCGCCCACTGGGGCCCTTCGGTCTTCCACTCCGACGACCTCGGCGACACCTGGCACGAACCGGCCCGGCCCGCCGTCAAGTACCCGCCCTACACCGGGACTT
Source organism: Streptomyces sp. NPDC048248 (assembly GCF_043201875.1). NCBI lineage: Bacteria > Bacillati > Actinomycetota > Actinomycetes > Kitasatosporales > Streptomycetaceae > Streptomyces > Streptomyces sp. NPDC048248. The sequence goes on from NZ_JBICZL010000002.1 coordinate 79,024, forward strand.
CACTGGAGCGGGTGTGGCAGCTGCATCCGGCGGGCCCCGCCGCCCCCGATGTCGTCTACGCGGGCACCGAGCCCGGCGGACTCTTCCGGTCCGAGGACCGTGGCGAGACCTTCGAGCTGGTGCGAGCACTCTGGGATCACCCGAGCAGGGAGAAGTGGGTCCCCGGGGGTGGCGGGCTCGCCGTCCACACGGTGATCACCGACCCGCGGGACGCCGACGCGGTGACCGTCGCGGTCTCGACCGCCGGCGTGTTCCGCAGCGTGGACGGCGGGGCGGACTGGTCCCCGTCGAACAACGGCGTGAAGGCGGTCTTCCTGCCGGATCAGCACCCCGAGTTCGGCCAGTGCGTCCACAAGATCGCCCAGGACCCGGTGGACCGCGACCGGCTGTATCTCCAGAACCACTGGGGCGTCTACCGCAGCGACGACGCCGGCGCCCGGTGGACGGACATCGGCGGCGGCCTCCCCTCGGACTTCGGATTCGCCGTGGCCGCCCACCCGCGGAGGGGGAACGTCGCCTATATCTTCCCCATCACCGCCGATATGGACCGGGTGCCGGCGGACCACCGCTGCCGGGTGTACCGCACCGAGGACGCGGGAGAGACCTGGGAACCCCTTGACGACGGCCTGCCCGCAGAGGACCACTACGGCACCGTGCTCAGAGACGCGCTGAGCGTGGACGACGCCGACCCCGCGGGCGTCTATTTCGGCAACCGCAACGGCGAGGTGTACGCGAGCGCGAACGACGGCGACAGCTGGCAGCAGCTCGCCTCCCATCTGCCGGATGTGCTGTGCGTGCGAGCCGCCGTGGTGGGGTGAGCGGGCGCGAGACCGTCGCGGACCGTCGTCGGACGGGGGGCGGGACCGCGACGCGAACGGATCACCAGGTCACGGTCCAGCCGTGCCTCGCGACCTGAAAATGTCCTGCGCCGCCGGTGAGTTGGGGTTCACCATTACCGGCCGAGCAACAGCCGGGAGGACGACCCAGACGGGGAAGACCGGCCGCGGTCCGGGTCACGAGCCCATGGAAGGCCCGGGCCATCGATTGAAGGAGGGCGGTGTGCGGCCAGTAGGGTGATCCCGTGGCTGCACGACCTCTTCAAGACATCGTCGAACCCGGCTGGGCCAAGGCACTTGAGCCCGTCGCCGGACGGATCGCCGCGATGGGCGACTTCCTGCGGGCGGAGATCGCCGCGGGACGGACATACCTCCCGTCCGGCAGCAATGTGCTGCGGGCCTTTCAACAGCCCTTCGACGAGGTGCGGGTGCTCGTCGTCGGCCAGGACCCGTACCCGACCCCAGGGCATGCGGTCGGGCTCAGCTTCTCCGTCGCGCCCGATGTGCGTCCGGTGCCGGGGAGCCTGGAGAACATCTTCCGGGAGATGCACTCCGACCTGGGGCTGCCGCGGCCGTCCAACGGCGACCTCACCCCGTGGACGCACCAGGGGGTGCTGTTGCTGAACAGGGCACTGACGACGGCGCCCCGTAAGCCCGCCGCACACCGCGGGAAGGGCTGGGAAGAGGTCACCGAACAGGCCATCCGGGCGTTGGTGGCGCGTGGCCGGCCCTTGGTGGCGGTGCTGTGGGGGCGCGATGCGCGCAATCTGCGGCCGCTGCTCGGCGATCTCCCGTCGGTCGAATCGGCGCACCCCTCCCCCATGTCGGCCGATCGGGGCTTCTTCGGCTCCCGGCCGTTCAGCCGAGTGAACGATCTCTTGGCGCGACAGGGCGCCGAGCCCGTGGACTGGAGGCTGCCCTGACCCCGGGAGATAGTGTTCCGGCATGACACAAGCGAACATCCCTGCGGGTTGGTACGCCGACCCTCAGGGCACCCCCCACCAGTTGCGCTGGTGGGACGGGGCACGGTGGACCGAGCACACCCACCCGGGGCAGCAGGCACCCTCGCCCGCCCCGAACCAGGCGCCCCAGCAGGCGCCCCAGCAACAACCCGCCCCGCAGCAATCCGCACCTCAGCAGCAGGCCCCCCAGCAGTACGCGCAGCAGCAGTACGCGCAGCAGCAGGCGCCGCAGCAGATGTCCCCGCAGTACGCGCCCCAGCAGCAGCCGGCGCAGGCCCCGCAGCAGGGCGGTATGCCGTACGGCCAGCAGGGCTACGGCTACCCCCAACAGGCGCCCGGTCAGTCCGCGCAGCAGCCGTATCCCCAGCAGATGACGGGGCAGCCCGGCATGCCTCCGGCCGGTGTGCCGCAGCAGGCGCAGCAGCCTCCTGCCGGGGCGGCTCCCGGAGGTCCGGGGGGCGGCAGCCTGTTCACCGAGCCGGTGCTGGTGGTGAACCAGAAGGCCAAGCTCATCGAGGTCACCAACGAGTACGGCGTCTTCGACCAGCACGGCAACGCCCTCGGCGCGGTCGTGCAGGTCGGCCAGAGCACCGCGAAGAAGGTGCTGCGCGTGGTCTCGAGCCTCGATCAGTACATGACCCACAAGCTGGAGATCCGGGACGCCTACGGTCAGCCTCAGCTGGTGCTGACCCGGCCCGCGAAGATCATCAAGTCGAAGGTGATCGTGGAGCGGCCGGACGGTCAGCCGGTGGGCGAGATCGTGCAGCAGAACGCCATCGGCAAGATCAACTTTGCGATCATGGTCAACGGCCAGCAGATCGGCGCCATCAAGGCGGAGAACTGGCGCGCCTGGAACTTCGCGATCGTGGACCACACCGACGCCGAGGTCGCCCGCATCACCAAGACCTGGGAGGGCCTGGCGAAGACGATGTTCACCACCGCGGACAACTACGTGCTGCAGATCCACCGGCAGCTGCCCGACCCCCTGTTGAGTCTGGTTGTCGCCACGGCGCTGACCGTCGACACCGCCCTGAAGCAGGATGCCCGCGGCCTCGGGTGAGCCCGCAGGCCGCGGCCGCCTCGTCGTGGGCGTCGACTCGGGCGGCTCCGGGCTGCGCTTCGCCGTCGCCCGCGCCGACGACCCCGATGCCCGGCCGGTGGCCACGCGGGCCTGTGACCAGCCGGTCCGCACCGGCCCTACGGGCATCGACGCCGGACACCTGCTGGAGCAACTCCTCCCCGTCGTCGAGGAGTTGAGGCGCACGGCGGGTGGGGGTGAAGTGGCCGCGGTCTGCGTGGGCGCGGCCGGGATGGCCACGCTGGGCGACGATCTGCGCGCCCGGCTGCCGGGCGCACTGGCCGCCGCGTTCGACGTACGGCATCTCGCCCTGGCGGCGGACGCCGTCACCGCGTACGCGGGCGCGCTGGGTCAGCGGCCGGGGGCCGTGGTCGCCGCGGGCACCGGCATGATCGCGATGGGCACGGACCTGACTCCGGCGGGCGGCTGGCGCCGCGCCGACGGCTGGGGGCACCTCCTGGGCGACTGCGGCAGCGGCGCCTGGATCGGTCGTGCCGGGCTGGAGGCGGCGATGCGCGCCCACGACGGCCGGCCGGGCGGTTCCGGCCTCCTGCTGGCTCGTGCGCAGGCGCTGTTCGGTCCGGTCACCGGGCTGCCGGGCCGGCTCTATCCGCGGTCCGACCGGCCGGCCGTACTGGCTTCCTTCGCCCCCGAGGTGGCCGGGTGCGCCGCCGAGGGGGACGCGGTGGCCGAGAGCATCGTGGGCGACGCCGCACGCCATGTCGCGGACGCGGCGGCCGCGGTCTGCCCGCCCGGTCCGAGCACGGTGGCGCTCACGGGTGGTCTGTTCCGCATGGGGGAAGTGCTGCTCTCCCCGCTGCGTACGGCGCTCGCCGAGCGACTTCCGGAAGCCGTCCGTGAGGAGGCGGCGGGCAGCCCGCTCGACGGGGCCCTGGTCATCGCCTCCGCGCTGGCGGGCGGACGGCTCATTTTGCCCGCGGACGCGAGGTTGTTGCAGATCACATGCCCTGTGGGGTGAACGTGCCACCGTGACGCGCGGGATAAATCGGGACGGATACCGCTCGACGGAACCCTCCCTCGGCGCCGGGGTGGTCGGAGGCATTAGCATGCGGCGCCATGAGTTCCCCCACTGGGCCCGCACCTGGCACGCCCCATTTTGACGCCGATTCCCCGAGCCCGGGAGCCGCACCCGGTCTGCCTGTACGGATGCCGCGCGCGCGGCAGTCCGGCCGTCACCGCAAGCCGGAACCCCTCGCCGCACCCGAGGGCGCACCCGCCCTGGTGCTGGCCGTACCCGGCACCCCCTCCGCCGCGACGCGCAGTCTGGCGGAGGAGGTCTCCAGCATCGCCCGCTCCGAGCTGCCCGGCCTCGACGCCCGGATCGGCTACGTCGACGGTGGCGACGAGGAGTTCCCGTCGCTGGAGGCGGTGCTCTCCCGCGCCGCCGCCGAGCAGCGGGCGCGGATCGGCCACGACGGACAGCCGGCGGACCCCGGCCCCGCCGCGGTGGTCGTACCGCTGCTGGCCGGCCCGGACAGCGCCCTGCTGCGTCGGATACGCCAGGCCATGATGAACAGCGGCTCCGGCGCCGAGCTGACCGACGTGCTCGGCCCGCACCCGCTGCTCGCCGAGGCGCTGCACGTCCGGCTCTCCGAGGCCGGTCTGGCGCGCGCCGACCGCGCGCGGCTGTTCACCGTCGCCACGGCGGCGGACGGCATCATCCTGGCCACCGTCGGCGGCGACGAGGCCGTGCAAGCCGCCGGGATCACCGGCATGCTGCTCTCGGCGCGGCTCGCCGTGCCGGTGCTGGCCGCCGCCCTGGACGAGGAGGGCGCCATCTCGCGTACGGCGGAGCAGCTGCGCGGCTCCGGTTCGCAGCAGCTGGCGCTGGCCCCGTACCTGATCGGCCCTGAGATCGCCGACGGCCTTGTGGGGGCGGCCGCGGCGGAGGCGGGCTGCGCCGCGGCGGAGCCGCTGGGGGCGTACGGCACGGTGGGCCGGCTGGTGCTGTCGAACTACGCGGCGGCGCTGGGCATCACGCTGCAGCCGCCCGGCCAGGCGGCACCCGCCCGCTAGGACTCGGGAGCGAACGCACACGAGCAAGGGCCGTCCTCGCGCCGACCGCGCGGGGGCGGCCCTTGCGTGTTCACCGGCGGCGGCCGGCTCGCTCGATACCCTGAGCGGCACATACGCCCCTCTGCCGCCTCGGGAGAGTCGGGGACGGGGTGAATGTGCCCGGAGGTCCGCGCGCCCGTGTGCGGCGCCCCCAGGGTGGTTGCGCCCCACGTGCCGAACGGACCGATGAGTTCCCCTGCCGGCCGGAGTCGACGGTGAAGACCGGGCCGCACGCGCACAGCGTTCCGTACGCGGCACATCAGCCCTACGAGAGGACACGCCATGTCGTCCAGCGCCGACATCGTCCGCGCCTGTTTCGCCGCCTACGTCGCCCAGGACCGTGCGGCGATGGAGCGCCTGCTGGCCGAGGATTTCGTCTTCACCAGTCCGCAGGACGACCACATCGACAAGGCGGCGTTCCTCGAACGGTGTTTCCCCACCGCGGACCGTCTGCGCTCCCAGGAACTGCTCGACGTCGTCCCGTCCGGCAACAGTGTCGACGGTGTCGCCGGCGTCGAAACCGTCTTCGTCCGCTACGAGTACGAGCTCACGACCGGCGTGCGTCACCGCAATGTCGAGGTGCTGACGGTGCGCGGGTGCCAGGTCACCGAGACCCAGGTCTACTTCGGGGGCCGCTTTCCGCAGTCGTGAGATCGTGCGGGGCTCCTGGGCCGCCGGTGGGGAACCCCCGGGCGGGGCGGGTCAGGTGAACACCACGCAGGACGCGGCGGGGGCCGTCACGGATCCGGCCGGGGCCGGGATGCCGGTCTCCCGGTCGACGGTGAACCAACTGACGTCGCCGGAGCGCTCGTTGGCGACGTACAGATGCCGGCCGCCGGGGTGCAGAGCAAGGTCGCGCGGCCAGTGGCCGCCGCACGGCACCGTGGTGACGAGGGTGGCGGTGTCCCCGGACGCTCCGAGAGCGAGCACGGAGATGCTGTCGTGCCCCCGATTGGCGACCCAGAGGAACCGGCCGTCCGGGGAGACGACCAACTCCGAGGGGTAGGTGCCGACGGCCGAGGCCCCGTCGGGCAGAAGCCAGGTCTCCTTCAGTGGGGTGAGTGAGCCCCGGCCGGCGTCCCAGCGGCAGACCGTGACCGTCGGGTCGAGCTCGTTGACGACGTAGGCGCGGGTGCCGCGCGGGTGGAAGGCGAGGTGACGCGGGCCGCTCCCCGGGCGCAGCGGGACCTCCTCGCGCACGGTCAGCGCTCCCGTCACGGGGTCGAGGGCGCAGACCCGGACCGAGTCGGTGCCGAGGTCGACGCTCAGCACCCAGCGGCCGGTGGGGTCGGCCAGCACCGCGTGCGCGTGCGGGCCCTCCTGACGGTCGGTCCGCGGCCCGCTTCCTTCGTGCCGGAGGACGGTGGCGCGGTCGCCGAGCGTGCCGTCCGCCCGCAGTGGCACCGTGCTGACGCTGCCGGAGCTGTAGTTGGCGGTGACCAGGTGCCCCGCGCCGAGGGTGAGGTGGGTGGGGTCGGCGCCGTCCACGGCGGTGGCCGGAGCGAGCAGCGCCGGTCCTTCGGGGGTGAGGGCGAACGCGGCGGCCGCTCCGTCGACGGTCTCGCTGACCGCGTAGAGGTATCTGCCGTCGGGGCTCGGCACCAGGTAGGAGGGGTTGGGAACGGCGTCGGTGGAGCGCAGCGCGGTCAGCGCACCGGACTTCGGGTCGACGGCCGCGGCGGTGACGCCGCGGCCGCCGGCCGTCGTGAACGATCCGATGTACGCCCGTCGGCCACTGTCCGTCGTCCCCACCAGGTCCGCCCTTCGCCCGCTGCCGGTTGAGCTGCTCGGGCGACGCTAACAGCCGGGAGCGGGGCTCCTCGGGCGATGGCTGACACCCGTGTGCAAGGGGCGTGTCGGCGCCTGCCTCAGGAGGCCGCGAAGGGTGCCCGCGGGGAGCTGCGGACCGGGTGGGCGAGAGCGGTGAGCGCGGATTCCAGGCTGTGCAGATGGGCCAGGGCGCGCTCGGCGCCGGGGTGGTGGTGCGGAGCGGGTGCGAGCGCGGTGGGCGTCGCCGCGGGCTCCGCTCCCGGCGCGAAGAGGGCGCCGACGACGGCCTCGACGCGCTGGCAGGCGGCGGTCAGCCGGGCGTCGTGCGAGGCGGCCGGGTCGGCCGCGACCTCGGCGAGTCCCCTGACCTGCGCGGCACAGTCGTCGAGGCAGCTCATGACCTGGCGGGCACGCGCCTTGCGGTGCCGCAGCGGGTTGAGCGGGTGCAGCAGCGGGACCAGGGAGAGCCGGACCCGGCCCAGCAGCAGTTCGAGTTCGGCGACGTGCGGAGACGGGTCGGCGGCCGCGTCCCCGGCCAGCCGGCGGGCGGAGGCGGCGGTGCAGTCCCGTACGCAGTGCACGGCGCGCTGGATCCAGGCGTCGGTAGCGGCGTGCGTGGTGATCGGCAGGACGAGGGCGACGGCGAGCGCGGCACCGAGCGCGCCGACGGCCGTCTCCTCGAAGCGGAGCGCGAGCAGGCCGGGGTGCAGCACACCGAGCAGGCCGTAGAGCAGGCCCGCCATGACGGTGACGAAGAACATCATCCAGGAGTACGAGACGGCGGCCGTGTAGAAGATCCCGAAGACGCAGACCGCGACGATTGCGGCCGTCGGTGCCGGCGCGCTGTGCAGCGGGATCGCGATCAGCAGCCCGGCGGCGATACCGGCGACCGTGCCGAGGACCCGGCGGAAGCCGCGGACCAGGGTCTCGCCGCGGGAGGCGGTGTTCACGAAGATCCACCAGACGGTGCCGACGGCCCAGTACCAGCGGTCCTCGGACAGCATCTGGCCGACTGCCAGCGCGAAGGCACAAGCGACGGTCGCCTGGATCGCCTGGCGGGTGGTGGTGCGTGCAAGACCGCGGGCGGGGTGCGGAGCGGGGACGGCGGGCGGCGGCAGACGACGTTCGTAGCACCAGACGCCGAAGCGGACGGCGGAGGAGGCGATCAGCGACAGCGCCACGGCGGCGTAGAGCTCGGGCAGCTGGTCGGGCGCGGGCTGGAGGAACTGCGCCATGAAGAAAGTCATGAACGCGAACACGCCCAGGGCGTGCCCCCGAGGGCCCCAGCGGCGCGCGTACACGCCGGCGCACACCACGGCGAGGAACGCGGCATCCCGAAGCAGCGGGTGCGCGTGCAGGACGGTCGCGAGTGCGAGCACCGGGAAGCCGACGGCGGGCAGCAGTGCGGTGGTGACCGCCTGTCCCCGGACGGTGGCGTCGGTGACCGTGAAGAGCGCGAGCAGCGCGGAGAGTCCGCCGGCGATCGCCGCCACGAGCGAGTGGGCGGCGAGACCCGAGACGGTCACGGCCAGTGCGATGCCCAGCACGGCGCGGGCCGAGCTGCGCAGCCGCAGCCGCCCCGGATCCGGCGCCACGAACATCCTCTTCAGCACGGCCTCCGCGCCCCCTTGCTTCCGCATGAAAAAGGCGCCGCGGGGATCCGCAGCGCCATCGACGGGAACATCAGACCATCCGGGCGTCCCTTGGCTCAAGGGACGCCCGGATCGCTGTGCCATTGGTACAGCCACATCCTCGCGGGTTGTGCCAAGGGAAGGCCAACGGACCACCGCCGCGGGCGGCGGTGGGACGGCGGCAGGCGGCGTAGCAGCGGGTCTGCGCCGCCGGCCTGCCGCGCGGGTCAGCCGATCTGCGCCCCGGTCTTCTCCAGGACCTCGGGCACCGGCTGGTAGAAGGTCTCGCCGCCGCTGGAGCAGTTGCCGCTGCCTCCCGAGGTCAGGCCCAGTGCGGTGTCGCCCTCGAAGAGGGGGCCGCCGCTGTCGCCGGGCTCGGCGCAGACGCTGGTCTGGATGAGTCCGTCGACGGTGCCCTGCTGGTAGTTGACGGTCGCGTTGAGCGCGGTGACGTTGCCGGCGTGCACCTGGGTGGTGCTGCCGCTGCGCTGCACCATCTGGCCCACGATCGCCTCGCCCGCCCTCGCGATGGGCTGCGTGCCGCCGTTGTAGAGGTTCACCTCGCTGGGGTGCGAGGTGTTGGCGGTGAACTTCACGATCCCGTAGTCGTCCCCGGGGAATCTGCTGGATTCCGTCGCGGCGATCTCGCCGCCGCCCTGGGTGGCCGCCCAGGTGCGCGACTCGTTGGTGCAGTGCCCGGCGGTCAGGAAGTACGCCTCGCCGCCCTTGGTGACGTTGAATCCGAGGGAGCAGCGCGCGCCGCCGCCCCAGATGGCGTCGCCACCGGCGATCAGCGGCTGGATGGTGCCGGTCGACTTCTTGATGGCGGTCCGGTCCCCAAGGGAGGAGGCGACCTTGGTGAGCTTCGCCAGGTTGGCGCCCTTGACCGTGCGATCGACGACGATGACCACCTTGTTCGTTCTCGGGTCCATCGCCCAGGACGTGCCGGGGACCGCCGCCTTCTGCTTCAGGGTCGCCTGGGCCTGCTCGAGCGAGGCGAGGGAGTGCTTGACGACCTTCGCCTCGGCGCCGGCCGCGCGGGCCTTGCCCGCGGCCTTCTCGTTGGTGACGTTGACCACCAGCTTGTGGCGGGTGGCGTCGTAGTAGGAGCCCGCGTGGTCGGCGCCGAGGGTGGTGCCGATGGCCTTGGCGCGCTGGGCGGCCGCGGTGGCCGACGATGGGTCGGGGGCGGGAGGCGGAGTGGCGTGGGCACTCTGCAGGGTGAAGGCGGCAGTGATCACAGCCGCCACACCTGTACCGATGATGACGGATTGACGCGTGGGTACGCTCGTGTGCTTCAACTCGGGACCTCTTGTGGGGGTGGGCCGGCAGTGGGGGTGAGCGGACCTGGAGGAGGCACGAGCGCCCGCCCTGGCCGAAGTCGCGTGCACGCCACGTCCCTCGGCAGGGCGCCCGGACCCTCGCGCGGCGCAGAGCATCGCGCGAGGACCGTGCGCCACCTTCACGGTCCGTCAGTTGCTTCGTGATGCGCCCGGCCCGCAAGGGCTTCGGCGCCCGCCAGGACAGGAAACCTGCGGGCGTGGCGCGGCAGAGCGCAGTTATTCTTGCCGTCACCTGCTGCGCGCTACACCCGCGTGGCCACATATCCGTATGAATCACCTGGACGGCCGGTGCGTCCGGCCGCATCTACCGCATCGCCCGCCGTGCGGCACGGCCCGGACCTGACGGGGCCGATCCGCTCCGCACCGGCCGTTCGAGGCACCGCGGCCCGCCGCCCTTCCCGTGTCACCCGAGCGCGCCACCGCCGCCGCGCCGCCCCTCCCCCGGCGATCGCCACGACGACCGCGTCTGGGGGCGTCGCCTCCGCGCGACGGGCACGACCGGTGGCTCACGGCAGCCGTCACATGATGTGCCATTGGTACAGTGAGCAGCGGATTCGCCGATCGGGAGGAGGCCGCCGGGTCATGGCCGTGGACGCCCTCGACGCGAAGATTCTCCGGCTGCTGCTGGATCAGCCGCGCACCAGCGTGCGGGAGTACGCACGCCTCCTCGGTGTCGCCCGGGGCACCGTCCAGGCGCGGCTGGACCGGCTGGAGCGGGACGGCGTGATCACTGCCTACAGCCCGCGGCTGTCGCCCGCGGCCCTCGGCCATCCCGTCCTGGCCTTTGTGCACATCGAGGTGACGCAGGGCCATCTGGAGGAGATGGCCGACGCGCTGGCGGAGGTGCCGCAGATCATCGAGGCGTTCTCGACGACCGGCGGCGGGGATCTGCTCGCCCGGGTCGTGGCGCGGGACGCGGCGCATCTGGAGGACCTGATCCAGCGGCTGATCAGCCTGCCGGGTGTGGTGCGGACCCGTACGGAGGTGGCCCTGCGCGAGCGCGTGCCGCACCGGATGCTGCCGCTGGTCGACGACGTGGGCGGCACCGCGCAACAGCGGTGAGCGGGTCCTTGGCATGCTGGAGGGCATGAGCATTTCCCCCGCCTCCCCGGTCGCACCCGCCACGCCCGTCCCGCCCACACCGGTGATCTTCGACCTCGACGGCACCCTGGTGGACAGCGAGCCGAACTACTACGAGGCGGGCCGCCGGCTGCTGGCCGGGTACGGGGTGACCGACTTCAGCTGGGAGCAGCACACCCGCTTCATCGGTATCGGCACCCGCGAGACGCTGGAGGTCCTCGCCCGGGAGTTCGGCATCGACGCGCCGCTCGACGAGTTGCTCGCGGGCAAGAACCGGGCCTACCTGGAGCTGGCCCGGGCCCACACCGAGGTCTTCCCGGAGATGCGGGTCCTGGTGGAGCGGCTGCACGCTGCGGGACACCCGATGGCGGTCGCCTCGGGGTCCTCCCGGGCCGCCATCGAGGCGGTGCTCGCCGGTACGGGGCTCGACGCGCTGCTGACCACGCTGGTGTCGGCCGAGGAGGTCGCGCACGGCAAGCCGGAGCCCGATGTGTTCCTGGAGGCCGCCCGTCGGATGGGTGTCGCACCGGCGGACTGCGTGGTGCTGGAGGACGCACCGCCCGGTGCGCTGGCGGCGCACCGGGCGGGGATGCGGTGCATCGCGGTCCCGTATGTGGCGGCGACGGTGCGGGACCCGGCGTTCGCGAGCGCGGGGCTGCTGTTCGAGGGTGGTCAGGGCGAGTTCACGGCGCGGGCCGCGTACGACTGGCTCGGGCGGCCAGTTCGGTCTTCCTGATCTTTCCGGTGGCGGTCGTCGGCAGCGCGTCGACGAGCTCGACGTGCGGCAGTTTGTAGCTCGCCATGGTGCCGCTCGCCCAGTCCCGCAGGGTGTCGGCGGTGAGCCGGCTGCCGGGGACGGTGCACACGTAGGCGTACGGGCGCTGGCCGCGGCGTTCGTCCTCGACGGCGACGACGGCCGCGGCGCGCACCTCGGGGTGCCGGCCGAGGAGCGTTTCGACCTCGGTGGGGAACACGCTCATCCCGCTGACCTTGATCATGTCCTTGTCGCGGCCGTGGTAGTGCAGCGCGCCGTCGGCGTCCAGGCTTCCGATGTCGCCGGTGTGCAGCCAGCCGCCGCGCAGTGCACGGGCGGTGGCATCGGGGGCGGACCAGTAGCGGGTGAGGACGGACGGGCCCCGGACGATGATCTCGCCGCGCTCGCCGAGCGGCAGCGGTTCGCCGGTCACGAAGTCCACGACGAGGATGTCCGTGCCCGGAACCGGCAGACCGCAGAAGACCGGCGCGGTGGTCAGGTCGTGGTCGTCGTCCTGGAAGCCGAGGGTGTGGGTGTCGCTGGTGTGCGTCTCGGTCATGCCGTACGACGCCTCGCGCAGCACGCCGCCCGCCGCTGCGCGCCACCGCCGGCGGATCTCCGGGGTGAGCTTGCGGATGAAGGAGACCGTGAGCGGCGCGGTGAGGGTGGACAGGTCGCGGCGCGGCAGGTCGGGATGGTCGAGGAGTTCGAGGTAGTTCTCGACGGTGCCGGCCATGGTGGTGACGCGGTGCCGCTCGACGGCCGCCAGGACCACGGCGGGCTCCCAGCGGGGCAGCAGCACGCCGGTGCCGCCGGAGACGAGCGGGGCGAGGATGCCGAGGTTCTCCCCCGCTATCCAGAAGACCGGCAGGAAGCAGAGCGAGACCAGGGGCCGGACGCGCTCGTCGGGTGCGCGGCCCGCCTCGATGGCGTTCGCGGTGTAGACCATGTGGCGCTGGGTGTGTTCGCAGCCCTTGGGCATGCCCGTGGTGCCGCCGGTGTAGTTGAGGGCGGCGAGCGCGTCCGGATCATCGGCGATGCGGCCGAGCGGGGCGTGCGCGAGTGCGGAGTGCCAGTCGTCGGTGTGGGTGACGAGGATGTCCCGTACGGCGGTGCCGGTGCGGGCGTCGTCGAGCGCGGGCGCGAGATCGGCTGCGGTGATGACCAGCACGGCGCCGGAGTCGGCCAGTTCGTGGCGCAGTTCGTCGGTCTTGAACATCGGGTTGACCGGCACGTGGACGGCGCCGAGGCGGAGCACGGCGAGCATCGAGAGCAGGAACTGCGGGCAGTTGGGGAGGTGCACGCCGACGCGGTCGCCGGGGCGGACGCCGCGGGCATCGAGCGCGCCCGCCAGCCGGTCGGCCGCGTCGTCGAGAGCTCCGTAGCTGTAGATCTCCTCGCCGTACGGGCCGCCGGCGAAGACCAGGGCGGCGCGGCCGGGGTCGGTGCGCGCCCAGTGGTGGACGAGGCCGGGTACGGTCGCCGGGCCGGCCGGGTCGGGGACGGTGCCCAGCCGGCGGATCTCCCGGGCGCGGGCCTGGCGGGCGCGCAGATCGTGCAGGTGCTCCTCGATGCGGGTGCGGCGGCTCACGGCTACTCCTTCGGTATCGCGTCGATTCCGAGCAGGTGCAGATACATGGCGGTGACATCGCGGACGGCGGCGTTCAATTCGCCGGGAGCGGCGGCCACCTGCCGGGCGAACTGGACGCTCATCCCGCCGACCGCGCGGGCGACCGCGAGCGGGGCGGCGACCGGGGCGAGCGCCCCCGCGGCGGTCATCCGGCGGATGTAGCGGGCGGTGCGGTGCACGGGCCGTTCGGTGATCTCCTCCCACAACGCGCGCACCTCGGCGTCCGCCTGGGCCTGCTGCTCCAACAGCCGCAGCAGGGGCAGGTGTCGGGCGTATGCGGCGATGAAGGCGGCGGTGGAGGCCGCGGCGACGGCGCGCACGTCCTCCGGGTCGGTTCCGGGGACGTCCTGTGCGGCGAGGAACGCGTCCCGTACGCGCACCGCGAGGACGCGGAAGATCTCCTCCTTGGACGCGAAGTAGACGTAGAAGCTCGCCCGGGACAGGTCCGCCTCGGCGGCGATGTCGGCGATCGTGGCGGGGCCGTAGCCGCGTCGCGCGAAGACCGTCTCCGCGGCGTCCAACAGCCGGCCGCGGACCACCGTCTCGGTGCGGTCGCGTGCGGTGCGGGTCGCCCAGGGCTCTTGTCTGCGTGCCACGCCCCGACCTTATTGACGTTGACGCCAATGTCAATGAGCATGACCGTGCCGTCTTCTCGGCCTGCTCGGGCCGTTCGGGAACGTGGAGGTTGTCCATGGGGCCAGCTGCCGTACTCGTCGCCAACCGTGGGGAGATCGCCGTACGGGTGCTGCGCGCCGCGGCCGGGGCCGGTTGGCGGACGGCCGTGGTGCATGCCGAGGACGACGCGGACGCGGCCGCCGTCCGGCTCGCCGACGAGGCGTACCCGCTGCCCGGCTCCGGCCCCGCCGCTTATCTGGACGCCGGAGCCGTCATAGCCGCGGCGCTGCGGGCCAACTGCGGCTTCGTGCACCCCGGTTACGGATTCCTGAGCGAGGACGCCGACTTCGCGCGAGCCGGCGCCGCGGCCGGACTCACCTTCGTCGGCCCCTCCCCTGAGGTGCTGGATCTGTTCGGCGACAAGGTGGCGGCGCGCGCGCTCGCCCGATCGCTGGGAGTCCCGGTGGCGCCCGGTACGGAGGGCCCGACGACTCTGGCGCAGGCACGGGAATTCCTCGCCGGACTCGACGAGGGCGCGGCGGTGATGGTCAAGGCGCTCGGCGGGGGCGGCGGGCGCGGCATGCGCGCGGTGCACGATCCGCGCGATCTGGAGGCGGCATGGGAACGGTGTAGTTCGGAAGCCTTGCAGGGCTTCGGTCGGGGCGAGCTGTACGTGGAGCAACTGGTGTGCGGCGCCCGGCACATCGAGGTGCAGACGGCGGGGGACGCGACGGGCGCGGTGACCCATCTGTGGGAGCGGGACTGCAGCGCGCAGCGCCGGCACCAGAAGCTCATCGAGATCGCTCCCGCGCCGGACCTGCCGGAGACCGTGCGGGACGAACTGTTGAAGTGCGCGCTGCGCATGGCACGCGAGGCGGACTGCACCGGCCTGGTGACCTTCGAATTCCTCGTGGACGGCCCGGAGTTCCATTTCATCGAGGCCAACCCTCGGCTGCAGGTGGAGCACACCGTCACGGAGGAGGTGACGGGCGTGGACCTGGTCGATGCCCAGTTGCGGCTGGCGGCCGGCGCGACCCTGGCGGAGCTGGGGCTGTCGGAACCGCCGCCCCGGCCGCGCTCCTTCGCGGTGCAGGCCCGGGTGAACGCGGAGGTGACGGGCGCGGGCGGGGTGGTGCGCCCGGCCACCGGCACCCTGACCCGCTTCGAGGTGCCCACCGGCCCCGGCGTCCGGGTGGACACCGCGGCCCGCGCCGGTCTGGAGATCGGCGCGCGCTACGACCCGCTGCTGGCGAAGGTCGTGGCGCGGGCGCCCGGTCCGGACGTGGCGGCGGCCTGCGCGCGGGCCCACCGGGCTCTGGGCGAGTTCGCGGTCGAGGGGGTGCGGACGGGAATTCCGCTGCTGCGCGCGATACTGGCTCATCCGGCGTTCACGGCGGGCGGCATCCACACCTCCTGGGTCGAGGAACGGTGGCCCGAACTCGTCGTGTCCGAGGGCGACTTGACGATTGATGCACCGATGGATGCCGACGCCGGCGAGGTGGTCGCGCCGATGAGCGGCACGGTCGTCAGCGTCGAGGTAGCCGCCGGCCGGACCGTACGGGCCGGATCGCAGTTGCTCGTCCTGGAGGCCATGAAGATGGAGCATGTGGTGCGCGCTCCGGCCGCCGGGACGGTGCTGTCCGTGGGAGTAGCGGTGGGCGAGACCGTCGACGAGGGCCGGCCGCTGGTGGAGCTGGCCCCGTCGGACGAGGATGCGTGGGAGGAGCAGGCGGCGGAGGCGGCCGATCCGGACGCGATACGCCCCGACCTGGCCGAGGCCCTCCGGCGGCAGGCGATCGGGCTGGACGCCCAGCGGCCCGAGGCCGTCGCCAAGCGCCGTGCGCTGGGGCGTCGGACGGCCCGCGAGAACATCGACGACCTGTGCGATCAGGGGAGCTTCACCGAGTTCGGGGCGCTCGCGGTGGCGGCGCAGAAACAGCGGCGCCCGCTGGCGGAGCTGATCGTCGCCACTCCCGCCGACGGCATGGTCACCGGCACCGGGACGGTGAACGGTGCGCCCTGTGTGGCCATGTCCTACGACTACACCGTGCTGGCCGGGACCCAGGGACACCAGAACCACCGCAAGACCGACCGGATGCTGACCGTGGCGGAGCAGCGCCGGCTGCCCGTCGTGCTGTTCGCCGAGGGCGGCGGGGGCAGGCCCGGGGACACCGACACCGCTTCGGTCGCCGGCCTGGATGTGATGACGTTCCGGCAGATGGGTCGTCTGAGTGGACTGGTGCCACTGGTGGGGATCGCCTCCGGGCGCTGTTTCGCGGGCAACGCGGCGCTGCTGGGCTGCTGTGATCTGGTGATCGCCACTCCGGAGGCGTCGATCGGCATGGGCGGCCCGGCGATGATCGAGGGCGGCGGGCTGGGCACCTACCGCCCGGAGGAGGTGGGACCGCTCTCCGTCCAGGTGCCCAACGGCGTGGTGGATGTGACGGTGCCGGACGAGGCGGCGGCGGTGCGCGTCGCCCGTCGCTATCTCTCGTACTTCCAGGGCGTGCACGCGAGTTGGGAGGCGCCCGATCAGCGGCTGCTGCGCCATGCGGTGCCGGAGAACCGGCGGCGCGCGTATCCGGTCCGGACGGTGATCGAGGGACTCGCGGACACCGGCTCGGTGCTGGAGCTGCGGGCCGGTTTCGGGGCCGGCGTGGTCACGGCGCTGGTGCGCATCGAGGGCCGGCCCATGGGGCTGCTCGCGAACAATCCGGAGCACCTCGGCGGCGCCGTCGACCGGGACGCCGCGGACAAGGCGGCACGCTTCCTGCAGCTGTGCGACGCGTTCGGCCTGCCGGTGCTGTCCCTGTGCGACACCCCGGGGTTCATGGTCGGCCCGGACGCCGAACGCACCGCGACCGTACGGCACTTCTCCCGGCTGTTCGTCACCGGCGCCAACCTGTCCGTGCCGCTGGTGTCGGTGATCCTGCGCAAGGCGTACGGGCTGGGCGCGATGGCGATGATGGGCGGCTCCACCCGGGCGCCACTGGCCACCGCGTCCTGGCCGAGCGGCGAGCTGGGCGGCATGGGCCTGGAGGGAGCGGTGCGGCTCGGCTACCGCAAGGAACTGGCGGCGGTGGCGGATCCGGAGGAGCGCCGGCAGGCGTTCGAGGCGCGGGTGGCCGAGCTGTACGAGCACGGCAAGGCGGTGAACGCGGCGGCGGCGCTGGAGATCGATGCGGTCATCGACCCTGCGGGGACCCGGAGTTGGATCGTGTCGGCGCTCGCCGGGCACGATACGGCAGCGCCCTCCGTGGCAGCCGCCAAGCGCCGGCCGTTCGTCGACACCTGGTAGTCAACGGGCTACCAGGCGGGCGGGGCGCCCGGCGGGAGTCCGGGCGGCGACCGGACTCCCTTCTGCGGAAAGCTCGATGATTTACCGTCAGGTGCTCGTCAGTCGCCGCCCCGGACTCCCGGTAGGTCGATACGGACCAGCGACCCCGTCTCCAGCGCGGCCCACAGGGCGCCGTCGGGGCCCAGGGTGATGCCGTGCGGTTCCGAGGCGCGGTCCGGCAGGTCGTAGCCGTCGATCCGGCCGTCTGTGGTGATCCTGCCGATCCGCCCTGCGCCCCACTCGGTGAACCACAGGGCACCGTCCGGGCCGGCGACGATGGCGTGCGGGCGGGAAGCCCCGTCCGGGAGCGGGAACTCCTCGATGGTGCCGTCGGTGGCGATCCGCGCGATCCGGCCGGCGGCGATCTCCACACACCACAGCGCGCCGTCCGGTCCTGGCGCGATGCCGACCGGGCCGCACTCCGGGGTGGGCAACTGATGGAGGGTGAGGTCCCCGTCCACGGTGATCCGGCCGATCCGCCCGCCGGCCTGGTTGACGGTGAACCAGAGCGCCCCGTCGGGGCCGGGCGCCATGACCGAGGGGAAGCCGCCACGGAGGGGCAACGGATACTCGCTGATCTCCCCGTCGGTGGTGATCCGGCCGATCCGGTCGGTCGCGGACTGGGTGAACCACAGCGCGCCGTCGGCGCCGGCGGCGATGCCGAGGGGCCCGGCCTTCGCGTCGGGCAGCGGGAACGACCGGATCTCACCTGCGGTGGTGATGCGCCCGATCCGGTGCGCCGTGAACTCGGTGAACCACAGGGCGTCGTCGGGCCCTGCGGTGATCATCGTCGGGCCGCTCGGCACCCCGGGCAGGTCGTGTGTCGTGACCTCGCCCTGGGTGGTGACCCTGGCGATGCCTCCGCCGTGCACCAACGTGCACCACAGCGCGCCGTCGGGGCCTGCGGTCAGCGCGTAGGGACCCGCCTCGGGCCCGGCGATGGTGAACTCCTGGAGTACGACGTCATGGTGCGACATCAGCGTGGCAGTCCTCTCCGCGGTGGGCAGGGGGAGGCTACGTCATCGCGGCCGGAAGCACGCAGGAGTTTTTCGGAGGACCGGGGGCGGGCGGCCGCACACCGTGCCGGGGCAGTCTCCCCCCGTGCGGGGAGGCTGCCCCGGTCACTCCGCTTCGGTCACTCCAGGCCGAGGGACTTGCAGGCCGCCGTGAGGTCCTTGCAGAGCCAGTCGGTGCGCACGACTCCGTCCCGCACGACCGTGTCCTCCAAATTCTTCCTGGTCACGATCTGCGCCTCGAACAGCTTTGCGGGGATACCGGACTTGCTCTTGCTGTCCGCAGTCGTCGGGGTGAGGGACTTGATGCTCTTCCCCTGGAGAAGACGGACGGCGATCTCCGCGGCGGTTTGCGCTTCCGGCCTGACCTCCTTGTAGATGGTGAAGGTCTGACTGCCGCTTACCAGCCGCCGCAGGGCCGGGAGTTCGGCGTCCTGGCCGCCGAGCGGCACATTTTCGATACCGGCCGACTCCAGCGCTTCGGCAATGCCGCCCGCCATGCCGTCGTTGGCCGAGTAGACCGCGTCGAAACCGGCCGGCCCGAGGTCGTCGATGACCTCGGTCATCTTCTTCTTGGCCTCCGCCGCGGACCAGTCCTGGATGTCCTTCTCGTAAATGATCTTGCGGACCTTGCGGTCGAGGATCTCGTGCGCGCCCTTCTTGAAGGACGGCGCGTTCGGATCGCTCGGCGAGCCGTTCATCATGACGACGTCGGAGGTGGCCGCGCGGGAGCCCAGGACAGCGGCGAGGCCCTTGGCCTGGAGGCGGCCGATCTCCTCGTTGTCGTACGACACGTAGGCTGCGACATCGCCCTCGGCGAGCCGGTCGTAGGCGACGACCTTGACGCCCTTCTTGGCGGCCTTGTCCACCCAGCTCCGACTGGCGGCGGCGTCCACCGGATCGAGAATGATGACCCGCACGCCCTTGCTCACCAAGGCGTCGAACTGCTTTTTCTGCGTGGCCACATCCGACTTGGCGTTGCGGTAATCCAATTCGCATTCGAGGCACAGGGAAGCGACCCGCGAGGAAATAATACGGCGGTCGAATTCCTCATAACGAGATGCATTGTTCTCCGGCAGAAGCAGTCCAATGGACCGGTTATCCACCGCTGCGCCGTCATCGTCATTTCCGCAGGCCGCAAGGGGCGCTGTGAGCGAAAGCGCCATTGCACCCATGGCGACACGGCGCAGTATTGCATGCATTTCAGGTACCTCCAAAGGGGCCGTCCCTGACCGGCCCGTGAACGGCTGAAGTGAACGTCAATCACGCTCCGCAGTCAAGAATCGAAGCAATAACGATCCGAAAGCGACTTGTGCCTTGACGACCCGAAACGAGGTGATTGGGGTGTTCGCGGTCCGCGCCGGAGTGCGGCCGTCACGGGCGGGACACCTCGGGGTCCGCGGATCAACCGGCGCGGACGTGGCGATCGTCACCCCCGCCGACGGCCGCGCGGCGGGCGTCGCCACGCACCCATGCGCCCCGTCGGACCGGTGCGCGATCCGCTCCCACGCGACGTCCACATATTCACCACATTTACGCGGCGGCCGAATGCGCACCGCCCGTGGCCATTCCGTCACACCTTCCCCGGCTCGGGCCGGCAGGCTTTCTCCACGGGCGACCACGGAAACATACCGATGGGGTCATAGGGAGCGGATCCACGAGAAACAGCCGCTGTGCCGATCAACTCGCGGGCGCCGCTCCGCGCCGCTCGCTCCGGGCCGCGACCGGCACGGCGGATTTCCGCCGCTTCTTCCTGTTGCGCAGGGCCAGCTGGACGGTGGTCATCACCACTGCGGTCACGATCGCGCTGTGCCACAGCAACGCGTCGAGCCGGTCCGCCGACAGATAGGCACCAGCCGCCACGGCAGCCAGCGCGCACACCCCTCGGTCGACGATGCTCTCGACGGACAGCAGAGTGGCGCGCGGGGCGAGAACCGGGATCGCATCGTTGACCAGCTTGCGCTGGACGGGATAGGCGAAGCCGGTGACGGCCGCGAACACACACAGCAGCGCGACCACGGTCCACGGCCCGCCGAGGGTGATGCCGGCCAGCGTGCCCGCCAGCGCGAGGCTGAGCAGGGTCACCCATGTCGCCGGTGCCAGCCGGCGGCCGAGCCACTGCGGACGCGCCGAGGCCACGGCCTCCGCCACGGTCATCGCCGCCAACACCCCGCCGTGCGCGCTCTCACCGATGCCGTGGTCCAGCAGGATGGGCTGGAAGAGATTGACCTGGCAGATGCGGGAGAGAGTGAACACTGCCACGCCCTGCACCATGAGCAGTGCGAGCCAGGGCGTGGCCCGCACCCAGCGCAGAGCCACGGCCGCGTCGCGCACGAGCCCGGAACGACGGCTGTCGTCGTGACCGGGGCCGCGGGCTCCCGGCTCTGGCTCCCGGCGGGACGGGGCGAGGCGCGGCAGTGCGACGGCACAGGCCAGGGAGCCCGCCGCACTCACGGCGCTCAGCACGTACGGCGTCGGGTGGGCGACGGCCATCAGCGGACCGACCAGGGGCCAGCACATCACCTTGGCGGCAAGCCCCAGGGCGCGGGAGGTGCCCTCGGCCTTCAGATAGTGCTCCTCGCACCGCTCGGCCGCCAGGGCGTCGTACAGGTAGGCGCTGGCGGCGCCGGATGTCAGGGAACGGCCGGCGGCGATCGCCAGGAAGTGCACGAGGAAGCCCGTATAGGAGGGGGCGAACACCGGGACGAGGTTCGCCGCGGTCATCACCACCGCCCCGGCCCGCAGGCAGTTTCGGGCACCGATGCGGTCGGCCACCATCCCGGTCGGGATCTCGCACAGGCAGAACGCGATGTAGTAGATGCTCTGGATCCCGAAGATCTGCCCGTCCGAGAGTCCCGCCTGCCGTTGGTAGGCGTAGAACACCGGCATCCACCACAGCAGGTTGAACAGCAGTTGGAAGCCGTTGTTGAGCCGGATGACCTGGCGCGCCACCGGGGTCGGGGGCGGGCCCGACGGGCGCTTGCGGGCGGTGCGCCAGGGCCCGGGAAGCCGGCGGATCACAGCGCGTAGGGGCGGATCTGGACGAGCCGGAAGTCGCCCTGATCGGTCATCAGCCACTCGATGTCGAGCGGGCTTTCCGTGTCGTCCGCGCTGAAGTGGGACTGCAGCAGGCGGCCGGTGAGCGCCAGGTCCGCGAGCCGTCCGCGGGTCGCGGCGGGCAGGTCCGTACCGGACGAGCCGAGAGCCACCGTACGGCCGCCGCCCTCCACGGTGTTGTAGAGGTACTGCTGCGGCAGCGTCGTCCCGTCGACGACCGTCTCGGGAGAGCCCGGTGAGCAGTTGAGGTAGACGTTGCGGAAGTCCTCACGGCGGGTCGGGTTGCAGGTCACCAGCACTCCTCCCAGGTCCGCCGGGACGTACTGCTGGATGATCACCCCCATGTAGGTGTCGTCCAGCGAGATGCCGACCTGGTGACGCAGGCGCACGCTGCGCGGCGACAGCAGGGAGGCCCATACCTGGCGTACCGCGTCCAGGAGTTCGCCGGCGCCCCGGACGGTGGTGACCGAGTCGTAGACGCCGGCCGCGGAGAAACCGGGCAGGTCCTCGGCGTTGGAGGAGGAGCGCACCACCAGGCGGCTGCCCGCGGCGAGCGGCGCGGGAAACGCCTGGGTGATCTGCCGGGTCACCTCGTCCGGCATCGGGGTGTTGCGGACGACGTGCTGCAGGTGCAGGCAGAGCGGGTCGAGCGCCTCCACCGCGCCGAGTTCCAGCGCCATCTTGAGCTTGCCGATGCCCTGTTGGAGGGCCGGCGAGGAGATGAGGAAGCGGTGTTGCAGGGCGAACGGCAGGGCGACTCCGTCGGGGGCAGCGACGGTGCGTGCGGCGAACGCGGCCGCCGTCTGCCGCAGCTCGGCGGTGGTGGCGTCGGTGGTGCCCAGGCGGGCCGCGAGGTGGCCGTACAGGTCGGTGCGGGGCGGACGCGGCCGGCCGTAGAACGCGGTGAGGTCGGCGCTGCGGCTGTCGAGGACGTGGTGCAGCTCCCCGAGGTTGGCGGCCTTGGTCCCGTAGCGGTCCCGGTCGGCGCGGCGCAGCCGGTGCAGGGACAGGGCGGGGACGTCCTCCAGCAGCGGCGGCTCCATCCGGATCCGCTGCTGGTGCCACGTCGGGGCCTGCAGGGCGGGGGCGTTCGCCAGCGGCGCGAGCGTGATCTCGTCGTCCCGCACGCGGTAGCGGACCCAGGCGCCGTTCAGGTCGTCCTGCTCGACGAGCTGCGGCAGGTCCCGGACGATCGCGTTGGGTATGCCCCAGCCGGAGGCGAGGACGTTGGTGTGGGAGAGCGGAGTGATGGGCGCGGTGTTGACGAATCCGGCGACGCGCGGCACGTCGTCGGGCAGGCAGGCCATGGCGACGATGTCCGACCAGCCCAGGCCGGCGGCGGCCGCCTCGTACTCCTCGGCGGTCGCGAAGTAGCGCAGCCGGCCGGTGGCCTCGCCCGGGTTGAGCGGGGTGCGGGTGCGGTTGCCGAAGAGCTGGTGGCTGAGGATCCGGGGCACCCGGACCTCGCTGATGGCGGTCAGTTCGTGTTCCTGACCGTGGTTCGCGGGCTTCAGCAGCAGGGGCAGCCGGCCGTCGACCCGGCTGCGGACGAACGTGTAGAAGTCTTCGAGCAGAGCGCCCTGCATGGTGTCGGCCTCGGTCGTCTCCAGGACGAGGAAGGGCCGTTCGCGGCCGTCGAAGTCCTCGTCGGTGTGCAGGGAGAGCACGCCGAGGAGGAAGCGGCGCTCGGGATCGGCGTACACCGAGGCGTTGAAGGCGTCGAGCGTGGCGTCCAGCGCCGACAGTTCCATGCCGAGGATCCGGGTGGCGACGTAGTTGACGTGGAACGGGTGGACGGCCGTGTCGAGAAGGTGCCAGGTGTTCTCGGTGCGGTCGACGACGACTTTCAGATAGGGGTGGCCGGCCAGCACTCCGGAGAGGGTGCGGAACAGCGGCAGTGAGAGGTTCTCACCGACGACGGTGCGGTCGGTGTGGGGGCAGGGCGCGCCGAGCGGGAGCAGGTCGGTGGTCATGACGGGTCCTTCTCGGGGGCGGCGGCGGGCAGGACATGCGGCAGGGCGTCGACCAGGGCGCGGAAGTCGGCGAGGACGGTCTGCGGGTCGGCGGCGGAGAGCAGGCAGAGCGCCGCCATGGTGTTGGCGCCGGCGGCCGGGTCGTAGACCGGGACCGTCGCGCCGTCGGGGAGGGAGTTCTCGGCCACCACGGACAGCCGGCTGCCGTCGCCGAGGGGGACGGCACGGGCGACCGCGGGGAAGTCCCAGACGCGCCGGTCCGGCCAGGGCTCACCGGCGCCGTCGACGGCCAGGACCACGAGGGAGCCTGCCGCGCCACGCGCCTCCTGCGGCGTACGGGCCCGCCCCGGCCAGATCACCGGGCGTCCCAGCAGGTGATCGACGAGCATGCCGATGAGGTCGAGACCGAAGACCTCCTCGATCTGCGGGATGGTCATCGCGCCACCGAACCGGGCGGCCGTCTCGATCACCCACATCCGGCCGTCGGCGCCGAGCTTGATCTCGGTGTGCGTACCGCAGTTCTCCAGGCCCAGCGTGTCCACGGCCTCCCGTGCGAGGGCCACCACCCGTTCCTGGGCATCCTGCGGGAGCAGGGCCGGGGTGATGCCGGCGCGTTCGGTGAACGGCGCGACGGTCGGCATGCGTCCGCTGAGGCAGACCGGCCGGAAGTCGCCGTCGACGACGACACCTTCGACGCTCACGTAGTCGCCCCACCCGGGCTCGTCGAACCAGTCCTCGGCGGAGCCCGTCACGATCTCCTCGACGAGGAAGTCCGCGCCGGCGCCTGCCACATGGAGTTCGGCGTAGCCCAGCTGAGCGGATTCGGCCATCACCGCACGCGACCGCTCCCAGGCCGCTCGGACCTCCCGCGGGGAGCGGATGATCTGGTGGGCGGTGGAGCCGGCGCTCCAGGCCGCCTTCAGCAGCAGCGGGAAGTCGAGGGCGGAGGCCGCGTCGTGCAGGTCCTGTTCGCAGGCGACCGGCCGGAACCGGGGCTGGGATATGCCCGCTTCCCGCCAGGTGCGCCGCATCATGCGCTTGTCGCGGGCGAGGACGCAGGAGGCGCCCGGGCCGGCGAGACCGAGCTTCTCGCACGCCTCGGCGACGGCCACGACCGCGTACTCGGAGAAGGTGACGATCGCGTCCGCGCCGACGGCCTGGGCACGGGCGACGATCAGGGACACCAGGTCGTGCTGCTCCTGTGCGGTGGGAGCCAGGACCGAGGCGCAGCGCCGCTGCGCGGTCGCGGCCAGGGTGGGAGGAAGTGCGCTGAGTGCCAGCAGGTGCACTGCCGACCTCGCGGCGACCCGTGACAGAGCATGGCCGAGGGGCGGGCCGCCCTTGGCATGCACGTACAGCACCTTGCTCACAGAAATGCATCTCCTTCACGGAAAAAGGGGTGGGGCGTCAAAGGTGGACGGCGTCACCGGCGGACGGCGCGTCAAGGTGGCGGAAGGGGCGCCTCCAACGGGCGCCTGCCACCCCTCAAGCGAAGCAGCCCCGAGACGTCCCGGAAACCGCTTCGGGCCGCAGAGGGTCAGGCAAGTGCCAGAGTTGTGGGTGCCGTTGGGCAGGTGTGAAGGATTCGTGATGACGTATGGCAGGGAGGTCGGCGCGGGGCCGCCGCCGCAGACCTCCCAGGTCGGCCGAGAACCGGGCTTGCGCGGGAACCGGACGGGATACGCATCGCGGTGTCACATCGCGCCAACCGGTTGAAACTTGATGGAAAGGTCCTCGTGGACGAGACCAGTCTCAAAGCGCTGCTCACGCACCTCCCCGTGTCCTGGTGGGAGACCGACGGGCAGCTGCACGTCATCGACAGCGGCGGCGGCGCCTTCGGCGACACGCGGACGGCACAGCGGTTCCTCGACACGCTGCGGCCCGATCTCGCGGCGAACGCCGCGGGCCCCCGGCAGTGGCACGCCCGGTTCGACGATCGGGTCTTCGAGGTGAGCTGGCCCCTCGACGGCGCCGCCGGCCGAGGCCGCACCCGCGGACTTGCGGTGGAGGTCGACGCCGAGCCCGCCGCCCGGCGCCGCTACGACGCGTTCGCCGACCTGGCTCCCGCGGCGGCCTTCATCCGGGACCGGAACGGGCGCTACCTGTGGACGAACCACGCCTACGCGCACCTCTACGGCGTCACGCCCGCGGACATCATCGGCAAGCACCTCCAGGACTTCGACTCCCCCGACGACGCCGTGCAGTTCCTCGCGCTCGACCGGGAGGTCCTCGCCCACGGCAGACCGGTGCGGCACACGCTGACGTACCACCGCTCGGACGGCACCGACGGACACGCGGCGGGCCACCGCTTCCCCGTCCTGGAGGGCTCGCAGACCTGCGTGGCGGGCATCTACGTGGACATCACCGACTCCACCCGCGCGCTGCGCCAGCGCCGCGAGGCCGAGGAGAGCCTGCACGCGCTGCGCGACCACAGCGGGCTGCCCTGCGCCCTGATCTCGGCCGGAGGACGGATCAGACAGGCGAGCGCCGCTGCCGCCGAACTGCTCCAGACCAGGCTCTCGGACCTCATCGGCCGCCGCGCCGACACCCTGCTGGCCCCGGCCCCGGAGCTCGACCTGCTGCACCACAGATGGAACGACCTGATAGCCCGCCGGAGCAGGAGGGTCGAGACCACGGCGGTGTTCCTGGACGCGCTCGGCCGGCAGCGGCGGGCCCGGCTGCATCTGACGACGGTGGGCCGGACGTCCACCCGCGCGGCACACGTCTGGGCGGTCGTCACCCACCAGGGCCTCGCGCACGAGATCCAACCGCCGCTCACGGCAAGCCAGATCCGCATCCTGTCCCTGCTCGCCGTGGGGCGCAGCAACGGGGAGATCGCCACCTCGCTGCGGCTCTCCCGGCAGACCGTCGACTACCACCTGCGACGCCTGCGCGATCTCCTCGGCGCGGCGACCCGACCCGCCCTGGTCGCCCGCGCGTACGTCCTGGGCATCCTCGCCCCCCAGGCCTGGCCGCCGCGCTCCGCCACGGCCACCCATCCCCTCAGTCCCACCTGAGCGCGGCTGCGGGCCGGCCGCTCCCGGGCGGAGCGCCGCTCACCTGCGGGGACGGTGCACGGGCGGCGGCGCTCCCGCCGGCCCTCGGCCCACGTAAACTCACCCGGGACGGGGCAGGGGCACGGACGGCGCAACGGACGCGAGTGGCCCGCCCGGTCTTCCGAGGGTCCGTGGGACCAGTGCCCGTGTGCCCGACGCAGCTCGCATCGCTGGAGGTTTCCGCCCGATGGCACCGTCCGTGGGTATCAAGGACGTCGCCCGCGCCGCCGGGGTTTCCGTGGGCACGGTCTCGAATGTCATCAACCGCCCGGAGGCCGTCGCCTCGGGCACCCGGGAACGGGTCCTGTCGGCCATCGACCGCCTCGGCTACGTCCGCAGCGAGTCCGCACGACAGCTGCGCGCGGGGCACAGCCGCATCATGGGGCTGCTCGTCCTCGACATGGGCAACCCCTTCTTCGTCGATGTCGCCCGCGGCGCGGAGCGGGCCGCGCGCGCGGCCGGGCTCGGTGTGATGGTGTGCACCAGCGCCCAGAGCCCGACAGAGGAGGCCGAGTACCTGTCGCTCTTCGCCGAGCAGCGGGTCCGCGGCGTCCTCCTCACCCCGGCCGACGCGACCGGTCGCAACATCGCGGCCTTCCGCCGGCACGACATCCCCTTCGTGCTGCTCGACCGGGTCGCCGAGGGCACCTCCGAATGCTCCGTCTCCGTCGACGATGTCACCGGCGGCGCCCTCGCCGTACGCCACCTGGTCACCGCGGGGCACCGCAGCATCGCCTATGTGAGCGGCCCGTCCACGCTCCAGCAGGTCAAGGACCGGCGCACCGGCGCGCTCCAGGCCCTGGCGGAGGCCGGGCTCCCCGCCGAATCGCTGCGGGAGCTGCCCAGCAAGCGTCTCGACGTGGCCGCCGGGCGGGACGCGGGCGCCCGGCTCCTGGGCCTCACCGAGCGGCCCACCGCTGTCTTCTGCGCCAACGATCTGCTGGCGCTCGGCGTCCTCCAGGAGATGTACGCGGCGGGAGTCCGGGTCCCCGAGGACATCGCGATCGTCGGCTACGACGACATCGAGTTCGCGGCAGCTGCGGCCGTCCCGCTCACGTCCGTACGGCAGCCCGCCGTCACCATGGGCGCCATGGCGGCCGAACTCCTCCTGGAGGAGATCGAGACGGCGGACGAGGGCGGCCACGCGCACCGGCGCGAGGTTCTCCAGCCGGAACTGGTCGTGCGGCGCTCCAGCCTGGCACCGCACTGACCGCTTCCGGCCAGGCTCCGCAGAGCCTCCGGGCGGGTCAGCCCCCGCCCACCAGCACCACCTCCAGGGTGCGTGGGCCGTGCACCCCCTCGACCCGGTCCAGCTCGATGTCGCTGGTGGCCGAAGGGCCCGAGATCCAGGTCAAGGGGCGCCTGGGGTCGAGGAGTTCCATCGCGAGCGGGAGCGAGGCGACGACCTGGCCCGGGGCCCGCACCACGCAGACGTGATGGTCGGGGACGAGCGTGATCCGGCGCCGCCCCTGGTCCGGGCCGCCGTCCAGGACGAGTGTGCCGGTCTCGGCGATCGCCACGGCGCAGCCCGTCACCACGCTGTCCGCGCCGTCGAGCTGCGCGGGAGCGAGCGACGCCGCGTCGTGGACACGTGTCGGGCCGTCCTCGGGCAGCCATCCGGACGGCAGACCGGGCGGCACCACCACCGTCCGCGAACCACGCTCGGCGAGCAGCCGCGCCAGGAGCGCGGGCAGCCCGCGGGAGTCCGTACGGTGCACCACGGCCCGGTATTCCGCCAGGTTCTCGGCGAGCAGCGCGACGGTCTGCTCGGGGGTGCGCGTGCCGTGCTCGCGCAGATAGCGGCGCTCCACCGCCGACGTGTGATCCTGCGGTCCGCGCTCCGGGCCCAGCGCCCGGCGCACCCGGCCGAGGACCCTTTCCCTGCTGCTCATGTGCTGTCCTTCCCATCGGCCTGCCGGGTGCGTCGCCACCAGTCGCGGAACGGCTCCGCGGGCACCGGCGGCAGATCGCGGGTCGCGCTCCACGCCCGGCCGGGGCCCGGTAGCGTCCTGGGGTGGAGGCGGCGGGTGCGCGAGGCGAGCCGCTGGCCGGCCCGCAGTGCCGCGGGATGGCTGAAGGCCCAGCGCGCGGCTCGCATCGCGGCACGCTCGGCGGCGTGTCCCTTCGCGGGCTTCAAGGTGACCTTCGCCCCGTGGCGGGTGACCTCGCCGCCCTGCACCACGCGTTCGCGGAGGTGCACCAGGACGTCGGGGATGTCGATGGCCACGGGGCAGACCTCGTAGCAGGCTCCGCAGAGGCTGGACGCGTACGGCAACGAGGCATCGATCTCGCTCTGGGTGCCGCGCAGTTGAGGGCTGAGGATGGCACCGATCGGGCCGGGGTAGACGGAGCCGTACGCGTGCCCGCCCGCCCGTTCGTACACCGGACACACATTGAGGCACGCCGAGCAGCGGATGCAGCGCAGGGCCTGGCGTCCGACCTCGTCGGCCAGTGTGTCGGTGCGCCCGTTGTCGAGGAGAACGAGGTGGAAGGCCCGCGGCCCGTCCCCCTCCGCGGCGGCGGTGGTCCCGGTCCACATCGAGGTGTAGGGGTTCATCCGCTCGGCCGTCGAGGAGCGGGGCAGCGTCTGGAGGAACACCTCCAGGTCGCGCCAGGTCGGCACGGTCTTCTCGATGCCGACGACGGAGATCAGCGTCTCGGGCAGGGTCAGGCACATCCGGCCGTTGCCCTCGGACTCGACGACGACCATGGTGCCGGTCTCGGCGACCATGAAGTTGGCACCGGAGATGCCGACCTTGGCCCGCAGGAACTTCTCGCGGAGGTGGAGCCGGGCGGCCTCGGCGAGGTCGGCGGGGCTGTCGGTCAGCGCTTCGGGCGCCGGGCGGCCCCACGCGCTCATCTCCCGGCGGAAGATGTCGCGGATCTCGCCGCGGTTGCGGTGGATGGCCGGGACGAGGAGGTGCGAGGGCCGGTCCTTGCCGAGCTGCACGATGAGTTCGGCGAGGTCGGTCTCGTAGGCACGGATGCCCTCGGCCTCAAGCGCCTCGTTCAGACCGGTCTCCTGGGTGGCCATCGACTTGACCTTGACCACCTCCGTCTCGCCGGTCTCGCGCACCAGGCGGGTCACGATCCGGTTGGCCTCGGCCGCGTCGGCCGCCCAGTGCACGGTGCCGCCCGCGGCGGTGACCGACTCCTCCAACTGCACCAGGTAGCGGTCCAGATGGCCCAGGGTGTGGTCCTTGATCTGCTTGCCCGCCTCGCGCAGCTCCGCCCAGTCCGTCAGCTCGGCGACGGCCTGGGCGCGCTTGTCGCGGATGGTGTGCGTGGCGTGCCGCAGATTGCCGCGCAGCGTACGGTCGCGCACGGCGTCGCGCGCGGCGTCGGGGAAGGCGGGCATGCCCAGATACGTGCCGCTCATGACAGGGGCTCCTCTTCCGTGCTCGCCAGGATCTCCGCGAGGTGGACCGGGCGCAGCGGCGTACACAGCCGCGCCATGGTGCCGCCGAGGTGCATCAGGCAGGAGTTGTCCGCGGCGCACAGGACCCCCGCGCCGGTCGACTCGGCGTTGCGCACCTTGTCGATGCCCATCGCGGCCGAGACATCGGAGTTCTTGACGGCGAAGGTGCCGCCGAATCCGCAGCACTCCTCGGCGCCTGGCAGCTCCACGAGTTCGAGCCCGCGGACGGCTTCGAGCAGCCGGCGCGGGCGGTCGCCGAGCCCGAGGGACCGCAGCCCGTGGCACGTCGGATGGTAGGTCACGGTGTGCGGGAACCAGGCGCCGACGTCGGTCACGCCGAGCACGTCCACCAGGAACTCGGTGAGTTCGTACGTCTTGTGGACCACCGGTGCGAGCGCCGTCGCCAGGTCCTCGCTGCGTCCCTCCGCACGGGCCCGTTCCCCCATCCGCGGGTAGAGCTCACGCACCGTCGCACCGCACGATCCCGAGGGCGTGACGATCACGTCGTGGTCCGCGAACACCTCGGCGAAATGCCGGGCGAGCGGCTCCGCCTGGCGGCGGTAGCCGGTGTTGTAGTGGGCCTGCCCGCAGCAGGTCTGGCCCATCGGGAATTCCACCTCGACCCCGAGCCTGGACAGCAGATTCACCACCGCCCGGCCCGTTCCCGGATACAACGTGTCGTTGACACAGGTCAGAAACAGGGCGGCACGCACCGCGGCCCCTTCGGTTCGTTCGGTTCGTTCGGTTCGTTCGGGGCGGCAGGGCGGCTCATCGCGCTTCGATCCTGCGCTCGGCCGCGCGCCAGGCGGCGGCGTCGCCCTGCGGCTCGTACCGTGCCAGTGGCTGCGTACGCGCGAGGAGTGCGCGCATCGCCGCCCGGTCGTCGACCAGGCCGTGCGCCCGTGCCTGAACGAGGACGTTGCCGAGCGCGGCGGCCTCCGCCGGGCCTGCGACGACCGGCAGCCCGCAGGCATCGGCCGTCAGCTGGCACAGCAGCGCATTGCGCGCGCCGCCGCCGACGATGTGCACGACGTCGACCGGGCGGTCGGCGAGCCGGGCCGCGTCGGCGAGGGTGCGGCGGTGGGCGAGCGCCAGCGAGTCCAGGATGCAGCGGACCGTCGCGGCTCGGGTCTCCGGTACCGGCTGGCCGGTGGCCCGGCAGGCGGCGGCGATCCGCTCGGGCATCCGGCCCGGCGGGAGGAAGGCGGCGTCGCCCGCGTCGACGACCGACCGCAGCGCCGGCGCCCCGGCCGCTTCCCGCAACAGCGGGGCGAGGTCCGGCCCGCCCCAGGCTCGCAGGCATTCCTGGAGAAGCCACAGGCCCATGATGTTGCGCAGGTAGCGGACGGTGCGGTCGAGGCCGAGTTCGTTGGTGAAGTTGGCGGTGCGGCTCTCCTCGCTCAGGACGGGCGCGTCCAGCTCCAGGCCGGCGAGCGACCAGGTGCCGGTGCAGATGTACGCGAAGTGGTCGGTGGCCCCCGCGGGCACGGCGGCCACCGCGGACGCGGTGTCGTGCGAGCCCACCGCGGTCACCGGCACCGGGCCGGTCAGCCGCGTCTCCTCCAGCACGTGCGGCAGCAGCTCCCCCGCCGGATCGCCGGGGCGGCGCAGCGGCGCGAACAGGCCGAGATCGATGCCCAGCCGCTCGGCGATGCCGTACGCCCAGTCGCCGGTGCGCGGATCGATCAACTGCGTGGTGGAGGCGTTGGTGAGCTCGGTGCCGGGGCGGCCGGTCAGCCAGTACGTCAGCAGGTCGGGAATGAGCAACAAGCGCTCGGCGGCGTTGAGTTGCGGAGTTCCACGAGCTGCCGTCAGCTGGTACAGCGTGTTGAAGGGCGCGTACTGCAGGCCGGTCGCCGCGTACAGCTCGTCGGCCGGCACCCGCGCCCACACCTTCTCCGCGGCGCGTTCCGTACGGCTGTCGCGGTAGTGCACCGGGTTGCCGAGCAGCGCCCCGTCCGCGTCGAGCAGGCCGTAGTCGACGGCCCAGCTGTCGATGCCGACGGAGGCGACCTGCCCGGCGGCCCGCAGCCCGTCGAGGACGCCCGCGTACAGCGCGAGCACGTCCCAGTGCAGCGTGCTGCCGGTGCGCACGGCGCGGTTGGGGAAGCGGTGGACCTCCGTCAGGTCCAGGACGTCCGGGCCGGCCCGGACCGTCATCACACGCCCACTGGAGGCGCCGAGGTCGACGGCGGCGAACGGGAGGGAGTCGGTGGGTGGCACAGGGTCCTCGCGGGAATCGTCGTGGCGGGACGGCGGCCGCGCCGTGGCACG
Source organism: Streptomyces sp. NPDC048248 (assembly GCF_043201875.1). NCBI lineage: Bacteria > Bacillati > Actinomycetota > Actinomycetes > Kitasatosporales > Streptomycetaceae > Streptomyces > Streptomyces sp. NPDC048248. The sequence goes on from NZ_JBICZL010000002.1 coordinate 110,927, forward strand.
CGGCCGCCGTGACAGGGGAACTGCCGGTGTCAGCGCAGGAACGCCGCCGCGACGCCCGCGTCCACGGGAACGTGCAGCCCGGTCGTGTGCGTCAGATCGCCGCCGGTCAGGGCGAACACCGCGCTCGCGACGTGCTCCGGCAGGACCTCGCGCTTGAGCAGGGTCCGCCGGGCGTAGAACTCACCGAGCTCGTCCTCCTCGATGCCGTACGTCGCCGCGCGCTGCGCTCCCCAGCCGCCCGCGAAGATCCCGGAGCCGCGCACCACGCCATCCGGATTGACACCGTTCACACGGATCCCGTCCTCCCCCAACTCCACTGCCAGCAGTCGCACTTGGTGCGCCTGGTCGGCCTTCGCCGCGGAGTAGGCGATGTTGTTCGGGCCGGCGAACACCGCGTTCTTGGAAGCGATGTAGACGAGGTCACCGCCGAGCCCCTGCGCCCGCATCATTCGTGCCGCCTCGCGCGAGACGAGGAACGATCCGCGCGCCATGATGTCGTGCTGGAGGTCCCAGTCCCGCGCGGTCGTCTCCAGCAGCGGTTTCGACAGCGAGATGCCCGCGTTGTTGACCACCAGGTCGACACCGCCGAACGCCAGCGCCGCGGCCCGGAACGCCTCGGCGATCTGCTCCTCGGACGTCACGTCCGCGGTCACCGGGACCGCCTTGTCCGCGCCGCCCAGCTCCTCGGCGACGGCGGCCGCGCTGTCGGCGTTCAGGTCCGCGACCACCACGCATGCGCCCTCGGCGACGAGACGGTGCGCGACGGCCCTGCCGATGCCGCTGCCCCCGCCCGTCACCAGCGCCACGCGGGTGGCGAGCGGCCTCGGCTCGGGCATCCGACGGAGCTTGGCCTCCTCCAGCGCCCAGTACTCGATGCGGAACTTCTCGGACTCCTCGATCGGCGCGTAGGTCGAGACCGCCTCGGCGCCGCGCATCACGTTCACGGCGTTGACGTAGAACTCCCCCGCCACCCGCGCCGTCTGCTTGTCCTTGCCGAAGGAGAACATCCCGACGCCCGGTACGAGCACGATCGCCGGGTCCGCGCCGCGCATCGGCGGCGAGTCGGGCTCGGCGTGCCGGGTGTAGTAGGCGGCGTACGCCTCGCGGTACCCGGCGTGCAGCTCCTCGATGCGCGCGACGGCCTCGTCGAGCGTCACGGACGGCGGCAGGTCGAGGACCAGCGGCCTGACCTTCGTCCGCAGGAAGTGGTCCGGGCAGGACGTACCGAGGGCCGCGAGCCGGGGGTGCTCGGCACGCGCGAGGAAGTCGAGTACCGCCTCGGAATCGTCGAAGTGGCCGACCTGCGGCCGGTCCTGGGATGCCAGCCCCCGGATCACCGGTGCGAGCGCCGCGGCCCGCTCCCGGCGCGCTTCGGCGTCGAGGGGCGCGTACCCGTCCAGCAGCGGACCGAACGGCTCGGCCTTCCCGCGCTCGGCGAGGAACGTCTCCGCAGTACGGATGAGGTGCAGGGCGTTGCGCTGGCACTCCTCGGAGGTCTCGCCCCAGGCAGTGATGCCGTGACCGCCCAGTACACAACCGATGGCCTGCGGGTTGTCCCGCTTGACCGCCGCGATGTCCAGGCCGAGCTGGAACCCCGGACGCCGCCACGGCACCCAGGCAACCCGGTCGCCGAAGCACTCGGCCGTGAGCTTCTCGCCGTCCGCTGCGCAGGCGAGGGCGATCCCCGAGTCGGGGTGCAGGTGGTCGACGTGTGCCGCGTCCACCAGGCCGTGCATCGCGGTGTCGATGGACGGCGCCGCTCCCCCCTTGCCGTGCAGGCAGTAGTCGAAGGCGGCGACCATCTCGTCCTCGCGCTCCACACCCGGATACACCTCCGTCAGCGCGCGGAGCCGGTCCAGACGCAGCACGGCGAGCCCGTCGGCGGTGAGCGTGCCGAGGTCACCGCCCGAGCCCTTGACCCACATCAGCTCGATGTCGCCGCCGGTCACCGGGTCGACTGCGGAGCCCTTCGCTGAGGCATTGCCGCCCGCGTAGTTGGTGTTGCGCGGATCGGCGCCGAGCCGGTGCGCCCGCGCGAGCAACGCGGCCGCCGGCTCGGGGATCCGCGCGGAACCGGCGCCCTTCGGAGGGTCTTGGGGGTGGAGGGCGAAAGCCATGAGCAAAGTCCTTAGGGGAAGAGAGAGGTGCGTACGGGGGCGGGTCAGGCGCCCCAGCCGGCCTGCTGTCCGACGGCACGCTCGGCGGCGATGTGCGCGGCCCAGCCCGAGCGGTGGTAGGCGGCGACCGGATCGGGGTCGAGGCCCTGCTCCTCGCGGACCTCTGCGAGCAGCGGGCGTACGTCGGTGTTGAAGGCGTCCATCAGGACGGCGTTGGCCGCGAGGACGTCGCCGGAGCGCTGCGCACCGGCGAGCGCGTCACGGTCGACGAGCAGCGCCTTGGCCGTGGCCTCCTGGACGTTCATCACCGAGCGGATGACCGCGGGGATCTTCGCCTCGATGTTGTGGCACTGGTCGAGCATGAACGCGATGCCCGAGCCCTCGTCCAGACCGCCCCCGCGCCGCACCTCGTACATGATCCGGAACAGCTGGAACGGGTCTGCCGCGCCCGCCATCAGGTCGTCGTCCGCGAAGAAGCGGGAGTTGAAGTCGAACGCACCGAGTTTCCGCTCGCGCAGCAGCAGCGCGACGATGAACTCGATGTTGGTGCCCGGCGCATGGTGCCCGGTGTCCACACACACCTGCGCCTTCTCGCCGAGCTTGAGGCAGTGCCCGTACGCCGTGCCCCAGTCGGGCACGTCGGTCGCGTAGAAGGCAGGCTCGAAGAACTTGTACTCCAGGACCATCCGCTGGTGGTCGCCGAGGCGCTCGTAGACGGCCTGCAGGGCTTCCGACAGCCGGTCCTGGCGGTCGCGGATGTCGTCCTGGCCTGGATAGTTGGTGCCGTCGGAGAACCAGAGCTTCAGGTCGCGGGAGCCCGTCTCGTCCATGATGTCGACGCACTCCAGCAGATGGCCGAGCGCCTTGCGCCGTACCGCCGGGTCCGGGTTGGTGACACTGCCCAGCTTGTAGTCGTCGTCCTGGAAGACATTGGAGTTGATGGTGCCCAGCCGCACCCCGCGCTCCTCGGCGTACCGGGCGAGGCCCGCGTAGCCCTTGGGTCCTTCGACCCGGTCCCAGGGGATGTGCAGCGCCACGGTCGGCGCGGCGCCGGTGAACTGGTGCACCTTCGCGGCGTCGTCCAGCTTTTCCTGCGGTGTGCGCGGCACGCCCGGCTGGGCGAACACCTTGAAGCGGGTGCCGGAGTTCCCGTAGCCCCAGGACGGCGTCTCGATCGCCTGGCGCTTCAGGACAGCCTTGGCCCGCGCCGTCCGTGCCTCGTCTGCGGTGGGCTCGGTCATGTCTCTCCTGTGGTGACTCATCACTGCGATGAAACGATTCAATGTTGGACGCTAAAGGGCCTGCGCAGGGCCTGTCAACGGCCCCGCCCCCGTCAGGCCACGGCCCGCTCCGCCTCGAGCCGGTCGAGGGGCTTACCGGTGGTGTTCGGCATGAACATCCCGATCACACCGCACACGAACAGGCAGAAGGTGAGGAATCCGGCGACCGTCGTGATGCCGGTCTCGGCGAGGGTCGGCACGAAGAAGGACCAGATGCCGAGGAAGACCCGGGCGACCCCGAAGGAGATGCCCTGCGCCGTACCGCGCAGGGTGGTCGGGAAGAGCTCCTGGCTGACCGTCTTGTAGAAGCCCTCGCCCGCCATGGTCTGGCCGATGCCGAACAGAACGACATTGAAGATGATCGTCGAGATGGTGAACGGCAGGACGAGGAAGAGGCCGTACGCCGCTATCTGCATCACCGAACCGGTGATCCACATCGCCTTGCGGTACTTGTGCCCCTTGTCGGCAAGACGCATGTAGAGGGCGACGGTGCCGACGATGGCGAGCGCGAAACTCGCGCAGGACAGGAGCACGCTGGTGGCCTGGCTGCCCGCACCGAGGGTCTTGACCATGTACGGGGTGAAGATCCCGTTCGTGCCGGCCGCGAGGTTCCAGAACAGGTAGATGCCGCCGGTGTAGAGCAGGGCCCGCAGATTCGGCCCGCTCAGCAGGTCGCGGACCCGCGCCCTGGCCACCTTGCCGGACTGTGATGCGACCTTCCAGGCCACCGATTCCGTCATACCGCGGCGCAGCGCGTAGGTGACGAGAGCGACCAGGAACAGCTGGAGGAAGACCAGCCGGATGCCGAGCAGCCCCAGATCGGACAGCGCCCAGGCCAGCAGGAGGACGACCACCGGGCCGAGATTCCACGTCACCTGGGTGAGCCCCATCAGCTTGCCGCGCGCCTTGGCGGGCGAGAACTCACCGACGAGCGCCAGCGAGGTCGGGACGTCGGCACCGACCGCGAGGCCCACGATGAAGGTGCCCACGAACAGCATCAGCGGATTGACCGCGAAGGCGATGAGCAGCATCGCGCCCGCGTAGACGAGCAGGTCGTACTGGTAGATCCGCTTGCGCCCGAGTTTGTCGCCCAGCCGGCCGCCGATGAAGGCGCCGATGGCCGCGCCGACGGCGTTCGGACCGATGGCGGTCAGCGTGCCCACGGCATCGCTGGACAGGCCCATGCTGTCCTGGAAGAGCGACAGGCCCGAGCCGAGCGCGACGATCGAGCCGGCGTCCAGATAGGAAGCCATTCCGGCCAGGGCCGTCCACTTCCACTGTTGTTTGGTGACGGCACCGTCGCCGGCATCTGCCGTGGTGTCCTTGGTGGTCTCCACCGACATCACGGAGCCTCCTTCGTCCTTGCGGGGGCGGGGGGAGAGGCGGCCGGAGCGGGTCCGGCCGTCGGTACGAAGCACGTCGCCCCAGGTGGACCGAGGGCTCGACCGGCCGCGGCCGGCTGCCTCAGGGCTCCACGGAATCGCGACGCGCTGATTGAAACGACTCAAAGATGACCTCAGGTGGAGGTGGCCGTCAAGACATGTGGCCGTAACTTTTCCGCCGCGCGCACCACCTCGCGCACCACCGCCTGCTCCGAAGGACAGTCGGCGCACAACGGGACCCCCAGTCCGGGGATTGACGCCCGCTCCGCACCGCACGTAGCTTCCGGAGAATCCGATTGAAACAATTCAATCGGGTTCGCCACCCCGCACCCCACTCCCGGCACCCCGTGCGCGCCAAGAGAAGGAGCCGCCCCGTGCAGCGCGTCTGTTTCCTGTTGAAGGTCCGCCCCGGCCGGCTCGACGAATATCGCGAACGCCATGCGCAGGTCTGGCCGGAGATGCTGGCGGCGCTCTCCGGCGCCGGCTGGCGCAACTACTCCCTCTTCCTCCACGAAGGCGGCCTACTGGTCGGCTACTTGGAGACCGAGGACTTCGCGGCGTCACAGACCGCGATGGCCGCCACCGAGGTCAACGCCCGCTGGCAGGCCGACATGGCGGACTTCTTCGAGGAGTTGGACGGCCGGGGCCCCGACGAGGCGATGCGTCCGCTCACCGAGGTGTTCCACCTGCCCTGAGCGCGCGGCATCTCCCAGGACGTGTCCGATGGGTGCGTGGCTGATTCCCCTGCTCACACCCGTGTTAGTCAGTCGTTAGCGGGGCGGCAGCCCGGCGATAGCGACCCCGGCAAGAGTGGGTGACGTACCGAGCACCAACGACACCGACGGCCCCCGGGGGACCCGAAATGAGCTCCAGCACCACTGCCCGCACCGCTCGCCGCCGCACTCTGCGCATCGCCGTCGCGGCCCTGACCGCGGCCGCCGGTCTCACCCTGACCGCCTGCTCCGGCTCGGACGCCGCCGACGCGAAGTCCGCGGGCCACACGAGCACGAGCTCGCCCGCCGCCGAGTCCACCGCCTCGGGCCGCACCGAGGCGCAGAACTCCGATGCCAAGGCGAGCCCCGATGCCAAGACCGGCACCAAGCCGGGCGCTGCGGGCAAGCCGTCGGGCGGCACGCAGACCACCGGCGGCGGCAAGGCGTCATCCCCGGTCCGCACCCAGACCCTGGTGGACGGCAGCAAGGCCGAGATCCATGCCCTCGGCTCCCAGCGTTACCGCGCCAAGATCATCAGCGATGGCGCGGTCGTGGCCACGATGGAGACCACGGGGCAGGACGCCGATGCCGGGCTCGACGCCAACGGCATGTACGTCGTGCTCACGATGGGCGGCGAGATCCACTCCTGGATGGGCGGCGAGCACCAGGGACCGGGCACCTTCGAGCTCGCGGGCGGCTGGAAGGCCAAGGTCACGAAGATCGGCGAGCTGCAGTACCGCGCGCAGATCACCGGCTTCGAGGGCGTGGCCGCCACGCTGGAGACGAAGGGGCACGACGTCGGGGTCGACGCCAACGGCGTGTACATCGTGCTCAGCGCCGGCGGCGTGATAAGCGCCCACAAGTAAGTGTCCGCCCCACTGCGGCGGTGGAGCCACCTCCTGCGGGGCGGCTCCACCGCCGCAGTGACGCAAGCGTCGGACCGGCCCTGAGGGGCGAGGCCATGTGGGGCGCGCAGGAAGGCGCGGCTGACCGCTGGGCCGTGGCGGGGCATTCGCGTACGTCCGAGAAACGCACGACCCCGACCACCCTTCGCCTGACTTTCGATCACTCAGCGACCGGTCCCGACCAGCTGTTGTTCGGAGTTGTCGCCGTGCGATGCTGAGGCGTCCGTGGACCAGGTCGGGGATGAGGAGAGTTCAGCAGCGTGAGGGCAGTGACACGGCGGGTCCGAACCGGCACGTGGGATCGCTTCGTCGCGTCCGACCCCGGACTGCTGCGGCTGATGGCGGGACTGCGGACGGTTGCGGCGATCGCGCTCACCCTCGTCGTCCTCGCCCTGCTCGACACCGACGTCACCCACATGGTCGCCGGCGCCATGGCCGCGATGGTCTCCACCTTCGCGATCAAGGAGAAGCAGGTGAGCGGCCAGGCGATCACGCTCGCGCTCGGCCTTCCGGTCGCGCTCGCGGCGATGTCCCTGGCAGCGCTGCTGCACAGCCGGATCATCGCAGGTGACCTGTTCTTCGTCGCGCTGATCTTCGCCGCCGTCTACTCCCGCCGCTTCGGCGACCGCGGGACCGCCCTGGGCCTCATCGGCTTCCAGATCTACTTCGTCTCCCTCTTCGTGGGCGTGACGGTCTCCTCGCTGCCCGACCTCTGCGGGACCCTGGCCATCGCCTTCGCCGGCAGTGCGGTCGTGCGCTTCGCCGTCGTACCGGAGACCCCTCAACGCATCCTGCGCCGACTGCGTGACGCTTTCCGTGCACGGGTCGCGCAGCTGGTCGCCAGCCAGATCGAACTGCTCGACGCACCCCCGGAGCAGCTGGACAAGGTCCTCGACGACCTGCGGCGGCACACCGCCCGGTTGCACGAAGCGGCGCTGATGATCCAGGGCCGGCTGGAGGAGGGGACCCGTGACGCGGCAACCGCCGCGCTGCTGCAACGAAGGGTCGCGGACGCCGAGATCGCCACGGAGCGTCTGGGCGTGCTGCTGCTGAACGCCCGCAGCGCAGAGCGCGCGGACACCCTCACCCTCCATCTGCCGCATGCGCCCGTGCCGGCCACCGGAACCCTCATCACCACGCACGACGACGCGACCGTCACCCTGCGCCGGGACCTGAAGGCACTGCATCTGCTGGTGGCACGGCCGGCCTCGGACGACCGGGGCACCGCGGTCGCCCATGTGCGCAACCGGCTGCTCGGCTATCGCGACGAGGACAAGCTGCCGCCCGGCTCGACCGCCATCCAGGATGTCTTCCGCGGTATCGGTGAGGCCGCCCGCTCCGTGCTGGGCCTGCGTCTCGCGCTGGACGGGCCGCAGGACGAGTCCAACGACACCCCGGCGACGACCCGTTCACGTGAGGAGTTCGACGCCGAGGACGTCGCGATCGGCGCCGAGGAAGAGGCGGACGAGGACGACGACCGGAGGGGGTTGCAACGTCCCACCACCCGGGCCGCGTTCCAGGTCTCGGTGGGATCGGTGCTGGCCATCATCGGCGGTGAGTTCCTCTCCACCCAGCGCTGGTACTGGGCGGTGCTGACCTGCTGGGTGGTCTTCCTCAACACCGCGTCCACCGGCGAGATCCTGGTCAAGGGCTACCGGCGGCTGCTCGGCACGGTCGTCGGAGTGGTGGCCGGTGTCGGGCTGGCGGGGCTGGTCGGCAACCACACCTGGATCGCCTTCGCCCTCGTCCTGCTCTTCATCTTCGCGATGTTCTTCACCGCCCCGCTGTCGTACGCGCTCATGTCCTTCTTCGTCACGGCGATGCTGGGCCTGCTCTACACGCTGCTCAACACCTACAGCTTCTCGGTGCTGGTGCTGCGCATCGAGGAGACGGCGCTGGGCGCGGTCTGCGGCATCATCGCGGCGGTACTGGTGCTGCCTGTGCACACCGACCGTCGCACCGACGAGCTGCTGGGCACCGTGCTGGACCGGCTGGGCGACGTGGTCTCGGCGGCGGTGGAACAGCTCAGCGGCGGCCCGGCGTCCGACCTGCTGGGCAAGGCGCGTGACCTGGACACGGCGCTGGACGAGCTGCGCGCCTCCACGAAGCCGCTGACGCACCCGATCACTCCGCTGCGCGGCCGTCGGCGGACCGTCCGCTATCTGGTGGCGCTGCTGGAGACCTGCGCCTACCACGCGCGTTCCCTGGCGGCGACCGCCGAACTCGTACCGCACAGCAAGAACATCGCGGCCGACCCCCGCCTGGAGCGGGCCGGACTGCGCATCGCCCACAACATCGCGGTGATCGCCGCGTACGTCGAGGACGAGAAGACCGACGGCGAGGTCACCTCCGGCGCGAGCATCGCCTCGATGCTCAAGCAGGACGGTCCGGGCGCGCTGCCGTCGGGCACGGTCGCCTTCCGTGTCCTGCGGCACTTGCAGCGTCTCGACGAAGGAGTGGTCGGTCTCGCCAGGCCCCTCGACGTGCCCGTCGCCGACCGTGGCGAGAAGAAGGGCGTACGGGGCTGACGCTCAGGGGGGCGCGTCGATCCGAGGCGCCCCCTGCCGCCGTGGCAGCACGACGTCAGTTGGCTGCCGACCGACTCTGCCGCCCGGGTGAGCCCGCGGCCCGCCCGCCCAGAACTCCCATCAGCACCGCCAGCACGACGCATCCGCCGGCATCGGTGGCCAGCACGCCCCAGGGGACGCTTCCCCCCAGCAACACGGCGATGAAGAACATCGCATGCCAGACGGTGACAACGGCCGCGATGCCTGCCGAGATCAGCAGGGGGACGGTCAGGTGCCACAGTGCCGCCGGCCTGACGACATCCCGACGCCCGGTCAGGTCGGCCAACGGTCCGAGGGATTGTCGCGTCCTCACGAACTCCGCGGCCGCGCCCAGGCCGGCGGCCAGCAACAGGAGGGCCAGCCCCAGGGAACCGAAGAGGGCGAGCCAGTTGTTCAGCCGGGCGTTGGTCGCGGCGCCGACCAGCCATCCCTCGCCCAGGGTTTCGACGTTCACGCCGGGCAGCTGCGCATAGGCCGCTTCCTCCACCTGGTCGCGCAGGCCGGTGGTCTCGGTGATCACAAGGAGAGATCCGTGCAGCCTGTCGAGACGCAGCTCGGACGGAGCGACCTGGACGCGCAGGCTCGGGCCGTACCAGTGGCGGATCTCCGTCACCCGCCTGTCGCCTTCCGTCACCGCCTCCGGCGTGGTGGGACATCCGAGCCCCAGCGCCTTCAACGCACGGCAGGAGCCCTGGATCAAGGTTGCCTGCTGCTCGGAATCGGTGTTCAGGGCGACGAGCACGGCCCCCGGCGGGAGTGAGCGGAAGAGGTTCTCGATCCGCGGTGGCGTCAGGTCACGGCTCCGGACACTGATCACGCTGTCGCCGACGCTCGCGCGGGAGGCGCCTGCCGCGACCGCCCGCTCGCCGACACGGCTGTTCCACACCTGAAGCTGGCAGACGAGTCCCAGGCCGATCACCATGGCGAGGGCAGGACGGACCACTGCCCCCGGGTGGGCGATCGTCCAACGTCCTCCGATCAGTTGCCCCGGACTGCCGGTGCGCCGTCCGCGCGCTGCGACCTTCTCCCCCAGCCGGCGGACGGCCACGACGGCTGCGGAGGGCAGCAGCGCCCACATGACGAGCGTGCCACCGGCGAAGGTGATGAGGCCGGGCGTCCCGCTGAGGTACTGACTGAACGCGACGGTGGCCACGCCGACCCCGCACCCGATGAGCCGCCATCGCGGCACGCGTCCAGAGGACGACCGACCGCCTGCAGCGGCGCTCTTGCCTTCCCGGCGAGCGAGCAGGGCGACCACGCCCAGGGTGAAGGCGAAGGACAGCGCCGTCGCGGTGAGCAGCATCGGCCAAGCCGTACGCAGGTCACTGCTGTTCAGCAGATAGCCGGTGGGCGGAATCCTGACGTTCGTCGACAGCGCGGCGAGCATCGGGAGGAGCGCCAGAGCGGTTCCGGCCGCGGCAGGCAGAGCCGCCTCCCCCATGTTGAGGAGCACACGGTGCCGCCAGGTTGTCCCGCCGAGCTCCTGCGGCAGGTCGCCGCGGCGCGCACGCGAGCGAACGCGCGCCGCCACGACCAGCAGCGCGAGCGCCGGAAGACCCGTCAACACCCCCAGAGCGAGCAGCACTTGCCCGAGCGGCCGGGAGTTCAAGACCTCACCCATCGGGTAGCTCTGCCCGAATCCCCGCACCAGCCACCAGGACTCCCGCTCCCGGGCGTCAGGGGCTCGCGATGACCCGACGTACGCCAGACGCTCCGAGGGGGAGACGAGTCCGGAGGCGCCGATCGTGCCTGCGTAGCGGCCGTAGCGGCTCTTGATGCCGTCGCGCTGCCCGTCGCGGGCCAGTTCCGGGGACAGCATCACTTCCCCGGGGGCAGGCCAGCGGGTCAGCCCGGGCGGGGGGTGCGCACCGGCCTTCAGCTGATGGAGGTGGACGACGGTGTGCTGGACCTCGCCGACCGCGTCGAACCCCTCTCGCCACAGCGCGACGGCGTCCTGCTGCCGATCGGTGATCACCGGTCCGCGCGCCTGGTTCCGCGCCGCACGCCCGTCGTAGGTGGCGACGGCGGTAACGGACCCCAAGGCCACGAGGGCGACCGCGGCCGCGGCCGCGAACACCGCCCAGAACCTCAGCCGGTCCCCGGAGCTTCGGCGCCCGGCGGACGATCCGGCACGGAGCAGCCGCCACCACAGCCGTGCGCCGCGTGGCGCCTCCGGGGTGGCGCCCTCGGCCTTCGCTGCGCTCTCGGCGACGGCGCTCACGCGGCCACCCCTTCCGCGACGTCCGTGAGCTTCCCGGCGCGAAGCCGAAGCGTCCGGTCGGCTCGCGCCGCCACCGTCAGGTCGTGGGTGGCAACCAGCAGGGCACAGCCCCGCTCCCGGGCCACCGCGAACAGCAGGTCGGCCACGTCTTCTCGGGCTTCCGGGTCGAGCGCCCCGGTCGGCTCGTCCGCGAGGACGATGTCCGGGCCGCCGATGAGGGCCCGGGCGACGGCGACGCGCTGACGTGCGCCTTCGGAGAGCGCCCTGGTCGGCGTCCCCTCCCCCGGCGCACCCACCTCGGACAGCAGCTCCGCGGCGCGCCGGTACGCCGCGCGGTGATCGCCGCCCGTCAGCAATACGGGCAGGGCCACGTTCTCCACCGGCGTGAGTTCGGGCAGCAACTCATCGAACTGCGCGACCACACCCATACGTTGGACACGCAACTGTGCCAACTCACCCGCCCGCACCCCGGTCAGCTGCCGGCCGTCGACCCGGACCGTTCCGTTGTCCGGCCCGTCCAGACCGAGGACGCACCTCAGCAGCGTCGACTTCCCGCAGCCGCTCGGGCCGGTGACCGCCACCGACTCGCCCGGCCCGACCGCCAGATCGACACCGTCCAGCAGCACGCGTTCGCCCCGCCGATAGCGGAGAGCCTCCACCTGCAGGCCGGTCAACTCTCCGGCTGTCACCGTCGTTCGCCCCTTCATCCTCACCACGGGCCACCGGGCCCACCGTTACTCCGCTTCGGAAAATGAACCCGCCGGGCCGGCCGTCGAGCGGCCGACCCGGCGGTGAGACCCGGATCAGGTCTCAGGGTTGATCTCAGGGAGCGACCCAGCCGGAGCAGTCGTCCGCGGAACCGTAGTTCTCGTCGCAGGCCTGGAACTTGATGATCTTGGACCCGCCGCCGGAGTAGACGGTCGTACCGGGACCACTGTGGTTCCACAGGGTCCTCTTGGTGCCCGCGCTGGCTTGGCGGTAGTACTCCGCCTTGCCCGGGTCGCCGTCCTTGCTCTCGTCCTTGACGGCGATCTTGCCGGAGTCGCTCTGCGCCGGCGACCACGCGCTGACGCCTCCACCCTTGGCGGTGAGCGCGAACGCACTGGTGGTGGGCAGCACGAGACCGGCTGCGACGATCACCCCGGCGATGAGCTTGAGTCTGGACACTCAGTTTCCCCTCTTTGGTCATGTGGCTGAACATCAGCCGGTGTTGACGGATTTGATCGTTGATGAGAGTGCATTTCGGATCAAGAGAAATGGAACATATGTGCCCCAGGTCACAGAACTGACGTACGTGCCTCGATGGGTGTGACTCGTGGGGTGAGAGAGGCGGATGGTGCCGGAGCGGACCGGACGGATCGCTGGCCCACCAGCCTCATGACTCCCACCACTTTCCGGGATCAAGTGGTTAGGATTGGCATTCCTGTTGGGAGGCCCGCGCGGGGCCGCACACCCGAGGGAGGGGGCGCAAGGGTGCAGGTCCACATCGTCATGGAAGGTGAATGCGACGACCGGGCCCCGGCGTCGGCGGCCTCCCTGACATCCTTGTACCGCTGGCTGGTCCAGGACCCGGATGTGGCACAGCAGGCCGATGTCTCGCTGGAACCCGAGCGGGCCGTGGCGGGCGGGATGGGCGGCGCGTTCGAGGTGATCAACGCCGTGGTCGCCAACGGCATCGCCCTCGGCAGCCTGGCGGTCGCCTGCGCCACGTGGCGGGCAGCGCGCCCCACAGCTCCTGCCGTTCGGATCGAACGGGACGGAGTCACCGTCACCGTCGAGGACGCCTCCCCGGAGACGGTGCGCCGCATCGTCGACGCCCTTGGCGAGCCGCAGGCACCGGCCGGCGGAGCGGGGACGGACCAGCGGCAGTGACGGCGTTATCCGACCCGGCCGCGTCGCGGGCCCTGCTCATCGGCGTCCACCGCTACGACCGACTGGACGAACTGCCCGCAGTCGAGCGCAACCTGAGCGGGCTGAAGCGGGCCTTCATGGACGAGGCGCTGTGGGGGTTGCCGGAGGAACACTGCATCGAGCTGCCGCAACCGGAGAGCGCGCAGGCGGTGCTCGACACCCTCCACTCCGTCGCCTTGCAAACCACCGACACCCTGGTCGTCTACTACGCGGGCCATGGACTCACCGACCCGTACAGCGACGAGTTGTATCTGGCGCTGCCCGGTTCGGACCAGAGCCGCATGTACAGCGCACTGCCGTACGAGTGGGTGCGCCGGGCGATGCTCGATCCGCACATCAAGGCCCGGCGCAAGGTGGTGATACTGGACTGCTGCTACAGCGGACGGGCCCTGCTGGGCGGTATGAGCGGCGCCGATCAGGTCGCCGACCGCGCCCTCATCGAGGGGACCTGCCTGATGGCGGCCGCGGCGGAGACCCGCAAGGCCCTGTCCCCTCCTGGTGAGGAGTTCACCGCCTTCACGGGCGAACTGATCACGGTCCTGAGCGAGGGCATCGTCGACGGCCCGCCCCTGCTGGACATGCACACACTGTTCCGGCACCTGCACACCACTCTGGCGGCCAAGAGCAGGCCGATTCCGCAGCAACGCAACCGCAACACCGGCGGGTTGATCGCGCTCGCCCGCAACCGCTTGTACGCCCCCGTGGTTCCGGACCCGGTGCCCCCCAAGGCGCCGGCCGCTCCCCCGCCACCCCCGCCCGAGCCGCCGACCACGGAGGTGGAGGAGCGCGCGGAAGCCGAGGAGCGCGCGCGAGCAAAAGAGCGCGCGGAAGCGGAGGTGCGCGCTGAGGCTGAGGAACCCGCTGTGGCGGAGAAGCGCGCGGAGACCGACGAGGCCGCAGGGGTGGAGGAGCACGCCAAGACCGATGCGTCAGCGGGGGCAGAGGAGCACACCAAGACCGACGAGCCCGCGGAAACCGGCGAGGCCGCCGACCCCCGGCCGATCGAGCCCCACCCAGCGCCACCCCACCAGGACGGTCCACAGAGGGCCACCATCAACCCCACCACCGTCTCGCCCACCCGACCCACGCGAAACGGCTCCCCGCGTCTCAAGATCGGTGTTGCCTCGCTGGCGGTACTCCTGGCCGCAGGCATCCCCGCCGTCATCAGCTGGCTTCCGGACGGGCCCGACAATCCCGGCGGCGGCCCGGAGGCCGCATACAACGCCGCGATCAAAAATGTCGTCAACACATCGACTGCCGAAGGCAACACGCTCAACTTCGTCGGCAGCGATGCCGACTCCTGGGATCCGCAGCGCAGCTACTACGGCTTTGTCTGGAACTTCGCCCGCTACTACACCCGCCAACTCGTCACGTACGCCCCAAAGCCGGCCGCCGCGGGCACCGAACTGAAACCGGATCTGGCCACCACCAGGGCCAAGATCTCCAACGGCCGCAAGACGTACACGTACACCCTGCGCAAAGGGATCGCCTGGGAGGACGGCTCCCCCATCACGGCCCAGGACATCAAGTACGGAATCGAGCGGATCTGGGCTCAGGACGTCGTTTCCGGAGGACCGACCTACCTCCGGGAGGCCCTCGACCCGGACCGCACCTACGAAGGCCCGTACAAGGACGAGTCCGCGGACAAGCTGGGTCTGAAGGCAATCGAAACGCCCGACCGCCGGACCATCAAGTTTCACCTGCCGAAGCCGAACGACGAATTCGAGCAGTTGCTGGCCATGCCCGCAGCGTCCCCCGTGAAGCAGAAAGCGGACACCAAGACCAAGTACGGCCTTGACCCGTTTTCCAGCGGCCCGTACACCTTCCATTCCTACTCACCGAACGAGTCTCTGGAACTGGTACGCAACAAGCATTGGAAGAAGCCGTCCGACACGATCCGCTCCGCCCTGCCGGACAAGATCACGGTCACCTTCTCCCCCAATCAGGAGGCCAACGAAAAAGCCCTGACCACCGGCAAGTACGACCTGATGCTCGGTGGGCGGGGCCTGAGTGCTCAGGCCAAGGCAAAAGCACTCCAGAGCTCCGACCTCAAGAAGAACCTCGACAATCCCCTTACCGGCAGCGTGCGCTACGCCGCCTTTCCGCAGACGGTCGCGCCGATGAACGACCTCAGTTGCCGCATGGCGGTCTTCTACGCCGCAGACCGCCGCTCGCTGCAGACCGCGCTCGGAGGGCCGACGGCCGGGGACATCGCCCCCACCATGCTCCCCCAGTACCTGAAGGGCTCGGACCTCACGTACGACCCGTACGGCGTGCGGAGGAACGACGGCCGGCCGGATTTGGGCATGGCCAGAACCGCATTGAAGAAGTGCGGGCGACGGAACGGCTTCACCACGAAGATGGCCGTGCGCAACACCGTGCCGGAGGTGGAAGCCGCCACCTCGCTCGCGGCGTCACTGAAAAGGGTCGGCATCAAGGCTGAAATCGATCGGATCGATCGTGAAGACCTCCCCGAAGCCACCGCGCCACTTTCCGTGAAGAAGGCGGGGTACGGCATCGTCCTCGGGAACTGGAAGGCCGACTTCCCCACCGCGCAGGCATTCTGGCGACCACTGGTCGACAGCAGGTTCATCCTCTCCAGCGGCAATTACAACGTCACCGAGGTAGACGCCCCTGCCATCGACAAGGCCCTCGATGAGGCCATCGGCTCCACAGGCTCGGCCGGGGCATCCGGCGTCGACCCGGACAAGGCCGGTACCTTCTACGACCGGATCAACCGAGCGGTCGCGGAGGGCGCCTACTACCTCCCCCTTCTTCACGAAAAGGTGGTCAACTGGCGGAGCCCGCGGCTGACCAATGTCTACACGTCCGACGCCTACGGCGACTACGACTTCGCCTCGCTGGGCGTCAAGGGCAAGTAGCCCCGGCCTGCCGCGGAAAGAGAGCCGTACCGGAAAAGCCCGGCCATCGCTTCCTGGTGGCCTGAACACGCAGGCATCTTTCACCCGTTACGGTACTTCACGCGCACGCACCGTACTGAGCCCATTACCTTGCGCACGTGGCTGCCTGCTCAGGTATGCCATCGATCATTCAGAGCGCAAGGAGACTCCTGAGTGAAGCGAACCCGCACCTTCCGCACGGTACTTGCCGCCCTTGGTGTCGCCATGACCATGGCAGCTGCCCCGACCGCGACCGCCGCCCCGCAGGAGCAGGACCGGGGCCGCCCGTCCGCCGCGGCACCGCCCGCACCCTGCACCGGGGAGTACCACGGAGAGGCCCGTTTGGGGCCGAAGGCGCTGCCGGAGAAGTGGCACGCACCGGTGGGCCCGCTCCTGAACGGGTGGAAGCGGACCGGAAAGTTGTCGCCCTCGGCCTTCCTGTCGAAGTACTGGCAGGGCCCCGCGGAGAGCGGAAGCTGGAAGTACCCGCCCAACGACGGGTTCGCCGAGGTCAACGGTGAGATCGACAAGGAGCCCACGAAGCTCCGCACGGGCCTGCGCCTCGACCGTTTCGGATCGGAATACGGCTCGTATCTGGCCCCGGCCGGCGACCGCTACGCCGAGCGGGCGCTCCCCCCGCAGAATCTCAACACGCGCGATGCGGCGGCGCCGTGCGACTACCACGTCTACAAGGTCATCAAGCCGTTCTGGGTGTGGGAGGGCAGCATCGCGCCGTGGTTCGAGCAGCCCGGCGGAGGGCGGCAGATCAAGCTCGACCCGGTCTTCCTCGACCCGAGCGAAGGGCAGCGGCTGAATGTGAAGTGGCTGCTGGAGCATGACTACCTCGCCCCGGTAGAGCCGTAGTACGCCGATGGACCGCCACGATCTGCGCGCCGCCCTGCGTGCGGCGGGTGTGGCCGACGGCTACTACCGCATCGAGGGGGTCCATGAACCCGGCCCCACGCCCCCCGATTTCCTGTTCCTGCGAAGAACAGGGGACGGGGCGTGGGAGACCGGGGCCTACGAACGCGGCGCGTACCGCACCATCTCGCGCCACCCGAGCGAAGAGGCGGCGTGCGCGCACCTGTGGCAGCTGCTGATGTGACCGCCACGGAGACAGCGGCACCGACGTCGGTGGAAGCGGCGCCTGCGCGCGCTCGTCAGGGCCCGGCGAGGGCGTTCGTGACGAGCTCGCGTGCATAATCGGCGTCCCATGGACCCGGACGGAAGAGGATGCGGTACATCATCGGCGCCACGACGCGGTCGATCACCCGCTCCGTGTCGGGCACCGGCTCCCCTCGCCGCACCGCACGGTTCAGCACTGCGTCGATCTGCTCCGCGGCGTAGGCCGAGCACTGACCGGCGTTGCTGCCGTCCGGGTCGCCGAGGAGCGCGTCCCTGATGTACGCGCGCCCGGGCGGAGAGGCCATTTCGTCTAGGAACTGCTCCGCCCATGCGTCGAGGTCGGCCCGCAGGCTCCCGAGGTCGGCCGGATCCGTCTCGGGGCGCAGCCGTTCGACAGCGACGTCGGACAGGAGTTCCTGCAGATCGCCCCAGCGGCGGTAGATCGTGGACGGTGTCACACCGGCCCGAGCCGCCACTATCGGGACGGTCAGCGCATCGCGGCCCGCCTCGCCCACGAGTTCACGCACCGCTGCATGGACGGACTCCTGCACGCGTGCACTGCGCCCGCCGGGGCGGGTCATGGGCTTGGGGCTCATGCATTCCACCTTAATGCGAATCCGTTGCTTCTAGCCGCCCCTCCTTCCCCAGGGCGTACCGACTCGGCTCTCAGACCGCGATGGGGGCGAGTCGCCCCGCGTCGGTGGCTGCCTCCTCAAAGGCGCGTCCGACCCGCAGGACCGTCGCGTCCCGGAAGGCACCAGCCATCAGCTGCATACCGATCGGCAGGCCGGCGTGATCGTGACCGACCGGCAGGGTGAGGGCCGGTACGCCGGTGATGTTGGCCGGGGCGGAGAGACGTACATAGCTGTCGGCCACCGATTCCGTGGTGCCGTCCGCCCATTCCACTGTCTCCTGGCCGGACTCGACGGCCGTCATCGGGACGGTCGGGCCGGCCAGGACATCGATTCCGTCGAACATGCGGGCCCAGGCGTCGCGCATCATCGTGCGGGCACGCTGGGCGCGAAGGTAGTCACCTGCCGACGTGAGTTCGCCGGCCTCCAGCAGGACGCGGACGTCCGGTGCGTACAGCTCGGCCGAGGCCCTCAGCGACCGCTCGTGGTAGGCGGTGGCCTCGGGAACCATCAGCCCCCACTGGGTGGCCTGGATGTAGCGCGTCATCGGGATCTCGACGTCGACGAGCTCCGCCCCGAGCTGCGCCAGCCGCTCGATCCCCCGGCGTACGGCCTCCTCGACCTCGGGCGACACCCGGTCGAAGTAGTGGTTGCGGGGTACGCCGACCCTCAGCCCCCGCAGGTCACCTCGCTGGGAGAAGTCCGCCGTCGGGCCGGCCACGCTCGCCGGGTCGCGCGGGTCGTGACCAGCCGTCGCGGACAGCACGAGAGCGGCGTCCTGGACGGTACGGGTGAGGGGGCCGACGTGGTCCAGGGACCAGGACAGCGAGGTCACACCGGAACGTGACACGAGGCCGTAGGTCGGCTTCAGACCCACCACCCCGTTCAGTGCCGCGGGAACGCGGATGGAACCGCCCGTGTCCGTTCCCATGGCGAACGTCGCCTCCCCTGCGGCGACGGCCACCGCGGAGCCGCCGCTCGACCCTCCGGCGACGCGGCCGTGGTCCCAGGCGTTGTGCGTCTGTGGAGTGGTCAGGCCGTAGGCGAACTCGTGCGTGTGTGTCTTGCCGAGGAGGACGGCTCCGGCGGCGTCGAGTCGCGCCGCCACATGGCTGTCGCGATCCGCGACATGCCCTTCCCGGACGGATGAGCTCGCCGTGGTGGCCATTCCTTCGACGTCGATGAGGTCCTTGAGCCCCATGGGGATTCCGTGCAGCGGTCCGCGCGGTCCGCCGCCCGCGACCTCCCGTTCCGCTCGGACCGCCGCGGCCAGGGCAGCCTCCGCGGCGATGGTGACGTAGGCGCCGAGTCGTCCTTCGACCGCGTGGATGCGGTCCAGTACGGATTCGGTGAGTTCGACGGGGGACAGCTCCCGTGCGTGCACCGCGCGGGCGGCATCGCTGAGGGACAGCTCAAAGGGTTGCATCGACGTTCTCCCCTCCGGCCCGGTAGGAGGCTGCGGGAGGTGTGTCGCCGAAGTCGAGTTCGCGCAGCGTGGCGATGACGGAGTGGATGTGGTTGGCGGTCGCGGCCACCCCTTCGTGGCGGTCGCCCGCAAGGGGGAGCCCCGCCCGCAGCGCCCCTCGGGCCGCTTCCTGGGGAGTGAGTTCGCTGTTCATACGTGTCCTTCCGGCTCCGTGCGGCGCGGCGAGCCGGGACTGACCCAAGGCCCGGGAGCGCCTAAAAGCGAATGGTTTGCTTTAGCTGACGGTAGGGCCTACGGTCGACTAAAGCAAACACATTGCTTTTAGGTCGGGAGCCGTCCCGCATCCCACAACAGGCCACCACCCACAACAGACAAGGAAACCCGCCATGTTCGCAACCTCGCAGCCCGGCTCTTCGACCACACCTGGGGCCCCTGCGTGGGCCGTGGGCGCGCACACCGTTCGACGAATCGACGAGATCCCCCTGCCCGCACAGACCGGCACCTGGCTACTCCCCGGGGCGACTCCCGACATGGTGACCCGGACCCCTTGGCTCCGCCCCGACTTCGCCGACGAACAGGGCATCCTGCGCCTGGCGAGCCACAGCTTCGCCATCGAGGCGGACGGCATGCGCATACTGGTCGACACGGGCATCGGAAACGGCAAGCGGCGCACCAACCCCGCCTGGCACAACCTGAACAGTGACTACGACGCGCGACTGTGCGCGGCGGGGTTCGCACCGGAGAGCGTGGACCTCGTCATCCTGACCCATCTCCACACCGACCACGTGGGCTGGAACACCCGGGCCGAAGGCGGCAATTGGGTACCCACCTTCCCCAACGCCCGCTATCTCACCACTCGCACCGAGTGGGACCACTGGGCCGGCGTCGAGATGGAGGAGGCACGGCAGCAGATGTTCCGGGACTCGGTACACCCCGTCCGGGACGCGGGCCTCCTGGACCTCCTGGATGTCGCGGCCGAAGGCACGCGTATCGCGCCGGGCATACGCCTGCTCCCCACCCCCGGCCATACGCCCGGGCAGGTGGCGGTCGAGCTGAGCAGCGAGGGCGAGAGCGCGCTCGTCACCGGCGACAGCATCCACCACCCGGTCCAGATGGCGCACCCCGCGGTCTGCAGCTGCGTGGACATCGCACCCGAACTCGCCACCAGGACCCGCAACCAGCTCCTCGATTCGCTCGCCGGCACGCCCACCCTCCTGTTCGGCACCCACTTCCCACCGCCGACCGCCGGACACGTGCGACACGAGGGGGGCGCGTACCGGCTGGTGCCGGCCGCTCCGGGGGTATGACCGTCAGCAGCTGAATCGGTGCGAGGTCGACGACGGCCCCGCCGAGGCCGGCCAACAGGCAGCGAGACGCCTCATTGCCCCTTCACCGTGCGGCAACGGCCGGAGCGGCTCCCGAGACCGGCGAGCGACCCACCGAGCCCTGACCCAGAAAGCTCAACCGCACCGTACGGTCCGCCTTGTCGACGTTCGTGTCGCCCAACCTCCTACAGGACAACCCAGGCTGACCACGTTGCGAACGTGCACCCAACGCCGGTGCGGCGGCCATCTCCTGAGCCCTCGGCGGACCTCGACCTTGCCCGCGCGGTCGGAGTGGCGGACACCCTGCCGAAGGGGGCGGACTCTCTCAGCTCGGGGTGCCCTGAATCGACTTGGCGAGGGCGACGCTATTCCAAGCTGCGGTTGCCGTCCGCGAGCCCGGAGCCCGCCCCTGGCGTGAAGATCATCCCGCAGGCGACGATCCTCATCCGCTCCGCGTGCGTGGTGCACCGCACTGAACTGTCAAGCTGCCGGCCCTGCGGCTCCGCTTCGGGGTCGGCAGCAGCCAGGAGGGCGGCCCAGCAGGACCGACGAGTTGGCTCCACTCGCTCGAACTCCACTCCGGTCAGGGCCAGTTCCATCCGCGCCCGACGAGTTCATGGTGTCCCTGCGCGCGGCCAGCCTCGGCTCGGGCCTTCTTCAAGGGGCCTTGTTCCGGTCGGACCAGATCGTGGCGAATGCCGGCGCGAGCCCGCCGCCCCATCCGCGGCGCCGGCGGCAGCGGCACCCGCTCGGCCCGACGGTGCGCCGCTTCGTATGCTCGCGGTGCGGGGAACGGAAGCTGACCACCTTCGGAGGCGAACGACCATGTCGGAACAGCGTGTTGTCCTGGTGACGGGTGGAGGAACGGGAATCGGGGCCGCCACCGCCCGGCTGTTGCGCACCGCCGGACACCAGGTCGTGATTTCCGGGCGGCGGCCCGAGCCACTGCGCCGGGTGGCCGAGGAGACCGGAGCGCTGGCCCACCCTTCCGACGCCGCCGACCCCGAGGCCGTGCGCGAGCTCGTCGAGGCGACGGTGACGGCCTACGGGAGACTCGACGGTGTGGTGCTCAACGCCGGAATCGGGCGCGGCGGCGCGGTCGGCGACACCGCGGTCGAGGACTGGGAAGAGCTGATGCGGACCAATCTCACCGGCCCGTTCCTGCTGCTGCGTGCCGCGCTGCCGCATCTGCTGGTGGCCCGCGGTGCGGTGGTCGCGGTTGCCTCGGTCGCCGCGCTCCGCAACAGCGTCGGCAACGCCGCCTATGCCACGTCCAAGGCGGGTTTGCTCCACCTCTGCCGCTCCCTCGCCGTCGACTACGGGCCGCAGGGGCTGCGCGCAAACGCGGTGTGCCCGGGCTGGGTGCGTACGGAGATGGCCGACCAGCGGATGGCGCGGTTCGCGGCGGAGGCGGGGCTGGCGGGCGGCGCCGAGGCGGCATACGAGGAGGCGAACCGGCTGACTCCCGCCGGACGGCCCGGCGATCCGGAGGAGGTCGCCGAGGCGATCGACTGGCTGCTCTCGCCCGCCGCGTCCTACGTCAACGGGGCCGTCCTCAACGTCGACGGCGGAGTGACCACGGTCGGTGTCGGCGGTGCAGCCTTCGACTATCGGATCGAGGCGCGCGAACCACGCCTGTAGCGGACTCCCGGACAGGCCCGCTCCACAGGCCCCGTCGGAGCCAGGAAGCCTGGCGGGGCCAGGGCCCCAGAGAGAGGCTGAGCCTGGCCGACGCCCCCGAGGCAGCCGGGCTCGTCACCGGGGGATGAAATTGAGGGGCGGGGCAACCAACCTAGCGTTCGGGCCGAGACACCATGCCGACGGTGGTGGCCAGGGCACGCAGGACGGTCGTGCCGGCGGCCACAACCGAGGAGACCGGCCATGCCACCCATCGCGTCAGATCGTCTCGCAGGTCGGGATCCACCTCGACGGTCACCCGGAGGTATCTGCTCTGGAGCGTGGTGACATTGGTGGACCGAGGTACGGCAACGTCCTGTCCGCGCTGCAATGCCGCGCGGTAGCTTTCCTTGCGCTGACTCATACCTCATCCTGACGCTTGATCAGTTCCTCCGCGAAGTCCACGTACGCCGAACCCTTGGCCCGGACCGCGTTCCCGAATGACTGGGAGTACAGGTCGAGCCGCGCGATCTGGGTGTCCAGCACCTCGAAACCCCGCTCGGTGAGAGCCTCACGAGCGTCGGCATCCGGCCCGGTGCGCGTGGCATCCGGACGGTTGGTGCGATTGAGCAGGACCGCCGTGCGGGCCGGCTCGGCACGCAGGGACTGCACGTCCGCCATCTCCCCGAGGATGGGTGCCATCCGGTCCAGTTCGATGGGGGCGGGGGTCACGGGCACGATCCACTCACCGGCGTACCTCATGATGCTGCGGGTAATGCGGGGATGGTCCTCCAGCTGGGGCGCATCGAGCACGACGGCCTGCCGGTTGCCGAGGAAGTCGTTCACGCGCCGGTGGACGTCCCCCACCGGCAGGGCGATCACCGGAAACGGGAAGCCGCCGGCCAGCTCGCTCCAGCGCAGCGCTGAAGAGGCCGGGTCACCGTCGACCAGCAGGGGCGACAGTCCCGCCTCATGCAGCGCGTGGGCCAGCCACACAGCGCTCGTCGTCTTTCCGACGCCGGGCTTGAGGTTCACAAACGCACAACTCAATGGCACGAGAGCTGACAATAGCGGGCGCTATCGCCCAGTTTCGGTCGGTACGAGGGTGTGGCTTCGTGGTTCACCCGCAAGCAGTGAGAAACAGCGGACAAGCGTTGTGGTCGCTGGCGGTGCGTAGGCGCCACTGGTTGCCCTTTCCTGCCCCCTCGCCAGATGGCAAACGGCCCCCACCCGTCCGCACCGACTGCTCCGCTCGGCCCCGCCACTGCCGGCCCACGAGGCTGGGACCAGCGTGAAGGGTGGACGGCGCGGCCTTGGCCACCTGTTCGCGATCCTCGATCGACTCACCGAGGAGCCAGTGACCCGCATTAACAGGCTGCTCTACTCCGAATGCCAGCTCTTCTGCGCGGCCGCCAGCGCCGTCCTCCTGACTCGCCGCTCGTGACGCGCCACCCGCAGCAGGTGAATCGACCTGCGCCTTTTTGCACGCGGCCCATGCGCTCTGCCGCAGAGCACGGGGCGGCCGGCCCCGGCGAGGCGTGTGCCGCATGGCACGGATCGGCCCTGCCGCAGGTCACCAATGGACGCGGAGACGCTCCCACGAATTCCTCTCCGGTCTCGATCAACCACGCCCGCACGCCGTTCCCTCAGCGAACGCGGTCACCCCGGCGTGGCACGCGAGTGATGCATTGACCGGTCGAGACCGCCCTCATCGCCAGAAATGCGGTGACTTCGCCAGAACATCACGGTCAACGCTCGCTATCCGAGGAAACTCAGACGCACCGTGCGATCCGGGTTGTCCCGGTTCGTATCGACCAAGCACACCGACTGCCAGGTCCCCAGGGCCATGCGGCCGTCGATGATCGGGAGGGTGGCGTGGGGCGGGATGAGGGCGGGGAGGACGTGGTCGCGGCCGTGGCCGGGGGTGCCGTGGCGGTGGCGCCAGCGGTTGTCGGCGGGGAGGAGGTCGTGCAGGGCGGCCAGCAGGTCGTCGTCGCTGCCGGCGCCGGTTTCGAGGATGGCGATGCCGGCGGTGGCGTGCGGGACGAAGAGGTTCAGCAGGCCGTCGCGGCCGTCGGCGACGTCCCGGAGGAAAGCGGTGCAGTCGGAGGTGAGGTCGGCAACGGTTTCGGCCGAGCCGGTGGTGACGTCCAGGGTGCGGGTGGTGAAGGTGCTCATGGACTCATTTTCGTACGGCGGTCAGGGGCAGTGGCGCAACCGGGCGGGTGCCGCCGCAACACTGCGGCAACAAAGGTCCAGCTGCCGAGACGAAGTTTGACCCTCCGGTGGGGCGCCGCTACGTTCAACGGCATGTCTACGTCAGCCCTGCTCACGACGCGCGGTCACATCGACCTGCTGCGAGTGGCTTCCGCCGCATGTCGCCGCGGCTGCTGACGATCTCTCAGCTCAGGTGACCTCCGGGTCCCCCGGGACCGTGCCGGTCTCTTGACCCGATGGCCTTTCGGCCATCGGGCAGTCGACCCGTTGGCCGCTTCACCTCTTCGCCCGTTCACGGCTTCCCCTCAATGCCGCTGCGCGCTGCCCGTGCGTGCTCTCGGTGTGCCCCTCCCCTGCCTGTGGAGTCTTGATGACCCTCGATCAGGCCGTCCAGCACGGCCATCCTCCGCCCGATATATCTGATTCATCACCATCTGATCCATCAGCCCCGCTCGCCCTCTCGAAGGGCGCCGACACCTCCGCAAGCTCCGCCGCGCCCCCGCTCGACCGCGTCGTGCCCGTTTCGCGTCGCAACCGTTCGGTGCCACGGTGGGTGCGCCGGACGGCGGGTCCCTTGACGCTGCTTGTGCTGTGGCAGGTGCTGAGCGCGACGGGCGCGCTGCCGGCCGAGATCCTGGCTTCCCCGGGGACCATCGCCGCCACCGCGGGCGACCTCGTTTCGGACGGGACACTGCCATCGGCGATGGGAGTGTCGCTCCAACGCGTCGCCGTGGGGCTGGTGTTGGGCGGGCTCATCGGTGTCACACTGGCGCTCCTCTCGGGCCTCTCCCGGCTCGGCGAGGATCTGGTCGACGCGACGGTGCAGATGCTGCGTTCCGTCCCCTGGGTGGGCGTGATCCCGCTGTTCATCATCTGGCTTGGGATCGGCGAGGCGCCCAAGATCGCACTGATCTCGCTCGGTGTCGCCTTCCACCTGTACCTCAACGTCTATGCCGGCATCCGCGGCGTGGACGCCCAGCTGGTCGAGGCGGGGACCTCACTCGGACTGAGCCGCTGGGGCCAGATCCGGCACGTCGTGCTGCCCGGCGCGCTGCCGGGCGCGATGACCGGGCTGCGCTATTCGCTGGCGACCGCCTGGCTCGCGCTGGTCTTCGGTGAGCAGGTGAACGCCGATGACGGTCTCGGCTTCCTGATGAACCAGGCCCGGGAGTTCTTCCGTACCGACGTGATCGTGGTCTGCCTGGTGGTCTACGCGCTCCTCGGGCTCATCGCCGACTTCCTCGTCCGCACTCTCGAAAGGCTGCTGCTGCAATGGCGACCGACCTTCACGGGCCAGTGACCGACACTCCCCCGGACGTGACCGACGCCCCGGCCCCCGCGCGGGCGGCGGACGGTGCGGGAGCCGTCCCCGGCGTCGCCGTCCAGGTCGAAGGACTGGTCCGCGCGTTCGACCGCCGGGCCGTCATCGACGACCTTCAACTCACCATCAAACCGGGTGAGTTCGTGGCCCTGCTCGGCCGCAGCGGCTGCGGCAAGTCGACCCTGCTGCGGGTCCTGGCCGGACTCGACCGGGAGATCGAGGGCGAGGTGCTGGTGCCGCGCCGCAAGGCCGTGGCGTTCCAGGCACCGCGGCTGATGCCGTGGAAGCGGGTCTGGCGCAACGTCCTGCTTGGACTGCCGGGGCGACCCGAACGTACCGAGGCGGTGCGGGCGTTGGACGAGGTGGGGCTCGGCCACCGCGCCGACGCCTGGCCCAAGACGCTCTCCGGTGGTGAGGCGCAGCGCGCCTCGCTGGCCCGCGCTCTGGTGCGTGAGCCCGATCTGCTGCTGCTGGACGAGCCGTTCGGGGCGCTCGACGCACTCACGCGGATCAAGGCCCAGCGGCTGGTGGCCGACCTGTGGCAGGAGCGCGGCTGCGCGGTCCTGCTGGTCACCCACGATGTCGAGGAGGCGTTGCTGCTCGCCGACCGCGCGCTGGTGATGGAGGGCGGCCGCATCGCGTACGAGACCGAGGTGGATCTGCCGCGGCCGCGCGACATCTCCGATCCCCACTTCGCCGCGCTGCGTGCCGAGCTGCTCGACCGGCTGGGCGTCGAGGGGCCGGACGACGCCGTGGCGGACCCTGCCGCGGACGACGAGAAGGCGTCCGGCGTAGACGCCACACCCGCCGCACCCGCCGAGACCGCGGCTTCCGCCACCCACCGGCCTGCCAGGGCCGCCTGACTGCCACAGACCCACCCGCACCCGCACAGCGAGTACTGCGCACCAACCGGCACCCCGCCCACGGGGCGCTTCACGAATGGAACGGACATCTCATGAGACCACGGCACACCGCCCCGGCCCTGCTGCTCCCGCTCGCCCTGCTGCTGGCCGCCTGCGGTGCATCGCCGCGAGGGGAGGGCGCAGGCGGGACCGGCAGCGGTACCGACGGCAAGGGCTCGCTGACGCTCAACGTCGGTGACCAGAAGGGTGGTTCGGAGGCCGTACTGCGTGCCGCCGGGGAGCTGGACGATCTCCCGTACAAGATCAAGTGGTCGACCTTCACCTCGGGTCCGCCGCTGCTGGAGGCGATCAACGCCGGAGCGGTCGACGTCGGTGGAGTCGGGAACACGCCGCCGGTGTTCGCCGCCGCCGCGAATTCCAAGATCAAGGTGATCGCGGGGTCGCACAGCAGGTCCGACGGCGAGGCGATCTTGGTGAAGAAGGACTCACCGCTGAAGCGGCCGTCCCACCTGAAGGGCAAGTCCATCGCGGTGGCGCAGGGCAGCTCCGCGCACTACCAGCTCATCGCCCAGCTGAAAAAGATCGGACTGACCCCGAAGGACGTCACCCTCAACTATCTGCAGCCGGCCGACGCGCTCGCCGCCTTCTCCCGCGGCAAGGTGGACGCCTGGGCGGTGTGGGACCCCTACACCTCGCAGGCGCTCGACCAGGCCGACGCCCGGGTGCTGGCGACCGGGCAGGGCGTGGTCAACGGTCTGAGCTTCCAGGTCGCCGCGCCTTCGGCGCTGGACGACAAGAAGAAGTCCGCCGCCCTCAAGGACTACACCGACCGGCTGCGCCGCGCGCAGAACTGGGTCTTCAAGCACCCCGACGCCTGGGCGAAGGCCTGGTCCGAGGAGACCGGGCTGCCGCGCAAGGTGGCGCGGGACGCGGTCGAGCGCACCCGGGGCACGGCGGTGGCGGTGGCCGTCGACAAGGCCGCCATCGCCTCCGAGCAGCAGATCGTCGACACGTTCGCGGGGCTCGACCTCATCCCCCGCAAGTACGACTTCGGATCGTTCGTCGACCCCCGCTTCAACGGTGGCCTGCCGCCTTCGAGCACGCCGCCGCGCACCTATGGAAAGGCCAAGTGACATGTCCGTACACCTGCATTGGTTCCTGCCGACCGGCGGCGACGGACGGACCCTGGTCGACCGCCACGCCTACACCGACGGCGGCATCAAGCGGGACCGCATCACGCCCGTGAGCGGGGTGCGCGCACCCGACATCGAATATCTGGCCCAGATCGCGAAGGCGGCCGAGCAGCTGGGGTTCGAGGCGGTGCTGACGCCGACCGGCACCTGGTGCGAGGACGCCTGGCTGACGACCGTGGCGCTCACGCAGGTCACCGACCGGCTGAAGTTCCTGGTCGCGTTCCGGCCCGGGGTGATCTCGCCGGTGCTGGCAGCCCAGATGGCCGCGACGTATCAGCGCATCTCGCGGGGCCGGCTGCTGCTGAACGTGGTGACCGGCGGTGACTCGACCGAGCAGCGCCGCTTCGGTGACGCGCTCGACCACGACCGGCGCTATGCCCGTACCGACGAGTTCCTGCAGATCGTGCGGGGAGTCTGGGGCGGCAAGCCGTTCGACTTCCAGGGGGAGCACTACCAGGTCGAGGGCGGGCTGACGGCCCTGCCGCCGGACCCGCTGCCGGAGATCTTCTTCGGTGGTTCCTCCGCGGCGGCCGGTCCGGTCGCGGCCAGGAACGTGGATGTGTACCTCACCTGGGGCGAGCCGCCCGAGCAGGTCAAGCAGAAGATCGACTGGATCCGCGGGCTGGCCGAGCAGCAGGGCCGCACGGTCCGCTTCGGCATCCGGCTGCACACCATCTCGCGCGACTCCTCGAAGGAGGCGTGGGCGACCGCGAACCGTCTGCTCGACGACCTAGACCCGGAAACCGTGGCCGCCGCACAACAGGCTCTGGGCAAGAGCGAGTCGGTGGGCCAGCAGCGGATGCTCGCGCTGCACGGCGGTTCGCGCGACAAGCTGGAGATCTCGCCCAACCTGTGGGCCGGGGTCGGGCTGGTGCGCGGCGGCGCGGGCACCGCGCTGGTCGGCAGCCACGCCGAGGTCGCCGACCGGATCGAGGAGTACCACGCCCTGGGGGTCGAGCACTTCGTGCTGTCCGGCTACCCCCACCTGGAGGAGGCGTACTGGTTCGGCGAGGGCGTACGGCCCGAGCTGGCCGCCCGCGGGCTGCTGGACGAGCTCGCGTCACCGCTGACGGGAGTGCCGGCCGCCAACGGGCGTCCGGCGTCCGCTCCCGGCGGCGCTCCCCTGCTGGTGGCGGGCGGCCGCTGACGCGAGCGTGCCGCTACACGGCGCCGAGGCCCCGGCCGTCCATCCGACCGGGGCCTCGGCGCGCTTCCCCCGGACCTGGAGCGTGCCGGATCAGACCCGCACCCAGAGGGCCGCCCTCAAGACGTACCGAGGAAGGGCATGGCCTCCGGGAAGACATCCGACCCTCCCCGGGTTAGTAGAAACATGAACTACAGCGGGGTGCGGCACGTCGACGTCGTGGTGATCGGCGCCGGCCAGGCGGGCCTGGCCGCGGCCTTCCACCTGCGGCGGGCGGGGTACGCCCCGGACCGTGACTTCGTCGTCCTCGACCACTCTCCGCGCCCCGGCGGTGCCTGGCAGTTCCGCTGGCCCACGCTCACCTACGACAAGGTGCACGGCATGCATGCGCTGCCGGGCATGGAGCTGACCGGCGCCGACGGCGACCGTCCTTCCTCCGAGGTGATCGGGGGATACTTCGCGCACTACGAGCAGACCTTCGGGCTGCGGGTGCACCGGCCCGTGAGTGTCCTTGCGGTGCGCGACGACGTGGGAGATCCCCCCTGGACGGAGCCTGTCGGAGCTCTTGGGGGAGGCCGACTGCTCGTGGAGACGTCCGAGGGCACGTACGCGACCAGGGCACTGATCAACGCGACGGGGACCTGGGACCGGCCGTTCTGGCCGCGCTTCCCCGGCCAGGACGTCTTCGCGGGGCGTCAGCTGCACAGCGCGCAGTACCCCGGCCCGGAGGACTTCCGGGGCGCGCGGGTCGTCGTGGTCGGCGGGGGTACCTCGGCCGTGCAGCAGCTCCTGGAGATCGCCTCGGTGGCGGACGCCACGACATGGGTGACTCGCAGGCCGCCGGTATTCCGCGAGGGCCCGTTCGGCGAGGAGCAGGGCCGGGCCGCGGTCGCGCTCGTCGAGCAGCGGGTCCGGCAGGGGCTGCCGCCGCGCAGTGTGGTGAGCGTGACCGGGCTGCCGATGACCGAAGCGGTCCGGCGGGGCCGCGAGAGCGGCGTCCTCACGCGGCTGCCGCTCTTCGAGCGGCTCACACCGACCGGCGCGTCCTGGGCCGACGGCCGTGCGGTCACCGCGGACACGGTGCTGTACGCCACCGGATTCCGCGCCGCCATCGACCATCTCGCACCGCTGAAGCTGCGCGAGCCGGGCGGCGGCATCGCCATGGAGGGCACCCGTACGCTGCGCGACGCACGGGTGCACCTCGTCGGCTACGGGCCGTCGGCCAGCACCATCGGCGCCAACCGCGCGGGGCGCGCCGCGGTCCGCGACATCCGCCGCCTGCTCGCCGGCGAGCCCCGCGCCGGCTACCCGGCCTCCGACGCGGCCGGCAGTCTCGCCTCGTAGGACGAGGCGGCGTGCTCGACGAGTCCGATCAGCACCTCCTTGCAGGAGGTGCGGTCCCGGGCGTCGCACAGCAGCACCGGGGTCCCGGGATCGAGATCGAGGGCCCGGGCGACTTCCCCGGCTCGGTAGGCGCGGGCGCCGTCGAAGCAGTTCACTGCGACGACGAACGGGATGCCGCGGTGCTCGAAGTAGTCGATGGCCGCGAAACTGTCGGCGAGGCGCCGGGTGTCGGCCAGCACCACCGCGCCGAGCGCCCCCTGGGCCAGCTCGTCCCACAGGAACCAGAACCGGTCCTGTCCTGGCGTGCCGAAGAGGTAGAGCGCCAGATCGTCGTGGATGGTGATCCGGCCGAAGTCCATGGCCACGGTCGTGGTGGTCTTCTGCTGGACCCCGTCGAGGCGGTCGACGGGCCGGCCTGCCTCGGTCAGCCGCTCCTCCGTGCTGAGCGGCCGGATCTCGCTGACGGAGCCGACGAGCGTCGTCTTGCCGACGCCGAACCCCCCGGCCACCAGGATCTTGAGGGCCATGAAGGAGTCAGAGCGCGCGGAGTCCATCGATCACTTCCCTGAGAATGTGCGCGTCGGGCAACTGGGCGGGCGGTACGGGACGGTTGACGCGGAGCAGTCCTTCGGCCAGCAGATCGCTCAGCAGCACCCGGACGACGCCGAGCGGCAGGCCGGAATCGGAGGCGATGTCGGCCACCGGGCGGGGGCGTTCACCGCACAGCACCAGGATCGACCGCTGCTCGGGCGACAGCACGGGGAACTCGCCGGGCGGGTCCTCGGCCTGCACCACGGCCATCAGATCGAAAGCCTCGCTGCTCGGCCGGGCCCGCCCTGCGGTCATCGCGTAGAGCCGGACCATCGGCCCCGCTTCGTCGTCGTACCAGTGCGGGGTGGAATCGGTCATGGGCGGCCGGTCACTCCGCCCCGGCGCGCACCGGGGTCCCGAGGTGCTCGCCGACCCGCTTGACCAGCCGGGCCATCTCGTAGGCGACCAGGCCGACATCGGCCTCCGCGTCGCCGAAGACCGCCAGGCAGGAACCGTCGCCCGCCGCCACCACGAAGAGGAAACCGCCCTCCAGCTCGACCATGGTCTGGATGACCTGGCCGGCGGCGAAATGGCGGCTCGCGCCCTTGGCGAGGCTGTGGAAGCCGGACGCGATCGCCGCGAAGCGCTCACTGTCGTCGCGGGTCATCCCGGTGGACGTCCCGACCGCCAATCCGTCGCCGGAGAGCACCACCGCGTAGCGGAGCTCCAGTACGCGGGAGACCAAGTCGTCGAGAAGCCAGTTGAGTTCGCCGGAAAGGTGCTGTTCGCCGGTCATCGTGTCTCTTCTCCTCGTGACGGATCATCGTTCGCACCGTTCGGTCGCCCGGCGTTCTGCGGGTGCCGTGGTGGCTGCGGCCGGGACGGCTCCTGCGCGTGTGGGTGCGCGGCCCCGGGGGGCGGTGCCTGCTCGGCCTGCGGTGGCTGCCCCGATGGCCGGGGCGGAGTGGTGGCGTCTCGTCCGCGTGCCCAGCCCGCGCGGAGGGACGCCATGGTGGCGCGGGCCTGCTCCGGGGAGCGTCGCGGGGCGGGCGTGCCCTCGGTGCGCGGAACCCACTCGGGGTGCTCCTGCGGGCTGGTGCGCAGTGCCGGCGCGAGGTTGGCCTGCCGCACCCGGCGCGGGAGAGCGCCGTCGGCCTCCGCCGGCGGGGGCGCCTGCCCGGTGTCCGGGGCGTCCGCGGCAGCGGAAGGGGCGGAAGCCGGATCGGCTTCGGGCGCACCCTCCCCCGCGGGAGCGGGAGCGTTCGCGCGGAGGGGCAGGGGCTGCTCGGGCATGGCGTCACCGGGTGCCGGGTCGTCGGGGTTGCGGTGCCCGGGCGGCTGCTCCCGCGGGCTTGCGTCCGGGCCGGTGTGCGGCGCCGGTGCGGTGGGGAGTGCGCGCGGGTGCCGGGGAAGGGAGGCCAACGCCCGCCCGGCGCCCGGGTGTCGGCGGTGCCGCAGCGATACCGGCTCCTGCGCCGCCGATTCGCCCTCGGCGGTCGAGGGTTCCCCGCCGGTCCCGCCGGAGAGCAGGGCTTCGGGCAGCAACACCACGGCGGTGACGCCGCCGTAGCCCGAAGCCTGCAGGGTGACCCGGACGTGCTGTCGGTGCGCGAGCCGGTTGACCACGAACAGGCCGAGCTGCTCGGTGTCCAGCAGGTCGATCTCGTCGGCGTCCTGGATGCGGCGGTTGGCCTCGTCGAGCGCCTCCTTGCCCATGCCGAGCCCGCGGTCCTGGATCTCCACGGCGATGCCGCTGCCGACGCGCTCGGCACGTACCTGCACCTTGGTGTGCGGCGGCGAGAACATCACCGCGTTCTCGACCAGTTCGGCCAGCAGATGGGTGAGGTCGGCGACCGCGCCGCCGACGAGCCGCGTCTCGGCGACGGTGTGCACCTGGACCCGCGGGAAGTCCTCGACCTCGGCGACGGCCGCGCGCACCACGTCCAGCAGCGGCACCGGGTGACGCCAGCCGCGTCCGGGGGCGGCGCCGGAGAGGATGATCAGGCTCTCGGCGTGCCGGCGCATGCGGGTGGTGAGGTGGTCGAGCCGGAAGAGGTCCTCCAGTTCGGCCGGGTCCTCGGTACGGCGTTCCATGGTGTCCAGCAACGCGAGCTGACGGTGCAGCAGCAGCTGGCTGCGGCGCGCGAGGCTCACATAGACACCGGAGATTCCGCTGAGTGCGGCCGCGCGGTCGGCGGCGGCTTCGAGGGCGGCGCGGTGCACGGCGACAAGGGCCTCGCCGACCTGGCCGACCTCGTCCCGACCGGTGCCGCGCTCGCCGCGCGGCGCCACGGCGTCGATGTCCACCGCCTTGCCCGCGTGCAGCCGCCGCATGGACTCGGGCAGGTCGCGGCCCGCGACCCGCAGTGCGGAGTTGCGCAGGTCCTCCAGCTCGACGACGAGCCGGCGGCCGATCTTGACCGAGATGAGCAGCGAGAGCAGCACGCCGCCCAGACCCATGACCACGGCGATACCCGATCCGCCCAGGGTCTCCAGGGACAACGGGTCGGCGTCGCGGGCGGCCCCCGTGGTCGCGCCCTTCTGGGCCGCACGCAGCTCGCGCAGGACCGCGTCGTTCGCCTGGGTCCAGTGGGCGGCCGGCACGGCGAGGGCCGCGGGGGTGCCGGCGCCGGCGTCGCGTACGGCGTTCTCCGCCGAGTGCAGTTCGCGGTACCCCGCGCCGTTCAGGACGTGGCGGTAGGCCGCGGCATCGTGCGGCCGCAGGTCGTCGACAGCGGCGGCGAACAGCGTGCGCTGCGTGTGCACGGCGCCTGCGAAGGCGTCGAGGCGGGTGGAGGACATCCGTCCGGCCGCCTGGGCGGCGCCGAGGATCGCGTCCTCGCGGGAGATCTCCTCCCGCGCCCGGGCGAGTTCGAGGACGACGCGCACCTCCGAGACGACCGCGGTCTTCTCCAGGCCGCTCAGCGCCCCGACCGTGGCCAGGCCGTGGTCGACGACCTCGGTGTAGGAGCGGATCGTACGGTCGGTGGCTTCCTCGCCCGCTTCGTCGTGTTCCCGCAGGGCGGTCAGACCGTCGGCGTCGTCCATGAGCCTGTCGATGCGGCCGGGCAGTGCGGGGTCGATGGCCTCCGCGTCGGCGCTGCTCGCGTTGACGCCGTCCCGCAGGGCGGAGGCGGCGGCGTCGGTCGCCCGCTGCCGGTCACGCAGTGCCTGGCGGCGGCCGGCGTCCGGCGCGGCCTGGGCGCGGGCCGCGGTGCTGCGCTCCTCCTGCACCGCCGCGACGAAGTCGCCGACGGGTGAGACGAGGGTGGCGTCGATCTGCTGGAGGCGGTCGAGCTCGGAGACGTTCTGCGCGGTGGTGACCGTGGCGAAGGCCCACAGGGCGATCAGCGACACGACAGGCACCATGAGCAGGGCGACGATCTTCGCGCGCACCGACCTGGGCATCAGCCGGATGCGGCGATTCCCTTTTCCTTTACGGGACTTGGGCGCTGCGGTCACCGCATGCCGCGGGCCGTTGGCGGGCGGCTGATTATCCCCTTCGGCCCCGGGGTGATCCGGGTTCTGTCGTACGTGCATGAATTCCTCGATAGGTCAGGCAGAGGTGGGGAGTTCGGCTTCGCGAAGCGAATCGGCAGAAGCGGATTCGGCACGCTCCCGCGCGGTCGGGGACAATGCGACAAAGGCCACCGTGAGGAAGAGGAATGAGCCGAGCGCGACTGCCAGCGGAAAGATGAATTCCATTGCGGTGGCGCCCGGGAGCGGTGCCCGACTGGGCGTCAGTTCCAGGCGTACGGCAGCCATTCCGGTGTAGTGCATGCTGCTGACGGCGAGCCCCATGACCAAGGAGGCGATGGCCGCGCCGGTCGCGCCGCGCACCCTGAGCGCCGCCCACAGGGCGGCCGTCGCGGCCGCGACGGCGATGCCGACGGAGAGCGCGACGAGACCCGGGTCGTAGTCGACCTTCCCGTGCAGGCGCAGCGCGCTCATGCCCAGGTAGTGCATGGCCGCCACGCCGAGGCCGGTGCCCAGGCCGCCGAGCAGCAGGGAGCGCAGCCGGGCCGGGCTGTAGCCGACGGTGAACACGCCCGCGCCGACGACCAGCACCGCGACCAGCAGGCTGACCAGGGTCAGCGGCACGTCGTAGCGGATCGGGCTGCCGGTGACGCCGAAGCCGAGCATCGCGATGAAGTGCATGGTCCAGATGCCCGAGCCGATGGCGACGGAGGCGGTCAGCAGCCAGTTGCGCCGCGAGCGCCCCTCGGCGGTCAGCGCCCTGACGGTGCAGCGCAGGCCGAGAGCGGAGCCCACGCACGCCATCGCGTAGGCGAGGACGGGGGATATCCAGCCCGCACTGAAGTGGTGCATATGGCCCACGAAATTTCCTTTCACGTGTTCGGTTCGCGGCGACGGACGCTAACACGTGATCGACTTGTGAAATTCGGACACGAACGGAGAACGATTCGGGCAGGATTGCCGGGTTTTTGACGCAGCGTTGCGCTACCGGTGAGTTCCGTGAGCCATACATCGACCAAATGTCCGCCATTGCCCGACCGTCACATTCCTGACCGCTTGTCAATTGCGCGCGAACAAGGGGCGGCCCGGTCTGACGCAATGAGAAAGGTCACGCAAAGCTCAATTACCGGATCTCCACAAGGCGCACCGGTCGCGCCGAAAAGGGTGAATGGCGCCATTCGGGCGGGCGCCGGCCGGACCGGGGGTCGAGACCGGTGGGAACAAACGAACGCGGGAGCGAGTGTTCGTCAGAAAGCGTGGTCGAGTCCGACGGGGCTTCCGAGGGGAGGGCGGGCCGGGTGATGCTTACGGGGCGCGAGCGACGGGCTGCAGACCGTTACGGCGCCTCCGGTCGACATCCCTTGCTGGGCCGGAGAGTTGGTCCCACAACGCATCACTTGCACAAGGAGAAAGACCAGATGAACTTCCTCACCAACCTGCTTGCCGGCGTCGTCCACTTCGTGGGTTGGCTCGTCTGACGGACCTCGCACCACCGGCGCCGCCCTTCCCCGTCCCTGGGAGGGGCGGCGCCTCCGTGTGCGCGCCCGCGTTCGGGCGCCTCGGCGCGGCTCGGGCAGCCACGGCGCCCCGGCCGGGCCCGGGCTACTTCTCCAGCGTCTGCCGAGAGGTCTCCGGCAGCGTGAGATAGACACAGAACGACACCAGGCAGAGCCCGGCCACGTACCAGGGGAACAGCCCCGCGTGCCCGGCCTGCTGGAACCACGTACCGACGTAGGGGGCGGTGCCGCCGAAGAGGGCCACCGTGAGGGAGTACGGGAAGCCGATGCCGGCCGCCCGCACACGCGCCGGGAACACCTCGGCGTTCACGGCCGCCGCGACCGCGGTGTAGCCGGTCAGCAGCACCATGCCCGCGCACTGCACCAGCAGCAGCGAGACGAAGGCGTCGGTCACCAGGTGGAGCAGCGGCACGGCGAGGACGGCGAAGCCCAGCGAGAAGCCGAGCAGCAACGGCTTGCGGCCGATCCGGTCCGAGAGCATCCCGCCGAGTGGCTGGAGCAGCGCGAAGAAGGCCAGCGAGATGGTCCCGACGGTGAGCGAGGCGCCCTTGTCGAAGCCCGCGTTGACCTGAGCGTAGGTCGGCAGGTAGGTGGTCCAGGTGTAGTAGGCGATGGTGCCGCCGGCGGTGATGCCGCAGATCAGCAAGGACTGGCGGGGGTGGCGCCGCAGCGCTTCGAAGAGGCCGGGCCGCGCGGCGGCCTGCTGAGCGGCACTGCGGGTTTCCTGGGCGCCACTGCGGATCCACAGGCCGAGCAGACTCAGCAGCGCGCCGAAGAAGAACGCCACCCGCCAGCCCCACTGCCCCATCTGCCCCTCGGTGAGCAGCGCGGCGAGCAGTGCCGCGGTCCCGGACGCCAGCAGCTGGCCCACCGTCGTGGAGACGTACTGGAAGCTGGAGAAGAGCCCCCGGCGGCCGGGCCCGGCGGATTCGACGAGGAACGTCGTGGAGGCGGCGAACTCGCCACCCACCGACAAGCCTTGCACCAGACGCGCGACGACCAGCACCACGGGAGCCAGCACGCCGCCGCTCGCGTAGGTCGGGGTGAGTGCGACGAGCAGGCTGCCGCCGCCCATCAGCAGGATGGTGACGGTCAGCGCCGCCCTGCGGCCGCGCCGGTCGGCGACGGCCCCCATCAACAGTCCGCCGACCGGCCGCATGAAGAAGCCGACCGCGAAGACCGCGAAGGTGGACAGCAGTGGCACCAGGGAGTTGCCGGTCCCCGGGGGGAAGACCTGATCCGCGAAGTAGACCGCGAGGAAGGAGTAGGCGTACCAGTCGTACCACTCCACGGCGTTGCCGACGGAGGCGGCCGCCAGCTGACGCAGCTGTGAGGGCGGCCGTATCCCGCCGGTCGCCCGGTCCTTCGCCACGTGTTCCGCGCTGGGCATGTGTCCCCCGCTCCCGGTTCTTCTCCTGAGCCTGCCGCTGGGGCAGGATGGCCGTCAGGTGATCATGTACCGGCGGGCCGCCCGGCCGCCAGGGGCCGGGCCGGGCGGAACTGCGCCGGGCGAGGAGCCGGCGGGCGCTCCCCGGGGCCGCGGCGGCCGAAAGGAGGGCGCGACATGCGTGTGGCACTGTTCGTCACCTGCATCAACGACACACTCCACCCGCGGACGGGGCAGGCGGTGGTGGCGCTGCTGGAACGGCTGGGGGTGACGGTCGACTTCCCCGCAGAGCAGACCTGCTGTGGTCAGCCGCAGTTCAACACCGGCTACCGGCACGCCACCGAGCCGCTGGTGCACCGCTTCGACCGTGCCTTCGCGGAGTACGACCACGTCGTCACCCCGTCCGGTTCCTGCGCGGCGATGGTGCGGGACAACTACCCGCGGATCGGGGCGAAGGCGGCAGCGGAGGGCCGCGGCAGGCAGCTCGCCGACGCCGCCGCGACCGCGGTACCCAAGATGTACGAACTGACCGAATTCCTGGTAGATGTACTGAAGGTGACCTGTCGGCGCCTACTACCCGCACACCGTCACCTATCACCCGACCTGTCACGGCCTGCGGATGCTGGGCCTGGGAGACCGTCCCCGGCGGCTCCTGGAGCATGTCAAAGGCCTGGAGCTGCGGGAACTGCCGGGCGCCGAGGAGTGCTGCGGCTTCGGCGGAACATTCGCGGTGAAGAATCCGGCGGTCTCCGCCGCCATGGGCGCCGACAAGGTCCGCAACGTCATCGCAACCCGCGCCGAGGCGGTCTGCACCGTCGACAACTCCTGTCTGCTGCACATCGGCGGCACCCTCGCCCGGCAGGGCGCGAAGGTCCACCCGGTCCATATCGCCGAGATCCTCGCGAGCACCGAAGGGAGCGTGCTGTGAGCGGCACCTACCTGGGCATGCCGGCCTTTCCCCGGGCCGCTGCCGTCTCCACCCGCGACACCCGGCTGCGCGCCAACCTCACCCATGCCACCCACACCATCCGCGACAAGCGGGCGAACGCCGTCGCCGAGCTGGACGACTGGGCGCAGCTGCGGGCCGCGGGTGCCGCCGTCAAGGACCGTACGCTGCGCCACCTCGACCACTACCTGGAGCAGTTGGAGGCAGCGGTGACCGCCGCGGGCGGTCAGGTGCACTGGGCCGCGGACGCCGAGGAGGCCAACCGCATCGTCACCCGGCTGGTGCGAGAGACCGGCGAGCGGGAGGTCGTCAAGGTCAAGTCGATGGCCACCCAGGAGATCGGGCTGAACGAGGCGCTGGCCGAGGCGGGGATCAGCGCCTACGAGACGGATCTGGCCGAACTGATCGTGCAGCTCGGCGACGATCTGCCGTCCCACATCCTCGTCCCGGCCATCCACCGCAACCGCTCCGAGATCCGTGACATCTTCCGCCGCGAGATGGCCTCATGGGGCCGCCCGGCCCCCGACGGGCTGTCCGACTCCCCCGCCGAACTCGCCGAGGCCGCGCGGCTGCATCTGCGGGAGAAGTTCCTGACCGCCAAGGTGGGTGTCTCCGGCGCCAACTTCATGGTCGCCGAGTCCGGCACGCTGGTCGTCGTCGAGTCCGAGGGCAACGGCCGGATGTGCCTGACCCTGCCCGAGACGCTGATCTCCGTCGTCGGCATCGAGAAGGTCGTGCCGACCTGGCAGGACCTGGAGGTCTTCCTCCAACTGCTGCCCCGCTCCTCGACGGCCGAGCGGATGAACCCCTACACCTCGACCTGGACGGGAACGACCGACGGCGACGGCCCGCAGACATTCCATCTCGTCCTGCTGGACAACGGCCGCACGGACACTCTCGCCGACACCGTGGGGCGGCAGGCGCTGCGCTGCATCCGCTGCTCGGCGTGCCTGAACGTCTGCCCGGTGTACGAGCGGGCCGGCGGACATGCCTACGGCTCGCCCTACCCGGGCCCGATCGGCGCGATCCTCACTCCCCAACTGCGCGGCACACAGGGCTCGTTGGAAGCGTCCCTGCCGTACGCCTCGTCGTTGTGCGGGGCCTGCTACGAGGTGTGCCCGGTGGCCATCGACATCCCAGAGGTGCTGGTGCATCTGCGGGAGCGGGTGGTGGAAGGCGGGCCGGTGACACGTAACGGCGTACGCACGGTCCTCAAACCGGCCAAGGGGCACGCGGCGGAGCGGGCCGCGATGCGCGCGGCGGGCTGGGCGTTCGACCACCCGGGCGCGCTGCGCACCGGCATGCGTCTGGCGGCCAGGACCAGGCGGCTGCACCCCCGGCGGCTGCCGGGGCCGGGGCGTGCCTGGTCCGATACCCGCGATCTGCCGCCGGTGCCCGCGGAGTCCTTCCGCGACTGGTGGCAGCGCACCCGGGGCACGTCCGAGGAGCGAGGGAGCAGCCAGTGAGCAGCCGCGATGTGGTGTTGGCGCGGATTCGGCGCGCCCTGGGCGACGTACCGCGCGGCGAGGGACCCGAGGATCCGCCGGTCGCACGCGACTACCACCGGGTGCACGGTTCGCGTACGACGGCGCAGACCGTCGACCTGCTCGCCGAGAACCTCGCGGACTACCGGGCGGTCGTGCACCGCAGTGACGCGGACGGATTGCCGGCGCTGATCGGCCGGCTCCTGGCGGAGCGGGGCGCCAGGACGGTGCTCGTGCCGTCCGGTCTGGACCCCGGGTGGCTGGCCGTGGCCGATGTCATCCCCGTTCCCGATCGCGCGGAGAGCACGGCGCAGGAACTCGACGCCGTGGACAGTGTGGTGACGGGCTGCGCGGTCGCCATCGCGGAGACCGGCACCCTCGTCCTGGACGCGGGCCCCGATCAGGGCAGGCGCCGGATCACGCTGGTGCCGGACCATCACCTCTGCGTCGTCCGCGTCCCGGGCCAGGTCGTCGGCTCGGTGCCCGAGGGGTTGCCACGCTTGTCGCCCGACCGCCCGCTCACCTGGATCTCCGGCCCCTCCGCCACCAGCGACATCGAGCTCGACCGGGTCGAGGGGGTGCACGGGCCGCGCACGCTGGAGGTGATTCTGCTGGCGGAGTGAGCAACGGCAGGGGCATGCGCGGCGCGTGGGGACCGAAACGCGCGCAGGTGGGGTGTGCGGGGAGGGACACGTGCGGCGAAGTGGCGTGCGAGGGGCGCCCCCAGCAGACCGGCAATGTGACCGACGTGCGCACCGCCTCGCTCACCGACCGGGGCGGGACGGGCCTGCGGGTGCGCGCCGAACCGGGCGAGGACGGGCCACTGCTGGAACTCAGCG
Organism: Streptomyces sp. NPDC048248; assembly: GCF_043201875.1. Classification (NCBI taxonomy): domain Bacteria; kingdom Bacillati; phylum Actinomycetota; class Actinomycetes; order Kitasatosporales; family Streptomycetaceae; genus Streptomyces; species Streptomyces sp. NPDC048248. The sequence continues at coordinate 151,311 of NZ_JBICZL010000002.1, forward strand.
CGCCGCACCACACTCCGGCGGATCTGGACGGCCCGCGCCATCCGTACGAGGTGAAGCGGCGGGGCGAGACGCACCTGGGCGTCAATCACCGGCAGATGGGTGTGGGCGGCAACGATTCCTGGGGCGCGCCGCCGCTGGAGGAATATTTGCTGCACGCGGACCGGACCTACCGCCACGCGTACCGGCTGTCGCCCGCGTAGCCGACATCCGGTCTCCGTCGGGCCGCCCCGGACCGCACCTACGGGCGCGGCTGCGGGGCGGTCCCGGCGGTGCGGGCGGTGTGCAGCGCCCAGGCGATCAGCGGCACCTGGCCGGGCAGTCGCCCGTAGGCGAGGGCCTTCAGGGGCGCCGGCCGGTCGCGCCAGTCGTAGGCCATTTTCACGTTGGCGGGAAAGACCGCGGCGAAGAGTCCGGCAGCGGCCAGGGCGCCCGCCCGGCGGGTGCGGGGTGCGGCGATCGCGGCGGCCACGGCGATTTCGGCGACGCCGCTGGCGTACGTCCAGGCGCGGGCGCTGCCGGGGAGCCGCGCGGGCACCATCGCGTCGAACGGCTTCGGCGCGAGGAAGTGCACGACCCCCGCTCCGGCGAGGAGGCGGGCCAGGAGACGGGCGGAACGATCGTTGGCCACGGATGCTCCCCGGTGAGGTCGGCCCGGCGGACGCGGACGATGCCGAAGGGTGGGTGCGGCGGCCGCCCCGACCATTGAACTGGCCGCCGCGATCTCGACCTTACCCGTGGGTCACTTACTGGGTCATCATCTGATCGTCGGCAGTGGTGAGGCGTGCGTCACGATCAACGGGCGGCAGCCCTGCCGCGGCGGCACGGGCCGGTCCCCGGTGCGCGTCGCGCCGCACCAGCGCCGCGTAGCGCCCGTCCGCGGCGAGCAGCTCGTCGTGCGTGCCACGCTCGGCGATCCGGCCCGCGTCCAGGACCACGATCTGGTCGGCGTCGCGGACCGTGGACAGGCGGTGCGCGATGGTCACGGTGGTACGCCCCCGGGACAGCGCGTCGATGGCCTGCTGGACCGCGTGCTCGGTGCGGGTGTCGAGGGCGCTGGTCGCCTCGTCGAGGACGAGGACCGGCGGGTCGCGCAGGATGGTGCGGGCGATGGCCAGGCGCTGCTTCTCGCCGCCGGAGAAGCGGTAGCCGCGTTCGCCGACGAGGGTGTCGTAGCCGTCGGGCAGGGCGGCGATGTGGTCGTGGATCTGGGCTGCCTTGGCGGCCCGCTCGATCTCGTCGTCGGTCGCGTCCGGCTTGGCGAAGCGGAGGTTGTCAGCGACCGAGGCGTGGAAGAGGTAGGTCTCCTGGGAGACCACGCCGACGGAGCGGGCGAGCGTGTCGAAGTCGAGGTCGCGCACGTCCGTGCCGTCCAGGGTGACCCGGCCCCCGGTGACGTCGTAGAGCCGTGGCACGAGATAGCTCAGGGTGCTCTTGCCGCTGCCGGTCGGTCCGACGACGGCGAGGCTGCCGCCCGCCGGGATCGTCAGGTCGATGCCACGGAGCGTGTCGCCCGCGCCGGGGTCGTAGGAGAACGTGACGTTCTCGAAGCGGACCTCGCCGCGCGGGGTGGCCAGGCGCACCGGCTCGGCCGGTTCGGTGATGGCGACCGGCAGATCGAGGTACTCGAAGATGCGCTGGAAGAGCGCGAGGGAGGTCTGCATCTGCACGCCGGTGGACAGCAGCGAGACGGTGGGCCGCAGCAGTCCCTGCTGGAGCGTCACGAACGCGACGAGCGTGCCGATGGAGAAGGTGGGCCCGCCGAACCGGAGGACGAGGCCGGCCGCCCAGTAGATCAGTGCGGGCATCGCGGCCATGACGATGCCGATGGTGGCCATCCGCCAGCGTCCGGCCATGTTGGAGCGGATCTCCAGGTCGACCAGGCGCTCGGACTCGGTGACGAAGCCCCGCGTCAGCGAGTCGGCGCGGCCCATGGTGCGACCGAGCAGGATGCCGCTGACGGACAGCGACTCGGTGACCATCGCCGACATCGACGCCATCTGCTTCTGCCGCTGAGTGGTGATCCGCTTGCGCTCGTTGCCGACCCGCCGGCTGATCCACACGAAGAGCGGGAGCAGCAGCAGCGACACCACGGTCAGCCGCCAGTCGAGGGCCAGCATCGCGACGACGGTGGCGATGACGGAGGTCAGGTTGGACACCAGGGAGGTCGCGGTGGAGGTGACCGTCGCCTGCATGCCGCCGATGTCGTTGGCGATCCGGGACTGGACCTCGCCGGTGCGGGTGCGGGTGAAGAAGGCCAGCGGCATCCGCTGGAGCTTGGCGTAGACGGCGGTGCGCAGGTCGTGCATGACGCGCTGGCCGACGGTGGTGGACAGCAGGGTCTGCAGCACACCGAAGACGCTGGTGGTCACGGCGGTGACGATCATGCCCAGGGCCAGCAGGGTGAGCAGGCCCGTGCGGCGGTCGGGGATCGCCACGTCGAGGATCTCGCGCAGCAGGAACGGCGAGGCGACCGAGACGAGCGAGGAGGCGCCGACCAGCAGGCCGACGAGGGCCAGCCGGCCGCGGTAGGGGCGGAAGAGGGCGAGGATCCGCCGCAGCTGGACCGGCTGGTCCGGATCCTTGGGCGGTGGCGTCCACTCCGGTTCGTCGCTGCGCATGGGCTCCTTCGGGGGGTGCGGTCGGTGAGGGCGGGCGGAAAGACACGGGTCGATTCCAGGGAGCCTAGCTCATTGTTACCTAGACTCACAATGAACTTGGTCCTGTATCCTCAGCGCATGCCCTCCCCCGAGCCGACGGTCAGTACCTCCCATGTCGCAGAGCAGCTGGTGCGGCTGACCCGCCGGATGCACCGCGCCCAAAAGCATCACCTGGAGCATCTGGACATCGCCTTCACTCCCGCACAGTCCCGGCTGCTGCGCATCGTCGACCACTGCCGTGACGCCCCGCCGCGGATGGCCGACCTCGCCGAGCGCCTCGAAGTGGTGCCCCGCGCGGTGACCACGCTGGTGGACGCACTGGAGGCGAACGGCGCGGTGCGCCGCGTGCCCGATCCGGACAACCGCCGGGTGGTGCGGATCGAGCTCACCGACACCGGCCGGTCGACACTCCGCGCGTTGCGCAGCGCACGCCGGGCCGCAGCGGAGGACATCCTGGCTCCACTGACCGCCGAACAGCGCGAGGTCCTCGGCGAGCTGCTGTCCACTCTGGTCGACGGACCGGGGTCGCACCACTGAACCGCGGCCGACCGGCTTCCGCGCCGTCGGCCGACAGCTGACCGACCGCACGGCGCCGGGCGGGACCGGCGCCGGCCGACCGGAGGAGTGCGCCATGCCCCTGCTGGAGCCGGAGCCGGATGCCCTGCGACCTGCTGTCACCACGAGCCCCCCTGGCCCCGCGCACGACCGGGTGCCCGACGGACGCGCCTGGGGCACCCCCGAACCGCTGCGCGCCGACCTCATCGCGCTGCTCGGCGCGGAGAAGGTGCTCCACAAGATCTCCGACCTGGTCGCCTACGCCTCGGACGCCAGCCCTTACCGCTTCGTCCCGCAGGTCGTGGTGCTGGCCGAGGACGTCGACGACATCTCCGCGGTCTTCTCCTACGCCCACGGCAAGGGCCGCAACGTCGTCTTCCGGGCCGCCGGGACCTCCCTGAACGGCCAGGCGCAGGGCGAGGACATCCTGGTGGACGTACGGCGTCACTGGGCCGGCATCGAGGTGCTCGACGGCGGCGCGCGCGCCAGGATCCTGCCGGGCACCACGGTCTGGCGGGCCAACACCACCCTCGCCCGCCACGGCCGGCTGCTCGGTCCCGACCCGGCGAGCGCCCTCGCCTGCACCCTCGGCGGGGTCGTCGCCAACAACGCCTCCGGGATGACGGCCGGCACCACCCGCAACTCCTACCGGACGCTGGCCTCGCTCACCCTCGTCCTGCCCTCGGGCACGATCGTGGACACCGCCGACCCGGCCGCGGACGCCGAGCTGGCGCGGGCCGAGCCCGCCCTGTGCGCGGGACTGCTCGCCCTCAAGGCCGAGATCGAGGCGGAGCCGGAGCTGGTGGCGCGGATCCGTGACAAGTACCGGATCAAGAACACCAACGGCTACCGGCTCGATGCCTTCCTCGACGGTGCGACGCCCGCCCAGATCCTGCGCGGGCTGATCGTCGGCTCCCAGGGCACCCTCGGCTTCATCGCCGAGACGGTCTTCGACACCCTGCCGCTGGAGCGGTGTACCTCGACCGCCCTGCTCTTCTTCCCGACGCTGCGGGAGGCCGCCGCCGCCGTACCGCGGTTCAACGAAGCAGGGGCGCGGGCCGTGGAGTTGATGGACGGCAACACGCTGCGGGCCTCGGTGAGCGTCCCGGGAGTGCCCGCCGACTGGGCGGAGCTGCCGAAGGAGACGGCTGCCCTGCTGGTGGAGTTCCGTGCGGCCGACGAGTCCGCGCTGCGGGCATACGAGCAGGCCGCGGCGGAGGCGCTGGAGGGCCGGCCGCTGATCGCGCCGGTGGCGTCCGTCAGCAATGCCTTCACCCGGGAAGCGGCCGCCATCAGCGGCTACTGGAAGGCGCGCAAGGCGTTCGTGACCGCGGTCGGCGGCTCCCGGCCGCCCGGCACGACGCTGATCACCGAGGACTTCGCGGTGCCACCGGCCCGGCTGGCCGACGCCTGCGCCGCGCTGCTGGAACTCCAGGCCCTGCACGGCTTCGACGCGGCCGTCGCAGGCCACGCCGCACACGGCAATCTGCACTTCCTGCTCGCCTTCGACGCCGCCGAGCCGGCCGATGTGGCGCGCTACGCCGCGTTCATGGAGGAGTTCTGCCGGCTGACCGTCGAGCGCTTCGACGGCTCGCTCAAGGCCGAGCACGCCACCGGGCGGAACATCGCGCCCTTCCTGGAGCTCGAATGGGGCCCGCGGGCAACGGAGTTGATGTGGCGGATCAAGGCCCTGGTCGATCCGCACGGCATCCTGGCCCCGCGCGTCCTGCTCGACCGCGACCCGCAGGCGCACCTGCGCGGCCTGAAGACCATTCCCGAGGTCGAGGCGGTGGCCGACCCGTGCATCGAGTGCGGCTTCTGCGAACCGACCTGCCCCAGCGGCGACCTGACCACCACCCCCCGGCAGCGGATCGTGCTGCGCCGCGAGATGAGGCGCCAGCCGCCCGGCTCCCCGGTCGAGCGCGAACTGCTGGCGGCGTACGGATACGACGCGGTGGACACCTGCGCCGGTGACGCCACCTGCGCACTGGCCTGCCCGGTGGGCATCGACACCGGCGCGCTGATGAAGGACCTGCGCAGCCGCCGGCACTCCCCGCGTGAGGAGTGGGCGGCGGCGCAGGCGGCCCGGCGGTTCAAGGCCGTCGAGCGGGCGGCGCGGCTGGCGGTGGCGGCCGCGGACCGGATCGGCGACCGGCTGACCGCGTCGGTGACCGGCGCCGCCCGCAGGGCCGTACGCCCCGACCTGGTGCCGCAGTGGCTGCCGCACCTGCCCGGTGCCGCGGCCCGTACGCTGCCCGCCAGCCACAGGACGGACGCCGTCGCCGTCTACTACCCGGCGTGCGTGAACCGGATCTTCGGCGAGCCTGACGGGTACCGCGGGCCGTCCCTTCCGGAGGCCGTGGTGGCCCTGTCGCGGCGCGCCGGTCGACCGGTGTGGATCCCGGGAGACGTGACCGGTACCTGCTGCGCCACCATCTGGCATTCCAAGGGCTACGAGCGGGGCAACGTCCTGATGGCCAACCGCATCGTCGAGGCGGCCTGGGGCTGGACGGCGGGCGGGCGGCTGCCGCTGATCGTGGACGCCTCCTCCTGCACGCTCGGCATCGGGCACGAGGTCGTGCCGTACCTGACGGCCGATAACCGCGCGTTGCACGCCGAGCTGACGGTCCTCGACTCCGTCGTCTGGGCCGCGCGGGAACTGCTCCCGCATCTGCGGATCCTGCGCACGGTCGACTCCGCGGTGCTCCATCCCACCTGCTCCATGCGGCACTTGGGTGACGAGGACCGGCTGCGGGAGGTCGCCGAGGCGTGCGCACGGGAGGTCGTGGTGCCGGACGACGCGGGCTGCTGCGCCTTCGCGGGCGACCGGGGCATGCTGCACCGGGAACTGACGGAGTCGGCCACCGCCCGCGAGGCGGCTGAGGTCACCTCCCGGGAGTTCGACGCCTATCTCTCCGCGAACCGGATGTGCGAGGTCGGCATGGATCACGCGACAGGCGGGCGCGGCTACCGGTCGGTCCTGCTGCAGTTGGAGCGCGCCACCCGCCCGGAGGCGGAGCGGGGGTGAGGCAGGCGCACGGCGGACCGGTGCCGCGGCCCGCCGTCGCGCATGCGGGCCGCGGGGACCGGTCCGCGGTTCAGCTCTTGGCGCCGATGTGGAGTGCGACCGCTCCCTTGGCCGGGACGGTCAGCTTCGCCTTGCCGTCGTCGCCGACGGTGACGGTGTTGCCCGCGCAGTCCTCCGGGGCTGCCTTGGCCACGTTGCAGTAGGTGCCGGCGGGCAACGGGGTGGCGAAGTCCTGCGAGAGGGCGCCGTCACCGCCGTTGAGGGCGACGAACCCGGCCTTGCCGCGCCCGAAGGCGATGGCGCTGCCGCCGTTGTCCCACCAGTCGGTCAGTTCGGCGGAGCCCACGGCGTTGCGGAAGCCGACCAGCCCGGTGATCTCCCGCTTCGTGTGCATCCGGGTCCAGCCGTCGCCGCCGCCGGGCGGACCGGCGTCCTTGTCGGACCACTCGTAGCCGGAGAAGACGTTCGGCGAGCCGTAGGGCGAGGCGAGCATGAAGACGTTGGCGAGGGTGTGGGTCGCGCCGTCCTTGTAGGTGAGCGTCGAGCCGTTGCGTTCGGTGTCCCAGTTGTCGACGAAGGTCCTGGCCTTGTCGCCGGCCAGCTTGCCGTCCGCGACGGACTTCAACCGGGCGAGGTCGCCGCCCTGGAAGGCGCTCTTGAGGTGCCCGCCGTAGCGGAATTCGTCGACGTCGCCGATGCCGGTGTACTCCTCCGGCTGGACCGCCTCGCCGTCGCCGTGGATCACCTCCTGGACCCAGTAGCCGGGGTCGCTCATCTTCCCCTTGATGGCGGCGATGTCGGTGGCGGAGATGTGCTTGGCGGCGTCCACCCGGAATCCGTCGACGCCCAGCGACCGCAGATCGTCCAGGTACCCGGCAATGGTGGTGCGCACCGCGTCGCTGCCGGTGTCCAGGTCGGCCAGGCCGACCAGTTCGCAGTTCTGGACGTCGTCCCGGTTGCCGTAGTCGGAGATGGGTTTGCGGCAGCTGTGGAAGTCCTGGTCCTGGTAGGAGCCCGGATAGCTGTACTTGCCGTACTGCGTCCCGCCGGTGCCGGTACCGGATCCGGCCGCCATGTGGTTGATCACCGCGTCGGCGACGACCTTCACACCCGCTCCGTGGCAGGCGCTGACCATCGCGGCGAAGGCGTCGCGGTCACCGAGGCGTCCGGCGATCTTGTAGCTGACGGGCTGATAGGAGGTCCACCACTGGTCGCCCTGGATGTGCTCGGAGGCGGGCGAGACCTCGACGTAGCCGTAACCGGCCGGGCCCAGTTCATCGGTGCACGCCTTGGCCACGTCCGCGAACTTCCACTCGAACAGGGTGGCGGTGACGGTCTTCTCGCCGGGTGGGGTGGCCTGCGAGGACCAGGGGGCGTACGCGGCGAGGCCGGCCGCGGCCAGCACTCCGGCCAGCGCCCCGCCCAGCACACGGGAACGATGCTGCATCTTGCGGCTCCTTCGTCATGGGGCACGGCAGGGCACACCGCGCCCACGAAAGCAGCCACGCGCCAGGCCGCCATGGGGGGATTCCGCAGGGGAGCCTGCCGTTCGGCTTGTGTACACGTCAAGGTTTTCCGCAAGTGTTTTCAGCGACTTGCGAAAGATGCCGCTAACGGCGGGGCACCTCCCGCAAGTTGGCAGCAACGCCCTGATCGTCGACGACGAGATATCCGCACAAGAGTCCAAGCGCGCCGTGCCAAGAGTCCAACTGGCCCTCTTGTGCCTCAGGCCGCTCTACCGTCAGGGTCCTGACCGAGGTTCACGTATGCCCCGCGCGTAGCATCCGCTTGCTTCCTGGAGGACCGATGAACGAGGAACACCCCCACGACCACGCCCCCGAAGAGCCGGGACCGAGCCGCCGCTCCGTCCTGTGGACCGCCGGCGCGGCGGGCGCCGGCCTGGGCCTGGGCGGGCTGACGGCAGGTCACGCCGCCGCGGCCGCACCCGCGTCGGCGTCCGGCGCGGCGAGCACCGCGGCGGCACCGAAGGCCAAGGGCAAGACGATGATCGGGGTGCCGTTCGAGCGGCGCAGCACCGTACGCGTCGGCATCATCGGCCTCGGCAATCGCGGCGGCAGCATGATCGACCTCTTTCTCGCGGTACCGGGGGTGCGCGTCGTCGCCCTGTGCGACCCGGTGAAGGAGAAGACGGCCAAGGCCGCCAAGAAGGTCACCGACGCCGGACAGCCCGCGCCTGCCGTCTACACCAACGGCGACCACGACTTCGAAAATCTCTGCAAGCGCGGCGACATCGACTTCGTGTACGCGGCCACGCCGTGGGACTGGCACTACGACATGGCCAAGACCGCGATGAGCAACGGCAAGCACGTCGGCATCGAGTGCCCGCTCGCGCTGCGTCTTGACCAGCTGTGGGAGCTGGTCGACCTCTCCGAGCGCACCCGCAGACACTGCATGCAGCTGGAGAACTGCTGTTACGGCAGGAACGAGATGCGGGTGCTGCGGATGGCGCACGCCGGGCTGTTCGGGGATCTGCTGCACGGCGCCGGCGCCTACAACCACGATCTGCGCGGCCTGATGTTCGACCCGGACTACTACGAGGGCCCGTGGCGCCGGCTCTGGCACACCCGGCTGCGCGGCGATCTGTACCCCAACCACGGCTTCGGCCCGGTCGCCAACTACATGGACGTCAACCGGGGCGACCGCGCCGTACGGATCTCCAGCTTCGGCACCCCCGCGCTGGGCCTGGCCGCCTACCGCAAGGAGCACATGCCGGCGGGCGACCCGAGCTGGAAGGAGTCGTACATCGAGAGCGACCGGACGATCAGCCTCGTGCAGACCGCCAAGGGTCGGGTGATCCGGCTGGAGCACGATGTCTCCACCCCGCACCCCTACAGCCGCATCAACAGCCTCGGCGGCACCAAGGGCGTCTTCGAGGACTATCCGGAGCGGATCTACCTCGAACCCGACCAGAGCAATGACGAGTGGGGCGACTTCGGGAAGTACGCGGAGTGGGACCACTGGCTCTGGAAGGAGCACGCCAACCCGCCCGGCGGCCACGGCGGTATGGACTACATGCTGGTCTTCCGGCTGATGCAGTGCATGCGGCTCGGCCTCGTACCGGACTTCGACGTCTACGACGCGGCCACCTGGACCGCGCCGGTGCCGCTGAGCGATCTCTCGATCAAGGCGAAGGGCGCCCCGCAGGAGATCCCCGACTTCACGCGCGGACTGTGGAAGAAGGAAAGGCCCGGAATGGATTCGGAGAAGCCCGTCGAGTAGCAGGGCGTCGGCCGGATCAGCACGAAGGGACCGGATCAGCGCCAACGGACCGCACCTGCGTGACCTGACGCATCGGGCGGATCGAGCGGGTTCGGGGCCCCGGCGACGGCCAAGCCGCCCGGGGCCCCGCACGTCACTTCTCGGAGGTGGTGACCGAAGCGCCGTCCGGCTCGGGCGGCACCGCCGGTCCGGCCGGCCCCTCCGCGTCCGTCCGCTGCTCCGGCCCGGCCTTCGCGAGCCGGTCGGACGGTGGGGCGGCCGGCGCCTCTCCGTTGAGCACCTTCTTCGCCGTCACCCGGTCCAGCGCGCCCTCCCAGCGGGACACCGCGAAGACCGCGACGCAGTTGCCGAGCAGGTTGGTCGCCACCCGCATGGAGTCCATGATCCGGTCCACGCCGAGCAGCAGGGCGACCGCGGCGGCCGGGATGACACCCAGCGCGGAGGCGGTCGCGGACAGTGCGAGGAACGCCGAACCCGGCACGCCCGCCATGCCCTTGCTGGTGAGCATCAGCACCAGGACGACGGTGATCTGCTGGCCGAGCGAGAGATCGACGCCGATGGCCTGTGCGATGAAGAGCGTCCCGATGGAGAGATAGATCGAGGCACCGTCGAGGTTGAAGGAGTAGCCGGTCGGCAGGACCAGGCCCACCGCGTCGTCCCGGCAGCCCGCGGCCCGCAGCTTCTGCATCATCCGCGGCATCACCGTCTCGCTGGAGCCGGTGCCGAGGGCCAGCAGCAGCTCCTCGCGGGTGTACCGCACGAACTTCCACAGGCTCAGCCCCGTGACGGCCTTCAGGGCGAACCCGAGCAGGACCAGGAAGAGCAGAGCGACGCCGTAACAGACCGCGATCAGCTTGCCGTAGGTCGACATCGCACCCAGCCCGTACTCCCCGACGAGGTGGGCGGTGGCACCGAAGACCGCGAGCGGGGCGAGCTTCATGATGTAGCCGACGATGGTGAACACGACGTCCTGGGCCTGCTCGATCAGCGGCAGGATCTGCGGCGCCTTCCGCTGTCCGAGGTGCAGCAGCGCCGCACCCACAAGACAGGCCAGGACGAGGACCTGGAGCAGCGAGTTCTCGGCGAAGGCGCCGACCGCGCTGTCCGGCAGCGACTCCAGGATGAACTGGGCGGTCGAGGGCAGGTGGCCACCGCCGGTCTCGGCGTCGACGGCCCCCTTGTCGAGGGAAGCGGGGTCGACGTTCATCCCGGCGCCGGGCGCGAAGACATTGCCCGCCAGCAGACCGATGACGAGCGCGAGGCTGGTCGCGACCTCGAACCAGATCAGGGCCTTGACGCCGATCCGGCCGAACGCCTTGAGGTCACCGGCCTTGGCGATACCGGCGACCACGACGCAGAAGACCAGCGGGGCGATCACCGCCTTGATCAGACGTACGAAGCCGTCCCCGAGCGGCTGGAGCGAGGCTCCGACACCGGGCCACAGGCGCCCTACGACGACACCGAGGAGCAGAGCGAGCAACACCTGGGCGAACAGACTGGTGCGCAGGAAACGTCCTGCGCGACGGGGGAGAGTTCCGGCGGCGTGCGGCACGAGCACTCCTACATGGACGGTTTCTGTTATGTGGAAGTGGACTTCCACGGTCCGTCACTATCGTCGCTTGTCGTTCCCCACGAAAGAGCTCCGTGTAACTTCCGGGAAAATCTTGGAGCTTGGTCCAACTACTCGCGGGTCACCCACCCGGCTTCGCGTGGACATATCCCGAATAAGCGACTTATCCGCAAACTCCGGACGTGAGTGACCTGGCCGCCCGGTCCGCCGACCCCTTCCCGTTCAGGCCTCCCGTTCAGGCCCGTTCAGGCCGAAAGGTGCGCCTTGTCCCCCATGACCACGACGGGATGCCGCGCGGGATCGAGAGCCCGCAGCAGCGAGGTCATGCCGGACTTGGAGATGCTCACGCATCCGGAGGTGCCGCTTCCGTGGTCCAGGTGCAGCCAGATCCCGCCACCCTTGGACTGACCTTGGGGACGCGTCGGATCCAGCGGGGCCGTCCCCTTGACACGGTTGTAGTCGACGGCGATGACGTGGTCGAAGTCGTGGCGGGTGCTCTTCGCCCAGTAGGTGGGCGGGGTGAATGCCGCGGTGTGCGTGTACGGCAGCTTGGCGCCGGGGTCCGCGAGGACACCGCCCGCGTCGGTCAGCGTGAAGACGCCCACGGGGCTGCGCTTGTCACCCTCGTGGTGGCTGGTCGTCCAGCCGCGGCGGCCGTTGTGGGCCGCCCAACTCCCCTTTTGGTCCCACCCCTTGTCGCCCTTCTCGAAGAGGACGAGGGTGGCGTCGGCGGAGTCCGCGCCCTTGCCGTAGACCGCGACGACCTGCCGGGCGGCGGCCGGGACGCGCGCCCGGAAGGCGGCACCGAGCTGCGGAATGTTCCTGAGATGCGTAGTGGCCGCGGCGCCGGAAGGCGCCTGGCCGTGACGCCCCTTCTTGCCCGCGCCGTCGGCGCTGCCATGCCCGCCGTCGCTCGCACCCCCGCAGCCCGCCAGTAGGAAGAGCCCCGCCACGGCCACCGCCGCCGTTCGCCTCGCACCGCCCGCTATTCGCATGTCCCCATGGTCGCACCGCCGAAGAGCCCGCCGACCGCCGCCCGTCCGTTGCGTACATGTCCCACACCATTGGCCCGAAATCCACGGCTGCGACGGAAAACCGTTTGAAATCGGCACTGCCGACGCGCCAACCTTCCTTCACCCCGCCGACGACGAGACAGGCGTCGGACGCCGCCCGCCTGCCAGGGCGACCGACGCCGACCACCCGGCCCACGACGACCGGCCCCACCACCCACTCGCGCCTCCTCCCCCGCCACCATCTCCTTCTTCCTCTCCTGCCTTGCGCCCCGGCCAGCCCGCGGTCCGCTCACCCGCCCGCCACGACCACGCCTTTGGACATCATGCGCATTCGCGACCTGCCCCACCCCGACCCCGGCATCCCGGACGTCCGTACGGGCGGCACCTTCCTCCGGTGGCTCTACAGACAGCAGCTCGGCGGGCAGACCAAGGCTCTTCTCTGGGGCCTGGTGCACACCGGATCCGTGGCGGCCTTTCCCCTGCCCGTGGGCCTCGCCGTACAGGCCGTGGTGGACCGCTCCGGCAGCAAACTGATGCTGGCCGGCGGCCTGATGGCGCTCCTGGGTGTGCTCGTCTCGCTCGGCGACACCATGCTGCACCGCTCGGCCGTTACCAACTGGATCACCTCCGTCGCCCGGGTGCAGCAACTGCTCGCCCGCAAGACGACGGAACTGGGTGCGGCCATGACCCGGCGAGTGGCCGCCGGCGAGATCGTCGCCGTCAGCACCGGCGACCTGGAGAAGATCGGCTGGTTCGTCGAGGCCGTCTCCCGGTGCGGTGCGGCCGCCCTGACCTCGGTCGGGGTCTGCGTGGCCCTGGTCGTCTACCAGCCGGCGCTGGGCATCGTCGTGGCCATCGGCGTACCGGTCCTGGCGCTCGCCGTGCTCCCACTGCTGCCGCCGGCGACCCGACGCGCCGACGCCCAGCGGGAGAAGGCCGGCCGGGCCACCGAGCTGGCCTCCGACACCGTCGCCGGTCTGCGCGTGCTGCGCGGAATCGGTGGCGAGGAGCTGTTCCTCGGCCGCTACCGCAGCGCTTCCCAAGAGGTCCGCAAGGCCGCCGTCCGCAGCGCGCGGATGTGGTCCTTGATCTCGGCGGTGCAGGTGGCGCTGCCGGGCCTGTTGCTCATCGTGGTGGTCTGGTACGGCGCCCGGCTCGCTCTCGACGGGCGGATCGCGGTCGGTGAACTCGTCTCCATCTACAGCGCGGTGGTCTTCCTGCTCTACCCCATTCGGCACATCGAAGAGATCGCCATGGCCTACTCCTTCTCCAGGCCGTCGGCGAAGCGTGCCGCCCGGGTGCTGGCACTGAGCCGGCCGGCCGGCGGCCGGCTCCACGACCACGGGCCGCCTGTCGGCGACCTGCACGACCCGGTCAGCGGACTCACCGCCGTCTCGGGTCGGCTGACCGCCGTGGTCTGCGGGGACCCCGACGCGGCGGGCCGGCTCGCCGAACGCCTCGGCGGCCACCCCGCGGATCAGGAAGGAGACGACACCGCCGCGGCCACGACGGACGTCGGCCCCGCCGAGCCCGCCGAGAAGCGCACGGCGTACGCGGAACCGGCAGTGCCCGGCGCCGCGCTGCCGTCCGTCCTCCTCGGCGGCACCCCGCTCGACGATCTCCCGCGCGATGCCGCCCGCGCCGCGGTGCTCGTGCAGGACAAGGATCCGGTGCTCCTCTCCGGCACCCTCCACGAACTCCTCGACGTCCCGGCCTCCGGGCGCGTGGGGGCCGCGGAGGCGCTGGCCGCGGCCCAGTGCGGCGATGTGCTTGCCTCGTTGGCGCAGGCGTCCGTCGACGACTCCGGCGACCCGATGCGCACCCGCATCACCGAGCGCGGCCGGTCGCTCTCCGGCGGCCAGCGTCAACGGCTGGCTCTGGCCCGTTCGCTCGTCACCGACCCCGAGGTCCTGGTGCTGGACGAGCCGACCAGCGCAGTCGACTCGCACACGGAGGTCCGGATCGCGGACGGTCTGCGCCGGATCCGCGCGGGCCGGACGACAGTGGTGCTCAGCTCCAGCCCCCTGCTCCTGGACCGGGCGGATCAGGTGGTCCTCCTTGAGGACGGAAAGGTGGCCGCCGAAGCCCCCCACCGCGAACTGCTGCGCACGCATCCCGGCTACCGCGCCGTCGTCACCCGCGAAACGGAAGAAGAGGCCCCGTACGGCGCCACCGACGCGAGGGGCCCGGCCGAGGACACCGACGGCAGCCACACCGGCAACGGCGTCAACGGCATCGTCCGTACCCAGCACATCGAGGAGATCGCATGATCGGCCTGGCGCCGCCGGAGCACGATCCGGATGCCCCGCAGACCGCCACGACGCTGCCCGTCGGCTCACCGGAGACCGTCCGCGCGTACGTCGGTGGCCTGATCCGCCGGCACCGGCGGGCGTTCGCCCTGCTGGTCGGCGTGAACGCCGCGGCCGTCATCGCTTCGATGGTCGGTCCCTACCTCCTCGGCGGCCTGGTCGAGGACCTGTCCGCGGGCGCCCGTAGCCTTCAACTGCGCAGCACCGTCGCCCTGTTCGCCGTCGCACTGGTCCTGCAGACGCTGTTCGTCCGCATGGTGCGGCTGCGGGGGGCGATGCTCGGCGAGCGGATGCTGGCGGACCTCCGCGAGGACTTCCTCGTACGGTCCGTGGCACTGCCGCCGGGCATCCTGGAGCGGGCCGGCACCGGCGATCTGCTGTCGCGGATCACCACCGACATCGACCGGCTGTCCAACGCGATGCGCGAGGCGGTGCCGCAGCTGTCGATCGCGGTGGTGTGGGTCGCGCTGCTGACCGGCGGACTCGCGGTGACCGCGCCGCCGCTCGCGCTGTCCCTGCTGATCGCGCTGCCGCTGCTGATCGTCGGCTGCCGCTGGTACTTCCGGCGGGCGCCGAGCGCCTACCGCTCGGAGGCGGCGGGCTATGCCGCGGTGTCCGCGGCGCTCACCGAGACGGTGGACGCGGGCCGCACCATCGAGGCCCATCGGCTCGGTGCCCGCCGGGTCGCCCAGTCGGAGCGCCGGGTGCGGGAATGGACCCAGTGGGAGCGGTACACCCTGTACCTGCGCTCGGTGCTCTTCCCCGTGATCAATGTGACGCATGTGCTGATGCTGGGGTCGGTGCTGATGCTCGGCGGCGCGTTCGTGCTCCACGGCTGGCTCACACCGGGTCAGCTGACGACCGGTGCGCTGCTGACGCAGATGATGACCGAACCGATCGGCATGATCCTGCGGTGGTACGACGAGTTGCAGGTGGCCCAGGTGTCCATCGCGCGCCTCGTCGGCGTCCGTGAGATCGAGCCGGAGGCGGCCGACGAGGAGATGGCCCCGGTCGGCCGGGACGTACGCGCCGATGACGTGCGCTTCGGCTACCGCGCGGGCGTCGACGTCCTGCACCACGTCTCGCTGCATGTCCGTCCTGGCAGCCGGCTGGCGCTGGTCGGCCCGTCAGGTGCCGGGAAGTCGACGCTCGGACGGCTGCTGGCCGGCATCTACGGCCCGCGGACGGGCACGGTCACGCTCGGTGGCGCGGCGCTCTCCGAGATGCCCGCCGAGCGGGTCCGCGCGCATGTGGCGCTGGTCAACCAGGAACACCACGTCTTCGTCGGGTCGCTCCGCGACAATCTGCTGCTGGCGAGGACCGGCGCGGCCGACGCCGAACTGTGGGCGGCGCTGGGCGCGGTGGACGCCGAGGGGTGGGCCGGGGCCCTGGAGGAGGGGCTGGACACCGAGGTCGGCTCGGGTGGTCATGCGCTCACCCCGGCGCAGGCTCAGCAGATCGCGCTGGCGCGACTGGTGCTCGCCGATCCGCACACCCTGGTGCTGGACGAGGCGACGTCCCTGCTGGACCCGCGGGCTGCCCGGCATCTGGAACGTTCGCTGGGCAAGGTGCTGGACGGACGCACGGTCGTGGCCATCGCGCACCGCCTGCACACGGCGCATGACGCCGATGTGATCGCGGTGGTCGAGGAGGGCCGCATCACCGAACTCGGCAGCCACCGGGACCTGGTAGCCGCCGACGGCGCCTACGCGGCGCTCTGGCGTTCCTGGCACGGCTGACCTCCCGGGGCCGACTCCGTCGGACGAGCCGCGATGCGGAGCCCGTTGACGGCTGCGGGCGCTCTCAGCGCATGCCCTCCCATGACTTGGTGCGCAACGGCCCGGGGCGGCAACGACCGGTTGCCGCCCTCCGGATGCTCGATAATGGGCTGATGACCGACCCCCTTCTGCGTGTTGTCCTGGCCGAGGATTCCGTCATCCTGCGTGAGGGCATGGTGGAGCTGCTCGGGGCGAGAGGATGCGAGGTCGCCGCCACGGCCGGGACTCCGGGAGAGCTGCTGGCGGCCGTCGCCGAACACCGCCCCGACGTGGCCGTGGTCGACGTCCGGATGCCTCCCACATTCACCGACGAGGGCATCCGTGCCGCCGTCGAACTGCGGGCGACCCGGCCGGAACTCGGCATCCTGGTGTTCTCCCAGCATGTGGAGACCGCCTGGGCCGAGCGGCTGCTGGAGGCAGGCGCCGGCGGGGTCGGCTATCTGCTGAAGGAGCGGGTCACCCGCACGTCGGAACTGGTCGAGGCACTGCACCGGGTGGCCGGGGGCGGTACCGCGCTCGACCCGGAGATCGTCACCCGGCTGATGCGGGGCGGGCGACGCCGCAGCCGGGTCGAGTCGCTCACGCCACGGGAGCGGGAGACGTTGGAGCTGATGGCACAGGGGCACTCCAACCGTTCCATCGCCGGACGGCTCGTGGTGTCGGAGCGGGCCGTGGAGAAGCATGTGGCCGCGATCTTCGCCAAGTTCGGTCTGTCGGCGAGCGAGACCGACAACCGCCGGGTGAAGGCGGTGCTGGCGTATCTCGCCGAGACCGGCGGCTCCGCGGTGTGACCTCCCGAACGGTCAGATCCGCGACGGCAGTTCGGCGGTGATGGTGGTGGGCCCGCCGGCCGGGCTGACGATCCGCAGGGTGCCGTCCACCGCGGCGAGCCGTTCGCCGAGGCCGGTCAGACCGCTGCCGCCGCCGAGGCGGGCTCCGCCCCGGCCGTTGTCGCTCACCACCATCCGTACCCTGCCCCGGTCTGCGAGCACCTCGACGGTGGCGGCGTCCGCTCCGCTGTGCTTGGTCATGTTGGTCAGGAGTTCGGCGAGGCAGAAGTAGACGGCCCGCTCGATCGCCGGGTCGGGTCGTTCCCGCAGTTCCAGGCGGGTGGCGACGGGGACGGGACTGGCGTCGGTCAGGGTGGGCAGTGCGTCGCCGAGACCCGCGTCCAGGCCCACGGGGTGGATGCCACGGGTGAGCCTCCGCAGGCCCACGATGGCGTCGTCGGTCTGCCCCCGTGCCCGGGTGACGAGGGTGCGCAGGCGCTCGAGGTCGGCGCTGTCGCCGGTGGCGAACGCGTCGTCGGCCAGCGACAGGGTGATGGCGATGGCGACCAGCTCCGCCTGGGTACCGTCGTGCAGATCGCGCTCCAGCCGGCGCAGGTTCTCGGTGCTCTCCGCCACCAGGGTGCTGCGGGCCCGTTCGAGCACCTGGAGGCGCTGCTGTGTCCCGGCGGGGCCGAGCAGCAGCCGGGCCAGGGAGCGGTTCATCCTTGCCATGCCCCGGATCGCGGCGGGGTTGACGAGGAGCGTGGCGATGCCGAGCAGCAGGCCGATCGCGCTGAGCCACCATGCGGGCGACGCGTCCGGCGCCAACATGCGGAGCCAGAGGGGAAAAGCGATCAGCCATACGCCGGCGAGCGGCAGGACGACGGCGACGACGAAGGTCAGCACGCCGACGGGCAGTCGCAGGCCCAGATAGAGCATGGCCCGCCAGCCCACCGGGTCGGTCAGCAGTACACGTGCCCGGGCGATCACCCCCTGGGCCGCAGGCAGCGGCGCCGGTTTCTCGACGGCCTCCCCGAGCAACCGGCCCGCCAGCCGCCGGTGCAGTTCGCCCAGTCCCCGGGCTCCTCGCACCGCGACGGCGGCGAGGGGCAGCCCGAGCACGGTGAGGGACAGCAGGGTGCCCGCGTAGAGCACCGCGAGTACGTACCCGCAGCCGATGATCGCGAGCGGCAGCCCGACCACCGCGAAGGCGATGTCGCCGGGTCGTACGGCAGGCCGGAGGCGACGGGCCCAGCCGCGCTCGCGGTCAGCCACGCTGCCCTCCGACCAGCTCCGTCGCGGGACCCGACGTGGCGCGCAGGCCCGTGCAGAGGATGCCCGGAGCGATCAGCGCGGCGGCGCCCAGCGCGATCCACGCGTAGTCGCCCAACGGCACGGACGGCAGCGCGGATCCGGTAACGGTCAGGTTGAACGCGCCCCCGACGATGCCCGCGACCGCAGTGCCCAGGGCGACACCCACCGCCGCGATCAGCAGCGTCTCGGTGCAGAGCATGCGCACAAGTTGACGACGCGTCGCCCCGACCAGGCCGAGCAGGGCGAACTCCCGGCGGCGGTCGGCGGTGAGGGCGGCCAGGGTGTTGACCGTCGAGACGGCGGCGAAGCAGACCAGCATGGCCAGTTCGGCCTGGCGGAGCCACACGTCGCTCGCCGAGGTCACGGTCGTCAGGCTCGTACCCCGCAACCGCTGGGCCGCCCGTTCGACGGTACTGGTCATGAACACCATGGTGCAGGACAGTCCCACCAGGAGGGCCACCGGTGTCACGGCAGCAGCCAGCCGGTTGGTGTAGCCACGCAGGTTGGCATCGGCCAGCCATCCCGAACGCCGGGCCACCGCCCGGATCGGGGCGCCCAGCACCACCACGAGAGGGCCGGCGAGCAGGGGCCCCAGCAACGCGACCGCCACCAGCATGACCAGAGCCGTCAGCAGCGCCGCCTGACCGGCCTTCTCCGGCGGCTGCGTCGCGACGAGCCGGCACAGCATGCCCCCGCCTGTCAGCACGATCAGTCCGCCCACCACCCGGAGCAGGCCCGTCCGTCCGTGCTCCACCGTGCTCGCCGTCATGGCCGCGGCCGGTGCGATCCGCGAGATCCGGTGTGCGGCGAACGCGGCAGACAGCAGGCCGACGCCCACAGAGGCAGCGACCGCCACCAGCATCGGCACGGGCGAGCGGGGGATGGTGCTCCCAGGAGCGGCCATACCGCGTGCGAGCAGCGCGTCCAGGAACCAGCCGGCTCCCACCGCGCCTGCCGCACACCCGGGCGGCGAGACCAGCAGCACCATCGCCAGCACCTGCCGGCGCACCAGCCGCCGGACCTGCCCGGGCGTGGCCGCCACGGTGCGCAACAAGGCCAGCTCCCGGTGCTGCTGGCGAACCGCGAAGCCGAGCGTGTTCACCACGACGAAGAAGGCCACCAGCACGGCGATCTCCCCGAACGCCCCGGCGATCAGCCCCAGGCCGGGCCCCGCCGCAGCCCGCTCCCTGCCGGCGGGGGCGGTCAACGCGGCGGCCATCAACTCCCCGAACAGCGTGACCGCGCCGACCGCCAGGAAGAGCGCTGCCGCGAGCCCGACGAACGCCGCGGGCCGCAGCCGTATCTGCCCGAAGGCCAAGGTCAGCACGGTCACGCCGCCATCCGGCTCAGCCGGTCGGTGATGACCTGCGCGGA
The DNA here is from genome assembly GCF_043201875.1 of Streptomyces sp. NPDC048248. Lineage (NCBI taxonomy): Bacteria > Bacillati > Actinomycetota > Actinomycetes > Kitasatosporales > Streptomycetaceae > Streptomyces > Streptomyces sp. NPDC048248. The sequence goes on from NZ_JBICZL010000002.1 coordinate 170,919, forward strand.
CGGCTGGTCCAGGTCGTCGACGACCCGGCCGTCCACAAGCACCACCACCCGGTCCGCGTAGCTCGCCGCCACCGGGTCGTGGGTCACCATGACGCAGGTCCGGCCCAGCCGGTCCACGCCCTCGCGCAGCAAGCCGAGGATCTCCTGCCCGGTGCTGCGATCCAGCGCGCCCGTGGGCTCGTCCGCGAACAACACCGCCGGCCGCGAGACCAGGGCCCTGGCGATGGCGACCCGCTGCTGCTGGCCGCCGGACAGCTGTCCTGGTCTGTTGCGCTCACGCCCGGCCAGGCCCACCTGCGCCAGCGCCGCCCGCACGGCCGCCGTGTCGACCCGCTCGCCCGCCAGCCGGCCGGGCAGTTCGACGTTCTGAGCCACCGTCATGGCCGGCATCAGGTTGAACGCCTGGAAGACGAAGCCGATCCGGCTGCGCCGCAGCTCGGCCAGCCGCCGCTCCGGCAGCCGGGAAACCTGCACACCGCCCCACCACACCGATCCGCGGGTGGGCCGGTCCATCCCGGCGAGGCAGTGCAGCAGCGTGGTCTTGCCCGAGCCGGAAGGCCCCATCACCGCGGTGAAGGTGCCCGGGCGCAGCTCCAGCGTCACCCCCCGCAGGGCACGTACGGTGCCGGCCCCTCGGCCGTACTCCCGATGCAGATCCACTGCCCGCGCGGCGGCTTCTGAGCCCACCGCTTCCATGATTTCCGTGCTGTCAGCCATGGCTTCATCCTCGGCGGGCGAGACGAGGGAAACGACCGTGCTCACCCCCGAATGCTCGGTACGGAAACCCGCACCACGCCCGCCCGCCGACGGCTTCCGCCGGGGCCCGGAAGAGCACCTCGTGAGACGCACGAAGGCGCCGCGGCCATGGGACCGCGGCGCCTTCGCTCAGAGGTGGCCGTCGAAAAACCGTCAGGAGACCTCTGCGACGCTTCTGTCGGAGGTGGTTGTCAGAGGTAGCCGAGGGCGCTCAGCCCGCCGACGCCGCCGAGCAGCATGAAGACCGGCATCAGCACTTTCAGCTCCACCCAGCTGCCTGCCTTGAACCGCATGCCCTTGGGCGGCCCCAGCGGGTACCAGCGCTTGCGGCCTATCGGGATGGGCCAAAGGACCGGGCAGCCTGAGACGGTCAGGGCGTCGCCGATGTCGTGGACCAGCGCACCGAGCACGACGGGCAGTCCCAGCCAGAGGTACTGCTGCCCCGGTGCCTCGAACAGCCAGCTCGCTCCGTTGCCCGGCTGGTCGAGGACGCCGGCCAGGATCCAGGCCGTGGCCGCGCCGAGCAGCCACACCAGAACGTCGCTGGAGACCCTCGCGGCCCGCCAGAGCAGCCCCTCGATGGCGAGCACCATGTGGACGAAGAGAATGGCGAGCACCGCCCACCGGCCGCCCTGGGTCGCCAGCAGCGACATGCCGCCGCCGACCAGTACGGCCCACACCCAGGTGTGGGTGAGCGTGCGGTGGCCCCCGGAGCGGTTGACGTCGCCGCGCATCTTGGTGGCCTTGTAGACGGCGTGCGAGAGGGTGTCGACGACCTCGCAGAGCCCCTTCGACAGCGGCCCGAAGGCGCGCGAGATGGTCGCGGACTTGTGGTCGAGGTCGGGGGCGAGCGCAGCTCCGGCGCAGATCAGAGCTCCGCAGACGAGTACGGGCCAGGGCATCGGGTGCCCGGCCGCAGCGGTCGCCGCGCCCACCCCCAGCCAGGCCGCAGCCCCGGACAGCGAGTGCGCCGGTCCCATCATTGTCGTTCCCCACCCCTTGTGTGCGTCGGTCCGCCGGGGTTCCTCGATAGCGCGCGGCTGACGCCCGGTCGGCGACACAGCGTAGCGTCAGATGATCTCCGTTCGATGCGGGGGGCTCCCGGTGTCCGTGCGGCTGGGCGGGACGACCGGTCCGGACGCCTCAAGGCGAATGCCACGGTGGACAGTTGCCGTTCGGCGAACGTCGCCCGCCCGGGCATCTACCGAAACGGTCCTGGGCAGTTGGCCGCGGCGCGCCAAAGACCCTGCCGACACCGGCAGTTCGCCGACCAGGCGCCGGGTGGTCGACCTCGAAGGCCCTGGGTGCATCGCCCCGACGTCACAACCGCCCCAGACCCCTGCACCGCCATCGCAGGTCCACACACCTGGTCCACACACCTGCGGTCATCCCACGCCCTCGGTGCCGCCCGTCCGCGCGCCCGCGGAGGGGAACCGTCGCACGCTTCCACCCATGGGATAATCTACGCACATCAGACAATCAGGGCGCCGGGCGGAATGGCGGCCGACCGTGGAAGACGAGGCGTGGGTGGCTGGGCGTGGATGACGAGGTGTGGGCCGACGGCGCGGCCTACGAGCCGTACGCAGGGCGGTGGAGCCGGGTGGTGGCGCCCTCCTTCGTGCGCTGGCTGAACCTTCCCCCCGGTGAGCGCTGGTCCGACATCGGGTGTGGCACGGGCGCGTTGACGCAGGCGGTACTGGACCTGGCGTTCCCGGAGGACGTGGCCGGCGTCGACACCTCGGAGGGCTATGTCCGCTACGCCCGCCACACCATCACCACCCCTCGCGCGCACTTCGCGGCAGCGGATGCCGCACGGCTGCCGTTCCCGGACGCCGGGGCCGACGTGGTTGTCAGCGGTCTGCTCCTGAACTTCCTGCCCGATCCGGCGCGCGCGGTGACGGAGATGGCACGCACCACCCGTCCCGGCGGCACGGTCGGCGCCTACGTCTGGGACTACGCCGAGGGTATGCAGCTCATCCGCCACTTCTGGGACGCCGCCGGCGCACTCGACCGCCGCGCCCGCGAGCTGGACGAAGGGACACGGTTCCCGATGTGCCGGCCCGAGCCGCTACGCGCGCTGTTCGGCGACGCCGGCCTGCGGGACGTACGGGTCGAAGCGGTCGATGTGCCGACGCCGTTCCGGGACTTCGGCGACTTCTGGGCACCGTTCCTCGGTGGACAGGGTCCGGCGCCCGCGTATGTGAAGTCCCTGGAGGACGAACCGCGCGCCGAGCTGCGCGACCACCTCCGCGCCGGGCTCCCGCACGCCGCCGACGGCACCGTCCCGCTCACCGCCCGGGCCTGGGCGGTACGCGGCCGGCGCCCGATCCAGTAACAGCGAACCGGCACCGGCTCCCCCGCCTCGGCATCGGAAGCCGCTACCGCACGTCCACGGGCGCGTCGGCGAGTTTGCCGCGGGCGGCCCGGGCCGCGGGCAGCACGGAAGCGGCCGCAGCGACCACGACCGAGACGCCGCCGACCAGCAGCAGGACGCTCAGCGGTGGCCGCTGGGCGATGCCCGATCCCCAGCCGCTGCTGCGCCCCTGGAGGTCGATGAGCCACTGCGAGGCGAAGACTCCCAGGAGCGAGCCGACGGACGCGGCGGCCAGCACCACGAACACGGTGGCGGACACGATCACCGCGATGATCTGACGAGGCGTCAGCCCCACGGCCTTGAGCGCGAGCAGATCGCGTCCGCGGTCGCGCACCGCGGCGCCGACCGTCGTCGACAGCTCCGCGAGGCCGATCAGGACGAGCACGGCGATCAGGCCGGCGATGACCGCACGGACCGCGGCGAAACCGCTCACCGGATTGGGGATCTCCCGCACTTCGAGCCGACCGGCCGACGCCTGGACGAGGGAGTCCCGCACCGCGTCCGGGTCGGCCCCCTGCTTGAGGACCAGATGGTAGAAGTCCGGACGCAGCGCGGTGTCACCCTCGCGCAGGGTGTCGAGCCCGGTGGAGATCACCCGCCCGCCGTCGGCGGGTTCGATGCCGCGGCCGACGATATGGAGGACATGCGGCTGCCCGGCGACCGTCATCCGTACCCAGTCGCCGACGTGGGCGTCCAGCAGGTCGAGCAGTCCCTGCCCGGCGATGGCCTCGTCCGGGCCGCGGGCGGCGCGTCCCTCCGCGAGGGCGTAGGGGTAGGGCCGGCGGTCGGTGCCCAGTCCGCGCAAGGTGATCGTGCCGGTCTGCCCCGGGACCAGGGCCTGGACCTCGGCACCCGGGTGGGCGGTGACGTCCGGCCGGTCGGCGAGCAGTTGACGCAGCTCCCGGTCGCCGAGGCTGTCGGAACGCACGGTGAGCGCGGCCGGCAGACCCACCTTCTCCGGGTGGGAGACGAAACGGTCGAGGGTGGCCCAGGCGCCGAGCGCGATGGTGATGATCAACAGGGGCACCGTCAGCCGTCCGACTGCCGCCACGGAGCGGAGCGGGCGGTGGAAGGCACCGCGCCAGCCGAGGACCAGGGCCGGTGGCACCCGGAGGCCGAGAGCCCGGCGCACGGTGCCGGACATCCGGCGTCCGGGGGGCACGGCGGCACGGGCGACGGGCACCGGCGGGACGCGTCCGGCCCGCCAGGCGGCCAGGCAGGTGGCCGAGCCGATGAAGACGACCACGCCGCCGGAGATGGCGAACGGCGCCCAGGCGTGCTCGGGGAGTTCCTGCCACAGGGCCATCGCCTCCCCGATCCGGCCCGGGACGAGGCTGCCGAGCACCTCGGTCAGGACGGCCCCGGACGCGACGCCCAGCAGCGCGAAGCCGAGATGGAGGGCGAGGAACATCCGCACCACCTGGCCCGGGGTGAACCCGATGGCCTTGAGGATGGCGATGTCCCTGAGGTGCCCGCGGATCCGGGTGCTGATGGCGCCGCCCACCGCGAGGGCCGCCGCGAGCAGCGCACCGAGCCCGAAGAGGCCCAGCAGCCGCCCGAGGAGCTGGTTGTCGCTCGCGGCTTCGGCCTTGGCCTGCCGCCAGGTCGAGACGCCGGTGATCTGGTCGGAGCCGAGCCGGGTGACGGCGCGCTGGACGACGTAGTCGGTGTCCTCGGGGTCGGTGAGCTGGAGTCCGACGGTCCTGCCGCGTTGCTCCCGGCCCGCGTCCGACGCGGCCAGGGTCCCCGGCAGCACCCAGGCCGTCCCTGGCGTCTCCCCCGCGCGGAACCCGACCTCGGCGGTCTCCGCGATGCCCACCACGCGCAACGGCCGGGCGAAGCCGCTGAGGGAGAGGTCGTCCCCCGGCTTCGCCCACATGGCACGGGCCACCGAGCTTTCCAGGACGATGCCCGCCCCTCGCCCCCCGGCGGTGCCTGCGTCCAACCAGCGGCCAGCGGTGAGGCGCGGGCCGGCGGTCCGGGGACGGTCGGGGGCACCGCGCAGTTCCAGAGCCGCTTTGGCGCCACCGGGCTGCAGGCTCGCTGTGGTGCGGACCGTACGGAAGGGCCCGGAGGCGGCCCGCACCTCATCCAGCGCGGTAAGTGACGCCGCGGGCGCGCCGGCTTGGGTGTGGATCCAGACGTGGGCGCCGGAGGTCTGGGTGAAGACCCGCTGCCAGGGGTCTGCCGCGTAGCCGAACAGAGCGGTGGCGAGCAGCAGCGAGACGGTGATCCCGGCTGTCGCCAGCACGATGAGCACCGCCGCGCCGCGGTGGGCCCTGAGGTGGGCATGACTCCAGCGTGCCGCTGCGCGCATGCCGGTCAGCCCTTGAGCTTGAGTACGTCGGCCACGCCGGCCGGCGTGCGGTCACCGCTCCCGCCGAGGTGGGCGTCGTCGACGACCTGGCCGTCGAAGAAGCTGATCACCCGATCCGCGGCGCTCGCCATCCTGGCGTCGTGGGTGACCAGCAGAATCGTCTGGCCGCGCTGGTGGAAGCGGGCGAGCAGCCGCAGCACCTCCCGGGTGCCCTTGCTGTCGAGGCTGCCGGCCGGCTCATCGGCGAGCAGCAGACCTGGGGCGTTGATCAGCGCGCGGGCCAGTGCGACGCGCTGCTGCTCACCGCCGGACAGCTCGCCCGGCGTGCGGTTCTCCATGCCCTTCAGACCCAGCTCCGCCAGCAGTTCCGCGCGGTCGGCGCGAGCCCGCCGCGGGGAACTTCCGGCCAGCAGGGCGGGCAGCTCGACGTTGTCGGCGACGCTGAGGTTGGAGACCAGGTTGAAGAACTGGAAGACGATGCCGATGTGCTTGCGGCGCAGTACCGCCCAGCGGGCCTCGCTGCAGGAGTCGACCTGGCGGCCGTCGAGCCAGAGGGAGCCGCTGTCGGGGCGGTCGAGGCCGCCGAGCAGATGCAGCAGGGTGGATTTACCGGCGCCCGAGGGCCCGGTGACGGCGACGAATTCGCCCCGCTCGATGGTCAGGTCGACACCGCGCACGGCGTGGACCGGGGCGGCCCCTTCCGGCCGGTGGGTCTTGACCAGGCCGGCTGCCCGAAGTATCGGGCCGGACGGCTCGTCCCGGTTCATTCCAGCTCCTCCTGACAGCGCTCCAACCAGTCGAGATCCGCTTGAAGATGCAGCATCGCGCCCTCGATCAGCAGGTGCGCCACCCGGTTGTCGGGGTCCTCGCCCGCGGAGAGCTTCGACAGATCCCGCATGGTGTTGAGGTAGTGGCGGCGCTGTTTGTTGATCAGGGCGATCTGATGTGCGGCCCCGGTGCGGGGGGCGAGGGCGAGCTTCATGAAGAACTCGTCCCGCACCCGTGGTTCCGCGGTGGATTCCTCGAACCACGCGTCGACCGTCTCGCGGCCCGCCTCGGTGATTCGGTAGGTGCGCTTGTTGGGGCGGTCCGACTGCTCGACGTCCTCTCCCTCGATCAGGCCCGCCTTCTCCAGCCTACCGAGGGTGACGTAGATCTGGCCGACGTTCGGCTGAGGGTATGCCGCGCCCAGGAGGTTCTCAAGAGCCTGCTTGAGTTCGTAGCCGTGTGCGGGTCCGCTGACCAACAGCGCCAGGAGTGGCAGCCGCACGCTCTCCCTCTCCCTCACCGCCGTAGTTGCCGGTTAACTGCGCTCTTCCGGCTGTGATCCGGATCGCCGTCGTATCTTCCTGCGGGTCTAGTATCCCGCATGTCCAACAGGTATACAGAGGGCCGGCTGTCGAGTACGTGTCCGGCGACGCCTGGTGCGAGGAGGATCCCATGCGGTGGAAGCGTGCCGCGGGGAGGGCTCTCCTGGTCTGCTCCCTGTTGTTCGCGGGGCATGCCGGCGCGCAGGCGGGAGAGCCGGCCGGCGGCGCGGACGGCCGCGGTCCGATCACGCTGGTGACGGGCGGGGACCTCACGGGCTACCTCCGGGGCATCCTCGACGGCTGGAACGGCCGGCACCCCGGGGAGAAGGTGACCCTGGTCGAGCTGCCGGACGCCGCCGACGAGGTCCGGGCCCAGATGATCTCCGAGCTGCGCTCCGGCAGTGACCGCTTCGACGTCCTGAACATCGACGTGGCGTGGACATCGGAGTTCGCGGCGCACGGCTGGATCACTCCCGTCGACGCCGGGCGGCTCCCGTTGGACCGCTTCCTTCCTCCCGTGGTGGACACCGCCACCTTCCGGGGGAGTCTGTATGCCGTCCCCTACGTGACCAACGCGGGCCTGCTCTACTACCGCAAGGACGTACTGGACCGGGAAGGGAAGCAACCGCCCCGTACGTGGGCCGAGTTGAGGCGTTTGGCCAAGACCGTCGCGCCCCGGCACGGTCTCGACGGATACGCCGGCCAGCTCCTGCCGTACGAGGGACTGACCGCCAACGTCGTCGAGGCCGTGCAGTCCGCGGGCGGCACGGTGCTCGCGGACGAAGGTGCGCGGGTCACGGTGGACTCCCCCGCGGCACGCCGTGGACTGTCGTTCCTTCTCGACGGGGTGCGCGAGGGATGGATCCCGCGGCGTGCGCTGACGTTCAAGGAGGAGGAGTCCCGCCGTGCCTTCCAGGACGGCCGGCTGCTGTTCCTCCGCAACTGGCCGTACGCGTACGCGCTGGCCGACGGGAAGTCGTCGCGCGTGGCGGGCAAATTCGGCGCGGTGCCGCTGCCCGGTCCCGACGGCCAGGGCTCCAGTGTGCTGGGCGGCTCCAACCTGGCGATCAACGCCCATTCGCGGCACCGCAGGACGGCCGCCGACCTGATTTCGTATCTGACGAGCGAGCCGGTGCAGCGCAGGGTGCTCTCCGAGGGGTCCCTGCCGCCGGTGTGGGCCTCGCTGTACGAGGATCCGGCACTGGTACGGCGGTTCCCCTACCTCCCGACCCTGCAACGGAGCGTGCTGACGGCCAGGCCGCGCCTGAAGAGTCCGCGGTATGACCAGGTGAGCCTCGCGGTGCAGGCCGTGATGCATGACGCCCTCACCCATGGCCGGAGCACGGACGCGACCGTCGCGCGCCTGACGCGCGAACTCCGGGCCATCGCCGGCCGCGGCTGACCGCACACGGCGACGGACCGTCCGCCGCCACGCACCGATCGCGGTGCACGGCCGACCCTCGGCGTCGGAGCTCACGGCCATCTGCGCGGAGTCGGAATTCTAGTTACTCGTTAGGTAAACGAGCTCTGCCCATCTCCCCACAAATACGGGCAATACCGGGCCACTTTTGACAGATTCGTTGACACCCAAAAGTCACGCCTACTTAACATGCATGCATAACAGCGATCCGCAGGCCGCACCGGCATGCTCAGGTAAGAACGGGATCTCGGCAGATGCTCACAGCCACGGCAGGGAACGGCTACTCGGCCCTCCCCGCGCCCTCCCCCTCCCCGGCCTCCGCCGTGACCGCGCAGGCCACCGAGACCGCGGCACATTCCGCGGCGCAGCGCTGGTGGCGTGATGCGGTCATCTACCAGGTGTACGTCCGCAGCTTCCTGGACAGCACCGGCGACGGCATCGGTGACCTGGCGGGCGTCCGCGCCGGACTGCCCTACCTCAGGAAGCTGGGCGTGGACGGCATCTGGCTCAGCCCCTTCTACCCCTCGCCCCAGCACGACCACGGCTACGACGTCGCCGACTACCGCGACGTCGACCCGGTCTACGGCGACCTCGCGGAATTCGACCGCCTGGTGGCCGACGCACACCGGCTGGGCCTGAAGGTCCTCCTCGACATCGTGCCCAACCACTGCTCCAGCGATCACCCCTGGTTCCGCGCAGCTCTGGCGGAAGGGCCGGGCAGCGCGGCGCGGGCCCTCTTCCACTTCGCCGACGGGCGCGGTGAGCACGGCGAACTGCCGCCCAACAACTGGCGTGCCATGTTCGGTGGCCCCGCCTGGTCCCGCGTCGAGGAAGTCGCGGAAGCGGACTCCGCCTCCGAGGGCCCGGAAAGGAGCGGAGCCGAAGCGAAGCGCAGCGGCACCCCCGGGCAGTGGTACCTCCACATGTTCACGCCCGAACAACCCGACCTGAACTGGCGCAACCCCGCCGTGGCCGCCGACTTCGAGCAGGTGCTGCGCTTCTGGCTGGACCGCGGCGTCGACGGATTCCGCATCGACGTCGCCGCCGGGCTCTTCAAGCACCCCGAGCTGCCCGACTCCCCCGACCCCGAGGCCGACGAGCGCACCCGCGACTCGGTCAACCCGCTGGCCTGGAACCAGCCCGAGGTGCACCAGGTGTGGCGCGACTGGCGTGCACTGTGCGAGGAGTACACCGCCCAGGACGGCCACGACCGGCTCCTCGTCGGCGAGGTCTCGGTGCGCACGCCGAGCGAACAGGCCGCCTACGTCCGGCCCGACGAGCTGCATCAGGCATTCTTCTTCCACCTGCTGACCGCACGCTGGGACATCGACACCTTCCGCAAGGTGATATCCGAGGCCCTGACCGACATCGCGGGCACCGGCTCCACCGTCACCTGGGTGCTCAACAACCACGACCAGGTCAGGACCGTGACCCGGTACGCGACCGAGCCAGGAGGCCACGCCGGCGAACACGGCCCGGCCCGCGCCCGTGCCGCCGCCCTGCTGATGCTGGCACTCCCCGGCGCCGCCTACGTCTACCAGGGCGAGGAACTGGGCCTGCCCGAGGTCGTCGACCTGCCCGACGAGGTCCTCACCGACCCGATCTTCCACCGCACGGGCAGCCGTCAGCACATCCGCGACGGCTGCCGGGTGCCGCTGCCGTGGTCCGGGCACGCCTCACCGTTCGGCTTCACCGCGGGCGCCGAGACGGCCCAGCCCTGGCTGCCCCAGCCCACCTGGTTCGCCGAACACGCCACGGACCGGGCCCTGGCCGACACCCGGTCGTTCTGGCACCTCTACCGCGAGGGGCTGCACCTGCGCCGCAGCCTGCCCCAACTCGGCGAGGGCTCCCTGCGCTGGCTGGAGTCGCCACCTCAGGTGCTGGCCTTCGTCCGCGGCGACGGACTGGTCTGCGCCATCAACTTCGGCAGCGACCCCGCGCCCGCCCCCGTCTCCGGTGCCCCCCTCCTGGCCAGCGGCGACTGCCCCGCCGGGACCCTCCCCGGATCGACCGCCGCCTGGTGGATGCACAGCCCCGACGCCCACTAGCCCGACCGAAGGAATCGTCACGATGAGACACCCCGCAGCACGCCACACCCGCACCGCCGCCTCCTGCGCCACCGTCCTCGGCCTGGCGCTCACCGCCACCGCCTGTGGCGGCGGCGCGGTCACCCCCGGAGGAGGCGAACAGAAGCTCAGCGGCCAGACGCTGACCGTCGCCGGCGTCTGGACCGGCGTGGAACAGCAGAGCTTCAAGAAGGTCCTGGACGGCTTCTCCGAGAAGACCGGCGCGAAGATCACCTTCTCCTCCACCGGCGACAACGTCTCCACCGTCGTCGGCAGCCAGATCGAAGGCGGCAACGCCCCCGACGTCGTGATGGTTCCGCAGGTCGGCGTGCTCCGGCAGTTCGCGAAGAAGGGCTGGCTCGCCCCGCTGTCCAAGGAGATCGGCACCACCGCAGGCAAGAACTACGCCCAGGTCTGGAAGGACTACGGCACCGTCGACAACACCTACTACGGCCTGTACTTCAAGGCGTCCCACAAGTCGACGGTCTGGTACAGCCCCGAAGCGTTCGAGCAGGCCGGGGTCGGCCCCGCGAAGACGTACAAGGAGTTGCTGTCCTCCGGCCGGACGCTGTCCGACTCGGGCGTACCGGCGTTCTCCGTCGCGGGCGAGGCCGGCTGGCCGCTCACCGACTGGTTCGAGAACGTCTACCTCTCCCAGGCCGGGCCCGAGAACTACGACAAGCTCGCCGACCACAAGATCCCCTGGACGCACCCCACCGTCGTCAAGGCCCTGAGCACCCTCGGACAGCTCTTCAAGGACAAGAACCTCGTCGCCGGCGGCGGGGCGGGCGCGCTGCGCACCGACTTCCCCGAGTCCGTCCAGCAGGTCTTCGGCCCGGAGCCCGAGGCGGCGATGGTCTACGAAGGCGACTTCGTCAGCGCGCTGGTCACCGACGAACTCCACAAGGAAGTCGGCAAGGACGCCAAGTTCTTCCCCTTCCCCTCGGTCGACGACGGCAAGCCGCCGACGGTCAGCGGCGGTGACGCCGCCGTGGTGCTCAAGGCCGGCAAGAACAAGAAGGCCGCGATGGAGCTGGTGAAGTACCTCGCCACTCCCGAGGCGGCCGGCATATGGGCCCAGGCCGGCGGCTTCATCTCGCCCAACAAGAAGGTGCCCGCGGGCGATTACCACGACGAGGTGTCCCGCAAGGCCGCCAAGTCCCTGACCGATGCCGGCAACTCCGTCCGGTTCGACATGTCCGACCAGGCCCCCGCCGCGTTCGGCGGCACCCAGGGAGCCGGCGAATGGAAGCTCCTCCAGGACTTCCTGCGCGACCCCTCCGCCCCCGAGGACACGGCCAGCAAGCTCGAAGCCGCCGCGGCCAAGGCCTACCGGAACTAAGGACCAAGGGGCCCCGATCCATGCCAGTCACCACCTCCGAGGTGCCGCCCGCAGCGACGCGCGGCACCCCGGCACCCCCGCCGCCCGGCGCACACGGCAAGAACGGCAAGCACGGCAGGGCCGGCACCCCCGGGCGGCGCGCCGTCCGGCGGCGCCGGCGCACCGCCGCGCTGTTCCTGCTCCCGGCCTTGTTGCTGCTCGGCGCGCTCGTCGCGTACCCCATCGTGTTCTCGGTCATCCGCAGCATGTACGACGCCTCGGGCGACACCTTCGTCGGCGCCGACAACTACACCGAGATGTTCCAGGACCCGGCGACCGTGCGGGCCATCCGCAACAGCGCGATCTGGGTCGTCTTCGCGCCCGCCCTGCTGACCGGGCTGGGCCTGATCCTCGCCGTACTGACCGAGAAGATCCGCTGGAAGACGGCGTTCAAGCTGCTGATGTTCATGCCCATGGCGATCTCCTTCCTCGCCGCGGGCATCATCTTCCGCCTCGCCTACGAGCAGGACCCCGAACGCGGTGTGCTCAACGCGGTCGTCGTCGGCGTCCACGACAACTTCCACGACGCCCCCTCCTTCCCCACCGCCAAGGCGCGCCTCGGCGACAAGCAGCTCGTCCACGGCGACGACGGCTCCTACCGCACCGCACGGACCGCCGAACCCGGAAAGACCGTCAATCTCGGCCTGGTCGGCGTCCCGCCCAAGGAGATGCCGGCCGAGGCGAAGCCCGCCGCGCCGGCCTCCAGGACACCGGCCGGCGCCGGCGAACTCCGGGGCGTGGTCTACCTCGACTTCACCCCCGGCGGACACGGCAAGCCCGGCAGCGTGGACCCGGGCGAACGCGGGCTGCCGCAACTGGCCGTCGAGGCCGTCGACTCGCACGGCAAGGTCGTCGCCGATGCCACCACCGGGCCGGACGGCGCGTACCGCCTGACCGGCCTGAAGGCGGGCTCCTACACCGTCCAGCTCCCCGCGAAGGACTTCGCCCCACCGTACGAGGGCGTCTCCTGGCTCGGCCCGGCCCTCATCACCCCCGCCATCATCGGCGCCTACCTGTGGATCTGGACCGGCTTCGCGCTCGTACTCATCGGCGCGGGACTCTCCGCGATGCCACGCGAGGTCCTGGAGGCCGCCCGGATGGACGGCGCGAACGAATGGCAGGTGTTCCGGAGGATCACCGTGCCGCTGCTCGGCCCCGTCCTGGGCGTCGTGTTCGTGACGATGGTGATCAACGTGATGAAGGTCTTCGACCTCGTCTACATCATCGCGCCCGGCCCCGTACAGCAGGACGCCAATGTGCTGGCGCTGCAGATGTGGCTGGTCTCCTTCGGAGGCGGCAACAACCAGGGGCTCGGCAGTGCCCTCGGTGTCCTGCTGCTGCTCCTGGTGGTCCCGGCCATGATCCTCAACATCCGACGCTTCCGCAGGAGCCAGTCATGACCACCACCCACGCTGCCTCGGCGCCCGGCGGAAAGGCCAACACCCCGCAGGGAACAGCACAGCCGGGAACTGCACAGGCGGGCACGACACTGCCGGGGAAGACGGGGTCGGGGAAAAACCTGCCGACGCGCACCAGGCCCGGGAAGAACCGGCCCGGGAAGACGGGACCGGGGAAGCGGCTCAGCCGCAGCGTGATCCAGGTGGGGCTGCTGATCATCGGCCTCATCTGGCTCGCCCCCGCCGCCGGCCTCTTCGTCTCCTCGCTGCGTTCCGAGGAGGACAACGCCGGCAGCGGCTGGTGGCAGGCGCTCGCCGCCCCCGGCCAACTGTCGCTCGACAACTACACGGCGCTGCTGCAGGACTCGGGCATCACCCAGGCGTTCTGGAACACCGTGCTGATCTCGGTGCCCACCACCATCGCCGTCGTGGTGATCGCAGCGCTGGCCGGATACGCCTTCGCCTGGCTGGAGTTCCCCGGCCGGGACTGGATCTTCCTGCTGGTCGTCGCCATGCTGGTGGTGCCGGTCCAGATCGGACTGCTGCCGGTGGCCAAGATGTTCGGCGCACTCGGACTGTTCGGCTCCATCCCGGGCGTGATCCTCTTCCACACCGCCTACGGCCTCCCCTTCGCCATCTTCCTGCTCCGCAACTACTTCGCGGAGATCCCCAAGGAGATGCTGGAAGCGGCCCGCATGGACGGCGGCGGGGAGTGGCGGATCTTCTCCCAGCTCATCCTGCCGCTGGGGCGCCCGGCAATCGCCAGCCTGGCCATCTTCCAGTTCCTCTGGGTCTGGAACGACATGCTCGTCGCGCTGCTCTTCGCCGACAACGAGTCGCAGCCACTGACCGTGGCCCTGCAGTCCCAGATGCGCCAGTTCGGCAGCAACATCGGAGTCCTGGCCCCCGGCGCCTTCCTGTCCCTCATCGTTCCCGTCATCGTCTTCTTCGCCTTCCAACGCCACTTCGTCCAGGGCGTCATGGCAGGTTCGGTGAAATGACGGGACGGAGACTCCGGGGAGGCGGATGAGGAAACGGTGGAACGGAAGGACGGAGGACGGGAGGACGGGAGGAAGGAGGACGGGCCGACTCGGGTAACGGCGCGGCTTGGTTGGGCGCGAGCACGGCTCGTGCGCCTCGCACGGGGGGCGAGGCGGGCGGCCAGGCAGCGGGCGAAGGGGAGGCAGCGTCTCCGGGTGCCGGCGGGAGTGGCCGATGCCGGCGGGACGGCTCCGGTGCCGGTACCGACAGAACGGGGCCGGTCCAGGCAGGACGAGGCCGGCGCCGGTAGGCAGGGGCCGATCCAGGCAGGACGGGGCCGGTACGGGTAACGCGGGGCCGGGTGAGCGGGCCGATGTCGGCGGAAGCAATCGGTCGCGGCAGGAGCGGCCGGTGTCGGCCGGAGTGGCCACTGTTGGCGGGAAGACCGGTAGCGACTGGTAGCGACCGGCGCGTCTGGTCTCGGCCCACACGTCCGGTGCCGGGCGGGCGGCAGCCGCCCGCCGGAGTGCCGCTGGAGTTGGCCGCCAGAGTAGCGACCGGCGCATCTGCTGTCGGCGGGCACAGACGATCCTGAAAGGAGCGTCCGGTCTCCGCGGACACGAACAGTGCCGCCTGGATCAGCCACTGCCGGCGGGAACGACGCGCGAGGCATCGTGGTCGGTTCGGCGCAACCACGTGAATTCGGAATCTGGTTGCGGCCCAGCGGCAACGACCCAGTGCGGTCAGTGACAGCTGAGTGCAGTGCGATCGGTAGGCGCTGAGACCTCTCCGTACGCCGCCGAACACGACCTGAAGGGCCCCGTACCCCACGCGGCGGCATCGGGGCACCCCTCCCCGAGCGGGCCGGTACGTTTTCGTACCGGCCCGCACTCATGTCGGACCGGGGCCCGCGAGGCAGTCGGTCTCGGCGCGATGTGAGGTGACGAGCGGGTCCATGCGGTGATGCGCAGCATGGACCCGGGACAGGGGGGGTTGCCGAGGCGAACGGTCCACCCGTATCGACTCGGGAGCCTGGACCGTCCGCCCCGGGTGGGGGCCCTCCCCCTCCCCCCTCCCCCACCTCCCCTCCCCATCCCCCGCGGCCGACCTCGCTCTGGCCAAGAGATCTCCCTTCGCTATCGGGGGCGATCTCCCTTCGCTGGCGCCGGTGATCTCCGCCACGTCTCCCTATGAAGGGCATGGCCGGCCGGGCTCCGCGCCCGCCCGTGGTGCGCGCCGCTCCCTCCCCGCCCCTCCCTCGGTGATCGTCAAGGCTCATGCGCGGGGAAGATCAACGGAACCTCGGCATTGCCCGGGATGAGCCCGCGCGTCAGCCCACGGCAGCCCCAGCCGGCGCCCGCCGCCCGAGTGGCCATCGGCCCGCCGATCGCGCCCCGAGCACGTCTTCGCAGGTCAGACCACCACCTCTCCTGGCAACGGCACCCGTCGACCTCACCAGATCCCCGAGTTCCTCCCTCCCCACGACTCGCTGCATCGCCTACGGACTGCCCCGCAGTCGCCATGGGACCGCTGCACACAAAGCCCTGACCGCTACTGTCACGAATTGACGCAAATCGTCATCTCCGCAGCTCAGAGGTCATGCACAGTGATCGCCCCGTAGTGGCGGGGCGTGGGGTCCCGGCCCCGGGCAATGCACCGCCGGTTCCCTGATACGGGCCGAAGGCAGGCAGTATGGGGGGTGTGACCCTCATCGATCATTTGCCGAAAGACGCCGACCCCGATGCCCTCTTCGAAGCCTTTTCGAGTTGGGCCGAGCAGCAGGGCATCGCGCTCTACCCTGCCCAGGAGGAGGCGCTGATCGAGGTGGTCTCGGGGGCGAACGTCATCCTGTCGACCCCCACCGGCTCGGGGAAGAGCCTTGTCGCCGCCGGCGCGCACTTCACCGCCCTGGCCCGCGACCAGGTGACCTTCTACACCGCTCCCATCAAGGCCCTGGTGTCGGAGAAGTTCTTCGACCTGTGCAAGCTGTTCGGCACCGAGAACGTCGGCATGCTCACCGGTGACGCCTCCGTCAACTCCGACGCGCCCGTCATCTGCTGTACGGCCGAGGTGCTCGCCTCCATTGCGCTGCGCGACGGCAAGCACGCCGACATCGGCCAGGTCGTGATGGACGAGTTCCACTTCTATGCCGAGCCGGACCGTGGCTGGGCCTGGCAGATTCCGCTGCTGGAACTGCCGCAGGCACAATTCATCCTGATGTCGGCGACGCTCGGCGACATGTCGCGGTTCGAAGAGGATCTGACCCGCCGCACCGGCAAGCCGACGTCGGTGGTGCGCTCCGCGACGCGGCCCGTGCCGCTGTCGTACGAGTACCGCACGACGCCGATGACGGAGACGCTCACCGAGCTGCTGGAGACCCACCAGTCCCCGGTGTACATCGTGCACTTCACGCAGGCCGCGGCCGTGGAACGGGCGCAGGCTCTGATGAGCATCAACATGTGTACGCGCGCCGAGAAGGACCAGATCGCCGAGCTCATCGGGAACTTCCGGTTCACCACCAAGTTCGGTAAGAACCTGTCGCGTTACGTCCGCCACGGCATCGGCGTGCACCACGCCGGCATGCTGCCGAAGTACCGCCGACTGGTGGAGAAGCTGGCGCAAGCGGGCCTGCTGAAGGTCATCTGCGGTACGGACACGCTCGGCGTCGGCGTCAACGTCCCCATCCGCACGGTGCTGTTCACCGCGCTGACGAAGTACGACGGCACCCGGGTGCGGACGCTTCGGGCGCGGGAGTTTCACCAGATCGCGGGCCGGGCCGGGCGGGCCGGCTTCGACACCGCGGGCTTTGTCGTCGCGCAGGCGCCCGAACACGTCGTGGAGAACGAGAAGGCCCTGGCGAAGGCCGGCGACGACCCGAAGAAGCGGCGGAAGGTCGTTCGCAAGAAGGCGCCGGAGGGCTTCGTCAACTGGGGCGAGAACACCTTCGAAAAGCTCATCGCCTCCGATCCTGAGCCGCTGACCTCCCGTTTCCGGGTCACTCACGCCATGCTGCTGTCCGTGATCGCGCGGCCGGGCAACGCCTTCGCGGCGATGCGCCACCTGCTGGAGGACAACCACGAGCCGCGCAGGAATCAGCTGCGGCACATCCGTCGCGCCATCGCGATCTACCGGTCGCTGCTGGACGGCGGGATCGTGGAGCGGCTGGAGGAGCCCGACGCGGAGGGCCGGATCGTCCGGCTGACCGTCGACCTTCAACAGGACTTCGCGCTGAACCAGCCGCTGTCGACCTTCGCACTGGCCGCGTTCGACCTGCTGGACCCTGAGTCGCCGTCCTACGCGCTGGACATGGTGTCGGTGGTGGAGTCGACGCTGGACGATCCGCGGCAGATCCTGGCCGCCCAGCAGAACAAGGCCCGGGGCGAAGCGGTCGCCCAGATGAAGGCCGACGGCGTGGAGTATGAGGACCGCATGGAGCGGCTCATGGACGTCGAGTACCCCAAGCCGCTGGACGAACTGCTCTCCCACGCCTACAACCTGTACCGCAAGAGTCACCCGTGGGTCGGCGACCATCCGCTGTCGCCGAAGTCGGTCATCCGCGATATGTACGAACGCGCCATGACCTTCACGGAGTTCACCTCCTTCTACGAGCTGGCCCGCACCGAGGGCATTGTGCTGCGCTACCTGGCGAGCGCCTTCAAGGCGCTCGACCACACCGTGCCGGACGATCTGAAGTCCGAGGACTTCCAGGACATCATCGCCTGGCTCGGGGAGATGGTGCGGCAGGTGGACTCCAGCCTGCTGGACGAGTGGGAACAGCTCGCCAATCCGGAGGTGGAGACGGCGGAACAGGCCGCGGAGCGGGCAGACCAGGTGCGGCCGGTCACCTCGAACGCGCGGGCGTTCCGGGTGCTGGTGCGCAATGCGATGTTCCGGCGGGTGGAGCTGGCGGCGCTGGACAAGGTCGAGGAGCTCGGCGAGCTGGATGCCGAGTCCGGCTGGGACGTGGACGCCTGGGGCGACGCGATGGATGCCTACTGGGACGAGTACGACGAGCTGGGCACCGGTCCTGACGCGCGCGGCCCGAAGCTTCTGCAGATCGAGGAGGATGCCGAGCACGGGCTGTGGAAGGTGCGGCAGACTTTCGCCGACCCGAACGGTGATCACGACTGGGGCATCTCTGCCGAGGTGGACCTGGCCGCCTCCGACGAGGAGGGGCGTGCGGTGGTGCGCGTCACCGACGTGGGTCAGCTGTGAGCGGACGGCTTCACCCGAGGCCGCCGACGGATGTGACGGAGGGCCACCGGTCATGACCAATCCGGCCGAGAAGTTGGTCGATCTGCTGGACCTGGAGCAGATCGAGGTGAACATTTTCCGGGGCCGCAGCCCGCAGGAGTCCCTGCAGCGGGTCTTCGGCGGCCAGGTCGCGGGCCAGGCGTTGGTGGCGGCCGGGCGGACGACGGAGGGTGACCGCCCGGTCCACTCGCTGCACGCGTACTTTCTGCGGCCGGGGCGGCCCGGGGTGCCGATTGTGTACCAGGTGGAGCGGGTGCGTGACGGGCGGTCGTTCACCACACGCCGCGTCGTCGCGGTCCAGCAGGGTCGGACAATCTTCAATCTGACCGCTTCCTTTCACCAGCCGGAGCCCGGCTTCGATCATCAGTTGCCGATGCGTCGGGCGGTGCCCGACCCGGAGGATCTGCCGACGGTCGTGGACGAGGTCAGCGCCCACCTGGGCGGTCTGCCCGAGGCGTTGGAGCGGATGGCGCGGCGGCAGCCCTTCGACATCCGCTACGTCGACCGGCTGCGCTGGACGCCGGACGAGATCGAGGCCGCGGAGCCGCGCAGCGCGGTGTGGATGCGCGCGGTCGGACCGCTGGGTGACGATCCGCTCGTCCACACCTGCGCGCTCACCTACGCCAGCGATATGACGCTGCTGGACGCGGTCCGCATCCCCATCGAGCCGCTCTGGGGTCCGCGCGGCTTCGACATGGCCTCGCTGGACCATGCGATGTGGTTCCACCGGCCGTTCCGCGCGGACGAGTGGTTCCTCTACGACCAGGAGTCGCCGATCGCCACCGGCGGTCGGGGGCTGGCCCGCGGCCGGATCTACGACCGCGCCGGCAGGCTGCTGGTCTCGGTCGTCCAGGAAGGGCTGTTCAGGAAGCTCGGCGACTGACCCCTGCGGGCTCCGGCCGTCACCGCGGCCGGAGTCCGGACGCGGCCCGGTTCGTCGCGGCGGGCCGCTTCCAGGGCCCGGGAGAGGTTGACGCGGTACCACATCACTTCGTCGAACTCCTCGGCCGTCAGCACCCGTGCGTACGCCTCCCGGGCGGCGGCCGTCGCGGTGATGACCGAGGCGAAGGCGGGCCGGAGGCTGCGCAACAGGGAGCGCTCCAGGGGGTCCTCGGCGACGGAGGCCAGCTCTTCCGGAGGCAGCACGGCGGCGATGACCGCGGCGGACTCCCAGGGATCGTCGGTCTCCCCCATGAGCTGGGCGACCCTGCGGCTGCGCCACTGCCGCGCCCGCCAGTCCTGTCCTCCGTCGAGCATCACCCGCATCGCGGCTGGGGTGTTGCCGCGCATCAGCTCGGGTTCACGGTCGGCGAAAGCCGCGACCTCGGCGGCGAGGTAGAGCCAGACCACCGCGCCGAAGCGGTTGACGTAGAACCGGACGGGGCCGAAGCAGCCGGCTCGGGTAAGGCGCAGGAACCGGCTCGGGCCGATGCCCATCAGCTCGGCGGCCTCGGTCGTGCCGACCGTGCGGATGCGTTCGCGGAGCGCGTCGGGAAAGCCCGGCTCGGCCTGCAGCCGGGCGATCTCCTCCGCCGGTACCCGGCGCCTGGCGAGTGGGCCGGGGCGCCCCGGCCGGCCGTCCTGGCCGGCCGGGACCGTCCGCACTTCGCCGAGCTGGGCGGCCAGTTCGAACTCGCCCGTCCTCAGTTCCAGTTCACGAGCGGCGCGCCCCATCGCGAGCGCCTGCTGCCCGTCGCACATCACTGTCATGTTTTTCCCCCACGACATCGGTCGATCACTGACAGTGACGACAATACGTGGGGGTGGTGACAGCGCGTCAACCGACGCGTCAGACCTGTGGATAACTCTCCGGCTGCCGGACCGCGACCCCCAGATGCTCACCGACGCGATTGACGAGCAGTGTCATCTCGTAGGCGATCTGCCCGACATCACCGTCCGCGCCGGCCAGCACGCACAGGCAACTGCCGTCCCCCGCCGCCGTCACGAACAGCATGCCGTCGTCGAACTCGATCATGGTCTGGCGCACCCGTCCGACCTGGAAGTGGAGCCCTGACCCCTTCGCGAGGCTGTGCAGACCCGAGGCGACCGCCGCGAGATGTTCCGCGTCCGCCCGCTCCAGTCCCTCGCTGACGCCGGTGACCAGCCCGTCGTTGGAGAGCACCAGCGCGTGCCGTACCTTCTCCACCCGTTTGGTCAGATCGTCCAGCAGCCAGTCGAGTCCGCTGCTCAATGCCATGCCGCATCCTCCCCGTATCCCCGTCCGCGCACTTGGCCGGTCGGCAGCCCGCAGTCCGTCCGCGGCTGCCGTGCCAGCCTGTCCCACCTCCGCCGCATCGGCAAGCGGCCCCACAGCCCGGCGTGCCACGGCCGCTCGATCGCGCCGGACGGAGAGGATGGCGGCATGGCACGAAAGATGACCAAGGACGAGTGGCACACGTTCGTCTCGGAAGGCACCCGCACCGGCAAGTTGTCGACCGTCCAGGCCGACGGCAGCCCGCACATCGCACCTGTGTGGTTCGTGATGGACGGCGACGAGCTGGTGTTCAACACCGGGAAGGAGACCGTCAAGGGCCGCAACCTCGCGCGTGACCACAGAGTCGCCGTCTGCGTCGACGACGAGCGGCCGCCGTTCTCCTTCGTGGTGCTGCACGGAAGGGCGGAGATCAGCGAGGACCCTGCAGCACTGCGCCACTGGGCGACCCGGATCGCGGCCCGCTATATGGGCGAGGAGCAGGCGGAGGAGTTCGGGGCCCGCAACGGCGTCCCCGGAGAACTGGTGGTGCGGGTCCGCATCGACAAGGCCGTGGCCATGGCGGATCTCACGAGCTGACGGATACAGGCGGCGCAGGACGCCCGGCCCCCGTGCCACACCGTGCGCCGCCGCTCCGCCCGCGTCCCGCCGACACCCCGCCTCCCTCGCGCCGGGCGGCTCGACAGCGGTCCCGATCCTCGGTGTTGGCATCCCCTCCCACTCAGGCGAGACGCACGTCACCTCCGCCCGTGTCACATCGCATCGGGCCGCCCCGTCATATCGGTGTAGGCATCGACGACGACGGAGGAGCTCACCATGGGTGCGCGTGTGAACATGTTCGGCAGCCCGATCGCCGGCAAGACCTGGAAGCACATCATCGCCGCGAACAAGGCGCTCGCCGATTCATCGCTGCCCGCCGCGACGCAGGAACTGGTGAAGATCCGGGCCAGTCAGATCAACGGGTGCGGTGGCTGCCTGGACATGCACACCAAGGACGCCGCTGCCGCCGGGGAGACCTCGACGCGCCTCAATCTGGTCGCGGCCTGGCGGGAGGCCACGGTCTTCACCGAGGCCGAGCGCGCCGCCCTGGAGCTGGCGGAGCAGGGCACCCGCATCGCCGACGCCGCCGGTGGCGTCACGGACGAGGCATGGGCGAACGCCGCCAAGTACTACGACGAGGAGCAACTCACCGCGCTGGTCTCGCAGATTGCCCTTATCAACGCCTTCAACCGCGGGAACGTCATCATCCAGCAGCCCGCGGGGGGCTACCGGCCCGGCCAGTTCGCGTAACCCGGTTCGTTTGAACGAGGAGAAGCCGGCCCGGGGGTCGGACGCTTCGCGGTACCGGCAGCCCCCCGGGTCAGCTGTGCAACGCAGCAGGAGTGCGGGACGGGAGCTCCAGCCGTCCACTTCACCGCCCGAACCGCCGGGGAGGGCGAGTCACGCCCCGCCCCCTTCGTCAAACGAAGGGGGGCGTCCCCGCAGTTCGCGCCCCGCATCCAACCCGGTCACTGCAAGCCGAGTGTCGTCGCCGCTGATTGACCACACGCGAGGGGCTGCGCCAGGCAGGCTGTCCAGCGGTACGCCCACCGCTGGGACAACCGCCCCAGCGCCCACCGCTACAGCTCCTCGACCGTCCGGCTACGCCCTGGCCGCCCCTCCCGATCGGCTACGCCCCCGAACGAGGGCCGTAGCCGGTCGGGAGGGGCGGAGCCCCCCACCATTCCCCGCGGTGTACGGCAGAGCCGATGAGCGGTGAGTGTTACCAGACCTTGCTGGTGGTGAAACCGTTGTGGGTGATGGTCTGTTCAATTCTGCCGCTGCTGAACTGGTCGATGTCGTCCGCCGTGGCCAAGCTCGCGCTGCCGAGTACGGCGGTGGCGGCAAGTGCGACGGCGGCGACGAGGGTTCGGATACGCATGCTGTGCTCCTGTATTCGGGGATATTCAGGCCCGTGATCAGCAGAAGGCATGCGCAGGGGCGCATTGCGTTATTCCACATCGGGAGAGTGCCACTCGATCGATGGACTTGACGCGCCCTCCTGGCTCAGCCCGCCGCCCGGCGTCCACGCCTATCAGCACATCACCACAAGAAGCGCGCTAGCCGACGGAGTCCAACAGGCGGGCGGTGTGCAGCCGTCCGGCATGCTCGACCAGTCGTATCAGCACTTCCTTGCCCGAGTCGCGGTCCCGCGCGTCGCAGAGCACCACCGGGGTGCCGCGGTCCAGGTCCAGGGCGCGGGCCACCTCGTCGGCACCGTAGGACCGCGATTCCGCGAAGCAGTTGACGGCCACCAGGAACGGGATCGCGCGCCGCTCGAAATAGTCCACGGCCGGGAAGCAGTCCTCCAGCCGCCGGGTGTCGGCCAGCACCACGGCACCGAGCGCACCCTCCGATAGGTCGTCCCACAGGAACCAGAAACGATCCTGCCCGGGGGTGCCGAACAGGTAGAGGGAGAGCCCCTGCCTGATGGTGATGCGCCCGAAGTCCATCGCCACCGTGGTGCTGGTCTTGCGGTGCACGGCCCCGGTGTCGTCCACCGTCTCGCCCGCCTCGGTGAGCTGTTCCTCGGTGCGCAGGGGGCGGATCTCGCTGACCGAGCCCACCAGGGTCGTCTTGCCCACCCCGAAGCCGCCCGCGACCAAGATTTTCAGGGCCAGATCGGGATCAGGGTCCAGGGTCGTGCCCTCCGGGGCCCCTTGTGCGGCATTCATCAGCCGTCTCCTCCAGGATGCAGATCCCGTACGTCACGGGTGCGGTCGGATCCATGGCTCGGCGAGAGGAGCCCCAGCGGCAGAGCGCCGTCCGGAATCCATGGCGAGGACCGTACCCCCCGCTGATCGCGATGTCCTTGAATTCGGGAAAGCCACGAGGCTTGGATCAAAGGTCCCCACGGGGCCCTGCAGTCACGGTAGTTGGGGCTGCGGGACATGATTCCCGGCGCGGTGGTCACAGTGAGCGGAGGCCATGGATCACCTCGCGCAGAAACCTTTCACCGGAGAGCTTGGCCGGCGGTTCGGGAGGCCTCACCCGGACCTGGCCGCTGCACAGCAGATCTCCGAGCAGCACCCTCACCACCGTGATCGGCAGTTCGGCGGCCGCTGCGAGTTCGGCGACCGACCGGGCCCCGGCTCGGCACAGGGTGAGCAAGGTGCGGTGCTCCGGGCCGAGTTCGGACTCGTCGGCCGCCGCGTCCTTCGGCGCCCGGGGTCCCGCCGAGACCAGCGCGATGACGTCCAGCCGGGCCGCCGGGTCCGGGGCGGAGTGTGTGCCGACCGCCGCGTAGGGGCGGACGACCGGTCCGGCCTCGGCGTCGTACCACCGTCTGTCCTGAGCCATGCCGGCCCGCCCCCGTCCCCCACCACCTGTGCGCCCTCGCCCTCCCATGCCGGCCGGCGAGGTCCTCGTGATCGCGGACGCTAGTGACAGTGGGCCCTGGTTTCCGGAGACAGACCGGAAGACGCGGGTATTTGGCGTGGCCACGCTTCCGAACGATCGCGCCGTGACCGAACATGTTCGCCACGCGGGCGCTCCACGCCCCCGCGTCCTCGCGCCCCCGTCCCCCCGCCCGCTGAGCGCCCCCCATCGCCCCTCAGCTCCCGGTCCCACCAGTACCTCGCCCAGGGGCCCGTGGGAGATCATGGGCGGACGGCCCTGTATGCACCCCGCCCTGAAGGAGCCCGATGACCGACCACGCCGACCCGCACGACGTCCGCGCGTTCTTCGCCGCCCGGGCCGCGGACTGGGACGACCGGTTTCCCGACGACGCGCCCGCCTACGCCGCCGCCATCGCAGAGATGGACCTGCACCGCGGCGACCGGGTGCTGGATGCCGGGTGCGGCACGGGGCGCGCACTGCCCGCCCTGCGGGAGGCGGTGGGCTCGCACGGGACGGTACTGGGCGCGGACCTCACACCCGAGATGCTGCGGGCAGCGGTCGGGGCGGGCCGCGACGGCAGCGCGGGGCTGATGCTCGCGGACGTGACCCGGCTGCCGCTGCGCGACGCGTGTCTGGACGCCGTATTCGGCGCAGGGCTGATCTCCCACCTGCCGGACCCCGCCGGCGGTCTCGCGGAACTGGCCAGGACCGTACGCCCCGGTGGCCGGCTGGCCCTCTTCCACCCCGTGGGACGCGCGGCCCTCGCCGCTCGCAAGGGCCGCGCCCTGACTCCTGACGACCTCCGTGCGGAGCCGAATCTGCGGCCGCTGCTCGGCGGCAGCGGATGGGATCTCGTGCGGTACGTGGACGAGGACTCCCGTTATCTGGCGCTGGCGGTCCGCAGAGGGTGAGAGTCGCTGCCCGGCGGAGGAGCGCGGCGGCAGGCGCCGCCCTCCCCCGAGCCGCATCCGTCAACTCGCCCGGAGCAGAGCCCGGTCAGGGCTCCGGCGTGTCCCCCACATGCGGGACGGGGCAGCTGCCCGCGCGGTGCGGTGGGGGGAACGTCCCCAGGTCGGCGAGGCGGAAGCCGTTCGGGTAGCCCTTGATCTCGGGGTTCTGGCGGGCGTAGTGGGGGGTGCGCCGGGGTGGGAGCAGGCGCACTGCCCTGGCCCGCAGTTTCAGGGCGCCGCGTACGGCGGCCCGGACCGCGGGTTTGGGGTGTTCGTAGCGGAAGACGTCCAGGAGGCTGTCGTCCAGGAGGGCCATGCTGCCCTTCTTCACCACGGGGGCGAGAGGGCCGTACCAGCCCGCCATGAGGTCCAAGGTGGCGTCCGAGACGCGCCGGGCGCCCTCGTCCCAGCCGAAGTGGGCCTCTTCGTAGTCGTCCAGGCAACGCGCGAAGTCCTGGTGGGTCTCGGGGATTTCGGTGATGCCCATGTGGCGGCCGAGGGTGCGGTAGTAGGCGGCGATGGCGCGCTTCTCGTGCTCGCTCAGCGGGCGCCAGCCGTACTGGTCGATCCAGCGGGTGGGCACCACCACGAAAGTGCACAGGACGTAGCGCATGTCGTCGTTGCTGATGTCGTAACCACGGTGCATCTGGTTGATGCGGCGGATGGCCGTCCGGCCTTCCGTGCCGTCGAAACCGTGCTCGACGACGGCGTCCAGGAGGAGCGCGGTGTCGTCGTAGCGCTTTTGCGTACGGTCCGTCAGCTCGGCTGTCCGGGCGAGCAGTCGCCCGATACTGGGCACGGCGTAGGTGCGGTAGAGCGCCAGTTCCAGGGCTCTGGTCATGTCCCAGGGGAATTCGTGGGACGCGGTGATGCGATAGATCCGCAGGAAGTCGCGCTCGGGGTCGAGCCGCCGGATCTCTCTGAGCCAGTCGTAGCGCCGCACCGGGCATCGTCCCTTCGTTCGCCGAAGTTCCAACTCTAGGCGGCACGGGCACACTTCATCGACGGCGACGGGCGCCGATCAGGAGTCGACATGGCCGGATTCTTGCGCGGTTTCGACGGGCTCTTCCATGGTGTCGGACGGTCCTCGGGCAAGGGCGGTGACGGCCCCGTCCGGACGCGCCGGGGCACCGCGGGCACGCCCGGGCGGCGGCGTGCGCACAATCTCTTCGAAGCGGCCGCGGTCCATGTGGCGGCGAACGCCGAGGGCGACGAGGAACGCGGCGCGGAGGCGGCGGCCTGGGTGTCGCCGGAGGCACTGGCGTTCGGCGTGCACGAGCTCGCCTGCCGTGCGGTGATCGCGCGGGAGCGGGAGCAGTCGCCGGAAACCGTCGCCCATGAGCTGCTCGGTCTGCCGGCCTCCTGACCCGAGGCGAGGGGGCGAGGGGCCGCTGTCAGCCGTTCCGCTGCCCGGTCTTCCGGGCCCGCGGTCCGCAGGCCGGTGCGTTCGCGCCGTAGCGGTCGGTGACCGAGGGCTCCGCCACGGCCAGGGCGTCCTTGACGGGCATACCGGACCGTTCGGCCAGGGCCAGCCGCTCCCTCACCTCGCGCGGGGTACGGGGACGAAAGCCCGGCCCCGTGCCGCAGCAGCCGCCGTGGAAGGTCAGCCCGGCGCGCAGTACGGCGTCGAGCGCGCGCCAGCCGGCCTCGTCACCGCGCCTGGGCACGGCGAGGTCCGCGCCGGCGTCGATCAGGGGGCGGCGGCAGCGCGGACAGGGGATGTCGCCCGGTGCCTGGGCGCCCGCGGTCCTCTTGACGGCGGTCCGGCAGTCGAGGCAGACGAAGTGCATCCGGCGGCTGTAGAAACACATGAGCGCAGCGTAGAGCTGGTGACAAGGTCATGCCGAGCCAATTAAGGTGCGCCGACATACTCCGGATGGATCGGATGGGAGGCCCGCGTGCCCGCGACCGAGAGCGCCGACAACGATCAGTTGCTCGTGCTGACGGCGGTGCTGCTGACGCCCGCGCAGTTCCCGAGCGTGCTCGGGGACGATTACCCCGAAGTGTGCGCGGGCCTCGGCCTGGAGCCGTACGAAGAGGGGTACGGGCTGGTCCTCGGGCAGGACGGCAGCGGGGCGCGCTGGACGGTGGTCACCGAGGACGTGCCGCTGGTGGCCTGTGCGATCGCGGCATGGGACTGCGGTATGGAGTACGACCTCTCGCCCGGGGAGAACAGCATCGTCGGCGCGCTGCCGGGCTGGCCGGTCGCCCTCGCCGTGTCGGCTCCGGGAGTGCCGCAGCCGCACGACCCGGAACCGCAGGACGGCGATCCGGAGCCCCTGGTGCCACCGGACGGGGAGGAGTGGGGGCCTGCGCAGCGGCGGCTCGGCGCGGACGAGATCGCCCTGCAGTGGGCGGCGTGGCGCGAGCAGGTGGATGGTGAGGTCGCCTTCGCGGAGCCGGGCGAGGAGCAGCACACGGGGGTGCGCCGGGTGTTGGCGGAGGCGCGTCGGTATGTGACCGAGCCGCCGCCGCCCGGCCGGGTGCGGTCGTCGTTCGCGGCGGGCGAGGCCCGTACGCTGCGTGTCGACGGCCCCGGCTGGAGCATGGTCGCGCGCACCGATGACATCGCCTTCGTGCTGCTGGACGAGGAGCCGGGTGAGGTGCATCCGGTGGGGCGGGGCCCGGAGCTGCCGGGTCTGCTGTCCTCGTTGGACAAGCTGGCGGTACGCCCCCTCTGAGCCACTCCGGGGCCGCGGGGGCTCGGCCGGAGCACATTCCGGCGGGCCGAGGGGTGTGGGGCGGGTCCATGGCGGGTGGTGCGGTAACGGCACACGATGGGGCGCCGCGGCCGAATCGGGCCGCCCGCTTCTGGAGGCCGGAATGCGCCTGGCGTACGCCCGTTCGCGACGCACCGCTGTCGTGTGTGCCGCGTCCCTGCTCGTGTTGACCTCGCTCGGAGCGGCGCGGCCGGTGCCCGCGCCCGATCGCTCCTGCGGAGCGAGTACGCCCGCGGTGGGCGTGGTCCTCCCGGGGTTTTCGGTCCCGGGCGCCGAGCGGCAGCAGGCGGTCTGCCTGCCCGATCTGACGACGACCGCGCTGGCCGGCACGCCGTATACGGATACCGCCGACCAGGCCGGGCTGGCGGCACGGGGGACCCGGCTGCCCAGTGGTGTGCCCGGGGTTCAGGTGGACGGCTACTTCCCCGACAGCTCCACCTTCAACGCCACGCATGGCTGGCGGCACGACGCCCAGTTCGTGATCCGTCTGCCGGAGCGCTGGAACGGCGGGCTCGTGGTCACGGGCGCGCCCGGTACGCGCAAGCAGTACGCCACCGACGCGCTGATCTCCGACCGGGTGCTGGCCGCAGGCTTCGCCTACGCCGCGACCGACAAGGGCAACAACGGCGCGGACTTCTACCGCGACGGGCGGCGCCCCGGTGACGCCATCGCCGAGTGGAACCGCCGTACGACGCAGCTGACGCGTGCCGCGCAGCGGACCGTCGCGGGCTTCTACGGCCACGCCCCGCGCCGGACGTACATGACGGGCATCTCCAACGGCGGCTATCTGACCCGCTGGCAGTTGGAGAACCATCCCGATCTGTACGACGGCGGCGTCGATTGGGAGGGCGCCCTGTGGACCGCGAACGGACCGAGCCTGCTGACCTCCTTGCCGACGGCGGTGTCCTACGGGCAGGGGGCGGCCGGGGTGCGGGAGATGACCGCGGCGGGCTTCGCGCCCGGGTCGCGGTTCCTGTGGCCGTACCACCAGCACGCGTACTGGGGCGTGACGCAGAAGACCTACCGCGCCGAACTGGACCCCGGCTACGACCCGGGCTGCCCCGGCCCTTCGGCCGGTTCGACGCCGGAGGAGATCTTGGCGGCGTGCGCGGCGGACGGGGCGTACGACTACGCCGGGCGTCCCGCGGCCGTGCACCGCGCGGTCGAGCGGATCGCGCTGACGGGACGCATCGGGCGGCCGTTGATCACGTTGCACGGCGACCTGGACGCCCTGCTGCCGATCGCGACGGACTCCGACGTCTATGACCGGATGGTGTCGGGGCAGCGGCGGCAGGCCCTGCACCGCTACTACACCGTGGCAGGCGGCACGCACGTCGACGGGCTCCACGACAGCCATCCCGACCGGCTACGGCCGATCCTGCCCTGCTACCGGGCAGCGTTCGACGCCCTGACGGCCTGGGTGGAGCGTGGGGTGCGGCCTCCCGCGGACCACACGATCGACCGCCCCGCCGCGGGGGACGTCGTGAATACCTGCCGTGTCGATTCCTGACGCACGAGCCGCGCAGCCGGTCGCCCGCCGGGGCGGTGGGCGCGAGGCCCGCCGGCCCCGGGCGACCGCGGCCGGCCCGGGCCCCCGCATTCGGCCGGGGCCCCGCATTCGGCCGGGGCCCCGTCGTTCAGCGGCCGATCTGTTTGCGGCTGACGCGGCGCAGCCGCCGCCGCTGCGAGGAGTCGAGGGTCAGATACGCGACGGCCGGGACTCCGACCATGACCAGTACGGCCGCCCAGAACGGCAGCAGCCACAGCAGGATCACTCCCACCGCGACGCCCCCGATCGCGACCTTCGCCTGTGTGGACATCCTTCACGCCCCTTCCGCGGCGCCTGCCGCGCTCTGTGTACCCCATTGAACGCCGTTTTCGCGCCGCGGGTTCCCTGAGGGGCCCGAGCGTGCTGTACCCTCGGGCGCTTCAGAGTCAGTAGTCAAACTTGAGGAGTCCTCGGCCCCGTGGCATCACTCCCCGCGGTCACCCCCGCTCACGTCACCGAGCTCTCCCGCTGCGCGGCGGTCTTCCTTCCGTCGGATCCGCCACGAGCCGGGCGGGTGGCGTTCTGGCGCCCGGACGGTGAGCCCGTCGCCGGCCCCGGCACGTCGGCGCCCGGCACGGCCGCCACGGACCCGCCGGGCCTGCACGATCTGCCTCGTGTGGACGATCTGCCCGTCGCCCTCCCGGACGAGGACGGCAGGATCGCGGTCTTCGGCGTCCCCGCCGTGGTGCTGCCGGTCGCCGCCGCGGTGCCCGTCCTCACCAGGTCCCGGGCCGCGCGCGGCGCCGATCCGGCCGCGGCGTTCTGGGGTGCCGCGGCCGTGCTGGCTCTCCAGCTCGCCGCCCGGGGCCGGCTGCTGCCGGGCGTCAGCCCCGCGGACCACGACGCCTGGCGGCTCGGCCCGCTCGATCCCGCCGATATCGAGCGGCTGCGCGACCTGGCCGCCGCGATGCCGCCGCATGCGCACGCCACGCCGCTCCCGGACACCGACCCCGTCGCACTGCCCGAGCCCGAGCGTCATCTGCGCGCGTTCCTCGATGCCGTGGCCGACGGGCTGCCCCGGTCCCCGGCCGCGGCGCTGGCCACCGGCGCCCCGGCCTTCGCGGCGCAGCCCCCGCAGCGCGTCCCCGAGCAGCGCAGTTGGGCCGCGGATGTCGCCGCGGGCCACGACGCGGGCGTCCGGATCTCGCTGCGGGTGGAGGTGCACGGAGCGGACGTGCCGGGCGGGCCGAAGCATGCGGCGGATGCGGAGGGAGCAGACCGCGGGATCGCCCCTTCTTCCGGCGACCCGGGCGACCCTGGTGGACGCCCCGAGGAATGCGGCGTCGCCGATCCCGACGATGTCACCTTCACCGCCGTCCTCCAGTTGCACAGCCTCACCGACCCGGCGCTGGTCGCCGATGCCGCCGCGGTCTGGGCCGGGACCTCGCCCGCGGCCAGGGCGTTCGGTCCGCGGGTGCGGATGGACACCCTGCGCACGTTGCGCAGGGCCGCCGACGCCTGGGCGCCGCTTGCCCCGTTGCTCTCGGCCGCCGTGCCCGATGCGCTGGAGCTCGACGACGAGGAGATCGCCGAACTGCTCGGTCCGGCGGCGCGGGCACTGGCGGCCGCGGGCGTGCGGGTGCACTGGCCCAAGGAGCTGGCCCGCAAGCTGACCGGTCGCGCTGTCGTCGGTCCGCCGGACCCGCTCGATTCGCGGGACTCCCGGCTGCCTTCCCTCCTGTCGGCCGACGCGCTGCTCTCCTTCAGCTGGCGGTTCGCGGTGGACGGCCAGGAGGTCGACAAGGCGGAACTCGACCGGCTCGCCGAGGCCGGCCGGCCCCTGGTGCGGCTGCACGACCAGTGGGTCCTGATCGACCCCGAGGCGGTGCGTGCCGCCCGGGAACGCCGGGACCGCAAGATCACACCGCTCGACGCGCTCGGCGCCGCCCTGACCGGCACCGCAGAGGGCGAGGACGGCCGGCCGGTGGAGGTGACGGCCTCCGGCTGGCTCGCCCGGCTGCGCGACCGGCTCGCCGATCCGGACCGGGCCGATGCCGAGCCGCTGCGCCAACCCGCCGCCCTGACCGCGACGTTGCGGGACTACCAGCTGCGCGGGCTCGGCTGGCTGCACCGGATGACCTCGCTGGGGCTCGGCTGCTGTCTCGCCGACGACATGGGCCTGGGCAAGACGATCACTCTCATCTCACTGCATCTGCACCGGCAGACCGATCGGGACTCGGCCGGCCCCACGCTCGTCGTCTGCCCCACCTCCCTCATGGGCAACTGGCAGCGGGAGATCGAGAAGTTCGCACCCGGCACCCCGGTCCGCCGCTTCCACGCCGGGCGGCGCAGCCTGGCGGACCTGGCCGGGGGCGAGTTCGTGCTCACCACGTACGGCACGATGCGGCTGCACGCCGACAAGCTGGCGGACGCCGGCTGGGGGCTGGTCGTCGCGGACGAGGCCCAGCACGTCAAGAATCCGTTCTCCGCGACCGCCAAGGCGTTGCGCACGATCCCGGCGAAGGCCCGGGTGGCACTGACCGGCACCCCGGTGGAGAACAACCTGTCGGAACTGTGGGCGATTCTGGACTGGACGACGCCGGGGCTGCTGGGGTCTCTCGGCCGGTTCCGTACGCGCTACGCACAGGCCATCGAGGGCGGCGCGGCGGCGTCGGCCGAGGCTCGCGCGGCGGCCGGGCAACTGACCCGACTGGTGCGGCCGTTCCTGCTGCGGCGGCGCAAGTCCGATCCGGGGATCGCGCCGGAGCTGCCGCCGAAGACGGAGACCGATCGCGCGGTGGCGCTGACCAAGGAGCAGGCCGGCCTGTACGAGGCCGTGGTGCGCGAGGGGCTCAGCGACATCGCCGGTACGGACGGGTTCGCCCGCCGCGGGCTGGTGGTCAAGTTGCTCACCGCCCTGAAGCAGATCTGCAATCACCCCGCGCAGTACCTCAAGGAGCTCGACACACAGGACGGCCCCCCGCGGATCGGCGGGCGTTCGGGGAAGGTGGAGCTGCTCGACGAGCTGCTGGACACGCTTCTCGCCGAGGACGCGAGCGTCCTGGTATTCACGCAGTACGTGCAGATGGCACGGCTGCTGGAGAAGCATCTGGCGGCGCGCGGCGTGCCCACCGCGTTCCTCCACGGCGGCACACCGGTGGCCCGTCGCGAGGAGATGGTCCGGCAGTTCCAGGGCGGGGCGGTGCCGGTGTTCCTGCTGTCGCTGAAGGCGGCGGGTACGGGCCTGAACCTCACCCGGGCCGCGCATGTCGTGCACTTCGACCGCTGGTGGAATCCGGCGGTCGAGGCGCAGGCCACCGATCGCGCGTACCGCATCGGACAGACCCAGCCGGTTCAGGTGCACCGCATGATCACGGAGGGCACGGTCGAGGACCGGATCGCCGAAATGCTGTCCAGGAAGCAGCAGTTGGCCGACGCGGTGCTGGGCTCGGGCGAGGCCGCGCTGACCGAACTCACCGACGCCGAACTGGCGGACCTGGTCGCACTGCGAGGGAGCGAGCGATGAACACGCCCGACGACGACACGGCCGACCCCACCTCGCGGAACACCGCAGAGCGCTCGCCGGCACCACCCGGGGAAGGTGCCGGCCCCGAGCGCACCTTCGCGGCCCTGCCGGTCGAGCGCGGCCGCGCCTTCGCGCGCAGTTGGTGGGGGCTGGCCTGGCTCAAGGCGCTGGAGGACACCGCGCTGGACGGGGCGCAGCTCAAGCTGGGCCGCCGGCACGCGCGGGCGGGCGCGGTCGGCGCGGTGTCGGTGCTCCCCGGCCGGATCACCGCGGTCGTGCAGGACCGTGACGGCAGCCGGCACCGCTCCGACGTCCTGCTGCAGCAGCTGAGCGCGGCGGACTGGGACCGGTTGCTGGACCTGGTCGCCGACCGGTCCGGGCACATCGCCGCGCTGCTGCACCGGGAGATGCCGCCGGTGCTCGTCGAGGACGCGGCCGCCGCCGGGATCGATCTGCTGCCGGGGATAGGCGACCTGGAGCCGGAGTGCAGCTGCGAGGCGTGGGACCACTGCGCTCATTCGGCCGCGCTCTGCTACCAGTTGGCGCGGCTACTGGACCAGGATCCTTTCGTGTTGCTGCTGTTGCGCGGGCGCGGTGAGCGGGAGCTGTTGGATGAGTTGCAGGCGCGCAGCGCGGCCCGAGCGCCGTCCGCCGAGGCGGCGGACGCCGCGGACCCGCACAGTGCGGGGGTGTCGGCCACCGAGGCGTACGCGGCCCGGGACATCCTGCCGCCGCTGCCCGCTCCGCCCCCTCCAGTCGAAGCGCCGGGCCCCGCGCCGGTGCTGGGCGGCGACTCCCCACCCGCACCCGGAGTGGACGTCGCCGCGCTGGAGTTCCTGATCGCCGACGCGGCGGCGCGCGCCCAGCAGCTGCTGACGGACGCGCTTTCCACCTGGCACCCGGACAATCCGCTACCGCAGGAGCTGACGGTCTCCCAGGACGCGGTGCGGCTGGCCGTCGCCCGGCCCGACGGGGCCATATCGCGGCGGCTCGCGGCCGGTTCGGGACGCGACGTGCGGGCTCTCGGACTCGCGGTACGGGCCTGGGAGGTGGGCGGCCCGGCCGGGCTCGCCGTCCTGGAGGACGACCGGTGGCCCGAGCCCGATGCGCTGGCCCGTGCGACCGACCGCCTCGCGGCGGCCTGGCAGGAGGGCGACACGCGGCCGCGGCTGCGGGCCGACCGCAACCGCTGGACCGTGGTCGGCGGCGATGCGCAGCTGCGCTACGGGCGGGACGGACGCTGGTGGCCGTTCCGCAAGGAGGCCGGCCAGTGGGCCCCGGCAGGGCCGCCCAGCGAGGACCCGGCGGGCGCGCTCGCGGCACTGTCGGACGAGGGCTGAACGAGCCAGGCGGGGCTGCGGGGGCGGGGGCGGGGGCGGGGGCGGGGCGCCTCGTCAGTCGTCCCCGCCCTCCGTCGCCGCCCGGTGCGTTGCCGCTCGCCGTACGAAGATGTCGTGCAGGTCGCGGGCTGCCCGGGGGACCGAGCCGGAGCGGCGGCGCTGGATCACCAGGAGGACCTCGGTGCGGTCGGCCGCCAGCGGACGCCAGGTGATGGCGCCGCTGCGCTCCAAAGGGTCGCCGACGATGCTGAAGTCGGGCAGGACGGTGGCGCCGAGGCCCTCGGCGACCATCAGCTTGCCCATCTCGGCGCCGTCGGTGGAGTACGAGAAGGTCGGCGCACGGCCGTTGAGGAGCCGGTGGACGAAGCGGTGCATGACGTAGCCGGCGCGCATCACGATCAGCGGCTGCTCCAGCAGATCCGTCACCCGCACCTCGCTCAGCTCCGCCAGGGGGCTGTCCGGCCGAAGGCACACCACCGGCCGGCCCCGCAGGAGTTCTGTGGTGTGGAAGTCCGGTGGGACGTCGTCGCCCCGCAGGTAGTTGACGAGTCCGAGGTCGAGGCTGCCCTCCAGCAGTGAGCGGTGGATCTCGGCCTGCTGGGCGCCGATCACCTCGGCCTGGGTCAGCGGATGATCGGCGTGGAATTCCCGGAGGGTGGGCACCAGCAGCGGCACGGTGGCGGCGTTGACGGTGCCCAGGCGCACCATGCGGCTGATGTGGTGCTGGTCGTCCGCGGCGCGGCGCAGCTTGTCGACCGCGTCGAGCACGCCCGTGATGTGCGGCAGCAGCTCCCGGCCGTCTTCGCTGATCTTCGCCCCGGAACGCTTGCGGTCGAGGAGGTCCACACCCAGTTCGCGTTCCAGATTGCGGACGGTCTCGCTCAGTGCGGGCTGCGAGAGATGCAGTTCCTCGGCGGCCCTGCGCAGGGAACCGAGGCGGGTGACGGCCGCGATGTATTCGAGTTGCTCGATTCGCACGGAATGCACATCCCCGGCTCCTGCGGTGGCGTGATCCCGTTTCCTTGATCACCGCTTCAAGGGAAACCCTATCACCACCTCACGGATGCCGTATCGACCGCCGGCGGACCGGTCGCTAAACTCGTCGAAGAAGCGGCAGCCTTGATGCGGAAATGGCCCGGAAAGCGGCCGCGAGGCCGCTTCCGATGAGCCGGTGCGGCGAATTGTTTCGAGGAGGTGACGCGTTCATGAACGAGCAACAGCAGCTCACGCAGCGGCGTCACATCGACCTCGTGCGGGTTTCCAGCTCGCTCTGTCGCCCGGTGCGCTGAGGAGCGATACCGCGGACGGGCGCCCCGTTCGTGCGGACCGCCGACGCCCTTGCGCCGCGCGGAAACCCGCCCTCCCGCGTGCCCGTGCAGATCACGGGACGTGCCGGAAACGCCGAGAGGAAAGCGGCTTTCGAAAGTCGCGCCACGGCAGGACGGACTCGCGTCGCAAGGTCGTCCAGATAAGCGGGCAATTCCCTTGGGCAGGCGCTCGCCGACGCTACCGCTCCGAGCCTGATAGATCACCAGCAATTCCTCACTCGTTCCGCCTGCGCGCCTTCGGGCGACCGCCGGAACGCCATTCGCCATGCCTTCTTTCAGCACACCGGGAGTTTCGATGTCCGACCTGCCCGCCAACGGGCCCGCGCGTTTCGCGTATTGGGTGCCCAACGTCAGTGGCGGCCTGGTGACCAGCACCATCGAGCAGCGCACCGACTGGGGTTACGACTACAACCGCGAGCTGGCCGTGCTCGCCGAGAACAACGGCTTCGAGTACGCGCTGAGCCAGGTCCGTTACATGGCCAGCTACGGCGCGGAGTACCAGCACGAGTCCACGAGCTTCAGCCTCGCCCTGCTGCTCGCCACCGAGCGGCTGAAGGTCATCGCGGCCGTGCATCCGGGGCTGTGGCACCCGGGTGTGCTCGCGAAGCTGGGAGCCACCGCCGACCAGCTCTCCGGCGGCCGGTTCGCGGTGAACGTGGTCAGCGGTTGGTTCAAGGGCGAGTTCACCGCGCTCGGGGAGCCGTGGCTGGAGCACGACGAGCGCTACCGCCGCGCCGAGGAGTTCATCCGGGCACTGCGCGCCGTGTGGACCGAGGACCACGCCGAACTGGCCGGGGACTTCTACCGGATCCGGGACTTCTCGCTGAAGCCGAAGCCGCTCAACTCCCCCGAGCGGCCCCATCCGGAGATCTTCCAGGGCGGCAACTCCACCGCGGCACGTGCGATGGCCGGCCGGGTCTCCGACTGGTACTTCAGCAACGGCAAGGACTTCGACGGCGTCACCGAGCAGATCAGGGACGTCCACGCCTCGGCCGCGGCCGCGGGCCGGCCGGCGCCCCGCTTCGGGCTGAACGGATTCCTCATCGCACGCGACACCGAGGCCGAGGCCCGCGAGGTGCTGCGGGAGATCGTCGCCAAGGCGGACACCGAGGCGGTGCACGGCTTCGGCGCCGCGGTGAAGCAGGCCGGGCAGTCCACGGCGGACGGCACCGGCATGTGGCAGGACTCCTCGTTCGCGGACCTCGTCCAGTACAACGACGGCTTCCGTACCGGCCTGATCGGCACACCCGAGCAGATCGCCGAACGCATCGTCGCCTACAAGCGGCTCGGCGTGGATCTCTTCCTGCTCGGATTCCTGCACTACCTGGAAGAGGTCGAGTACTTCGGCAAGCGCGTGCTGCCGCTGGTGCGCGAGTTGGAGGCGCAGGAGGCAGTGTCCCCGTCCTCGGCCGCCCCGGTTGCCGCCACCGCCCGCATCTGAGCGCCCCCGAGCGGGGACGTCCCCGCCGTCCTTCCTTCACGTCCGTCCCCTCACCCAGGGAGATTTCCATGAGCACCATCGCACCGACCGCATGGCAGACCCGGCCCGCGCCCGACAGCCCGCAGGGCTGGGTCGAGCGGGCCGCCGAGGTGTCCGCCGTACTCGCCACCGACGCCGCCGCTCGTGACCACGCGGGCGCCACCCCGCACGCCGAGATCCGACTGCTGAAGGATTCCGGACTTGTCACCCTGCTCGGGCCGGTCGAGCACGGGGGCGCGGGCCAGGACTGGCCGACCGCCTACCGGGTGATCCGCGAGGTCGCCAAGGCCGACGGGTCCATCGGCCAGCTGCTGGGCTACCACTACCTGTGGAACTGGGCGGCCCGGCTCGTCGGGACCCCCGAGCAGTGGCAGCAGGTGGAGGCGGAGGCCGCCCGCAACCAGTGGTTCTTCGGCGGGGCGGTCAACCCGCGGGACAACGACGTGGTGGTGCGGGACGAGGGCGAGCACCTCCTCTTCAGCGGCCGCAAGACGTTCTCCACCGGGAGCAACGTCTCCGACGTCACCGTGCTGGAAGGCGTCCTGGAGGGCACCGACGACCATGTGTTCGCCATCGTCCCGTCGGACAGTGCGGGCCTGACCTTCCACGACGACTGGGACAACATCGGTCAGCGGCTGACCGAGAGCGGCAGCGTCACCCTGGACGAGGTGCGGGTTCCGTGGGCGGCGGCCGCCGGGTACGTGGACAAGAAGTTCCGGCCGCGCGTCTACAACACCCTCAATGTGCCCACGATCCAGCTGGTCTTCGCGCACTTCTACCTCGGGATCGCCGCGGGTGCGCTGGAGACCGCGGCGACCTACACCCGCACCAAGGCCCGGTCGTGGCTGCACGGTGGCCACGAGCGGGCGGTGGACGAGCCGTACGTCATCGACACCTACGGCGACCTCACCGGCAAGATCTGGGCGGCCGAGGCACTGGCCGACCGGGTCGCCGAGGAGGGGCAGCGGCTGCACGACGCCCCGGACGAGGTGACCGAGCAGGACCGCGGTGAGTTCGAGATCCGGGTGGCGGCGGTCAAGGCCCGTGCCACGGAGGTGGCGTTGGAGGTCACGAACCGGATCTTCGAGGTGACCGGGGCCCGGTCGACCGCGAGCGCCGAGGGCCTGGACCGCTTCTGGCGCAACGTCCGCACGCACACCCTGCACGACCCGGTGGCGTACAAGCGCCGCGAGGTCGGACGGTTCGTGCTCACCGGTGATCTGCCGGAACCCACCTGGTATTCCTGACCGGTTGCCGCCGGGGTGCCCGGCGCCGCCGCGCGCCGAGCACCCCGGCCCGCCTCCCTCCTCCCCCTCTTCCGCCTTCTTCTTCGGCTTCTCCCACCACCCGTTCCGAGGTGATCGTGCATGTCCACCGTCCTTTCCGTCTCCGGCAGTCCGTCCGCGACGTCGCGGACCGCGCGCCTGCTGCGTCATCTGGACGCCCGGCTCACCGCCGAGGGGCACCACGTCGTCCCCCTCGACGTCCGTACGCTGCCCCCCGAGGCCCTGCTGGGAGCCGACTTCGGCCATCCGGCGATCGTCGAGGCCACCGAGCTGTTCGCGCAGGCGGACGGCATCATCGTCGGCACCCCCGTCTACAAGGCCGCCTACTCCGGGCTGCTCAAGTCACTGCTGGACCTGCTGCCGCAGTACGCCCTGCGGGACAAGACCGTCCTGCCGCTGGCGACCGGCGGCAGCACCGCGCATGTCCTGGCCATCGACTACGCGCTGCGGCCGGTGCTGTCGTCGATGGGAGCGGGGCACATCGTGCAGGGCTGGTTCGTCCTCGACCGTCATCTGGCGGTACGCGAAGACGGCTCGCTGACCGTCGACCCCGCCGCGCGGGAGGGACTGAACCAGGTTCTGCACCAGTTCTCCGGCGCGCTCGGAGGCAGTCCGCTGCTGTCCGTCGCCGGCTGACCACCCCGTTCGCCGTTCCGTCCGCACAAGCCCTCAGGAGGCAGCACCGTGACCGCTCCCGCGCGGCCCGTCCCCGCCCATGTCATCACCGACGACGCCGAGGCCCTGGCGGTCGCCGCGGAACTGGCCGAGGAGTTCCGCGCCGGTGCGGCCGGGCGCGATGCCGGCCGGCAACTGCCGCACGCCGAACTGGAGCGGCTCTCGGCGAGCGGGCTGCTCGGCGTCACCGTGCCGCGCGGTCACGGCGGCGCGCAGGTGCGGACGACGACGCTGGCCGAGGTCTTCCGGCTGCTGGCGTCGGCGGACGCCAGCCTGTCGCAGATCCCGCAGAGCCACTTCGTGTATCTCAATGTGCTGCGCCGTCAGGGCGACACAGCGCAGCAGAAGTTCTTCTTCGGTGAGGTGCTTGCCGGGCGACGCTTCGGCAACGCGCAGTCGGAGGCGGGCACCCGGCACGTCCAGGACATCCGCACCCGGCTGCGACCCACGGCGGACGGCTCGTACCTGCTGAGCGGGGTCAAGCACTATGCGACGGGGGCGCTGTTCGCGGACTGGATTCCGGTGCTGGCGCGGGGCGGTGACGACGCGCTGCATGTGGCGTACGTGCCGCGGGACGCTCCGGGCGTTCAGGTCGTCGACGACTGGGACGGCATGGGGCAGCGGACGACGGCCAGCGGCACGGTGCGCCTGACGGATGTGGAGGTGCCGGCGGATCGCGTCCTGCCCCATCACCTCACCTTTCAAGGACCTCAACTGCACGGTGCGGTGGCGCAATTGCTGCATGCCGCGATCGACACCGGGATCGCCTCCGGCGCGCTCGCGGAGGCCGTGGCGTTCGTCCGGTCCAAGAGCCGGCCCTGGTTCGAGAGCGGTTTCGAGACCGCGGCCGAGGACCCGCTGCTCATCCAGCGCTTCGGTGAACTGACCATCCGGGTGCGGACCGCGGAGGCGCTGCTGGCCGAGGCGGCGCGGACAGTGGACACGGCGGAGGCCGCCCTGACCGACGACTCCGCCGCCGAGGCGTCGATCGCGGTGGCAGCGGCGAAGGTCGTGGCCGCGGAGGCGGCGGTGGAGACCGGCAGCGCGCTGTTCGAGGTGGCCGGCACCAGGGCCGCGCTGGACGGCCTCAACCTGCACCGTCACTGGCGCGACGCGCGCACCCACACCCTGCACGATCCGGTCCGCTGGAAGGTCCAGCACATCGGCCGCTACGTCCTCAACGGCGTCCGGCCGCCGCGCCACGGCCTGTTGTGAGACCCACCGCTTCCTCCTCAGCCGGCCTCTGTGCCGCCCTGGTCACCCTTGTCACCCCCGGAGTACCGCATGTCCCTCACGTTCCACTGGTTCCTGCCCACCTACGGCGACAGCCGTCATGTCGTCGGCGGCGGTCACGGTCTGCCCGCGGGAGCCGCCGGCGGGGAGCGGCCGGCCACCCTCGGCTACCTCACCCAGATCGCCCGCGCCGCCGAGGACCTCGGGTTCGAAGGAGCCCTCACGCCCACCGGCGCCTGGTGCGAGGACGCCTGGCTGACCACCGCCATGCTGGCCCGGGAGACCGAGCGGCTGAAATTCCTGGTGGCCTTCCGGCCCGGCATCGTGTCTCCCACCCTGGCCGCCCAGATGGCGGCCACCTTCCAGCGGCACTCCGGCGGGCGGCTGCTGCTGAACGTCGTCACCGGCGGGGAGAGCCACGAACAGCGCGCGTACGGGGACTTCCTGGACAAGGACGCCCGCTATGCGCGGACCGGCGAATTCCTCCGCATCGTCCGGGAGTTGTGGCAGGGCGGGACGGTTGACTTCGCCGGTGACCAGCTGCGGGTGGAAGGCGCCCGGCTCGCGCGGGTGCCCGACCCGATCCCGCAGGTGTACTTCGGCGGGTCCTCCCCCGCCGCTGGCGAGGTCGCGGCGCGGTCCGCCGATGTCTATCTGACCTGGGGCGAACCGCCGGCGCAGGTCGAGCGGAAGATCGCCTGGATCCGGGAGTCGGCGGAGCGCGCAGGCCGCACGGTGCGGTTCGGCATCCGCCTGCACGTCATCACCCGCGACACCGCGGACACGGCCTGGGCCGAGGCACGGCGGCTGCTGGACGGCTTCACCCCGGAGGCGATCAGCTCCGTGCAGGCGGGGCTGGCCCGCAGCGAGTCCGAGGGCCAGCGCCGGATGCTGGCGCTGCACGGCGGCAGCACCGACGGGCTGGAGATCGCGCCCAACCTGTGGGCGGGCATCGGACTCGTGCGGGGCGGCGCGGGCACCGCGCTGGTCGGCAGTCACACCGAGGTGGCGGAGCGGATCGCCGAGTACCACCGGCTGGGCATCGACGAGTTCATCCTCTCCGGGCACCCGCACGTCGAGGAGGCCTACTGGTTCGGTGAGGGCGTCCTGCCGCGCCTGCGGGAGGCGGGTCTGTGGCGGCATCCGACGGCCGGGGACGCCGGCGAGCCGCCCGCCGCGGTCCCGTTCGCGGCCGAACTCGCCCGCTGAGGCATCGCGCGCGGCAGCCGTGACCGGATTGCGGGGCCGCCGTCCGGAACCCGTCACGGCCGTCGCGGTGCCGCCGGACCAATCCTCCCCATCCGGCTGCGGTGCGCGTCCGGTCGTGATTCGCTGAGCTGATCCCCCACCGCATGGCCGTCGCCCCGCAGCGAGGAGGACCAGTGACCGGCACGTCCCCGAACAGGCCGCACCACATGTCGGACGGACAGTCGCCGCAGGATGCCGCCGGGGTGCCCGCGCCGGGCCTCCCGGCGTACTACGAGGACCCTTCACCGGGCAGCGGGTGCCTGCCGCCGCGCGCGTGGCACGCCGGGTCCGACGCCGACCGGGTCTCGCTGCACGGCACCTGGCGCTTCCGGCTCTCGCCCACCGCCACGGCACACGACGATTCCTTCGCCCGTCCCGATTTCGACGACGCGTACTGGCAGGGCCTGCGGGTCCCGGGCCACTGGGTGCTCAAGGGCGGCTTCGCCACCGACGGCGCGTACGAGGACGCGGACGAACCGCCACACAGCGGCTCGCCCGCGTACACCAACACCGCCTACCCCTTCCCGGTCGATCCGCCGCGGGTGCCGGACGAGAATCCGACGGGCGATCACCGCCATGTCTTCGACCTGCCCGACGGATGGGGCGAAGGGCCCGCGGTGCTGCACTTCGGCGGGGTGGAGTCCTGCGCGAGGGTCTGGCTCAACGGGCAGGAGCTGGGGAACTTCCAGGGCAGCAGACTGCCGCACGAGTTCGCGGTGGGACACCTGCTGCGGCCGCGGCGCAACGTCCTCGCCGTGCGCGTCCACCAGTGGTCGGCGGGCAGCTATCTGGAGGACCAGGACCAGTGGTGGCTGCCGGGCATCTTCCGCAGCGTCTCGCTCCACCGTCGCCCGGCCGGCTCGGTCGTGGACCACTTCGTGCACGCCGGGTTCGACGACGTCACCGGCCACGGCACGCTCCGCGTCGACTGCGATCCTGCGGGCCGGATCACCGTCCCTGCCCTGGGCCTCGATCTGCCGACCGGCCGCAGCGCCACGCTCCCGGTCCGCCCGTGGAGCGCGGAGCGGCCCCACCTCTACGACGGCGAGCTGATCACCGCGGGCGAGCGGATCCCGCTGCGCATCGGGTTCCGCACGGTCCGGGTCGAAGGCGGCCTCCTCAAGGTCAACGGCCGCCGCATCCTGCTGCGCGGCGTCAACCGCCATGAGTTCCACCCCCGCTACGGCCGCGCCCTCGGCCCGGAGGCGATGCGCCGCGATCTGCTGCTGATGAAGCAGCACAACATCAACGCGGTACGCACCAGCCACTACCCGCCGCACCCCGACTTCCTCGACCTCTGTGACGAGCTGGGCCTGTGGGTCGTCGACGAGTGCGATCTGGAGACACACGGCTTCGCGCAACAGGGCTGGCGGGACAACCCGGTCGACGATCCGCGCTGGGAGCCGGCGCTGCTGGACCGCGCCCGGCGGATGGTCGAGCGGGACAAGAACCATCCCGCCGTCATCCTGTGGTCCCTGGGCAACGAGTGCGGCACGGGCCGGGGGCTGTCCGCCATGGCCGACTGGATGCGGGAGCGGGACCCGTCCCGCCCGCTGCACTACGAGGGCGACCCCAGCTGCGCCGACACCGACGTCTACTCCCGGATGTACGCCGACCACGCCGAGGTCGAACGCATCGGCCGGCGCACGGAAGAGCCCCTTGCCGACCCGGAGTCGGACGCCCGGCGGCGCGGCCTCCCCTTCATCCTCTGCGAGTACGCGCACGCCATGGGCAACGGTCCGGGCGGGCTGAGCGAGTACCAGCGCCTCTTCGAGACGTACGAGCGCTGCCAGGGCGGCTTCGTCTGGGA
The DNA here is from genome assembly GCF_043201875.1 of Streptomyces sp. NPDC048248. NCBI lineage: Bacteria > Bacillati > Actinomycetota > Actinomycetes > Kitasatosporales > Streptomycetaceae > Streptomyces > Streptomyces sp. NPDC048248. The sequence goes on from NZ_JBICZL010000002.1 coordinate 213,850, forward strand.
GTGGATCGACCACGGGCTGCGGCAGACCACGCCCGACGGCGAGGTGTTCCACGCCTACGGCGGCGACTTCGGCGAGGAGCTGCACGACGCAAACTTCGTCTGCGACGGTCTGGTCTTCCCCGACCGGACGCCGTCACCGGGTCTGGTCGAGTTCAAGAAGGTCATCGAGCCGGTACGGATCGAAGGGACCGGCCCCGCGGGCACCGTCCGGATCACCAACCTCCACGACTTCACCGACCTCGGGCACCTCGCGTTCCCCTGGGCCTACGAGGTCGAAGGCGAGGCCCGCGCGGACGGCAGGCTCGCCGTGCCGGTACTGGCGCCCGGCGAGTCGGCCGAGGTGAAGCTCCCTGCACCTCCGGGCGGCCCGGACGACGACGGCACGGAAGCCCATTGGACGGTGCGGGCGGTCCTGACCGAGGACGCCGCTTGGGCGCGGGCGGGACACGAGGTCGCGTGGGGGCAGCTGCCCGCCGCTGCGCGCCGCGCCGCCCCCGCCCCGGCGGCCACCGCGGTGCCACGCCGGGGAGTGGGCAATGTGATCGTCCTCGGCCCCGGAACCTTCGACGCCGCCACCGGCGCGCTCTGCTACCTGGACGGTGTGCGGATCGGCGGCCCCCGGCTGGAGGTGTGGCGGGCGCCCACCGACAACGACGAGGCCGCCCCCTGGCAGCCGGGACCGCGGCCCGCCACCGAGTGGCGCCGGATGGGACTGCACCGGATGCGCCACCGCGTCGACGCGGTCGAGCTCGGCCCGCACGCCCTGGAGGTGCGATGCCGGATCGCACCGGCCGGCACGGACCTGGCGCTGCGCACGGTCTACCGCTGGACGGCGGACCAGGGACGGCTGCGGCTGGAGACCGCCGTCGACCCCGAGGGGGACTGGCCCGGTCCGCTGCCCCGGCTCGGCGTGCGGATGGCCGTGTGCGGCAGCCTCGGGCTGGCGCAGTGGTTCGGTGGCGGACCGGGCGAGGGCTACCCCGACACCCGGGCCGCGGCGCGGGTGGGCCGCTGGACACTGCCGGTGGACGCTCTCCAGACGCCGTACGTCCGACCTCAGGAGAACGGCGCGCGGCCCGGGGTCCGCTGGGCGCAACTGACCCGCACCGACGGTTCGGGCCTGCGGATCGAGGGCGACCCCGACTTCTTCTTCACCGCCCGGCGCTGGTCGGTCGAGGAGTTGGACGCGGCCCGGCACACCACGGACCTCAAAGCCGGCGAACGGCTGTGGCTGTATCTCGATCACGCGCAGCACGGCATCGGCAGCCAGTCGTGCGGGCCGGGTGTGCTGCCGCAGCACCGGCTCGAAGCGGCGCCGGCCCGCTTCGCCTTCGTCCTCTCCTCGCTGCGCTGACCGCCGGCCGAAGGAGGCGACCGCAGCTCTCCGGACCTGAGATTCCGCAGGTCAGGACGGCTGCCCCCTCGGTGGCCCCGGGGCGGTCGGCGATACGATCCAAAGGGGGCAGGTCATCAGGGCCGCCCCGCAGCGACGAGAGGTACCGCACCATGCCCAGCACCCGCCGGCCGCTCACCGAAGCACTCGCGTCGGGCCCGGTCGTCCTGGACGGCGGGCTGTCCAACCAGTTGGAGTCCGCCGGACACGACCTGAGCGACACCCTGTGGTCGGCCCGGCTGCTCGCCGAGGAGCCGGCAGCCATCGTCGCGGCGCACCGCGCCTACTACGAGGCGGGCGCGCAGGTCGCGATCACCTCCAGCTACCAGGCGACGTACGAGGGGTTCGCGCAGCGCGGCATCGGCGCGCCGGAGGCCACCGCCCTGCTCGGCCGCAGTGTGGAACTCGCGCGGGAGGCGGCACGGCAGGCCCAGGAAGGCGGCGTGAGCGGCCCCCTGTACGTCGCCGCGTCGGCGGGACCGTACGGCGCGATGCTGGCGGACGGCTCCGAGTACCGGGGCCGCTACGGGCTGTCGGTGGACGAGCTGGAACGCTTCCACCGTCCGCGCCTGGAGGTGCTGGCCGAGGCGCGGCCCGATGTGCTGGCCCTGGAGACGGTTCCGGACGCCGAGGAGGCCCGCGCGCTGCTGCGGGCGGTGCGCGGCCTCGGCGTACCGGCGTATCTGTCGTACAGCGTCGCGGGTGACCGCACCCGGGCCGGGCAGCCGCTGGAGGAGGCGTTCGCCCTGGCCGCGGACGCCGACGAGGTGATCGCGGTCGGCGTGAACTGCTGCGCCCCGCAGGACGCGGACCGGGCGGTGGCGACGGCGGCCCGGGTCACCGGAAAGCCGGTGGTGGTCTATCCGAACAGCGGGGAGAGCTGGGATGCACAGGCGCGCGCCTGGTGCGGCAGCCCGGCCTTCAGCGCGGAACGGGTCGCCGGGTGGGCCGCCGAGGGAGCCCGGCTCATCGGCGGCTGCTGCCGGGTCGGACCGGACGCCATCGCGGAGCTGGCCGCGGGCCTCGGCCGCTGAGCACGCGGCATTCGGAGCGGAGCGGTCCGGGGACGCGGGCCGGAGGCGTTACACAGACGCAACCCTCGCAGCGGCGACAGAGGCCCTGGCCAGTGGCAGGATGCAGCGCAACTCGCAGCACCGCACGGCTTTTGGATCTTGAATCTGCCCTGGAGGACCCGTGTCCGCTCGCTCCTCGTTGCCTGTCATAGCCGTCGCCGCGGCCGTCGTCGTACTGGCGGGATGCACCAGCACCAAGTCCGACGGGAAGCAGGGTTCCGGCCTGGAGCTGGTCTCCTCCGGAACCCTCAAGACCTGCACCCACCTTCCGTACGCGCCGTTCCAGGTGAAGAAGGAGGGCAAGGTCGTCGGATTCGATGTCGACCTGGTGGACCTGGTGGCCAAGGAGCTCAAGGTCGAGCAGGAGATCGTCAACACGCCTTTCGAGGGCATCGAGACCGGCCAGGACTTCAACATCCGCAAATGCGACCTGGCCGCCGCGGGCATGACGATCACGCCGGCGCGGGACAAGGTCATGGACTTCTCCGACCCCTACTTCAATGCCACCCAGGCACTCCTGACGAAGAAGGGCAAGCCCTTCAAGAAGGCCGAGGATCTCACGGGCAAGAAGCTCGGCTATCAGAAGGCCACCACCGGCGAGATCTACGCCAAGGAACACGGCAAGGGCGCCGAGTTGGTTGAGTTCGAGGATCTGGGATTGCTGCTGACGGCCGTGAAGTCCGGTCAGATCGATGCCGGTGTCAATGACAACGGCGTGCTTTTCGACTATGTGAAGAAGAACCAGGACACCGAGGTGACCGCGGAGTTCAACACCGGTGAGCACTATGGCATCGGCGTGCGCACCGGCAACGACGCGCTGCGCAAGAAGGTCAACGAGGTCATCAAGCAGGCCAAGTCCGACGGGAGTTACGACCGGATCTACAAGAAGTGGTTCGGTACCACCCCGCAGAGCTGACACCGCGCACAACGAATCGGAGAAGGTCGGCTCTCATGCCCCTGTCCAAACGACAGCGCTCGCGGATAACCCGCGGCGCGCAGTACGGCGTCCTGGCCATCGTTGTCGTGGTCTTCGCCCTGCTCGCCGACTGGCAGCAGCTACGGGAAGCGTTCTTCGACGTAGAAGTCGTCAAGGCGCTCTTCCCCGAGATCATCACCGTCGCCCTGGTCAACACCGTCATCTACACCCTGCTCGGATTCGGCTTCGGTCTTGCACTCGGACTGGTGCTGGCCCTGATGCGGCTGTCGTCCGTACCGCCGTACCGCTGGATCGCCGTCACCTATATCGAGTTCTTCCGCGGAATTCCGTGTCTGCTGGTGTTCATCGCGCTCGGTTTCGGAGTGCCACTCGCATTCGAAGTGGCGCTCGACATGAACATCACGGTCATGCTGTCCCTCGGTCTGGTGGGCGCCGCTTACATGGCGGAGACCATCCGGGCCGGCATCCAGGCCGTTCCCAAGGGACAGACGGAGGCGGCACGTTCGCTGGGAATGTCGCACGGCCGGGCAATGATCTCGATCGTCATTCCGCAGGCGTTCCGCATCGTTCTGCCGCCCCTGACCAACGAACTGATCCTGTTGACCAAGGATTCCTCTCTCGTCTATCTGCTGGGGCTCTCGCTCGGTCAGTTCGAGCTGGCCAACTTCGGCCGGGACGCGCTCACCGAGTACAAGAGCCTGACCCCGATCCTGATCGCCGGACTGCTCTATCTCGTGATCACCCTCCCGCTCGGCCAGCTGGTCCGGCGGCTCGAGGCCCGTACGGCGAAGGCCAGGTGACCGGCATGAAGCAGGACAAGGTTCCGCAGGAGTCCGGCGATGCGAAGGCCATCGATGTGCAAGGACTGCACAAGTCCTTCGGCGAGCTGGAGGTGCTGCGCGGGATCGACTTCTCGGTGGCGCGGGGTGAGGTGGTGTGTGTCATCGGGCCCTCGGGCTCGGGCAAGTCGACGCTATTGCGGTGCGTGAATCTGCTGGAGGAGCCGAGTGCGGGCCGGGTCACGGTGGCCGGCACCGACGTCACCGACCCGGACGTGGACATCGATCGCGTCCGGCGCCGGATCGGCATGGTCTTCCAGTCCTTCAACCTCTTCCCGCACCTGACCGCGCTGGAGAATCTGACGATTGCCCAGCGGCGGGTGCTGCGGCGGGACCGCTCGGAGGCCGAGCGCGTCGCCCGCGCCAATCTCGAACGGGTGGGCCTGAGCGAGAAGGAGGCGTCCTACCCGGCACAGCTGTCGGGCGGGCAGCAGCAGCGGGTGGCCATCGCCCGTGCGCTGTCCATGGACCCGCAGCTGATGCTCTTCGACGAGCCGACCTCGGCGCTGGACCCGGAGCTGGTCGGCGATGTGCTTGCGGTGATGCGGTCCCTGGCGGACGAGGGCATGACCATGCTCGTCGTCACGCACGAGATGAGCTTCGCGCGGGAGGTCGCCGACCGCGTGGTCTTCATGGACGGCGGAGTGATCGTCGAGGAAGGCACCCCGGAGCAGGTGGTGGGCGACCCGCAGCACGAGCGCACCAGAACGTTCCTCGCGCGCGTCCTCGACCCGGCGGCAGCCGAGGTGGGCGAGGTCGCGGACCCCGGGGCAGCCGGCAAACGCGTCGACCGCTGAGCCCGAATCGCATCCGAATGGAACCAACACGACAGGGGTGTGCGGCGGGAGTTGTACCGATCGGGCGAGAACGTCGGGTAACGCCCCGACGGCCCACCGCACACCCCGTCGGTGCACACCAACCGGGTGGAGGCTGTCGACCCCAGCTGACGAGTGGGGCCGATGGAGCATCTGACGATGTTGTGAATGCCTGCGCACGGTGGACGGCGACGTGATCGACTCCCCTCGTTCGTACTCACGTTCTTTCGTGCGGGGTGAAAACAATTTTGTCGAAACACACCTACGGACTGACCACCGTAGCGATCTTCGGTGCCGTGCTTGCGGTGCTGCTGACCAGCACGTCGGCGCAGGCCGGAACCGCGAGCAGAACGCTCAAGTGGCGGTGGAGCGCAAAGGCCGATGGATCGGTGTGCATGCTGAAGGCTGATGTCGCCGCGAAGCTCGTCAAGATCAAGGGGAAGTGGAAAGTCAGGGTCCGCGGGGGCTGGCTGGGCTGCAGCAAGGGCGTCGCAGTCGGCGGCGCCGACGGAAACCTGTCCGTCACCGCGAAGGGCCCCAACGGCAAGCGGTACGGCGGTACCACGGGCATCTGCCTGGACACGACATGCGGCAAGACCGTCTACGTCCCGTACACCGGCCGGGGCACCTACCGCGCCATGGCCTACGTCACCAACGGCGGCTACCTGGTCAAGTACGGCCATGATCCGCAGGTCCGCCCCTACCGCAGCGTAAAGCGGTAACGACCATTACCCGCCCGGCATTCGCGTACGGCGAGGCGTCGAGATGCTCGCGGTCGCGTCGGGCAGGTCGGTGCGGAGCGGCCCTGACCTTCGAACGGTCAGGGCCGCCTCACCGGCAGAACGGGTGCCGGCGGGGTTCACCACCCCCCGCTCACGACAGCGGCTTGGTGAGCTTCTTCGTGGCGGTGCTGTTGCCCGCGAGGCTGCAGCTGACGGTCTTGATGCCGAGCTTGTAGCCGCTGATGTTGGGGAACTGGACGTAGGTCCCCTCCGCGGTCCCGGCGGGTTGGCGCGCCGCCTTGCTCTCCAGCTCGCGCTTGCACAGCGACGATGCCTCCGCCTTGATGGCGGCGCTGGTGGTGAAGCCGGAGCCGAGTCGGTGGGTGGTGACGACCTCGGCGTCGTGCGGGCCGTTGCAGGACGCGCGGTCGTTGTTGCCACCGCCGTCCGCCGGGCGGTCGAAGCAGTCACCCACCTTGAGCTGGAAGAAGGGGATCTTGCCGTTGGACGGCGACGGCATCAGGCTCTCCATGTCCGTGCCGGTCGGCGTGGCGGACGCGGACGGGTACCCGGACGGCGAGCTGGTGGCGCTCTCGGACGGGGTGGCACCGGTGCTCGTACTGGCCGTGGGCTGCGCGCGGTTCTTGCTGTCGTCGTCACCGCTGTTGGCGACGACCACGGCGACGATGACGGCGGCCACGACAACGACACCGCCGCCGATGATCGCCGCGATGGTCTTGCCGTTGCCGCCACCGCCGGGCGGGGTGGGCGGCTGCTGCCAGCCACCGGGGCCGGCGGGACCCGACGGCGTGCCGGGACCGTAGCCGCCGCCTGCGGGCGGGCCGTAGCCCCCGGGGGGCGGATTGCCGGCCGGCGGGCCGTAGCCGCCCTGGCCCTGACCGCTCTGGCCATAGCCTCCGGCAGGCGGGCCGAAGCCACCCGAATTGTCGTGAGGTGGCTGGTTCGGCGGCGGGGGCGGAGGAAAGCTCATGGCAGAAATAGTCGCTTCTTCATGGGGAGTCGGGAGGCACGGTGACCAACCTGGAACATTCACCGTCCGAAAAATTCGGTATACGGGCGGGGTTGGCGTCAGTCGGTAAGTAACACTACGGCCCGGAGGAATATCGTGTTCACCGACCTACCCCTGGACGAGCTGCGCCGATACCGACCACCACTTCCCGAACCGGCCGGATTCGACGCGTTCTGGCAGCGGACCCTCGCCGAGGCCCGCGGCCACGACCTGGCCCCCCGGTTCACCGAGGTCGATGCGGGGCTCGCTCTGCTGCGCAGTTACGACGTGGAGTTCTCCGGCTTCGGCGGCCACCGCATCCGGGGCTGGTTCCTGCTGCCGCGCGACGCGAGCGAGCCGCTGCCGTGCGTCGTGCAGTACATCGGCTACGGCGGCGGCCGACTGCTGCCGCACGACTGGCTGCTGTGGCCGTCCGCGGGGTACGCGACGCTGGTCATGGACACCCGCGGACAGAGCGGCCCCAACCGGCCCGGTGACACCCCCGATCCGGTCGGCTCCACCAACCCGGGCGTTCCCGGCAAAATGACTCAGGGACTGCTCGATCCCCACGACTACTACTACCGCCGGCTGTTCACCGACGCGGTACGCGCGGTCGAAGTGGCCCGCGGGCACGCCGCGGTCGACCCCCGACGGATCGTGGTCGCCGGCGGCAGCCAGGGCGGCGCGTCCGCGCTCGCGGTGACGGGCCTCGTGCCGGACCTGGCGGGCGCGCTGATAGATGTGCCGTTCCTGACGCACATCCGGCGCGCGCTCGACGTCACCGACGAGGGGCCCTACGGCGAGCTCACCCGCTATTTCGCGGGCGAGCGCACCCACATCGACACCGCACTGGACACCCTGGACCACTTCGACGGACTGAACTTCGCGACCCGCGCGAGCGCTCCCGCGCTGTTCGCGACGGCGCTGCGCGACCCGATCGTGCCGCCCTCCACCGGCTTCGCCGCCTACCACCACTACGCGGGCGAGAAGGACCTGCGGGTCTGGCGGTTCAACGCCCACGAGAGCGGTGGCGGGCAGCAGCGGGCGGCCGAGATCCGGTTCCTGCGCGAGCTGCTCGCCTGACCGCACACAGGGGCTCAGGCGGCTCCCAGCAGGTGGTCGAGGGCCAGCTGGTCCAGATGCTCGAAGGCCATCCCCCGGGCGGCCGCCGCCTCGACGTCGAAGGACGCGAAGGCGGCGTCGTCCGCGAGCAGCCCGGCCAGGCCGTCCGCGGCGGTGGGACGGCTCAGCTCGTCCAGGCGCGCTGCGCGCAGCGCGTCCTGGACGGCCGGGTCGGCCCGGAAGGCCGCCGCGCGTTCCTTGAGCATCAGGTAGTTGCGCATGCAGCCGGCAGCCGAGGCCCAGACGCCGTCCAGGTCCTCGGTGCGCGGTGGCTTGAAGTCGAAGTGCCGGGGGCCGTCGTATCCGGCCGTCTCCAGCAGATCGACCAGCCAGAACGCGGACCTGAGGTCACCCGCGCCGAAGCGCAGGTCCTGGTCGTACTTGATCCCCGTCTGGCCGTTGAGGTCGATGTGGAAGAGCTTGCCCGACCAGAGGGCCTGGGCGATGCCGTGCGGGAAGTTGAGCCCGGCCATCTGCTCGTGCCCGACCTCGGGGTTGACGCCGTAGAGCTCGGGGCGCTCCAACCGCTCGATGAAGGCCAGGGTGTGGCCGACCGTGGGCAGCAGGATGTCGCCGCGCGGCTCGTTGGGCTTGGGCTCGATGGCGAATCTCAGGTCGTAGCCCTGCTCGACGACGTACTGGCCGAGGAGGTCGAACGCCTCCTTCATCCGGTCCAGCGCGGCCCGTACGTCCTTGGCCGCGCCCGACTCCGAGCCCTCCCGTCCGCCCCAGGCGACGTAGGTGTGGGCGCCCAGCTCGACGGCGAGGTCGATGTTGCGGATCGTCTTGCGCAGGGCGTAGCGGCGGACGTCCCGGTCGTTGGCGGTGAAGGCGCCGTCCTTGAAGACCGGGTGGGTGAAGAGGTTGGTCGTCGCCATCGGCACGACCATGCCGGTGGCGTCCAGCGCCTGCCGGAAGCGCTTGACCACCGCCTCGCGGTCGATGTCGCCGGAGCCGAACGGGATCAGGTCGTCGTCGTGGAAGGTCACCCCGTAGGCGCCCAGTTCGGCGAGCCGCTGGACGGACTCGACGGGGTCCAGGGCGCGGCGGGTGGCGTCCCCGAAGGGGTCCCGGCCCTGCCAGCCGACCGTCCACAGACCGAAGCTGAACTTGTCCTCGGGCGTGGGCTGATGACTCATCGCGGCTCCCTCGGTCATTTCGTCAACGCTCTATACAAATTCTGTCGCGGCCAAACTAATATGCGGCAGCACACCGGGGAACCCCCTGGGGCCAAGAGCGTGGAACAGCACCCGGCAAGGGAGAGCGCGATGGGCGCACAGTCAGCGGGACCGCTCGTCGTCGGCGTGGACAGCTCCACCCAGTCCACCAAGACGCTGGTCGTCGACGCGGAAACCGGGGAGGTGATCGCCCGGGGCCAGGCGCGGCACACCGTCAGCGGCGGCGACGGCAAGGAGAGCGACCCCCGCCAGTGGTGGCGGGCGCTGGGTGAGGCGCTGGACCAGTGCGGCGACGCCGCGCGCCAGGTCTCCGCCCTGTCCGTCGGCGGCCAGCAGCACGGGCTGGTCGCGCTGGACGCGGCCGGCGAACCGGTGCGGCCCGCGCTGCTGTGGAACGACGTGCGGCCCGCCCCGCAGAGCGAGCGGCTGATCGAGGAGCTGGGCGGCGCGAAGGCGTGGGCGGAGCGCGTCGGGAGCGTGCCGGGCCCCGCCTTCACGGTGGCCAAATGGGCATGGCTGCGGGCGAACGAGCCGGCCGCGGCCGGCGCCACCGCCGCGGTACGGCTGCCGCACGACTACCTCACCCAGCTCCTCACCGGCCAGGGCGTCACCGACCGCGGAGACGCGTCGGGGACCGGCTGGTGGGCGTCGTCCAGCGAGTCCTACGACACGGAGATCCTGGAGCATGTCGGACTGGCTCCGGGAACGCTGCCGCGGGTCGCGCTCCCAGGGGAGGCCGCCGGCACCGTGCGGACCGACGAGCTGCCCCTCCCCCGGGGCGCGCTGGTGGCCGCCGGCACCGGCGACAACATGGCGGCCGCCCTGGGACTTGGGCTCCGCCCCGGACAGCCGGTGCTGAGCCTGGGCACCTCCGGCACGGTCTACGCGGTCTCCGCACACCGGCCCGCCGACCCGACCGGTACCGTCGCGGGCTTCGCCGACGCCCGCGGCGACTGGCTGCCGCTGGCCTGCACCCTGAACTGCACGCTCGCCGTGGACCGGGTGGCGGCGCTCCTCGGCCGTGACCGCGAGGCGGTCGAGGCCGGTGGCGGCGCCGTGATGCTGCCCTTCCTCGACGGCGAGCGCACGCCGAACCTGCCCGGCGCGTCGGGCCTGCTGCACGGTCTCCGGCACGACACCACGGCCGGCCAGCTCCTCCAAGCGGCGTACGACGGCGCGGTGTTCACCCTGTTGCGGGCTCTTGACCGGGTGCTGGACGCGGACGCGGCGGCGGACACGCCGCTGCTGCTGATCGGCGGCGGGGCCAAGGGCCGCGCCTGGCGGGAGACCGTACTGCGGCTGTCCGGCCGCCCGGTGCTGGTGCCCGACGCGCAGGAGTTGGTCGCGCTCGGCGCCGCGGCACAGGCGGCCGGCCTGCTGCTGGGCGAGGACCCGGCGGCGGTGGCGCGCCGTTGGGGGACGGCCCGGGGCGCGGAGTACGAGGCGCGGGAGCGCGACGACGCCGCCCGCGACCGGCTGGCCTCGACCCTCGCCGACGGCGAGGCGCTCCTGCGGCGGTGAGCCGCACCCCACCCCGCCGAGAACCCCGCTCCCCCGCCCCGAGGCATCCCGACATCCGCTCTGCAGGCCGCGCCTGCGCCGTTCGCCCGAGGAGACACCGTGACCGCGTCCGGCGGCGACACCCAGCACGGCATACGCCGGCGCAATCTGGCCAGAGTGCTGCAGGCGGTGGCAGCCGAGGGGCCGCTCTCCCGCGCGGGCGCCGCGGCGCGGATCGGGGTGACCCGGGCCGGGGTCGCGCCGCTCGTGGACGAGTTGCTGCGGGCCGGCCTGCTGGTGGAGACCGGGCGGGCGGCTCCGAGCGGACGGGGCAGGCCGGGCAGCGAACTCGCGGTCAGCGATCGCGGACCGGCCGGGATCGGGGCCGAGATCGGCGTCGACCACCTCGCCGTGTGCGCGGTCGACCTGCGCGGCCGGGTACGGGCCAGAGCGGCCACCGAGGCCGCCAACCGGCACAGCGCGCCCGGCCCCGTGCTGCAGCGGCTGTCCGCGCTGCTCGCCGGAGTTGCGGCGCAGATCGCCGCCGAGGGTCTGCATCCGGCCGGTCTGACGGTGGCGGTACCCGGCCTGGTCGCCCGTGGAACGGCGACCGTCGTGCACGCTCCCAACCTCGGCTGGCGGGAGGTCGACCTCGCGCCCGCCCTCGCCACCGCGCTCACCCCGCCGCCCGTTCCGGCACCAACCGGCTTCCCTGACGCTCCTGGCGACTCCGGCACGTCCATCCCGCTAGGTGTCGAGAACGAGGCCAACCTCGGCGCCCTGGCGGAACTGCGACTGGGTGGCGGCCCGGACGGCCTTGCCCCGCCCTCGGACTTCGTCCATGTGTCGGCGGAGATCGGCATCGGCGCCGCGGTCGTGGTGGACGGCCGACTCCTGCGCGGCGCACGAGGGTTCGCGGGCGAACTGGGTCATGTGCCGGTCTATCCGGACGGTCTGCCGTGCGACTGCGGCGGCCGCGGCTGCCTGGAGCAGTACGCGGGCGAGGAGGCGGTGCTGCGGGCCGGAGGGCTCACCCCGGAACGAGCGGCGGCGGAGCATCCCGGCCCCGGGGCGCGGAGCGCCCTGCTCGCGCGCCGGGCCGCCGCCGGGGACTCCGCGACCGTGCGCGCGCTGGCCGACGCGGGCGCGGCACTGGGCATCGCGCTCGCCGGCACGGTGAACTTGCTCGATCCCCGGGCGGTGGTCCTCGGCGGCGCGCTGGCCCGGCTGGCGCCATGGGTACTGCCTTCGCTGGAGCGGGAGTTGACAATGCGCACGGCCGTCGCGACGACTCCGGACCGGCCGGGCCGCCCCGCGGTCTTGGTCTCCCGGCTGGGCCCTGACGGCCCGCTGCTCGGGGCCGCACACACCGCGCTCCGGGCGGTTCTGGACGATCCGATCAATGCGTGCGCCCCGCCTCACTCTCCCCCCGTCCGATTCCGCTAAACCTTTCCATGGAATGCGATTTCCATGCCACTCCATCGAGTGATTGTGTCGATAAAAAGAACACCACTATCTTCGGTTGAGCGGGCTGTCGCCGAACACCCTTGAAATGGGCCTTCGCGCCGGCCGCCCCGCACCGTTCGACGAGATAGGCGGAGCACTGTGACGATTGCCGAAGAGACGTTATCCGGAAGCGCTGAAGAGGCCTCTCAATCGAGTCTGAGCACCACCGCGGCGCGGAATTTGGCGACGACCACCAAAACCGCGCCGCAGATGCAGGGCATTTCTTCTCGCTGGCTGCTGCGGCTGCTGCCCTGGGTTCAGGTCTCCGGCGGCACCTATCGCGTCAACCGCCGGCTCACCCACACCGTCGGCGACGGGCGGATCGATTTCGATATCTCCGGCACCGATGTCGCGATCATCCCCGAGGAACTCCGTGAGCTGCCCGCGCTGCGGGACTTCACCGACACCGAGGTGCTCGGCGCGCTCGCCGGGCGCTTCACCCAGCAGGAATACGCGCCGGGCGAGCTGATCGTCGAGGCCGGCGCGCCCGGCGACCGGCTGGTGCTGATCGCTCATGGCAGGGTGGACCGCATCGGCACCGGCAAGTACGGCGACAACACCGCGCTGGAGCCACTGGCCGGCGGTGACCACCTCGGTGACGAGGCGCTCACCAGCACGGACGCCACCTGGGAGTACAGCTACCGCGCGGTGACACGGGTGACCGTGATGTCGCTGCCCCGGCAAGCAGCGCAAGAGGTCGTCGACCGCTCACCCGAGCTGCGCGAGCATCTCGACACGGCCGGCCAGGGGCCCGTGCTGCCGACGAACGCCAGTGGGGAATCGGCCGTCTCCGTCGCCTCGGGGCACCACGGCGAGACCTCCCTCCCCGGGACCTTCGTCGACTACGACCTGGCGCCGCGCGAGTACGAACTCAGCGTCGCGCAAACGGTGCTGCGCACCCACACCAGGGTCGGCGACCTCTTCAACGACCCGATGAACCAGGTCGAGGAACAGCTCAAGCTGACCATCCAGGCGCTGCGCGAGCGCCAGGAACACGAAATGATCAACAACCCCGAGTTCGGGCTGCTGCACAACGTCGACCTCAAGCAGCGCATCCGCACCCGCTCCGGTCCCCCCACCCCCGACGACCTCGACGATCTGCTCGCGACGGTCTGGAAGGACCCGGGCTTCCTGCTCGCCCACCCCAAGGCGATCGCGGCGATCGGCAGGCAGTTCAGCGCCCATGGCCTGTATCCGACGGCGGTCGACTTCATGGGGCACTCGCTGCCGTCGTGGCGCGGCGTACCCATCTTCCCCTGCAACAAGATTCCTGTGACGAAGGAGCAGACGAGTTCCATCCTGCTGCTGCGCACCGGCGAGGAGAAGCAGGGCGTGGTCGGGCTGCACCAAGCGGGAATTCCCGATGAGTACGAGCCGAGCCTTTCGGTGCGTTACATGGGAATCGACGAGCGGGCAGTCATCAAATATCTGGTCAGTGCCTACTATTCGGCGGCCGTTCTGGTGCCGGACGCCCTGGGCGCCCTCGAAGACGTGGAAATCGGCCACTGAACCGAACGCACGGGAAGGCACATCGCCCCGCAGCCCGTGCGTCCACCACCCCGGGTTCGGGATGCGGCGGTGCACCGCCGTCACCGCCGCCTCCCGAACCCGGGCGGGAGGGCATCAGCCCCACCATGACCGGGTTCCGCCCCTCCTGACTGCGGGCCCCTGGCCCCATCCGACCACAGCAGCACCGGCAATCAGAGCGTCGGCGGACTCCGGCATGCCCCGGCCGGCTCCGCAACGCCCGTGGCGCGCAGAGCACTTCAGCACCCCAGCACCTCAGCACCTCCAGCACTGACAAGAACAGGTGAACTTCTTCATGACCACATCGGTGGACCCGACGTCCGGCCCGCAGGCCTCAGACATCGAGCAGAACCGTTCCAGTCTGGACACCGCGGCGGCGCGGAAGCTCGCGACGACGACCAAGACCCCGCCACAGATGCAGGGGATCTCGTCCCGCTGGCTGCTGCGCGTCCTGCCCTGGACGCAGGTCTCCGGCGGTACGTACCGCGTCAACCGCCGCCTCACCCACACACTCGGCGACGGCAGGGTGGAGTTCGTCTCGACCGGTGCCGAGGTCCGCGTGATCCCTGTGGAGCTGCGGGAGATCCCGCCGCTGCGCAGCTTCGAGGACACCGCGACGCTGGAAGCGCTGGCCGACCGGTTCGAGCAGGTGGAGTTCGCCCCCGGTGACGTCCTCGCCGAGCAGGGGCAGCCGGCGGACCGCGTGCTGCTGATCGCGCACGGGAAGCTGAACCGGATCGGCACCGGCAAGTACGGCGACGAGACGGTACTGGGTGTGGTGGCCGACGGTGCCGCCCTCGGCGAGGCGGCCCTGCTCGGCCCGGACGCCGAGTGGGAGCAGACGATCCGGGCGGTGACCCGGGGCACGGCCCTGGCGCTGCCGCGCAGCGAGGTCGAAGAGGTCCTCGGCCGTTCGGAGGCGCTGCGCGAGCATCTCGACAGCTACCGCTCCGCGCAGGTGCCGCCGCAGAACAAGCACGGCGAGGCGGCCATCGACCTGTCCGCGGGCCATTTCGGTGAGACGTCCCTGCCGGGCACCTTCGTCGACTACGAGCGAGCGCCGCGCGAGTACGAACTCAGCGTTGCGCAGACCGTGTTGAAGATTCATTCGCGGGTCGCCGACCTCTACAACGACCCGATGAACCAGCTGGACCAGCAGCTGCGGCTGACCGTTGAGGCGCTGCGCGAGCGCCAGGAACACGAAATGATCAACAACCGCGAGTTCGGACTGCTGCACAACACCGACCTCAAGCAGCGCATCCACACCCGCAACGGCCCGCCCACCCCGGACGACCTCGACGAGCTGATCGCCCGGCGCCGCAAGACGCAGTTCCTGCTGGCGCACCCGCGGACGATCGCGGCGATCGGGCGGGAGTGGAACGCCCGCGGCATCTACCCGAGCGGCATGGAGATCGAGGGCACGCCGGTCCGCGCGTGGCGAGGCATCCCGCTGCTGCCGTGCAACAAGATTCCGATCAATCCTGACCAGACCAGCTCGATTCTCGCGATGCGCGTCGGCGAGGAGAACCAGGGTGTGGTCGGTCTGCACCAGACCGGGCTCCCGGACGAGTACCAGCCCGGTCTCTCGGTGCGTTTCATGGGCATCAACGAGCAGGCCGTCATCAACTACCTGGTCAGCGCCTACTACTCGGCGGCGGTGCTGGTGCCCGACGCGCTCGGCGTCCTGGAGGACGTGCAGATCGGTCACTGACCGGCGCGTGATCCCGCCCGCGTGCCCGCGGCCCCGGCTCGACCTCCGAGCGGGGCCGCGGTACACGAGTGACGCCCGATCAGGTGTTCTTCGTTCCTGACCTGCGCCGTTCCTTCTTTGGTCGAGCCCATTGGCAGATCGGCCATTCCCTTGGCAGGGCCGGTCCGGTTGCGCATCATGAACGCATCGATGTGCGTGACATGTACGCGACCACCTTCGGTCCTTGTCAGGAGTTCACATGGAGCCCGACCGCCATCACCCGGCCCGCCGGCGCCTGCTCACCGGTGCCGCCGCGCTCGCCGCGTCCACCGCGCTCGCCCCGCTCACGGCGGCCACCGCCCGCGCCACCCCGTCCGGCACCGCGGGCTATCCCCCCACCCACTGGACTCCGGCCAGCACCTCCAACTACACCGCCGCCAACCGCCCGACGCAGTACCCGGTCAATCTCGTCGTGGTGCATGTGACGCAGGAGACCTACGCCGACACCATCAAGCTCTTCCAGGACCCCGGCCACAAGGCTGCCGCGCACTACGTCGTGCGGTCCGACGACGGCTACATCGCCCAGTGCGTACGGGAGAAGGACGTCGCCTGGCACGCCGGCAACTGGGACCACAACACCCGGAGCATCGGCATCGAGCACGAGGGCTGGATCGACGACCCGACGTGGTTCACCGACACCCTGTACGAGCAGTCCGCGCTGCTGACAGCCGCCATCTGCAAGCGCTTCGGCATCCCCAAGGACCGCGCGCACATCATCGGCCACGTCGAGGTGCCAGGCTCCGACCACACCGACCCCGGCCAGTTCTGGGACTGGGCGCACTACATGCAGCTGGTGACCGCCGCCCCCTGAACGGACGTCGGGCGGCTTCGTGCGTTTGCCGCCCACGGCTGCGCCACCGCCGTCGGCAGCGCCGCTGCCGACGGCACCCCGCCGGGACTGCGGAAGGGGATCAGCCCGTGGCGCGCAGGAAGCTCGCAAGGCCCGGCAGGTCATCCGAGTTGAGGTGGTCGACCCCGGCGTCGAGCAGCGCCCGCCACACCGCCTCGCGCTCAGGTCCTGCCGTGTCCGGCGTCGCCCAGAAGCGCAGCCGACGACGCTCGGCGTGCGCGGCGGCCGCCAGTTGCCGGAGCCCGGCCCGTTCGTCCTGCGGCATCGGCCCGGCGCCCTGCCAGCGGAAGGTGTCGGTCCAGGACGCGGAGACCAGCGGGAGGAAGGAGGCGGGGGCCGAGGTCCCCAGGTCCTCCGGCCGGCCGTCGTAGAAGGCGTGGCGCACCCGCTCGGCCTCCATCGGGGCGCGGGCGGCGCGGTCACCGGAGACCACCGCGGTGACCGGCCCACCGTGGACCCGGCCGGCGGTGTATCCGCTCAGCAGGTCGCGGTAGCGGTGCAACACCCGGGCCAGGGCGCGGTAGGTCGGGGCTCCGGCGGTCTTGATGTCGATCAGCAGCTGCAGCGAGAGGCGGTGACCCGGGTAGACCGACCCTCCATTGGCGTGAATCCGCCGGCGGAGTGGGTCGAGATAGAGCGACTCCAAGGTGCGCGCCGGGTCGAGATCCGCCTCCTCGTGGGCGACCAGAAGGTGACCGCCGACGAGCCAGATGTCCGCCTCCACGCTGCCGAAGCCGTGATCGAGGGCGTCCAGCAGGGGGCGGGGGTGCGCGTAGTCGTTGTGCGCGTGGGCGAGCCGCAGCGGCGCGGGGCCGGAGGCGGCGTCGTGATCACGGGCGAGGGCGGGCCCGGTCAGGCCCGCGGCGAGGGCGGAAGCGATCGACACGACGACTGTACGGCGGATGTGCAGATTCATGACATCTCCGGGTCATAGTGAATGACTTGGACACATGGGACAGTTGGCAGGACGTCAGGGGGGGGCTCGTGAAGCTTCGATTCGGCCGGGTTCGCGCGGTGCTGACGGTGCTGGTGGCATGGGGTGTCGTGGTCGGCGGGGTGGCGGGCGGAGCCCCGGCGACCGCCGCGCCGGACACCTTCCACCGCTCGGATGCCGTGCCGGTGGCGCCCGGTGTGGAGTACGACGAATTCCGGATGACGGTGCCGCGCGGCACGGTGCACGGGCATCTGCTGACGGTCGACCTGACCGAACCCGGGGTCTCGACGGACCTGCTGTATCCGGGGGCGGTCGGCGCGCGGTCGCCGGTGTCCGAACTGGCCGAGGCGCGAGACGCGGTGGGCGCGGTCAACGGCGACTTCTTCCACATCACCGAGACCCAGCACCCGGGCGTCGAAGCGACCGGCGCCCCGGTCGGCCCCGCCGTCGCCTCCGGACGGCGGCTGAAGGGCGCGGTGCCGAACGGCCAGCGGTTCGGTCCCGCGATGCCGCCAGGTGCCACCACAGAGGACGTCATCGGGGTGGGCCAGGACGGCAGAGCGCGGCTCGACCGGCTGGTGCTGCGCGGTGCGGTGCGGACCGCCGAGGGACAGCTGCCGCTGCGCGGGCTCAACCAGTACGCGCTGCCGGTGAACGGCATCGGGGCGTACACGGAGCGGTGGGGCCCGGCATCACGGGTGCGGGCGACCTGTGGCACGGACACCGACCGGGCGGCGCCGTGCAGCACACGGACCGCCGAGGTCACGGTCCGCAACGGCCGTGTCGCGACTGTCGAGGAGCGGCCGGGCGGCGGCGGTGTCGAGGCGGGGAGTCTGGTGCTGGTGGGCCGTGAGGAAGGGGCGCGGCAGCTGAGCGAGCTGCGTGTCGGTGAGCCGGTGGGTGTCACTCACCGGCTCGTGGGCCGGAGCCCCGTACCCCTGCGGTTCGCGGTCGGCGGCTTCCCGATCGTCCGTGGCGGACAGCCGGTTGCCGGTCTCGACACGGTCACCGCGGCGGTCCGCACCGCCGCGGGCACGGGTGAGGGCGGCCGGGTGCTGTACCTCATGGCGCTCGACGGGGCGGTCGGTCAGGCGGGCCTGACGGTACGGGAACTGGCCGAGCTCATGGCCCGGTTGGGGGCGCGGGACGCGCTGGACCTGGACGGCGGCGGGTCCTCCACGCTGGTCACCCGCGAGCCGTACGACCCGGAGGTCACCGTGCGCAACCATCCCTCGGGAGGCATGGAGCGGCCGGTGCCCAACGCGATCGGCGTCTTCTCCGACGACTGACCGACCGCCACGATCCGCGGCGGTCCGGCTCTTGCGAGCGCATCGGACTTCGCAGGCGGTACGACCGCAGGGGCGCCTGCCGGGCGTACGGCCTCAACTGCCGGACGTATGACGTCAACCGCGCGAAGGTCGCACACATGTCGGCGCGCACGGTCCGGACTGTGGCGCAGGACCTCCGAGTTCGCCGCCGTGCCCGATGGGCGACCGCGCCCCGGGCTCGGCCGCGCCCCGGCACAGCGGCGAACTCCGCAGCCGCCAGGGTGCCGCCCCCGTTGGCGGCCTCTCCGAGCGCGCCGGACGGCGGCGGCCCGGCGCGCCGTTCCGATATGCCGGGATCGTCACGGGCGCACGCTGCTCACCACGTCCGCGGCGCCGGACAGCCCGTTGTGGATGTCGGGCGCGAGGCTGCTGCTCGCCAGGTAGAAGCCGAGCAGCCCGCACACCAGGGCATGCGAGAACTTCAGCTTCCCGCTGCGCAGAAAGATGACGGTCAAGATCACCAGCAGCACGACGACCGAAATGGAAATAGCCATGGCACACCCTCCTCGACCGCCGCCCGAACGGGCGGCAATGGGCGGCCAGTTTGGCGTATTTCAGGGTATGTCCGGTTGGAGTCCGGGTAGTCCGATCAGGTGATCACTGCGGGTCACCGGGCGGAGGGCGCCGCATTTCCGCAGACATCTGTCGTGCCGCCGACACCGCGGACGCACCCTCGACCGATGCCGACCCGGCCGCTCCGCAACCGCACACTCCCGCAGCGAAGTGGCGTGGATCACATAACCGCCTGCAACGAGGCATCGGGATCGGCCGTCTTAGCGAGCGACATCACCGCCGCACGCGTACTGCCGACCGAGAGCCGCCCATGATCTTGTTCCCCGCACTCCGCCCTTCGCGGCACACCCCCCGGCTGCGCGCCACGCTCGCGCTGATACCGCTGGCGAGCCTCGGCGCGCTCACGGCATGCGGGGGCAGTGCGGCATCGGCGTCCGCGGGGCACACGGTGCAGGTGGGACTGGGTGCGGCGAGCGGCGCCCGGACGGTGCAGGCCGGGGACAGGCTCCGGGTGACCGCGGGCGGCGGGGTGCTGACGGAGGTGACGGTGACCGATCCGAAGGGCCGGCAGCTGACCGGCCGGTTCGGGGAGCACGCGACGGTCTGGACCTCGGACGCCAGGACCGCGGCGGCCACCAAGTACTCCGTCGTCGCCCGCACCAGGAACGACCGGGGCGACACCGGCGAGGCCAAGGAGTCGGTGACCACGGCCAAGGCGGCGAGGTCCGACGGGCGGATGAACGGCGTCACCACCGACGACCGGCACAGCGGAACGGTCCGCCGTCCGCCGTCGGACGGGTTCGAGAGGCAGATCGGGTCATGAACTCCGCGACGGCACCGCCCACGGCGCCCCGCGAGGTGAACGCCACCCGTCGCACCGATGGCCGCCGCCCGTGCACCGGCACGACCGATGCGGGCGCGGGGCTGCTGTATGGCAAAGTCCACGTGGGTGATCCGAACGGGGTCACCGGATCCTCCGTACGAGGGAAAGCCGGCGCGGCCATCGGGATCGGAGACCGGATGGTCGACCGGTTCCGACGGCAGAGCAAGAGCGCCCTCTCGTCGACCAGCTGACCGCTTTCAAAGCCTAATGTGACGGAATGAGCACCGTGCAGGACCAGGATCAACTTACGGGGTGGCCGCGCTTCCGGCGTCGTGTCCCCAATGGCTTCGCCATCGTCTTCAGTGTGTTGGGGCTCTTCTGCGCCCTGACGGCACTGATCGGGCCTCTGCGGCGCGGCCTCCACCCGGTGATCTACTGGCTGGACACCCTTACCATCCCGGTGGCACCGAACTTCGCCTACGCGGCGTTCCTCTTCCTGCTCGCCGCGGCGATGACCGCGCGCAAACGGGTCGCCCTGTGGTTCGTCGTGGCCTACATGCTGCTGGTCTCGCTCGCCGACGCGCTGTTCCTGGCCGCGGGGTACTGGGAGTTCGCGTTCTCGCTGGTGCTCTGCGCCGGAGCGCTCCTGCTGCTGGTCGTCTCGCACCGCGAGTTCTACGCGATCACCCGGCGCGGGGCGTTCCTTCGGGCCACGCTGGTGCTGGCCGCCGGTCTGGTGGCCGCGGTACTGATCGGCTGGGGCCTGGTGGCCCTCGCCCCCGGCTCGTTGGAAGCCGGCGGCGCGAACCGCCTGCTGTGGGCCGCCAACCGCGTCTGCGGCGGGCTGGTCGGCGGCCGGCTGATCGAGGGGCACCCGCCGCACTGGATCGTCACCGTGCTCGGTCTGCTCGGTGCGCTTGCGCTGCTGAACGCCGCCGCCGCGCTGTTTCGTTCGCAGCGCATGGAGGCGGCACTGCACGGCGACGAGGAGTCCCGGATCCGGGCGCTGCTGGCGCGATACGGCAGCCAGGACTCCCTGGGCTACTTCGCCAGCCGTCGCGACAAGGCCGTGGTGTTCTCCCCCAGCGGCAAGGCCGCCGTCACCTACCGCGTCGAGGCCGGCGTCTGCCTGGCCAGCGGTGACCCGGTCGGTGACCGGGAGGCATGGACGCCCGCCATCGAGGCCTGGTTGGAGGTCGCCGGTCGTTACGGCTGGCAGCCCGCCGTGATGGGAGCGAGCGAGGACGGCGCCAAGGCGTTCGCCCGCAGCGGTCTGGGCGCGCTCCAGCTCGGCGACGAGGCGATCTTGCACGTGGCGGGCTTCGACCTGGACGGCCGGGAGATGCGGGTGACCCGTCAGGCCGTGAACCGCGTGGAGCGCAGCGGCGCCACGTTCCGGGTGCGCCGGCACTCCGCGCTCTCCGACGAGGAGATGCAGGAGGTCATCCACCGCGCGGACGCCTGGCGCGACACCGAGACCGAGCGCGGCTTCTCGATGGCGCTGGACCGGCTGGGCGACCCGGAGGACGGCGACTGCCTGCTGGCCGAGGCGTTCGACGGCGACGGCAACATGATCGCGCTGCTGTCGTTCGTGCCGTGGGGCACCGACGGCATCTCGCTGGATGTGATGCGCCGCGACCGCAGCGCGCCCAACGGCGTCATGGAGTTCATGGTCGCCCGGCTGTGCGCACAGGCGGGACAGCTCGGGGTGCGGCGGATCTCGCTGAACTTCGCGGTCTTCAGGTCCGCCTTCGAGGAGGGCGCCCGCATCGGTGCGGGTCCGGTGCTGAAGTTCTGGCGAAAGCTGCTGCTGTTCTTCTCCAAGTGGTGGCAGCTGGAGGCCCTCTACCGCTCCAACGCGAAGTACAACCCCGAGTGGTACCCGCGTTTCCTGTGCTATGCCGACGCCGGTGCGCTCGCCCGGATCGGTCTGGCCTCCGGTATCGCCGAGGGCTTCGTGGCCGTACCGAGCCTGGGCAAGCTGTGGGGCAAGGGGCACAAGAAGCGGATGCTGGCCCCGGCGAGCACCGCGGGTCTGCCGTCGCTGCACGAACTGGGCCTGGTGCACACCCCCGCCACCGAGGAGGAGCAGCGGGCGCAGGAGCTGGCCGCGCTGCCCGAGCAGGTGCGGGTGCGCCACCGCAAGCTGGAGCGGCTGCGCGAGGACGGCACCGACCCGTATCCGGTCGGTGTGCAGCGCACGCACACGCTCGGTGAGGTGCGCGGGGAGCACCCGGACGTCGCGGCCGGTGACCGTACCGGGAAGACGGTGAGCGTCGCGGGACGGGTGCTGCTCACCCGTGACCACGGTGGTGTGCTCTTCGCGGTACTGCGCGACTGGTCCGGCGATCTGCAGATCGCGCTGACCCGCGACGGCAGCGGCAGCGAGCTGCTGGACCGCTTCGGGACGGATATCGACCTCGGTGACCACGTCGAGGCCGAGGGCGAGGTCGGCGCGAGCGATCGCGGTGAGCTGACGGTGTTCGTGACGGGATGGCGGCTGACGGCGAAGTGCCTGCGCCCGCTGCCGGACAAGCGGCGCGGCCTGTCCGACCCCGAGGCCAAGGTCCGGCAGCGCTACGTGGACCTGGTGGTCTCGCCGGACGCCCGGGAGACGGTGCGGGCCCGCAGCACGGCAGTGCAGGCGCTGCGCCAGGGGCTGATCGACCGTGGGTATCTGGAGGTCGAGACGCCGATGCTCCAGCAGGTGCACGGCGGCGCCAACGCCCGGCCGTTCCACACCCATATCAACGCCTACGACCTGGACCTGTATCTGCGCATCGCGCCGGAGCTGTATCTCAAGCGGCTGTGCGTGGGCGGTATGGAGAAGGTCTTCGAGATGGGGCGGACGTTCCGCAACGAGGGCATCTCCTACAAGCACAACCCCGAGTTCACGATGCTGGAGGCGTACCAGGCGTTCGCCGACTACGACGTGATGCTCGATCTGACCCGTGAGCTGATCCAGAGCGCCGCAGTCGCGGCGTTCGGCAGTGCCACCGCCCGCAAGGCGGACGACAAGGGGCGGCTCGTCGAGCACGACATCTCGGGGATCTGGCCGGTGAAGACCGTCTACGGCGCGATCTCCGAGGCGCTCGGCGAGGAGGTCGACGCGGACACCGATCCGCGGGTGCTGCGGCGGCTGTGCCACGCGTCGTCGGTGCCGGTGAAGCCGGAGATGAGCCGCGGTGACCTGGTGCTGGAGATGTACGAGCGGCTGGTGGAGGAGCGGACCACGCTGCCGACGTTCTACAAGGACTTCCCCACCGAGGTCTCCCCGCTGACCCGTCAGCACCGGCTCGACCCGCGGCTCGCCGAGCGCTGGGACCTGGTCGCCTTCGGCACCGAACTGGGCACCGCCTACTCCGAGTTGACCGACCCGGTGGAGCAACGCCGGCGGCTGACCGCGCAGTCGCTGCTGGCGGCGGGCGGTGACGTGGAGGCGATGGAGCTGGACGAGGACTTCCTCCAGGCCCTGGAGTACGCGATGCCGCCGACCGGTGGTCTGGGGATCGGCGTGGACCGGCTGGTCATGTTCCTCACCGGCCTGTCGATCCGCGAGACGCTGCCGTTCCCGCTGGTGCGGCGCCGCTGAGAGCGGCATTGGTGACGACCGCCCGCGGCCCCTCGAAGACGGGGTCGCGGGCGGGCGGCGTTTGGTGCGGGTGGCCGCAGTGCCGGGCGTTCCGACCGGCAGCGGAAGGAAAATGACGTGGCGTCAGTCGACGGCCGCCGCCCACCGGTCGAGTACCTCGGGGTTGGCGCAGTGCGTCAGCGGCTCGCCCCGCAGATAGCGGCCGACCTCTTCGGCGACGATCCGCGCGGCCTTGTGCGCGACTTCCTGGCTGCCGCCCGCGATGTGCGGGGTGAGGACCACCCCGGGGACGGTCAACAGCCGGGACCCGGCCGGCAGCGGCTCCTCGGGGAAGACGTCGAAGCCCGCTCCGGCGAGCTGTCCGGATTCCAGCGCGTCGCAGGCGGCGTCGTAGTCGAGCAGGGCGCCCCGGGCGCAGTTGACCAGGACGGAGCCGCGCGGCATCGCGGCGATCTGCGCGCGGCCGATCATGCCCTTGGTCTCCTCGGTGACGCGGGCGTGCAGGGAGACGATGCGGGAGCGGCGGAGCAGGTCGTCGAGGGTGACCTGCTCGGCGATGCCGGTCAGCGCCTCGGGCCGCACGTAGGGGTCGTGGACGAGGACGTGGGCGCCCATGGCGTTCAGGACCTTGGCTACACGGCTGCCGATGGCGCCGAATCCGATGAGGCCGACGGTGGCGCCGTCGATCTCGATGCCGCAGTTGTCGTAGTCGTAGTAGTCGCCGCGCCAGGTGCCGCGGCGCAGGTCGGTGTGGGTGTCTCCGACACCGCGAGCGGCGGCGAGGAGCAGGGTGAGGGTGTGCTCCGCGGTGGCGGCGGCGTTGCGTCCCGGTGCGTTGCAGACCGCGACGCCATGCCGCGTTGCGGCGTCGAGGTTGGCGTTGACCGGGCCGCCGCGGCTGGTACAGAACAGCTTCAGGTCGGGGCAGTGGGCGAGGATGCGCTCGGTGAGCGGGCCGTGCTCGGTGACGCAGATCTCGACGCCCTGGAGGGCCTCGATCATCTCGTCCTCGCTGCCGGATGCCTCGATGACCTCGCCGACCGGGCCGAACGGCGTGTGCGGCCAGGGGAATTGCAGCTCGCGGACGTCGAGTGGCGCGTCCCCTGCCGCGGTGCGTACGGCCTCGGCGAACAGGCTCGGGTGGATGAAGTGGTTGCCGGCGGCGAGGACGGGGGTGCTCATGCGTGTTTCTCCTGAGGTGGCGGTGCCGGGTGGGCGGGAAGGTCAGCGAAGTGCCGGACTCTGCGCCATGGCGGGAACGTTGAAGCGCAGCAGCGCGGTCCGCCCCTCCTCGACCCGGATCTCGGTGAGGGCGCCGTTGTGCAGCTGGGGGAAGACCCGGCGGTAGTCGGCGAGCGGGATGCCGAGCAGATGGCAGAGCAACAGGCGCACCAGGGTGGAGTGGGCGACGAGCAGGATCCTGCCGTGGGGCTGCTCGCGGGCGATGTCGTGCAGGGCGGTGGCCGCGCGCTCCGCGGCCAGGCGCGGGTGTTCTCCGCCGGGCAGATGGCTGTCGACCGGGTCGGCGAGGAAGGCCGCGAGCTGCTCCGGGAAGCGCCGGCGCATCTCGTCCCTGGTCAGCCCCTCGCCCTCGCCGAAGTCGACCTCGCACAGCCGCTCGTCGATGCGCGCGGTGAGGCCGCAGCCGAGGGCGGCGGGCTCGGCGGTGAGCCGTGCCCGGGACAGCGGGGAGCTCCAGATCGCGGTGAGATCGGCGGTGGTGGCCCATTCGGCGAGCGTCGCCGCCTGCTCCCGGCCGTGCGCGGTCAGGGGCACGTCGCTGCGCCCGGCGTAGCGGTTCTCCGCATGCCAGACGGTCTCGCCGTGGCGTACGAGGATGAAGTCGGTCACTGCGTGGCCCTCCTGCGGGCGTGTGCGGCCACGGCCTGGTCGAGGTGGCCGCGGCGGGTGAGTTCGTCGATGAAGCGGAGATAGGCGGGCAGGTAGCGGGCGGTGCGGGCCGGTGACGGCTGGATCTCCTCGCCGATGCGGACCATGGCGGCGGCCGCGTCCTGGAGGCCGATGCCGGAGGAGGTGGCGGCGAGAACGGCCATACCGATGGCGCCCTCCGCCTGTGCGGGCAGGCGTACCGGCCGTCCGAGGACGTCGGCGCGCAGCCGGCACCAGTAGGCGTTGCGGGCGCCGCCGCCGGTGTAGGTGAGCGGCCCGTCCACCGGGGCACCGAGGTGGTGGAGATAGTCGAAGCAGAGGCGTTCGAGGCAGGCGACGCCGAGCAGCTGGGCGTGGAACTCGGCGGCGCGGTCGGGTACGTCACTGAGCACGAAGGGCTCCGCGTCGGGAGCGCGGAAGGGGAAGCGTTCGCCACCCGTGGAGACCAGGGGGTAGGCCACCGCGTCCGCGTCCAGGGCGGCGGCCTGCTCGGTGAGCGCGTCGAGGTCCTCGCCCGGGAAGTGCCGGGAGAGAACGCCCGCGCCGCTGCTGGAGGCGCCGCCCGGCAGCCAGTTCCCGTCCGGCCCGCGGTGGCAGTAGACCACTCCCGCCGGGTCGCGGATCAGGTGCGGGCTGCTGCCCTTGAAGACGAGGGTGGTGCCGAGGACCACGTTCCAGGCACCGGGGGCGAGCGCTCCGGCACCGATCTGGGCGGCGCAGCCGTCGGTCATGCCGGCGACGATGGCGGTGCCCGCCGGGATGCCGGTGGCCTCGGCGGCCTCGGCGCAGACGGAGCCGAGGACCGTGCCGGGGCGTACGACGTCCGGCAACAGCCCTTCGGGGATGTCGAGTTGCTTCATGACGTGGTGCGGCCAGCGTTCCTCGACGAGGTGGTAGCCGGTCTTGAGGGCGTGACTGGCGTCGCTGGGGACCTGGTGGCCGGCCAGCCGCCAGGTGATCAGGTCGACCTGGTGCAGCAGTCGCAGGCCCGCGCCGGCCGCCGGGTCGCGCTCGGGGGCGTGGTCCAGGAGCCGGCGGAGTTTGGGCAGTGCCCAGGACGGCTGCATGGTGCGGTAGCCCAGCTCCCGCCAGACCGCTTCGCCTGCTTCGTTGACGGCGGCGGCCTGCTCGGCGGCGCGCCCGTCGTCGTACATCTGGCCCGGCGTCAGCGGGTTGCCGGACGAGTCCGCGAGGAGGATCGTCCCGGAGGTGCCGTCGACGGCGAGCCCTCGGACCCGACGGGCGTCGATGCCGTCCAGGGCCTCACGGCAGGCGGCGGCGAGGGCGGTCCACCACTGCTCGGGGTCCTGTTCGTGGCGCGTGCCCTCGCGGTGACTGGTCAGCGGCCGGGAGGCGGCGGCGAGGAGCCGGCCGGTGCCGTCGACTGCGACGCAGCGGGCGCTCTGGGTGCCGAGGTCGAGGCCGAGCCAGACGCCGTCGAGGGTGGGGCCGGCGGTGCGGGGGTCAGACACGGGGGCCTCCGGGGGCGGTGCCGGTGGGGCGGCGGTGCGTGGTGGCGTCGGCGGGTGCGGCGGCGGGCGTGCCGGGGTCGGCGCTCGACGCGGGCTCGCCGGCGGGCTCCGCTCCCCCGCCGCCCCTCCACACCGCACTGCCGCGCCAGCCGGACTCCCTGACCAGCGCCCGCCGGTCGAGGAAGTCTTCGTAGAGCGCGGTGTAGAACTCGGTGCGTTCCGGATCTGGCTGCCAACTGCGCTGCATATGGACGTATTTGGCGGCCGCCCGGTGCATGCTGCTCTCGGCGCCCGAGCGGACGAGACCGGTCAGGAAGGCCCCCTTGGCGCCCAGTTCGGTGTCGCCGGAGCGGGCGGTGGGCACTCCCGTGGCGTCGGCGATCAGCGCGCACCACGCGTCGCTGTTGGCGCCGCCCCCGCACAGCCGCAGCTCGCTGATGTCCGTACGGGCGGCGGCCAGCGAGTCACGCAGGACCAGCGAGAGTCCGTCGAAGACGGCGCGGGCCATGTCGGCGCGCGAGTGTTCCAGGGACAGGCCCCAGAACGATCCGCGGGCGTCCGGGTCGAGAAAGGGAGCCCGCTCGCCCGCCGGGGACAGGTAGGGCAGGAACAGCAGTCCGCGGGCGCCCGGCTCCGACCGGAAGGCCAGCTCCGCCAGTTCGGGTGGCCCGGACAGGCCGAGCATGCGTGCGGCCCAGCCGAGCACTTCGGCACCGTTAAGCGTGGGGAAGGCGCGCAGCACCCGCTCTCGGCCCCGGTAGGCGATGTTGATGCCGGACGGCTCCCCGCCGGTGTCGACGTCGGTGCGGACGATCTCGGTGCACAGCGTGGTGCCGAGGATGCTGCACGCCTGGCCGGGGTTGACCACGCCGACACCGCGGGCGGTGGCGGCGATGTCGTACGGGGACATCACGACGGGCAGCCCGGCCGGCAGCCCCAGTTGGCCCGCCGCCTCGCCGGTGATCTCGGCGATCCGCTCCGACTCCCCCAGCACCGTGGGCAGCAGCCGCTCGTACGCGGTGAGGCCGAACAGGTCGAGGATCTGCGGGTCGTAGTCGCCGGTCGCGTGGTCGAGGAATGGCGCAGACGCATCGGACTCGTCGCTCGCGCGGACCCCGGTCAGGCGCAGGAAGAGCCAGCCCGCGGCGGTGAGGGAGGTGCGTGAGCGGGCCAGGCGGTCCGGGTCGTGGGCGGCGAGCCAGCTGAACAGGGCGTTGGGCATGCCGGCGCAGGTGAGGGAGCCGTTGCGGCGGAAGGCCGCTTCCAGGATGCCGTCGCGCTGCCAGCCGGCGACCAGCTCGCCGGCCCGTCCGTCGTTCCACAGGATGGCGGGACCGGTGGGGCGGCCGCGGTCGTCGACGAGCCAGGCGCCGTCGCCCTGGGCGGTGAAGGACACCAGCCAGACCGGGTCGGACTGCTCCGCCAGGTCGGCCAGCACGCTGC
This sequence comes from Streptomyces sp. NPDC048248, assembly GCF_043201875.1. Classification (NCBI taxonomy): domain Bacteria; kingdom Bacillati; phylum Actinomycetota; class Actinomycetes; order Kitasatosporales; family Streptomycetaceae; genus Streptomyces; species Streptomyces sp. NPDC048248. The sequence continues at coordinate 242,066 of NZ_JBICZL010000002.1, forward strand.
GGACGGTGAAGACGACGGCGTTCCAGACCGCTTCCATGTCCTGCTCGGCCCAGCCGGGGTGCGGTCGCAGCACCTCGGTGGCCTGGCGGGAGACCGCGATCTCGGCGCCCCGGTCGTCGAAGACGACCGACTTGATCATCGAGGTCCCGACGTCAATGGTCAGTACGGACATCAGTGAGGTCCTTTCACGCCGGGGCCGAGGCGGGGGCGGGATCGCCGTCCGGCCGGGCGTCGCCGGACCGGGCGCCGGTGCCGTCCGCGTCCGCCGGATCCGGGTCGTCGGGCAGCTTCAGGACGAAGGAGAGCACGGTGCTCACGGCGTACATCCCCGCGAAGATCCAGACGACTCCTTCGAGACCGAGTGGGCCCGCGAAGGCCGCGACGACGGCGGGGCCGACGAAGGTGCTCGCTCCCGCGCCCAGGTTGAGCGCGGCGAGCGCCTGCCCCTTGTGCCGCGGCTCCAGCGACGGCACCAACGCCGAAAGCGGTACATATCCTGCCAGCGTAGCCCCGTAGAAGGCGGCCACCACGAGCGCGAGCGGGAAGTTGGCGCCGGCCGCGTTCGGGACGTAGAAGAGCAGCAGGGTGCTGAGGGTGCAGCCGGCGCCGCCGAACCAGCCGATGGTGCGACGCCAGCCGAGCCGGTCGCCGACGACGCCGAACAGCAGGTTGGCGAAGATGTTGGTCGCGAACATCGCGCTGAGCAGGTGCAGCCACTCGGTGAGGGTGAAGCCGACGGCCCTGGTGAAGTGCAGCGGCATGATCACGAAGAAGCCGAACTGCGAGGCCGTGTTGATGACCCGCACGAGCGAGCCCACCCCGACCCGCGGGTTGCGCCACAGGATGGTGACACTGCCCAGGAGGGTGGCGAGCGGCCCCGCGTCCTCACTCCGCGGCTGCTTTCCGCCCCGGTCGTCGCGTACGAGCAGCAGGGCGATCAGGCCGCCGGCGGCGACCAGCGCGAGCGCGGCCCACAGGGTGGCGTAGGCACCGATGTGCGGGATGAGGCCGCTGGCGACCAGCGAGCCGAGAGTGGGCAGGCCGCCGGTGAAGGCGAACCAGAACCAGCCCATGGCCGTACCCAGGCGGGCCAGCGGCGCCACTCCGGCGATCCAGACCAGGAACCCGTAGGCGAAGAGCGGGTATCCCAGGCCGCGCAGGCCGTACCCGAGCATCATCAGCGGATAGCTGTTCATGGGGATGGCCGCGGTGAGGAAGAGCAGCTGGAAGAGCGCCCAGATGCCCAGCCCGGCCCACATGACGCGGCGCGGGCCCCACAGGTCGGACAGGACTCCGGAGAGCCAGGCGGCGACGGCGGCCGCGACGCCGTAGACGGTGAAGAGCAGCGCGACCCGGGAGTCCGAGACGCCCTCGTCGCTCAGGTAGGGCGAGAGATAGCCCGACTCGACACCGTCTCCGATCATGAAGAGGAGCAGCCCGAGGTATCCCCAGGCGAGGGTCGGTGGGATGCCGAGGCGTGTGATCAGTGAACGCGGAGGAGGGTTCTTCATCGAATCTCCCGTGTGTGCGGCGGCGGGCCGATGGGATGGATGCTGCGAGGGAACAGCTCGGCCGAAAGGGGAGTCAATGGCCGGGAATTTCTTCCCATCGCGGCGGCGACCTGCCGTGTTGCGTCAGCCGGGAGCCGCACGCGGGCGCCGCGGCGACGGGCCGGAGTACGTTAAATCCGTGCGAACATAACGCGGCGAATTCACACGCCGTGCCACGCACACTCGGGGCGCGGACGCCGGAGGGAGCGGTGCCATGGACCGGGTCGAGGCCCAGGAGGAGCGGCGGCGACGGATGCGGGAGGCCGTCATCGCCCGCGGCTTCGTACGCACCGCGGACCTCGCGGAGGAGTTCGCCGTCAGCCTGATGACCGCGCACCGTGATCTGGACGCCCTGCAGGCGCAGGGCTGGCTGCGCAAGGTCCGCGGCGGGGCGACGGGGCTGCCGTCGGCGCACTTCCACGGCAGCGTCGCGGAGCGGATGGCCACGATGGCGCAGACCAAGCAGCTGCTGGCGCGGGCCGCCGCGACACTGCTGGTCCCCGGTCAGACGGTGCTGCTCGACGACAGCACGACATGTCTGCTGTTGGCGCACCAGGTCGCCGAGCACACCCCGCTCACCGTGATCACCAATTCACTGCCGGCCATCACCACGCTGGCGAAGGAGCCGGGCATCTCCCTGATCACCCTGGGCGGTGCGTACTTCCCGGCATACGACGCCTTCATGGGGCTGCACACCGCGGACGCGGTCCGGGCCTTTCGCGCCGATGTCCTGTTCCTGTCCACCACCGCCGTCACCAACGGCCGCTGCTACCACACCTCGCCGGAGACGGTGCAGGTCAAGCGGGCGATGATGGAGAGCGCGGCGCGGCGGGTGCTGGTCGCCGACCACACGAAGTTCACCAAGGACGGGCTGTACGCGCTCGCGCCGCTGACCGACTTCGATCTGCTGATCGTGGACGACGGGCTTGCGCCCGACCATGTGCGGGCGGTGCGGGCGGGCGGCACCGAGGTGATGGTGGTGCCCGCCCGCGGCCAGGGGTGACGGGTGCGTGGCCGGCCGCTCCCGGCCGGTCAACGGCTCACAGCTGGTGCAGCCATGACACGAGCAGCACCGCTCCGGCCGCGACGACCAGGAGGGACAGCGCCAGGTACCGGCGGCGTGGCGGGGATCCGGCGGACGACGGCCGGTCCTGGGCGCCCAGAGCGACCAGTGCGCGCAGCAGCCACACGGCAGCCACGACGATCGGCACCGCGAGCGCGGCGTGTGCCGCCCAGGCACCCACCAGCGTCGGTCCGCCCCAGGAGTGCTGGTAGTCGTGCGCGTCCACCAGCGGGTACAGCGCGCCGTTCACGGCCGCCTGGGCGCTGATCAGGGCGATGAACCAGGCGACGACTCCGAGGCCGACGCCCAGCAGGGACGACAGCGCGTCGGCGAACCGCCCCCTGAACAGCTCACGGAGGAACCGGCCTGCGGACATCGGAAGCAGGACGATTCCCCGCCCGACTGCCGTCAGGCCGGGCCTGCCCACGGTCTTCGCGACGAACTCCCGGACGGGCGTGCGCGGTAACTGCTGCGTACTCTCCATGCCTTCACGATCACAGTCGCCGGGCGCCGGATCGATGGTGTCAGCACGAGGGCCGGGGGTGGGGCTGTCCCCCGCGACGGTGTGCCCGCACCGGTCCGCAGCCGGCGCGCTCCGGCCGAACCCCGGGTGTGCGCCGCGCGGCCCGCGGTGTGCGCTGTGCGTCAGTCGGCGGTCAGGCCGAGCAGCGTCGGGTCGGAGGCCAGTTCGCGGAAGGTCTGCCGGGGGTCCGTGAGCAGCTTGCGTGTGGTCAGGTCGAGCAATCCGCAGACGGCGCTCACCTCGGCGGCGACGGTCCCGTCCGTCTTCCGTACGGTCTGCTCGATCCGGAAGGTCCTGCCCTCGCCCCAGACGAACGCGCAGCTCACCTCCACCTCGTCACCGGCCCGCAGCTCCCTGCGGTAGCGGATGGTCGTCTCGACCGTGACCGGTCCGACCCGCCGGTCGACCAGGGTGCTCTGCCGGATACCGCTCGCCTGGAGCAGCGACCAGCGGGCGTGTTCTGCGTACTGCAGATACACGCTCTGGTTGAGGTGGCCCTGGGTGTCGGTCTCGTAGCCGCGGACGGTGACGGGCACCGCGAAAGGCTGCGCCGCGTCCGCCGCGGTCCTGGGCACGTCCGCCACGATCTCTCCCGCTCCCCGTGGGCGTGCCGCAGGCGGGCACACCGGACCGAATGGGTCTCCGGCCGCCCATCGTAGGCGCAGGCGATCACCGGCAAGGCGGCCGCTGCGCCGATCGCCCCGTGGCCGCTCGCCCGGCGAGGGCGCGGCCGTCAGGGACGGGCTCGCTCAGGAGGTCCCGGTCCGCAGGGTCAGGTCCCACTCGGAGAGCGCCTCCTCGACCGGCTGGAAGATGGTGAGGGTGTCGGAGCTGTCGCTGTCGCAGGTGGCGCTGCCGCCGCCGGAGTGCAGTCCGACGGCCTTGGGGGCGCCGGGCTGGGTGACGTACGAGCCGCCTGAATCCCCCGGCGCGGAGCAGGCGTTGGTGTACGAGAGCCCGTCGATGGTCACCGAGCCGTAGTCCACGGTCTGGTCGACCCGGGTGATCTCACCGCACCGCCAGCCGCTGGCCTGCCCGGAGCGGCAGACCGATGTGCCCTCCACACCCTCCTGCGAGCCGGTGACGGCGACCGGTGTGCCGCCCTGCCCGGCCACGTTCGGACTCAGGCTCCAGCCCGGCCGGTCCACCGTGACCAGGCCGAAGTCGCCGTCCGGCCCGTTGACGCTGTACCGCCCGCCCTCGTTGGACGTGCCGAGGCGGGTGTCGTCCTTGCCGTACGCGGGCTGGTCGGGGTCGTCGGTGCAGTGACCTGCGGTCAGAAAGCCGCGGCCGCCGTCCGCGTCGGTCACCGAGAAGCCGATCGAGCAGACCCCCTCCTTGCCGGGCATCCACTTCTCCCCGCCGACGATCTTCCCGCCCTGCTGGCGCGGCGACTGGTCGCTGCGTTCGATCCGGACCGGGATACCCGCGCGTGCGCCGAGGGAGCGCACCTCTTTTTCGAAGGCGTCGGTCTTCGCGGTGCGGGCCCTTCGGTCGATGCGCACGACCACTCCGTTGGCGCGCCCGTCCACACCCCAGCCGGTGACGCCCGGCACACCGTCGCCGGCCCTCCGGTCGATCTGCGCCACCAGCGTGGCGAGTTCGGCCCTGCTGTGCTTGACCCTCCGGGGCAGCGCTCCGGCGGTCCGTACCCGGTCCGCGTCGGCTGCCGCCGTGACGGCGACCACGAGCTTGCCGGTCGCCTTGTCGAACCACATCCCGGCGGCCGGTGCACTGAGGACCCGGCGTACCGCGTCGGCCGTGCGCTGCGCCTCGGCCTCCTGCGCGAGGCGCCGGCGCGCCTGCTCCGGTGTCAGCCCCAGGTCCCGGCGCATCGCGTCGAGCATGCCGCGGGACGAGGGCTGGGGCGTCGGGTCGGGCTGCGGCGCGGCATGCGCCTGGGGGAACGGGCCGACGGCAGCCATGAGGGCGGCCACGGTCACGCCCCACAGACCTGCCTTGCGAAAACGGCGTTGCATCGGGGGTCTCCTCGCGGGTCGAGTTCACGTCGGATCCGGCGTGTTGAGCCTGCTCGACCTCGTCGCGCGCGGCATGAGGGAGATTCCTTGCATGATGACCAGGTGACCACCGACGCCCCGCGCCAAGTCCCCGGCTCCCCGGGCCCGGACGTCCTCCGCCGGCTGCCGGAGGCGCTCCGCGGTGTCGCCTACTCGGCCGCCCGCCATCCGGTAGCCGGGGCACCCGATTGCCCCTCGGCCACCGCGGCCGGTGCGGGAGCCGGTCCGGCCGGCCTGGCCGAGGGCGCCAACTGCCAGCTCTACGCGTACGCGGTGCTCGGTCACTTCGGCCTGGTGGTCCCGGCGCTGCGGTCGTCCGAGCTGTGGGCGGATGACCGGGCCACCCGCCGTGTGGAGCGGCTGCGGCCTCTGGACCTGGTGCTCTTCGACGCCGGCCCGGCCGAAGACCGCCCGGCGGGGTACGGCGCGCACGTCGGTGTCCATGTGGGCGGCGACGCGGTCCTGCACCTGTGCCGGGAGGTCGGCCGTCCGGCCGTGTGGAGCTACGCCGATTTCGCGGCACGTCCGCGCTACGCCCGGTTCCTGGGCGCCAAACGGGTGGTCGGCACGGCGGTGGAGGACGGGACGACGCCGGGCGGCTGAGGGAGGGCACCCACGCGGGAGCAGCGGGCCTGGTCCGGCACGGCGCCGCAGCGGGAAACCGCCCCACGGCCGTGCGGAAAACCGCACCGCACAACGGGTGGATGCCCCATGGTGCGTGCCTGGCCCCGGCCGTCACGCTGATCATCGTCCGAAGCGAAGGGTGTGCTCACCCCGGCTGATCGGTGCGTACGGCGGCGTGCGGTCCCCGGCTCGTGTGCGGGGCGGCGGCGACACCGTGCGCACGCGAGCCGATGAGGCGGTCTGCGGCCCGCGCCTGCGCCGGTCCTCTGCCGTGAGAACCAGCGAGCGCTGCGCCGCGACGGCGCAGCCCCACCGGCCGGCCCCGCCGCGCCACGTGCACACCTTCCGCGGCCCAGCCCACACCAAGAGGTATCTCCCATGAATCACTCCGGCGCCCGGCCCCGGGACTCCCACCGCCCCCGCGGCGCGGTGGCGTTACTGCTCACCGCCCTCACGGCCGCCACCGCCCTGACCGCGGTCCCGGGCTGCGCCGGTCCGGCCCGCGCCGAGCGCTCCGGGCCACCGGCCCGGACCCCGGCCGACTCCCTGCAAGGTGTCTGGCGGATGGACGGCTACGGCACCCTCGTCACCCTCAGGGGCCGCAGCCTGCGGAGTTACGAGACCACCGGCATCAGCTGTCTGCCCGGCTCCGTGACGGGCACCCGCACCGGCCCTCCCGGAGCGCACGGCAGCCTCCGCTTCACGGTCCGGGGCTCGGCCCTGATCACCGTGGCACCGGCCGGCGCAGGCCGCGCCCAGCTGGTCATCGAGGACAACGTCGGCCGGCGCACGCTGCGTCGCATCGATGCCCTCCCTGACCGCTGCACCCGGCGCACGCCCCGCGATCCACGGACGGTCTTCGACGTCTTCTGGCGGACCTACGCCGAGAACTACCCCTTCTTCCGTGCCAAGGGGATCGACTGGGCGGCGGTCCGCGACCGCTTCCGGCCGCGGATCACGTCGAGGACCACCGATGACGAACTCTTCGCGGTGTTCCGCACGATGATCGAGCCGCTGCACGACGCCCACACCCGCGTGGTCGCCGGCGAGGACAAGTGGTTCGCGGGCATGCGTCCCGGCACGGTCCTGCCCACCCGCGAATCCATGGCCCGCATCGACAAGGCGATCGCCGCGAACCTGGGTCCCGGAGTCCCCCGGCAGCAGTGGGCCGACGGTCGGCTCGACTACGCGGACCTGCCGGGCCGCATCGGCTACCTTCGCGTCTCCTCCTTCGCGCAGTACACGAAGAAGGGCGACTACGCCGGCGACGTCGCCGCACTCGACCGCGCCCTGAACGCCGTCTTCACCAAGGCCCGTACGCAGGGCCCGACGTCCCTGCGCGGCCTGATCATCGACGTCCGGCTCAACGGCGGCGGCGCGGACCCACTCGGACTGCGCATTGCCTCCCGGCTCACCGACCGCCCTTACCTCGCCTACCGCAAGGTGGCACGCAACGCCCCCCACGACCCGGCCCGGTTCACCACACCGCAGCCGAGCCTGATCAGCCCGCACCCGGGCCCCGTCCACACCGGACCGGTCGCCGTCCTCACCGGCCGCCTCACGATCAGCGCGGGCGAGACCTTCACCCAGGCCCTGATGGGACGCTCCCCCGCCCCGCTGCGCATCGGCGAGAGCACGCAGGGCGTGTTCTCCGACGTCCTGGGCCGTACCCTCCCCAACGGCTGGACCTTCGGTCTGCCCAACGAAAAGTTCCTGACCGCCGACGGCCGCACCTTCGACGGCCCCGGCATTCCGCCCACCGTCCGCACCCCGGTCTTCACCGATGCCGAACTCTCCGCAGGGCAGGACTCCGCCCTCACTCGCGCCAGAGAGCTCCTCACCCGCGGGGCACCGTGGCGCTAGCCCCGGTCGCCGGTCGGTACAGGATCAGGAGGGCGTGCTGTTCCGGTGGCTGCGGCGGGCCTCAGAAGCCGCCGCCGAAGTCGCCACCGCCGCCGAAGCCACCGCCGTCGCCGAAGCCGCCACCGTCACCGAAGCCGCCGCCACCGCCGAAGTCACCGGAGTCGAAGTCGGAGCCGGAGCCGTCGCCGCCCTCCGCGCCGGTGAAGCCGTCGGCCGCGAAGGCGTGCGAGGACATCATCATGTTGCCGAGCAAGGTGCCCACCAGGAGACCGGGGAGCACGCCGCCGCCGAAGTACCCGCCGGCCCAGGGGCCGTAGACGGGGCCCGCCTCCCAGTACGGCCGGTCGCCGCCGGCGGTCCTGACCGTGCGGGACATCGGCTCCCGGCCCTCGTCGAGCCGGGCCTGGTCCGCCGCGCAGACCGGTACGGTGCGCTCCGCCCCGCCGGCCGGCGCCCACTGCGCATCGCTGACGGACGGGCCGTGGCGCGGGTCGAAGAAGCACGGCAGTCTGCGCTCCGGACGCGGCTCGCCCGCACGCCGGGCGGCGAGAGCGGCCAGCGAGAACCTGCCGTCCTCCAGGGCCTCGGTGACCGCGCGCACGTCTCCGGGGTGCTCGGCCTCCCCCATCGCCGACTTGGCGCTCTCGTAGGAGTCCAGCGCGTTGCCGTAGTCGGTGCGCATCGCGTCGTCGGCACCGGGCTCCCCCGGGCTGAAGTCGAGCCGGTCCAGCTCCTCGCCGAAGGCGGTGATGTCCTCGTCGACGACGACCCGCAGCTCCTCCAGCGCGGCACGCTCCTCCTCGGCCTTCCTCCTGCGGTTGCGGCGGGCGATGGCGTACGCGCCGCCGCCGCCGACCACGACGAGCACGCCGAGACCGATGGCCGCGCCGCTGCCGATGCCGGCGTCGTCCGTGCCGCCCCAGGCGGTGGGAGCGTGGCCGTTCGCCTGGTCGACGGCCCCGTCGACGAAGCTGTTGAGGCGCTGCTCGACCGTGGGGTAGTCGGAGCGGTTGACCGACCCGACGAGGTTCTGGACGGAGTTTTGGGACATCACCCGGGCGTCGGCCCCGGCGTCGAAGCGGTCACCGAGTTCCACGGCGTAGACACCGCTGATGCCGACCTTCGTCCGCAGGTCCTGCAGCAGGGTGCCGGGCCGGTATTCCGCGGCCTGCGGCAGCACGGCGACGAAGATCGGCTTGCCGGAATCCTTGATCTTCTTCTCCAGCACATCGGCTTCCCCGGCGGAGAGCTTGTCCGACGCACGGGGATCGACGTAGACGGGGCCCTGCTTCAGGCTCCCCGCGGCCTCGTCGAGGCCGCCGGCGGCCTGCGCGCCGGATGCCAGCGCGGCGACCACCGCCAGCATCGCGGCCACCAGCAGCAGCACCGGCCCGAACAGCACACGACGAGTTGCGGTTTTCATACTTACGACGCTACCGCGAACAGGCGTTTCGGGACATAAGTGGCGACGGGATCGGCTACGACCCGTGGCGTAAGCCCGGTCGGGCGCCTCGGGACACCGGCCGGGACAACCGTGGGACAGCTGTCCGGACGGTGCGGAAAGTGCCGCGCGGCCCGTGGGGCGGCACTCGGGTGATGGCCATCCAGGTGATCACTTCGCGTGCCGTTTTTGATGGTCGAGCGGCCGGGGATGTTCCGCCACGTCCCCTCCCCCGAGGAATCGAGGACACGATGCGCAGGGCCATCTCGATGGCCACCTCCGTGGCCATCGCCGTTTCCGCCGGTGCGATCGGCTATCTGTTGGTGCTCGTACGGACCCCACCGGACGACGGTGCCGCGCCGGGCGGCCCGTCGGCCGTCACCTCGTTCGCCCCCCTGCCCGGACAGCCGGGTGCGCCCGGACCGACGAAGGGTTCCGCGGCCCGCGCCGTCACCACGGGCCTGGGCGCGCTGCCGCAGCACACCGCCGTTCCCTCCCCGGTTCCCGCGGCCGACCCCCAGGCGGGGCGGATCGAGGTGACGGCTCCGCCGCGTGGACTGACCTTCCGGGTCAACGGCAGCTTCACCGTCAGCTGGAAGAACACCACCGGCGAGAACGTGAACGTGTGGCTGCACACGCCGAGCAAGACGCGCCCGCAGCGGCTGGTGATGGTGGCCCCCCGAGCGGGCCGCAAACCGGTCGACGAGGCCATCGTGACGCTGCCCCGGGTGCCGGCCGGCCCCACCTACCGGCTGGAGGTGACGGCCGCCTACGGTCCGGCGAGCGGCTTCAGCAACACCTTCGCCATCACCGGCTGACCGGCGGTGTCCGGCCGCCCCCCTCGTGCGGCCGGACGCCGCCGTCCTACGGGGCGCTCAGCCCGACCAGTTCCGCCAGGCCGTCGCGATGCCGCCCCGGTGTCCCCAGAGCGACCTCGTCGCTCTTCGCCCGCTTGAGGAACAGATGCGCCGGGTGTTCCCACGTCATGCCGATACCGCCGTGCAGCTGCACGCACTCCTCGGCCGCCCGTACCGCGACCGGAGCGCAGTACGCCTGGGCGACGGCCACCGCCACCGCGGCGTCCGGACCGTCACCGGCCAGCGCGTCCGCGGCGTTGCGGGCGGCGGCGCGGGCCGAGGCGACCTCCAGCCAGAGGGCGGCCATCCGGTGCTTGAGCGCCTGGAACGAGCCCACGGGGCGGCCGAACTGGGTGCGCTCCGCCGTGTACCGCACGGTTTCGTTCAGGCACCATTCGGCGACGCCGAGCTGCTCCGACGCGAGCAGCCCCGCGCCGGTCAGCACGGCATGCTCCACGGCGGCGCGGGCGCGGTCGCCGGTGGCCAGGAGGCGCCCACGAGCGCCCTCGAAGGCGAGGTGGCCGAGGCGGCGGGTGAGGTCGAGGGAGGTGACCGGCTCGGTGCGTACGCCCTCCGCCCCTGCCTCGACCGCGTGGAGGGCGGGCCCGTCGGGCCCCTGTGCCAGGACGAGCAGGACATCGGCTGCCGCGGCGTCCGCGACCGAGGTCACGCGTCCGGTCAGCGCACCGTCCGCTTCGGCCCGCACCGTCGCCTCGGGCACCGCGCCGGGGGCGGTGGGCAACGGCAGTGCGAGGACGCCCACGGTGCGGCCCTCGGCGAGCGCGCCGAGCAGGGTCGCCACGTCCTCCTGGGCGGTGTCGCAGCCCAGCAGCGCGGTCACCGCGAGAACGCCGCTGGTCAGGTAGGGCACAGGGGTGACGAAGCGCCCCAGCTCCTCCAGCACGACGGCGGCCTCGCGGGCGCTCGCGCCCTGCCCGCCCAGCTTCTCCGGCACCAGCAGGCCCGCGGCGCCGATGTCCGTGGCGAGCGCGCGCCACAGGGCGGAGTCGTACGGGGCGTCCGTTTCCAGGCCGGCGATGACGGTGGGGGCGTCGCTGCGGGCGGTGAGCAGCGCCCGTACGGCGGCGCGCAGTGCGTCCTCGTCCTCGGAGTAGAGGAGGTCGGGGTCGGGCGTCGGAGCGGTCGGCCCGGGGGTCGAGGCGGTCATCGGGGGAGGTCCTTCCACGCGACGTCCTTGTCGGTGCGTGGCTCGGGCGGCAGCCCCAGCACGCGTTCGGCGACGATGTTGAGCAGCACTTCCGAGGTGCCTCCCTCGATGGAGTTCCCCTTGGCGCGCAGGTAGCGGTAGCCGGCCTGCCGGCCGGTGAAGTCGACGCCCTCGGGGCGGCGCAGCGTCCAGTCGTCGTAGGTCAGGCCGTCCTCGGCGAGGAACTCCACCTCCCAGCCGCTGATCTCCTGGGCGAGCCGGGCGAAGGCGAGCTTCATGCCCGATCCCTCCGGACCCGGCTGGCCCTTGGTGAGCTGCTGGCGCAGCCGTTCGCCGGTGAGCCGGGCGACCTCGGCCTCCACCCACAGCCTCAGCAGCCGCTGGTGCAGATCGTGGGTGCGCAGTTCGGGACGCGTGCGCCAGTCGTCGGCGGCGACGCCGATCATGCCGCCCTCACGGGGCATGCGGGCGCCGCCGATGGCGACCCGCTCGTTCATCAGCGTGGTCTGGGCGACCCGCCAGCCCTCGCCCACCTCGCCCAGGCGGTGGGCATCGGGGATGGTGACTCCGGTCAGGAAGACCTCGTTGAACTCGGCCTCGCCGGTGATCTGCCGCAGCGGCCTGACCTCGACGCCCGGGTCGCTCATGTCGCACACGAAGTAGCTGATGCCGCGGTGCTTGGGCAGGTCGGGGTCGGTGCGGGCGATCAGGATCGCCCAGCGGGCGAGGTGCGCACTGGAGGTCCAGACCTTCTGGCCGTCGACGACCCAGCGGTCGCCGTCGCGCACCGCGCGGGTGCCGAGCGCGGCGAGGTCGGATCCGGCGCCCGGCTCGCTGAACAGCTGGCACCACACCTCCTCACCGGTCCACAGCGGGCGCAGGAAGCGCTGCTTCTGCTCGTCGGTACCGAAGCGCAGGATGGTCGGCGCGGCCATGCCCAGGCCGATACCGATGCGTCCGGGGTCGTTGCCCGGGGCGCCGGCGGCGTCCAGCTCGGCGTCCACGACGGCCTGCAGTGCGCGCGGCGCGTCCAGGCCGCCGAGCCCTTCGGGGAAGTGGACCCAGGCGAGCCCCGCGTCGAACCGGGCACGCAGGAAGTCCAGGCGGTCGGTGGTGGCGGGCGGGTGCGCTGCGAGCAGTTCCGCGGTGCGCCGGCGCAGGTCCTCGGCGTCGGTCATCGTGCCTCCCCCGCTCCGGGAAGGACGACGAGCCGGCCGGTGGACGTGCCGTCCGCGACCCGCTGTACGGCCTCCGCGGCGTCCTCCAGCGGGACGCGCCCGCCGATGAGCGGCTTGATGACGCCCTGCGCGGCGAGCTTGGTGAGCTCCTCGTGGCAGGCGTCGATCGCGGCCGGGTCCTTGGTGTTGTACAGGCCCCAGTGCAGCCCCAGGATCGCGTAGTTCTTCACCAGCGCGTGGTTGAGGGCGGGCGTGGGGATCGCACCGCCGGCGAAGCCGACGACGATGATGCGGCCCTCGAAGGCGATGCACTTGACGGACTTGGCGTAGGCGTCGCCGCCGACCGGGTCGTAGACCACGTCGGCGCCGCGGCCCGCGGTGGCTTCCTTGACGGCGGCGATGATGTCGTCGGTGCGCCGGTCGAGGACGAGGTCGCAGCCCAGTTCGCGGGCGACGCGGGCCTTCTCCTCGCCGCCGACCACGCCGATGACCTGCGCGCCCGCGGCCTTGCCCAGCTGGACGGCGGCGCTGCCGACGCCACCCGCCGCGGCGTGGACCAGCAGCGTCTCGCCGGCCTGGATCCGGGCCCGGCGGTGCAGCCCGAACCAGCCCGTCTGGTAGCCGATGTGCAGGGCGGCGGCCTCCGCGTCGTCGAGTGCCTCGGGGGCGGGGCGCACGGTGGCCGCGTCGACGACGGCGAGCTCAGCGAATCCCCCGTCGGGCAGCGGCGGCTGGGCCAGGACACGCTGTCCGACCTCGCCTGCCGCGCCCTCGCCGACGGCCAGGACCTCGCCGCAGATCTCCACTCCCGGGGTGAACGGCAGCGGCGGCCGCACCTGGTACTGGCCGCGGCACAGCAGCGCGTCCGGAAAGTTGATGTTGGCGGCCCGTACCCGCAGCAGCAGCTGCCCCGGGCCTGCCTGCGGGTCCGGCACCTCTTCCAGCCGCATCACCTCACGCGGCTCGCCGTTCGCGTGTACGCGCCATGCCTTCACCTGGTGCCTCCACAGACGTTGAATACGCGGGTGGCGTGGGGGCTCGCCGGCCCTCTCGCCACCGGCATACTAAGCGGTCGGTATCCCTGAGGGAACAGTCTCCGGCAGTCCGTGGCCGCCACCACCGCCCGCCGGCGCCCGGACCCGGCCCACGGCGACCGGGCGCCGGGCCTCCCTCACGCCGCGTGCGGACGCGGGGCGGCACCCCGAAGAACGACAACTCGCCGCATGAGTCGGCGAGTTGTCGCTGCGGAACGTCTGCTTCAGAGGCGGTGCGCCGCCCGCGGCCGGCTCGCCGCCAGCGGAGACGCTTCGGCTACTCCCCGCGGAGCGCGGCCCAGGTGTCCGGGTCCTCGAACCCGAGCGCCCACAGACCGGTACCTTGCACGCCGTACTTCTCCAGCAGCGGCATGTGCGCGCGGACGCCGCGGGCGTCCTGGTACCAGACCTCGTGCGTGCGGCCCCCCTTCTGGTAGGTGAAGTACGGGGTGCCCGACGCGTCGTCGAAGTGGTAGCCGACACCTTCCTGCCTGCGCAGCGCGTCGGCTTCCTTCCAGGTCAGATGGTGCGCGCGCGCCTTGACGCCGGTGGTCCAGTCCCAGCCGTAGCCGGGGAAGGACACCTCGATCCGGTTCCTGGGGATGGTGTCGGTGGCGTAGCGGAGGAAGTCCTCGTACCAGTCCGTCGCGGACAGCGGCCCGGCCTCGCCACCCGCCCAGTGCAGGTCGTAGCCCATGATGCGGATGCGGTCGGCTACCTTGCCGAGCTCCTCGTAGTCGAACGCCTTGCCGTTGCCGCGGGCGCGGGCCATGACGGTGATCACGCACTGCTTGCCCCGCGCGTGCAGCCGCGCGCACAGGTCCTTCGCCAGCGCGTTGTAGCCGGTCCTGACCCGATCGCGGGCTGCGCTGTCACCGGTGACGGCCATCCGTTCGTAGTCCAGGTCGAGCCCGTCGTACGCGCGGCTCTGCACGAGTTCCATCAGGGCGTCGACATGCGCGGTGCGGCGCTCGGGGTCGTGCATCAGATCGGCCATCTCATCGGCCGCGAGGGTCTCGGTGACCGTGGGCACCACCTTGATGCCGGCCTCGTGCAGTCCGTCGATGATGCGGATCGACCCGGCGCCGGGATGGCTCTTGACGGTGGCGGCGGACGCCTCGTACCAGAAGGGGCTGACGGTGTGCAGCTGGTCGGCATGCTGCAGCGCGTCCTGGAACGCCTCCTCGGTGTCGCCCCAATAGGGGAGCCAGGCCGAGCCGGTGCGCCGGGTTCCGTCCGGGTCGGCCGAGCCGTTCGCGGGGGCGCGGGACGGCAGCGGGGTCGTGGCCCCGACGGCCGCCGGGGTCGCGGCGGCCAGCGTCACCGCGGCCAGCAGAAGAGTGAGTCCGGTTCTTATTCGGGAAACTGATGCGTGGTCCATTTCCCGAGCTTCACCCGCCGTTGCCGGACCCGCCCCGTCTGATCGGCCGAACGGAGGGACGGCGCCCGGCGTGCTGCCGGACGGGTGAAGGGGCCTGACGACGCGTAGGACGGCGCCGCGGATCCCGCCGCGCCCGGGGCGCCGGCCCGGAAGACCGGCTGCGGAGCCGCCTGTGCCACGAACGGCCGTACGACTCCCCCGCAGTCGGTCGGGACGCCCCGCGCCCCGTACGCCCCGTCGCCACGTTCGCCCGGTGGCTAGGTACGCCCCGTGCGCTCCTGGGCATCCCGCACGGCCTCCGAGGGCACGGCCCAACGGGCGCGTATCACGGGAAAGCCGGCCTGCTCGCAGGCGTCACAGACCAGCTCGTCGTCGTCGACGAGCCACCTGACCTCGCGGTCGCGGGCGATCCGGCGGAGAATCTCGAGCTTGGTCTGCCGGGCCGGGCGGCGGTCGTTGCCCGGGCGCATCCACAGCCGGCCCTCCGGGAGGCCGTGCCGGGCCAGCCAGTCGAGGGTGTCCCGCCGGCACTGCTCGGGGCGGCCGGTGAGGTAGACGACCTCGCAGTCCTCGGCGCTGCGCAGCGCCAGGTCCACGCCCTCGGGCAGCGGTGGGTCCTCGGGTGCCGCCGCGAAGAAGCCCTTCCAGTCTCGGGGGGCGCGCTCCAGCAGATGCTGGCGGTGGCGGGCGTCGGAGAGGGTGCCGTCGAGGTCGAAGACCGCCAGGGGCCGCGTCGTCATACCGGTGTCGTCCTCATGTCTCTCGCTGCGTGCGCAGCTGCCGGAGCGTGCGCCGGGGCGCGGCCGTTCGGGGATGGCCGCCCGCACGGCGCCAAGGCGGCCCCGCGGTTCAGGCCGTGACCTGCCCGTCCGCCGGCCCCGCGGGCAGGGTGACGGCGATCCGGCCGGACGCGATGCCCTCGGCGAGCGAGAGCCGATCGTACGCGACGTCGGCGCAGGTGGCGGTGTCCATCCGCAGACGGACATCGGGGCGCTCGGCCGGCCCGTCGGCATAGGCGGGGCCGTCCGCGCCGAGGGTGACGTGGAACTCGCCTTCGTCCAGGGCGATGCCGACGACCCCGACGGCGTCGACGGCGTCAGGAGCTTCGGTGAAGTGGTGGGCGAGCCGGGCGAGGAGCGGTACGGCGAACCAGTGGGCCCGCACCGCGTCCGTGGGGCGCCGCTCGCCGAGCGCGGGAGCGCCCCAGTCGGCGAGCGCACCGAGCGCCGGCAGCAGGGCGTGCCCGCGGGGGGTGAGTTCGTAGACGAAGGCGGCGCCTGGCGGGGCGAGCCTGCGGCGGAGGACGAGGCCGTCGCGCTCCATGTCCTTCAGCCGGGAGGCGAGCATGTCGGTGCTGACGCCCGGCAGGTCGGCGTGCAGGTCGGTGTAGCGCCGGGATCCGCCCAGCAGCTCCCGGACGATCAGGAGCGTCCAGCGGTCGCCCACGGCGTCCAGGGCTCGGGCGACGGCGCAGTACTGGTCATAACTTCGGCGCGGCATGCCCCCAGCATAGACAAGTAGTTGGACTTTCCAAGTCGCTACTTGGTAAAACCAAGTACGGTAGGACGAATGCTGCCGCGCCGCGCGGTGAGCGAAAGACCGGGAGGCCGCCGCATGCAGTTCAAGCAGTCGAACAAGTTGGCCGACGTCTGCTACGAGATCCGGGGGCCGGTCATCCGGCACGCGGACGCGCTGGAGGAGGCGGGCCACAGCGTGCTGCGGCTGAACACCGGAAATCCGGCGCTCTTCGGCTTCGAGGCTCCCGAAGAGATCCTCCAGGACGTGATCCGCAACCTCTCGCAGGCGCACGGCTACACCGATGCGCGCGGCATCCTCTCCGCCCGCCGCGCGGTGGCCCAGCACTACCAGCAGAACGGACTGGCGGATGTCGGTGTCGATGACGTCTACCTCGGCAACGGCGTCTCCGAGCTGGTCTCCATGGCCGTCCAGGCGCTCCTCGACGACGGCGACGAAGTGCTCATCCCCGCTCCCGACTTCCCGCTCTGGTCCGCCGTCACCACCCTGGCCGGCGGCAAGGCGGTGCACTACCTCTGCGACGAGTCCGCGGACTGGCTGCCGGACCTCGACGACCTCGCCTCGAAGATCACCGACCGGACCCGGGCGCTGGTGATCATCAACCCCAACAACCCCACCGGTGCCGTCTACCCGAGGGAACTGCTGGAGGGCATGCTCGATCTCGCCCGGCGCCACGGGCTGATGGTCTTCGCCGACGAGATCTACGACCGCATCCTGTACGACGACGAGGTCCACCACCACGCCGCGGTGCTCGCGCCGGACCTGGTGTGCCTGACCTTCAGCGGCCTGTCGAAGTCCTACCGCGTCGCCGGTTTCCGCTCCGGCTGGCTCGTCGTCTCCGGCCCCCGGCAGCACGCCGCCGACTATCTGGAGGGTCTGGGCATCCTGGCGTCCATGCGGCTGTGCCCGAACGCGCCCGCGCAGTACGCGATCCAGGCGGCGCTGGGCGGACGCCAGAGCATCAAGGATCTCGTGCTGCCCGGCGGCAGGCTGCGCGAACAGCGCGACCGCGCCTGGGAACGGCTGAACGAGATCCCGGGCGTCTCCTGCGTCAAGCCCAAGGGGGCGCTGTACGCGTTCCCCCGGCTGGACCCGGCCGTGCACAAGATCCACGACGACGAGAAGTTCGTCCTCGACCTGTTGCTGCGGGAGAAGATCCAGGTCGTCCAGGGCACCGGCTTCAACTGGCCGCGCCCCGACCACTTCCGCATCCTCACCCTCCCCCACGCCGACGATCTCGACGCGGCGATCAGCCGGATCGGCCGCTTCCTGGCCGGGTACCGGCAGTGACCATGGCGCTCACCACCGGCGGAGCGCCCGGGCGGCTCCGCGTTGCGCCACTTTGCGCCACTTTTTTCGCAGCAGGCTTCCCTCGCCTCACTGCACTCATCGCGTCCCAGCACCCACGTCCGTCACTCGAACGGGTGTAGCCCCTCCCCCGGTCCTGTCCGGGCTTCCCCGGGCCTCTTCCCCGGCCGCCGGTCAGGTCTGCGGATGTGGGGAGGGGCCGCAGGGCCGTCCCCGTCGCCGAGCGGGCGCCCCGGACCCGGGCCCGGGTCCCCTCCCTCGGTTCGCCCGCTCGTCCGCAGGCGGCCCGTCCGTGCCGCCCGCGTCCCGAATGCGCCCTTGAGCCCGCCGCCCGCAGCCGCTTAGGTGGAGGGCGGCAAACCTGCCGCCATCCCGGAGGGGAGAGGGAACGATGCCCGTACGGCCCGCGGTGACCGAGGCGGATCTTGAAGCGCATCTGCGCGGAATATGCTTCAAGACCGGCCCGCCACGCCGCATCGGCGTCGAGATCGAATGGCTGGTTCACGACGCACGCAACCCCCGATGTCCGGTCGAACCGTCCCGGCTGCGCGCCGCTCAGGCTGCTCTGCGCGCGCTGCCCCTCGATTCGCTCCTGACCTTCGAACCCGGCGGCCAGCTGGAGCTCAGCTCGCTCCCCGCCACCTCCCTCAGCGCCTGCATCGAGGCCGTCTCGGCCGATCTCGCGCTGGTCAGGCCCGCCATGCTCGACATGGGCCTGGGCATGGCCGGCCACGGCCACAACCCCTGGCACGCCCCGCAGCGCGTGCTGACCGAACCGCGCTACAACGCCATGGAGGCGTACTTCGACCGCTGGGGCGCGGCCGGCCGGTCGATGATGTGCTCCACCGCGTCCGTGCAGGTGTGTGTGGACGCGGGCCACGAGGAGCCCGGACCGCTCGGCTTCGGGCGGCGCTGGCTGCTGGCCCATCTGCTGGGCGCGGTGCTCGCCGCGGCGTTCGCGAACTCGCCGACCAGCGAGGGCTGCCCCACGGGCTACCGCACCACCCGCCAGGTCGTCTGGTCCCAGCTCGACCCGGAGCGTACGCTCGCCCCGCCGCAGGACCCCGACCCCCGCACGGGCTGGGCGCGCTACGTCCTGGACGCGCCGGTGATGTGCATCCGCTCCGAGGACGGACCCTGGGACGCGCCGCAGGGACTCACCTTCCGCGAATGGGTCCGTTCGGGCGTGCCCAGACCTCCCACCCAGGAAGATCTCGACTACCACGTCTCCACGCTGTTCCCGCCCGTGCGGCCGCGCGGGCACCTCGAACTGCGGATGATCGACGCGCAGCCGGGCGACGCCGGCTGGATCGTGCCGCTCGCGGTCACCGCCGCTCTCTTCGACGACCCGGAGGCCGCGGAGCGCGCCTATCGAATCGTCAAACCCCTCGCGGAGACGGCCGGTGCCCGGCCCGCGCCGCGCAACCCGCTGTGGCGGCACGCCGCCCGCGGGGCACTGACCGACCCTGAGCTGCACGCCGCGGCGGTCGCCTGCTTCGCGGCAGCGCAGGAAGCCCTGCCACGGCTCGGCGCCTCGCCCGGAGTGATCGAGGCCGTCGCGGACTTCACCGAGCGCTACGTCGCGCGGGGCCGCTGCCCGGCCGACGACCACCTCGACGCCGTGTACGCCGCGGACCCGGCGTACGCGCCCGCCGCACCGGACCCCGCGGACCCGCCGGCCGACGGCCCGGCCCGCGCCACGGACATCACCGATCCCACAGGCTTCGCGGCCGAGGGCGAGCTCACTCTTGGGAAGGACAGCCAGTGACCATCGACCCCGAGTCGCTCAGGGAGCGCGCGGCCACGGCGCTGCTCGCCGCCCGCGACCGCACCCGTCTGCTGACCACCTGCGTCGAGGAGCCGGACCTGCTCGCCCAGCACTCACCGCTGATGTCCCCCCTGGTGTGGGACCTTGCGCACATCGGCAACCAGGAGGAGCAGTGGCTGCTGCGCGCCGTCGGCGGCCGCGATCCGCTGCGCCCCGACATCGACTCCGTCTACGACGCGTTCGAGCACCCGCGCGCCGAACGCCCCTCGCTGCCGCTGCTGGCACCCGCCGAGGCGCACGGCTACGTCGCCGAGGTGCGCGGCCGGGTGCTGGACATCCTGGAGCGCACGCCGCTGCGCGGCGGTCCGCTGCTCGACTCCGGGTTCGCCTTCGGCATGATCGCGCAGCATGAGCAGCAGCACGACGAGACCATGCTCATCACCCATCAGCTGCGCCGCGGCCCCGCGGTGCTGACCGCGCCCGAGCCTCCGGTCACCTCCGACGGGATCCTGCCCGCCGAGGTCCTCGTCCCCGGGGGCCCCTTCACGATGGGCACCTCCACCGAGCCGTGGGCACTGGACAACGAACGGCCCGCGCACCGGCGCCTGGTGCCGTCCTTCCTCATCGACACCACACCGGTCAGCAACGGCGCCTACCTGCGGTTCATCGAGGACGGCGGCTATGACGAGCCGCGGTGGTGGGCCGAGGAGGGCTGGGCCCAGGTCCGCGAGCACGGGCTGCGCGCACCGCTGTTCTGGCGGCAGGAAGGCGGCCGGTGGCTGCGCAGGCGGTTCGGGGTGACCGAGCCGGTACCGCCGGACGAGCCCGTGCTGCACGTCAGCTGGTACGAGGCGGACGCCTACGCGCGCTGGGCGGGACGCCGACTGCCGACGGAGGCCGAGTGGGAGAAGGCCGCTCGGCACGACCCGGCCGGCGGGCGGGCGCTGCGCTACCCGTGGGGTGACGAGGAGCCGACACCGGCGCACGCCAATCTCGGCCAGCGGCACCTGCGCCCGGCCCCGGTCGGCAGCTACCCGGACGGCCAGTCGCCGCTGGGCGTACGGCAGTTGATCGGTGATGTGTGGGAGTGGACGTCGAGCGACTTCCTGCCGTATCCGGGCTTCGTCGCGTTCCCCTACCGCGAGTATTCGGAGGTGTTCTTCGGCGGGCCGTACAAGGTGCTGCGCGGCGGGTCCTTCGCGGTCGACGCGGTGGCCTGCCGGGGCACGTTCCGCAACTGGGACCTGCCGGTGCGGCGGCAGATCTTCTCCGGCTTCCGCACTGCCCGGGACGCCGACCCGGCGGCGGGCGCGTGAGGCCGGCGGCCCCGCCGCGGCAGGCCACCGGGCGCCCCCGCCGGCGAGCTGCCGCGGGGCGCTGCCCGACCGCGCCGGGGGGCGATGCCTGATGTGCCGTCATATCGCTTACGTGGGGCCCGAGATACCTTTCGCCGACGTGGTGCTGAGTCCGCCCGACGGCCTGTACCGGCAGTCGTGGGCACCCCGCCGCCAGGTGCACGGCACGGTCAACGCGGACGGTTTCGGCGTGGGCTGGTACGCGTCGGGCGACCCGGTGCCCGCGCGCTACCGCCGGGCCGGTCCGATCTGGGCCGATGAGCTGCTGCCCGACCTGGGGCGGGTGATCCGCACCGGCGCGCTGCTGGCAGCCGTGCGCGACGCCACCGAGTCGGGCGCGGATGCCGAGGCCGCGGCCGCGCCGTTCGCCGCCGGCAGGTACCTCTTCAGCCACAACGGCGCGGTGACCGGCTGGCCCGGCTCCATGGCCGACCTGGCCGCCGAGCTGCCGCCCGAGGAGCTGCTGCGGTTGCAGGCCCGATGCGACGCCGCGTTCCTGTGGGCCCTGGTCCAGCACCGGCTGGCGCAGGGCGACGACCCCGGGGAGGCGCTGGCCGCCACCGTGACGGCGGTTGCCGGAGCCGCACCGGGCTCCCGCCTCAACCTGCTGCTCACCGACGGCCTCTCCATAGCCGCCACCACCTGGGGCGACACCCTCTTCCATCACTCCGTTCCGGGAGGCGGCACGGTCGTCGCCTCCGAACCCTACGACCGTTCCCCCCACTGGACCGAGGTCCCCGAAGGCACTCTGCTCCGCGCCACCCGGACCGACGTCCATCTCTCCCCGCTCAAGGAGCCCGAAGCGTGAGCCCCCTCAGCATCACCCGCACCCTCCCCGCCGACGCCACCGCGGCCGCTCTGCGTGCCGATGTCGCCCGGGGTCTGACCAGTACGCCGAAACAGCTGCCGCCCAAGTGGTTCTACGACGCCCGGGGCAGTGAGCTGTTCGAGGAGATCACCAGACTTCCCGAGTACTACCCCACCCGCGCCGAGCGCGAGATCCTGCTCACCCGCGCCGATCACATCGCCGCCGCGACCGGGGCCCGCACCCTCGTCGAGCTGGGCTCGGGGTCATCCGACAAGACACGGCACCTGCTCGGCGCGCTCTCCGGTCTGCACACCTATGTGCCCATGGACGTCAGCGAGTCCGCGCTGGCCGCGGCCGGCGAGGCGCTCCTGGCCGAACTCCCCGGCCTGACCGTGCACGCGCTGGTGGCCGACTTCCAGCGGGGCCTCACCCTGCCCGACTCCCCCGGCCCGCGCCTGCTCGCCTTCCTCGGCGGCACCGTCGGCAACCTGCTGCCCGAGGAGCGGTCCGCGTTCCTGCGGTCCGTCCACGACGTGCTCTCCCCGGGCGACGCCCTGCTGCTCGGCACGGACCTGGTCAAGGACGAGGCCACGCTCGTCGCGGCCTACGACGACGAGCGCGGCGTGACGGCCGAGTTCAACAAGAACGTGCTCCATGTCATCAACCGCGAGCTGGGCGGCGACTTCGACCCGGACGACTTCGACCATGTCGCCGTGTGGAACGCCGACCGTGAGTGGATCGAGATGCGGCTGCGGGCCCGCAAGGAGCTGACGGCGAAGATCCCCGGCGTGGACCTGGCCGTGCCCTTCGCCGCGGGCGAGGAGCTGCGGACCGAGATCTCCGCCAAGTTCCGCGAGGACGGCGCACGCGCCGAACTCGCCGCTGCGGGGCTTGAGTTGACACAGTGGTGGACCGACAGCGCGGAGCGTTTCGCGCTGTCGCTGTCCGTCCGCGGCTGACTCGGCGACCGGCACAGGTCCGGTTTCCGCCATCCTCGGCCGGCGAGCCCTCGGGGCTCGCCGGCCGGGTGCCGCATCCACCCCCCATATGGTTCGATGCCCCGAACATGCGTGCGCACCGGAGCAACCGGTCGGCACGCCGGGTCGACGGGCAGGGGTGGCGGGATGGGGCTGGACCGGCGGGGTTTCCTCAGGGGCGCGGCGGCGCTCTCCGCGGCGGGCGTGCTGGCAGGCGCCGGCAGCGGGCAGTTCACGGCCACCGCGGCGCAGCGCAGGGCGTCCGTACTGTCGGCGCAGGACTGGATGTCGGCGCTGGGCGACGGCACACCCCTCCAGCGGTTGACGATCCCGGGCACGCATGACTCCGGCGCGCGCGTCGGCGGCCCCTGGGTCGCCTGTCAGAACACCACGATCGATGCCCAACTCGCCTCCGGCATCCGCTTCCTGGACGTCCGCTGCCGCGCCATCGACGGCGTCTTCGCGATTCACCACGGCACCTTCTACCAGCAGCTGATGTTCGGCGATGTGCTGAACGCCTGCCGGGCGTTCCTCCAGGCGCACCCGTCGGAGACGGTGCTGATGCGCGTCAAGCAGGAGTACTCCGAGGTCGCGGCCGAGGAATTCCGCCGGATCTTCGACATCTACCTCGACGACAAGGGCTACCGCTCGCTGTTCCGGCTCGACGGCGGCCTGCCGCCCCTGGGGCAGGCGCGGGGCAAGGTCGTCCTGCTGGCCGACGCGGACGGCCTGCCGGGCGTCCGCTACGCCGACCCGCAGCTGTTCGACATCCAGGACGACTACATGGCGGAGCCGTTCGCGAAGTACCCGAAGGTCGAGGCGCAGTTCCGCAAGGCCGTCGCCGAGCCCGGCAAACTGTTCGTCAACTACGTCAGCACCGCTGCCCTGCTGCCGCCGCGTTCCAACGCCGACCGGCTCAACCCGCAGGTCAAGAGCCTGCTGACGGGGGCGGAGGCGAGCGGCTGGACGGGCCTTGGCATCGTGGCGATGGACTTCCCCAACGAGGCCGGCCTGGCCGACACGCTGATCCGGCACAACCTGGCGGTATAGCCCGGGAGCGGACACGGAACCGTCGGCGCCGGGGGGGGCGAAACGGCCCCGCCGGCGTACTGCCGCGCCGTCCCGCCGATCGGGTTCCGGTCCGGCGGGGTTTCGGTGACCTCGGACGGCGCTCCGCCGTGGCATCGGGCGACGACGGGCGAGCATGCCGCAAACTGGGCGAAATGTCTGGTTCTGCTGTCGCCCGGTCGCCGGCCGGGTGCTGCGGCTGATGCGACGAGGCGGCACTGGTGGAGACGAGCGAAGGCGGCCCGACCACGGCGGACACGGCGGGAGTCGGTGCGGCGGGAGCGGCGACTTCGGCACCGTCCGGCCGGCCGAGCCGCCGTGCCCGCGCCCGCGCGCGCCTGCGCCTCTTGCGTCCGCTGCGGGTGGTGTCGGCGCTGATGCTGCTGACAGCGGCCGCGGGCGGCACCGCGCTCGCATTGCGTCCCGGACCGGCCGATCCGTTCCTGGCCGCCGGGGACGCCGCCACGGGGGCGTACGTCGCGGACCGGGCGGGCGGGGACACGGCCGCCGCCGCGGTACTCGCCGGCCCGTACACCGAGCGGCCCGGCCCGCCGGCGGCGCGTCGCACCGGCGCCCCCGGAGCGGGAGCCGCATCCCGGCCGGTCGCCGCGTCGTCGACCACGCCCTCGCCGCAGATCGGCGCGCTCTTCTCGCCCGGCGACGACGGTGACCCCACCCACCACTGCACCGCGAGCGTGGTGCACTCGCCGGCCGGGGACCTCGTCGCCACCGCCGCGCACTGCGTGCACGACGGCGGGTTCCGTACCCGGCTGGTGTTCGCGCCAGGGCTGGACGGCCGGTTCGTGCCGTACGGCCTGTGGGTGCCCACCCGGGTCCTCGTCCACCCGCGCTGGATCAGCGACCGGGACCCCGACCACGACGTGGCGTTCCTGCGGGTGCGGCGGGCAGGGGCCGTGGGCGGCCGGATCGAGGACGTCACCGGGGCCGAGCACATCCGGTTCGGCGCCCCGGCCGGCCGGCCGGGGCTGCTGACCGGCTATCCCGACAATTGGGACACACCGGTCAGCTGCCGGCACACCGTGGAGGCCCAGGGGCCGTCCCAACTCCGCTTCCCCTGCCCGGGATTCCCCAACGGCACGAGCGGCGGGCCGATGCTCACCGACCTCGATCCGGCCACCGGGACGGGGGCACTGATCGGAGTGATCGGCGGGCTGGACGAGGGCGGCGACGACGCCACCTCCTACAGCAGCCGCTTCGGACGGGACACCGCCGCGCTCTACCGGCGGGCGACCTCAGTCCCCGCGCGGGACCACGGTCTTGAGGACGGACGGCAGCGGGTACCAGTCGGAGGTCGCGAAGCTGGCGTGTGACGAGGCGAGTTGGCCGACCCGCCCCTGCGCCTCGGCCTCGGTCGGCCGGGTGGCATCGATCTCCGGCGCGACCTTGTGGGCGTCGGTCATGACGAGGAGATAGTGGCGGGTGTCGTACCAGGCGGTGTCGATGCTGCCGTTGAGGTACGTCGCGGCGTCACCGTCGAAGACCACGAAGTAGGGCCGCAGCGCCGGGTCGGCGTAGCGCGTACGAGGGTCGCCCGCCGTGGCGCCGTGCACCGCGGGGAAGGCGGTTGACCGCGCCAGAGCGCCCTGGCCCGCCAGGTCCTTGAGGTGGGTGGCGTACTCGACGTCGGTCCACAGCTTGTCGAACGGATTGTCCTCCTCGACGGTGCCGGGGATCAGCTCGAAGAGGAACTTCCCGGCCAGGTCTGCGCGCGCGGGCCAACCGCCGGCGCGTACCGCCTCGGCGGGGTTCGCGTGTCCCGCGGTCAGCTCGCCGGGCCCGTAGACCGCGTCACCGAGCTTCTCCCGCACCAGTGCGTCGAACTCGGCCGGTCCGCGGCCGCCCTTGGCGTTGAAGCCGTCCTTCATCTCGATCTTGACGAGTATCGGGCGGTGTCCGGGGTTGGCGTCGTGCCAGGCCCGCATGTCGGCCAGGCAGCCGCCGAAGCTCTGGTTGCGGCTCTTGGTGCGCAGCTCGGCGGCGTTCGCGGCGTTCTCGCAGTTGTTGTCGTTGCCGAGCGGGTTGCTGTGCGAGACGCGGAAGGAGGAGCCGAAGCCGTTGGACCAGAGGTCCAGTTCCAGGAGCGCGGCCCCGGAGTCCAGCGCGTCCGCGAAGTACGGGTACTTGTCCTTCTCGTAGGCGTTGTGGACACCCACCGACGTGCTGGTGTCGTATGTCGTGGCGGCCGTCCCGGCACCTGCCGGTCCGGCCGCCACGAGTACCGCCGCCGTCGCGACGGCTACCGCTCCCACGCACCGGGTCCTGTTCATGCGCCCCGCTTTCCCCTGAGATCATCGGCCGTTCGGCCATTCGTCGCCCGGTCGGTCATCCGGTCGAATGGGCAGCAGCGTACGGGAGTTGGGTGCGCAGGTGACCAGGGGGCAGATGGCGAACGGGGAAATGTATGAGGTCCGGGTAATGATTGATGGAGGGTGTAATGACCGACAGAAGACAGACCACAGCGCTGCCGCTCGCGGCAGCCGTGCTCACCGCGACGATCGCGCTGCACATCACGCTCATAGCCTTCGGCAATATCACCGACTTCGACACCAACCGGGAGTTCGTCCGCCATGTCCTGGCGATGGACACCACGTTCCGGGACCCGGAGATGATGTGGCGCGCCGTCACCTCGAAGGCCGCGCAGGACGCCGCCTATCTGGCGATCATCGCCTGGGAGACGGTGGCCGCGGCGGTCCTGCTGGCGGCCACCGCGCTGTGGACTCTCGGTCTGCGGCGGGGCCGCACGGAGCGGGCACGACGGATCGCCACCGTCGGTCTGCTGATGGTGTTGCTGCTGTTCGGCGCGGGCTTTCTCGCGGTGGGCGGCGAGTGGTTCGCGATGTGGCAGTCGAAGGACTGGAACGGCCTGGATGCCGCCACCCGCAATCTCACCCTCGCCGGGATCGTGCTGCTGGTCATCCATCTGCCGGGTGCCGTGGGGCGGCAGGGCGACACGGAGTAGGCGCCCTGCCGGCTCGCCTCACCACGTGATGCGGTAGTCCGTCAGCCAGTTCTCGCCGCCGTCGCCGCCGTCGCGTGGGGTGCCCGGCTCGGGCCGCTGCCGTCCGGCCGGGCCCATGGCGGTGCGGCGGGCCATGCCGGCGCTGGCCGCGACGACCTTCTCCACCCGCTCCCGGCGCAGTTCCTCGTACGCGGTGAAGGCGCTGCGCGGATCCGGCAGGTCGCGCAGACATCGGGCGAGCACGACCCCGTCCTCGATGGCCATGGACGCGCCCTGGGCGGCGTTGGGTGCGGCCGCGTGGGCCGCGTCGCCGATGACGACCATGGTGTCGGTGTGCCAGGTCGGGATGGTGGCGAGGTCATAGGAGTTGGAGGCGATGACGCGGTCGCCGCTCGCCCCGACGAGGGCGGCGGCCGGGGTGTCGTCCCCCTCGAAGAGCCCGGCGACCCGCCGGCGCCACTCGGCGGGGCTGCCGGGGTCCGACCGGTCGAACTCTGGCCCGGGGGCGTTGGCGAACCACCAGACCTCGCCGTCGGGGGCGCGAGTGCAGCCGAAGAACGCCTGCTTGCCGAAGATCATGGTGTAGGTCTCCGGGGCGGGCGGATGGTCGGCCGTCCCGGCGTCCCCGGTGTAGCCGCAGACGGTGTTCTGCCCGGTGTAGCGCGGGCGCGGCGCGGCCGGGTCGATCAGTGAGCGAGTGACGGAGTGCAGGCCGTCAGCACCGATGAGGAGATCCCCTTCGGCGCGGCTGCCGTCGGCGAAGACCGCCGCCACCCCCGTGCCGTCCGCGCGGCGCACCGGCTCGGTGGCGACGAGGCGCTTCCCGTGCCGGACGGTGACACCTCGGCGGGCTGCGTCGGTGTGCAGCACGCGATAGAGCGTGGCCCGCCGCAGGGTGCGCGGGCCCGGGCCGTTGCCGGTGCCGGCGATCGGCCGCTCCCCCAGCAGGTCACCACGGTCGCCGAAGAGCTGCACCTGCCGGGCGGGGAAGGAGTTCTCCAGGACGGGGCCCTGGGCGTCGATCACCCGGAGCGCTTCGAGACCGTTGGCGAAGACGACGAGGAAGGCGCCGGCGTCGTCCGCGCCGGTCGGGTACGACTCGAAGATCTCCGCTTCGATGCCCGCCTTGTGCAGCGCCATCGCGGTCACCGCCCCCGCGATGCCGCCTCCGATGATCAGAGCCTTGGTCATACCGCGTGTCCCCCCGGTCGGGCCGTCGGCCGCACCCCGCGGCCGTCGAACGGCGCGACCCCGAGGGGCCGCACCCCCCACCCTGGCCCCGGCGGGCCACGAGATCCAGTCCGTGTGCCCGCCGGGGGACGAGGAGTTCCTCAGCCGGCCGCGTAGACGTCCTCGATGTAGCGCCCCGAGGCGGTCAGTTCCCGCAGCCACGCCTCGGACTCCGTCGCCGAGGCGCCGGTTCGGGCACCGTGCAGATCGCGGAAGGCGGCCCGGACCCCCGGTGCCATCCTGCTGCCGTCACCGCAGACGTACACCCGCGCGCCCGCCTCCAGCAGCTGCCACACCTCGTCGGCCTCGGCGGCTATCCGGTGCTGGACGAAGCGGTGGCCGTTCTCGGGCCGGGCGCTGAACACCGGTCGTACGGACACCGCTCCGGCCTCCTGCGCGGCGGCGAATTCCGCGGCGTGCAGGAAGTCAGCGTCGGGGTCGTCGCAGCCGAAGTAGAGCCGCGCCGGGGCGGTCCTGCTCGCGGCGACACGGTCGGCGACGGCGCCGCGGAAGGGGGCGAGCCCGGTGCCGGCGGCGATCATGATGACGGGGGTGGGGTCGGCCGGATCGAGGCGGAACGCCTCACGGCAGGGCTGTACGCGGGCCAGGACGGTGTCACCGGGCCGCAGGGTGTGCAGATAGGTCGAGCCGGTGCCACCGGGCAGCAACGAGACCATCAGGTCAGCGTGCCGGGGGTCGGCGGCGGGCGAGGACGACAGGGAGTAGTGCCGGGTGCGCAGCGGCGGTAGCAGCGCCAGGATCGCGGGCCACGGCAGTGCGCCGCGCAACGCGGGGTGTTCTTCGATCAGTTCGATCAGGGTGCGCGGATCGTCCTCGGCGAGGGCCTCGATCGCCGCACGCTCGGGCGGGCAGGGGTTGTGCGCGGCGAGCAGTGCGGCCTGCCCCGGTGCCGGACGCGCGCCCAATTCAAGGTGATTGGACAGCAGTTGCCGTACCGTCAGTGGACGGTCGACGGGGAGCGTGTCGCGACCGGGCCGTCCCGCGTGCAGGGCGAGGACGGTGTCCGGGTCGACGCCGAGGGCGCGGGCCGCCCGCTCGACCACGGCCGGTGCGTTGACCGGCAGTACGGCGAGGTGGTCGGCCGTGCGGTAGCTGACGCCTTCGGGTAGCGCGATGCGCAGGAACCGCTTGGGCCGCGGCCACCCCTCGGCGGTGAGGTCGTGGGCCTCCGTGACGGTCATCGCCACGACGTCGTGCCGGGCGGCGAGCGCGTCCAGCGGCCCGCCGGTGATCTCGGTGACGGTGTAGCCGGCGTCCTCGGCGGCCGGTGCGCCCGCTCCGACGCTCGCCGGATCGCCGTATCGCGCGAGCAGCGAGGTGCGCAGCTCCGCGGTGAACTCCTTGACGGCGCCGCCGAGGTCGCCGGAGGCGTCGGCCTCGGCGCGCGGCAGCAGCCGCTCCCCGCCGAGCGCGGCCAGCCGGTCGTCCAGGCGCATCGGCACGTGCTGGTAGGTCGCGGCCCAGTTGCGGTCGCCGACGCCCAGAACGGCGTAGGGCACGCCCTCGACGGCGCCTTCGGGGGCGGTGTCGAGCCATCGGACGAAGTCGGCGGCGTCGTCGGTGGGCTGGCCGTTGTAGGAGGCGGCGACGATGACGACGGGCCGGTCGGCGGGCAGCGCCCCGGCGTACGCGTCCAGCGGCGCCACGTCGGCGCCGAAGCCGAGTGCGGTGGCCTCGTCGGCGAGCCGCTCGGCGAACTCACGGCAGGTGCCGTAGTTGGTGCCGTGCAGGAGCAGCAGGCCGGTGCCCTGGGGGACCCGGGTGGGCAGTCCCTCCGCACGGGCGGCGGCCGCGTCGTCCGCGGCACCGACGGTCGCGCCGGGCAGCACCGCCAGCGCGCCGCGGACCGCCGCCCGGTCCTGGGGCGTGCGTGCCGCCAGGGTCAGCGTGAACCCGTCGGGCTTGAGGGTCAGCGTCTCCTTGATGCGCAGCCGGTAGTCGGTGTGGTCGATCAGGCGGTAGCGGTGCACCAGGAGGGCGAGCAGCATGGTCGCCTCGTGCAGCGCGAACTGCCTTCCGATGCAGGCGCGTTCACCGGTTCCGAACGGCTTGTAGGCGTGCGGCGAGCGCGCCGCCTCGGCCTCGGGGCCGAAGCGGGCGGGGTCGAACAGCTCGGGGTTGTCGCCCCAGACCGGGTCGCGGTGCAGCATCGGGGTGAGGACGGTGACCAGCTCGCCCGCCCGCACCGGGTAGCGGCCGCCGATCAGGGTGTCCTCGCGGGCCTGGCGGCTGAAGGCGGCGGCGGTCGGCCACAGCCGGAGCGCCTCGTTGAGGATCTGCCGGGTGAACGGCAGCCGGCCGATGTCCTCGAAGGACGGGTCGGGGTCGGTCTCGTCGCCCCACAGCTCGTCGACCTCGCGCTGGGCAAGGCGCAGCGCGACCGGGTCCTTCAGCAGGTGGTGCAGGGCGAAGGAGAGGGCGCCCGAGGTGGTCTCGTGGCCGGCGATCAGGAACGTGATGACCTGGTTGCGGATGTTGGCGAGGTCGAGGCGGGGCCCGTCCTCGCCCTCCCCGGTGGCGCCGAGCATCAGGCCCAGCAGATCGTCGTCGCCGCTCTCCCCGCTCGCGGTACGGGCGGCGATGACCTCGTCGACGACGGACGCGAGGTAGTCCGCGTCGGCGCGGAACGCCGCGTCCTCCTCGGTGTGGTCGGTGCCGGGCTTGCGGGCGAACTTGGTCATGCTCCACTGCAGGCAGCGCACCATCGACTCGACGAACGGGTGCGGGGTGTCGCGGGAGAACGAGGCGAAGTCGAAGCCGAAGCCGGCGAGCCCGATGGTGTCCAGCGTCATCCGGGTCATGTCCTCGGCGACGTCGACGGGGGTGCCGTCGGCCACCCGCCCGTCCCAGCTGTCCATCACCCGGCGGGCGACCTTGAGCATCGCCGGGTGGTAGGTGCGCATCGAACCGAGCGCGAAGGCCGGCATCAGGACCTCGTGCGCCCTGGCCCAGTTGGGCTCGTCGTTGTAGGCGGTGAACAGACCGTCCCCGGCGAATTCTCTGACGTCCTCCAGGACGACCGACACGCCCTTGGCGAAACGGGTCTCGTCGGCGACCTCGGTGACCAGGTCCAGCGAGGAGATGAACAGCGTCTCGCGGTCGCCGAGCTTGCGCTTGAAGGCCGGGCCGTGGATCCGGGCGAGGTCCATGGCCTGCTGGATGGGCGTGCTGGTGAGGCCCGCCGCCGAGAGGTCGGCGACCGGGATGCCGTCGTCGGCGGCGGCGCGTTCGTCGGTGTGCAGCGCGATGGTGTCGGTCATGTCTCCAGCGTGACCGGCCCGGTGTGCTGGACATGACCGGGCAACTGCATGATTGTGCAGTGGTTTTTTGCTGCCCGCTCTTGCGGGCGGACCGGAGAAGAGGCAATGGACAACGGGACAGCCGACGGCCCGAAGGGCGAGGGAGCCGGCGGACCGCGCGCGCCGGGCGGGTCGCTCGACCCGGCCGGCCCGTACGCCGCCGGACCCTGGCGCAACTATTTCCTGATCCTGCTGGACCGTATCCCCACCCCGATCGCGGTGTGTCACGCCGACGGCGAGGTACTGATCGCCAATCCGGCGATGGCCGCGGAGTGGGGTGCGGCCCCCGGGCAGCTGCGCGGCCGCAATCTGCTGGACCTGTTCAGACCCCGGGCGAAGGCGCAGCTCGACCGGCTGGCCGAGGCGCTGCGGCTGGGGCACCGGTCGCGCTATCCGGTGGAGGTGCACTGGCAGGCCGGCGCCGAGGGCGCGCCGCGGGAAGGGGAACTGACGGTCGATCCGGTCGGCGACCCGTCCGTCCGGCCGCCGGCGCTGCTGGCGCTGCTGCGGGTCCGCGACACGAGCCCGCCGCCCCGGCCGCGCGGTTCGGCGAGCCCGGTGGAGGCCCGCATCCTCGCGCTTGCCGCGGGCGGCGCCACCACCGCTTCGATCGGCACCGCGCTGGGCCTGACCGTGGACGGCGTCAACTACCACCTGACCCGGCTGTCCCGGCGCTGGCGGGTACAGGGACGTACCGCACTCGTCGCCAAGGCGTACGTGCTGGGCGTCCTGTCCGCCGACAGCTGGCCGCCGGCCCCTGCCTGACCCGCCGGGAGGACGGCGCGCGCGGGGCGCGGCCCCCGGTCCCGGCAGCACGCGTGTGCGGATAACCTCCCGGGTGTGGAGGAGAACACTCCCGCGCCTTTCGAGCGCGGAACGGACGGCCCGAAGGTCATCGTCGTCGGCGTCGACGGCTCCGACTCGTCGTGGCGCGCCGCCGCCTACGCGGCCGGGCTGGCCCGGCGCCAGTTGTCGAAGCTGGTCCTGGTCTACGTCCAGCCGGTGATGCCGGCCGGCGCGGTCATGGGCGCCCCCGTGGTCGACGCCACGAACGAGGTGGCCGAGGAGCTGATGGCCGAGATCCGCAAGGCGACGGACCGGCTGCAGGGGATATACAACGTCCGCTGGGAGTTCCACACGCTGCGCGGCGACCCGTTCAACGGCATGGTGCAGATGGCCGACGAGCTGAAGGCGGACGCGGTGGTGGTGGGCGCCTCGGAGTCGGCCGGGCACCGCATCATGGGATCGGTCGCGGTCCGCCTGGTCAAGGCCGGGCGCTGGCCGGTCACCGTCGTGCCGTAGCGGCGCGCCCGCGCGGCTCCCGGCCGCTCCGCTGGTGAGGTGGGCCGGGCTGAGGCACGGTGGGAGATGGACGGGCGGAGCGCCGCCCCGACGAGGGAGACCACCGTGACCGACCGCACGTATCGCGTGACCGAGATCGTGGGCACGTCCCAGGCGAGTGTGGACGCCGCGATCCGCAATGGCATCAAGCGCGCCTCCGGGACCCTGCGCAATCTGGACTGGTTCGAGATCACCCAGGTCCGCGGACATCTCGTCGACGGCGAGATCGACCACTACCAAGTCGGCCTGAAGGTCGGATTCCGGCTGGAAGAGGCCGACTGACACCTCTCCCGTGTGTCTCTACCGGGAAGAATCGGAAGAACGCGGGAGTCGCCTTCCGTAGAGGCCGCTGAGGGACCATGATGATCCGCCGTCGGACCACGACGGAGCGTACGGAGGATCACGCATGGGGCTGCGCGCGGGACAGGGCGTATTGCGCCGCAAACCGATCGACCACATCACGGAGACGGAAGGCGGTTCCGGCCAGCAACTCACCCGGGCGCTGGGCCTGTGGCAGCTGACGGCCATCGGCGTCGGCGGCATCATCGGCGCGGGGATCTTCACCCTCGCCGGCACCGTCGCGAACGGGAAGGCCGGGCCCGCGGTCCTGATCTCCTTCCTCGTCGCGGGCGTGGCCAGCGCGGCTGCCGCCTTCTCGTACGCCGAATTCGCCGGGCTGATCCCGAAGGCGGGCTCGGCCTACACCTACGGCTACGCGGTGCTGGGCGAGTTGGCGGGCTGGTTCATCGGCTGGGACCTGCTCCTGGAGTACACCGCCATCGTGGCGGTGGTCGCCATCGGCATCTCGGGCTACTTCAGCTTCCTGCTGGGAGAGACGGGCGCGGAGCTGCCCGCCTGGATGCTGGGCGCGCCGGGAACCGGCGAGGGGCACCGCGTGGACCTGTTCGCGGCGGTGCTGTGCCTGCTGATCGCCTATCTGCTGACCCTGGGCATCAAGAACGCCGCCCGGTTCGAGACGATCGTGGTGGGCCTGAAGGTCCTGGTGGTCCTGCTGGTGATCGGGGTCGGCTTCTTCCACATCGAGACGGGCAACTACGAGCCGTTCTTCCCCTTCGGGGTGGGCGGCGCGTTCACGGGCGCGGCGACCGTCTTCTTCGCGGTCTTCGGCTATGACGCGATGAGCACCGCGGCCGAGGAGTCGAAGGACTCGCAGCGCCACATGCCGAAGGCGATCATGTATTCGCTGGCGATCTCGATGGTGCTGTACGTGCTGGCCTGCCTGGTGCTGACGGGTATGCAGGACTACAAGGACATCGACCCGGAGAGCGGCTTCTCGACGGCGTTCAAGTCGGTGGGCCTGAGCGGCCTCGCGGATGTGATCGCGGTCGGCGCGATCATCGGCATCCTGACGGTGATGTTCACCTTCATGCTCGGTGTGACCCGCGTGTGGTTCTCCATGAGCCGGGACGGGCTGCTGCCGAAGTGGTTCGCGAAGACCAGCCCCAAGCACCATGTGCCGACCCGGGTGACCTGGATCGTGGGCGTCGCGTCCGCGGCCATCGCGGGCTTCGTGCCGATCGGTGAGGCAGCGGAGCTGACCAACATCGGCATCCTGCTGGCCTTCGTGGTCGTGTGCTCCGCGGTGATCGTGCTCCGCTACAAGCGCCCCGACCTGCCGCGGACGTTCCGTACGCCGGGAATGCCGGTGGTGCCGGCGCTCGGGGTGGCCTTCTCGATCTGGCTGATCACCTTCCTGGAGTGGCAGACCTGGGTGCGCTTCGCCGTCTGGCTGCTGGTCGGCCTGGTCGTCTACTTCGGCTACTCCTACAAGCGCTCGGAAATGGCCAAGGTGGAGCAGACGGGATCTGCCGCCCCGGGCGGCAAGGAGAAGCTGTGAGCGGCAGCCGCTGAGCGGACTACGGTTCAGGCGCGGGGGCCGTCGGGGAGTATCCCTCCGACGGCCCCCCGCGTCTGTCGCTGATGATCCGTCAGAGTCGCCATGGCGCCCGCCCGCCGGGCCTCGCCCTACCCGCGCCACCTGTCGCGCAGCAGCCACCGCAGCCGCTCGCCCACGCCGTGGCGCCACAACCACATCGGTAGTCGGCGGTGCGCCACGTAGCCCCAGATGTCCGTGTCGGCCTCGTTACCGCGATGGCAGCCGCGCAGCAGGTCCAGGCAGCGGCGGTCGACCGTGCCGTGCAGCCGGGCGGTGTGGGCGAGGGCGACGATGCCCTGGTGGCGGAGCCCACTGTCCGCCGCATCACGGGCACGTTCGAGCGCCTGTGCGACACGGGGCAGGATCGCCGCGGCGTCGGGGTGGGCGAGAGCGAGCCCGATGACGGCCACGCCCACGAGCTCCTCGCCCCGCTCGAATGCGGCGTCGACCTCCTCGGGGCGGTCCGTGCTCAGCAGCGCGGAGCTGTTCCGCCAGTTCATGCCCCGGCCGGCAGCGGCGCGTTGGAGCAGGAATTCCCGTCTCCCCAGGTCAAGTTGGTCCACATCGGGCCCGGGGCCGCCGGTTTCGGGGCGCGCCGCGCGCCATGCCGCGGCGAGGTACTCCCAGATCCGCCCTGCGGCGTCCGCCTGCCCCGCGTCTTCGTTGAGGAGTTCCCGGCAGACGGCGCCGAGCGCCGAGGCGTCCGGCCCTTGCCGCTGGATCCGGGCGAAGCCCGCGGCGGACGGGCGGAGGTCGCAGGTGCGCAGGAAGGCGAGCCGGACGGCGTCCTCGGCGGTCAGCCGGCCGTGTACGTACCCCCAGGCGAGTTCGGCCTCCTCCAGGGCGACGGCGTACCGGACGAACTCGGCGGGGATGCAGGGGGGCGGGGCGGGAGAGTCGTCCGGGGGCACGTCGTGAGCCTACCGAGCAGGTCGGCGGGCGAGGCCGGCGGAGTGCCGCCCCGCGCCGCGGGCGGCCCGCCGCCCGCGGGCCGTCTCACCTCGGTGACGCCAGGACACGCCCTGGCGTCGCGACCGCCGCCCCAGCCACGTCTGGGCGACCACCACCAGCACCAGGAAGCCGCCGCTGACGACCTGTTGGTAGGCCGAGTCCAGCGAGCCGATCTGGTTGATGACGTTCTGAATGACCTTCAGCAGCAGAACGCCGACCAGGGAGCCGCTGACGAAGCCGAAGCCACCGGTGAGCAGGGTCCCGCCGATCACCACGGCGGAGATCGCCTCGAGCTCCATGCCGGTGCCCAGGATGGTGACGCCGGAGGCCAGCCAGGCGGCGTTCAGGGCGCCTGCGAGACCGGCGAGCACCCCGGACATCGTGTAGACGAGGATTTTGGTGCGGGCCACCGGGGTCCCCATCAGCGCGGCCGCGTCCTCGTTGCCGCCGACCGCGTAGACCTGCTGGCCGAAGCGGGTGCGGCGGAGCAGCACGGCGCCCGCGACGAACAGGGCGAGGGCGATCCACGCCGGGACGCCGAGGCCGAGCAAGGTGCCCTGCCCGAGCCGGGCGAGGACCGAATCCTCGGCGACGAGGTAGGTCGTGGCCCCTTCGTCGGTGACGGCGAGGAGCAGGCCGCGGGCGGCGAGCATGGCGGCCAGCGTCACGATGAACGGCGCGAGCCGGGAGCGGGCGATCAGCAGACCGTTGACCAGCCCGAACAGTGCGCACACGACGAGCGGCAGCAGCAGCGCGACGAGGGTGCCGTGACGCGATCCCCAGGCCGCCAGGACACCGCCGAGGGCGAACAGCGAGCCGACGGACAGATCGATCCCGCCGGTGACGATCACGAAGGTCATACCGAGCGCGATCACCGCGAGAAAGGCCGAGGAGACCGCCATGTTCCGCAGATTGTCGGGGGTGGCGAAGGAGTCGAAGGAGAACGTTGCCACCAGGCCGATGACGACCAGCGCCGCCAGGGCGCCGTGTTGCCGGGCGAGGGCGCTCAGCCGCTCGCCGCGGGTCCGTCCGCGCCGTGCTGCGGGCGGCGCCGTCGCCGCCGGCGGCGCGGGTGTACGCAGTGACGTCATCGCTTCCCCCGCTCCCGTGCCGCGTGGACCGCGAGCACGATGACGACCGCCTGCGCGATCTGGGTCCAGGACGGTGGCAGATCGTGTTTGATCAGGGTGGCGGTCAGCAGTTGGATCAGGACGGCGCCGGCGACCGTCCCGCCGATCCGCACCCGGCCGCCGCTGAGCGGGGTGCCGCCCACCACCACCGCGGTGATGGCGGACAGTTCCATGAGGGTGCCGAGCGAGGTCGGGTCGCTCGCCGTCAGCCGTGCCGTGGCGAGCACCCCGGCGAGCGCCGCGAGTACGCCCGAGCCGACGTAGACCAGCAGCAGAACCCGGCGGACGGGCAGTCCGGCCAGCGCCGCGGCCGGGCGGCTGTCGCCGATGGCCAGCAGGCGCCGGCCGAAGAGCGTGTGCCGTACGACGAAGCCGACCAGCAGGGCGAGGCCCGCGGCGATCAGCACCAGGTAGGGGATGCCTGCCAGGGTGCCGGAGCCCAGGGCGGCCATGCCCGGGTCACGGACGTCCTTGAGCTGCGGCAACAGCACAAGAGCCAGCCCACGGGCACCGACCATGAGGGCGAGGGTGGCGACGATCGGCTGCACACCGACCCAGGCGACCAGCGCCCCGTTGGCGACGCCGACGGCGGCCCCGCCGAGCACCGCGACGAGCGGGGCGATCCACGGCCCGTAGCCGAGATAGAGCGAGACCAGCGAGGTGGCCAGGGCCATCACGGAGCCGACGGACAGGTCGATTCCCTCACTGCCGATGGCCAAGGCCATACCCAGCGCGACGATGATGACGGGGGCGACCTGGACGGCCTGGGTGCGGAAGTTCTCGCCGGTCAGGAAGTTCGGGGTGATGACGATGTTGACCAGCACCAGGACCGCGACGCCCGCGTAGACGCCGTAGTCCTGCAGGCCGCGCAGCAGGGCGGCACGGTCGGTGGGCAGGCGCCGCAGCACCAGATCAGCCATGGTCGGCGGCCTCCTCGGCGGACGGCGGTCGGTGACCGGCCGGTGCCCGGGGCGGGGCCCCCTCGGATGGTGCGGGCCCGTGCCGCGGAATCGGCGCGTCCCCCGCACGCCGGTCCTCCGCGGCTTCGGCGATGGCGCGCATCAGGTCGTCCTCGGTGACGTCGTCACCGGTCAGTTCCCCCACCACCGATCCGTCCTTGAGGACCACAACCCGGTCCGAGCCCTCGATCAGCTCCTCCACGTCGGAGGAGATCAGCAGCACGCCGAGACCGTCCTCGGCGAGCTCGTCGATCAGCCGCTGCACCTCCGCCTTCGCACCGATGTCGATGCCGCGGGTCGGCTCGTCGAGCAGCAGCACCTTCGGGTGCATGGCGAGCCAGCGGGCGAGCAGCACCTTCTGCTGGTTGCCGCCGGAGAGTTCACCGACCTTCTGGTGGGGGCCGGACGCCTTGATGTTCAGACGCCGGACGAAGGTGTCCACGACGCGGTCGATCCGGGGGCGGGAGACCAGGCCGAAGCGGGAGAGCCGCGGCAGTGCGGCCAGCGCGATGTTCTCGCGCACCGAGAGGCCGGGCAGGATGCCCTCGGCCTTGCGGTCCTCCGGCAGCAGGCTGATCCCGGCGCGCAGCGCGGCGGCGGTGGAGCCGGTGCGTACCGGGAGCCCGGCGACGGTGACCCGCCCACCGGCCGGCAGTGCGCCGGCGATGGCCTTGGCGGTCTCGCTGCGCCCGGATCCGAGCAGCCCTCCCAGCCCCACGACCTCGCCTGGGCGGACCGAGAGCGAGATGCCGTGCAACCGGCGCGGGGCCGTCAACTCCTGCACCGCCAGTACGGGTTCGGCTCCGGCGGTCTCGTGCGCTCCGCTGAACCGGGTGACGCCTTCGCGGCGCACCTCCCCCATCTCGCGGCCCAGCATCAGGGAGACAAGTCGCAGCCGGTCCAGGCCGGCGAGCTGTCCGGTGTGCACGCTCCGGCCGTCGCGGAGCACGGTGACGGCGTCGCAGACGGCGTAGAGCTCGTCGAGGCGGTGGCTGACGTAGACGACCGCGACGCCCCGCTCGCGCAGCGTGCGGATGACGCCGAAGAGGGTCGCCACCTCACGCGGTTCGAGGGAGGAGGTCGGCTCGTCCATGATGACCACGCGGGCGTCCACCGACCGTGCGCGGGCCAGCGCCACCATCTGCTGGGCTCCGACGCCCAGTTCGCGCAGGGGACGGCGCACGTCGACGCATACGCCGAGGTCGGCCAGGGCCGTCCCGGCCTCGCGGTGCATCCGGCCGAAGTCGATCAGACCGAGGCGGGTGCGCGGTTCCCGGCCAAGGAAGAGATTGCGGGCCACGCTCATCAGGGGGATGAGGTTGACCTCTTGGTAGATGGTGGAGATGCCCGCGTGCTGGGCGTGCAGCGGCGTCTGGAAGCGGACCGACCGTCCGTGGTGGCGCAGCTCGCCGGCGTCGGGCCGGTGCACGCCGGTAAGGACCTTGATGAGGGTGGATTTCCCGGCGCCGTTCTCCCCCACCAGGGCGTGCACCTCCCCGGCCCGTACCGCGAAGTCGACGCCGTCCAGGGCGAGTACACCGGGAAAGCTCTTTGTCAGGCCCTGTACGGCGAGCACCTCGGCCGCGCTCCCGGCTTGCGCGGGCGAGGCGCTTCGACCGGCCTGCGCGGCGCCCGGTGTGCCGGCCGCCGTGCCGCCGCCCGGCGCGTGCGGCGGCGGCCCGTCCGGTGCACCGGTGGACGCTGTGCGGTCCGGACGCGCCGGCCGTGGCAGACGCATCGTCAGAAGGCCTTGCCGAGGTCGGCCTCGGCATTGGCGTCGGTGTAGGCGCTGTCGCGGATGACGATGTCCTGGGAGACCTTCTTGCCCCGGGTGAAGGCGTCAAGCGTCGCGAAGGCGAGCGGGCCGAAGCGGGGGTTGGACTCGATGACGCCGTCGATCCAGCCGTCGATGATGCCCTGAACGGCGCTCCGGGTGCCGTCGACGGTGACGATCTTCACCGCGCCGGGCTTCTTGCCCGCGCCCTTGAGGGCGTTGACCGCCCCCAGGCCCATCTCGTCGTTCTCGGCGTAGATGCCGTCGATGCCGGGCCTGGACTGGATGAGCTGCTCGGTGACCTGCTGGCCCTTCTCACGGGCGAAGTCGCCGGTCTGCTGGAAGACCACCTTCAGCTTCGGGGCCTTGGCCCGGATCCGGTCCTTGAAGCCCTTGGTCCGCTCGGTGGTGACGTTGTTGCCGGCAGCGCCCAGCAGGATGGCGACCTCCCCCTTGCCGCCGGTCGCCTCGATCATCCGGTCGGCGGCCCGCTCGCCCTGGGCGACGAAGTCGGAGCCGATGAAGCTGACGTAGTCCTTGCAGGGCTTGGCGTTGATCTTGCGGTCGATGGTGACGACGGGGATGTGCCGGGCGGCCGCCGCGCTGAGCACCGGGTCCCAGCCGTCGGAGTTCAGCGGCGCGATGACCAGCAGGTCCACGCCCTTGGCGATCAGGTCCTGGACGTCGCTGATCTGCTTGGAGAACTGCGACTGGGCGTTGGCGGCGAGCAGCCGGATGCCGCGCTTCTCGGCCTCGGCCTTGATGGAGGCGGTCTCGGCGATCCGGAACGGATTGGCTTCCTTCTCCGACTGGGAGAAGCCGACCGTGGCCTTCTTCAGGTCGAGTTTCCCGGCGCCGTAGGCGTCGAGGGTGCAGCCGGCCTTGCTGCCCGCGGACGGTCCCTCGACCGCCTGCTCCCCGCCGGAGCCGGCCGCACCGGCCGGCTTCGCGCCGTCGTCCTCGGACTTGGCGCAGGAGGTGACGGTCAGGGCCAGGCTCAGGGCGAGCCCCGCGACCAGGGCGGAACGGTGTCGACGAGCGTACGGATGCATGGCAGAACCCCATCTCGGGCGATCAAGTCCGTTGTCCGCAGCGATATTTATAACGTTGGAAGGGCGCTGTAAACCCTTCGCGCAAGGACTCGTACGGCGCGGTTCACCGCCGGCCGAGCGTGCTCTCCCGCGCCACCAGGGCGAATTCCGGCTGGAGTTGGCGCGGGCGGTTCTCCTCGCCCGCCAGACTCGCGATGATCGACTCCACCGCCAGCCGGGCGATGGCCTGCTTGTCCGGCGCGATGGTGGTCAGCGTGACGGCGCCGAACCGCCCCTCGGTGATGTCGTCGAACCCCACCACCGCCACGTCCTCCGGCACCCGCAGCCCGCGCTCGAACAGCACCCGCATCGCCCCGATCGCGATCAGGTCGTTGTAGGCGAACACCGCGTCCGGCCGCTGTCCGGCGTCCAGCAGCGCCGCCATCGCGCCGGCGCCGTCCGACCGCTCCCAGCCCTGCGTGGGCCCGATCAGGCTCGCCTCCTCGGCGACGCCGGACGCCGCCAACTCCGCCTGCCAGCCCAGTTGTCGCAGATGGGCGGGCTGGTGCGTGCGGTCCCTGCGGGCGCCGAGGAAGGCGATCCGGCGCCGCCCGAGGTCGAGCAGATGACGCACGGCGGCCCGCGCCCCGGCGATGTTGTCGATGGCGATGTGGTCGTGCGGCAGGTCGTAGCGCCGCTCGCCGAGCAGGACCAGCGGGGCGTCGTCGCTGCGGGCACGCAGGTCCTCGGTCTCCAGCTCGATGGGGCTGAGGATCAGCCCGTCGATGACCCGGGCGCTGAAGCCCTGGCTGACCAGGATCTCGCGCTCGCGCAGCCCGCCGGTGTGGTCGAGCAGCACGGTGTAGTCGTGCCGGGCCGCCGCGTCGACCACCGCTCCGGCCAGTTCGGCGAAGTAGGGATTGCCCAGTTCCGGCAGTGCCAGGGCGATGATGCCGGTACGCCCTTTGCGCAGGTGGCGGGCGGTGAGGTTGGGGCGGTAGCCGAGCTCGTCGATGGCCTGCTGGACGCGCGCCCGCATCGCGGGGGTGACGTGCTGGTAGTTGTTCACGACGTTCGACACGGTCTTGATCGAGACGCCGGCGCGCTGCGCCACATCCTTGAGGCTGACCCTCATCGGACTTCCTCCCGTGCCGATCCGGCGCCCCGGAACCGGCCGTTGTCATGGCCCTGGACAGAGTGCAGACGGCGTGCTGTCATGCCAACTGCCCTTGTTTCCAACGTTATACAAGATGGCGGAAGCAAGGGGCAGAGCCGGAAGGAACCGACCTCGGAGGTCCTGTGCGTTCTCCGTTCCTGCCCACCCGCCCCGGTCGCGCACGTGGAAGACGTGCAAGCCGCGGAAAATACAGCCACCGACCCCTCGGCGCCGCGCTGGCGGCCACTCTCGCCGCCGCGCTGCTCTCCCTCACTCCCGGCGGCGCCGACGCGTCCGCCGCGCCCGCCGCGGATCGCGACGACGCCCCCGCCGCCGTCCACGGCCTGAAGGGCGACTACTTCACCCAATCCGCCCCGGGCGCCTTCGACTTCGACGAACTCAAGGCGACCGCCGTCGACCCCCTGATCGACTTCGCGAACCTGGACTCCCGGCTGGAACAGGCCACCGGCCGGGCCGATGACGCGACGGTCCGCTGGACGGGCAAGCTCACGCCCGCCACCAGCGGCGCGTACACCTTCGCGATGACCGGCGACAACGGCTTCCGGCTCTGGATCGACGGCAAACCGGCCATCGACCACTGGGTCGACGACTGGGACAAGGAGCAGACCTCGCCCGCCGTGGACCTGGCAGCCGGCCACGCCTACGACATCAAGATCGAGTACTTCGAGCACATCGGCGGATCCAACCTCCACCTGAACTGGATTCCGCCCGGAGGCACGAAGACCCCGGTCCCGCAGAGCGCCTTCACCCTCCCCGACGGCTTCGACTACGACGGCCCGACCGCCGCCTCCGTCCGGCCCGACGGCCGCACCCTCCGTCTGGACTTCCCCCAGGACCTCGCCGCTCCCCCGGCAGCCTTCACCGACCACCTCGACGCGGTGATCGGCGGCGCGCGTTGGCCTCTGGGCAAGGCCAGGCTCGACTCCGGCGACCCGTCCAGACTGCTGATCGCCCTTGACGAGCCGGTCGTCGGCCAGGGCGGACAGGCCGATCTGCACTACGACGGCGAGGGCGGCCTGGTCACCGCGCAGGGCAAGGACATCGCCGCCTACTGGGCCGGCGGCACCAACGAGTCGACCTACCAGCTGCGCACCGAGTGGGCCGACGACGTCAGCAAGGACAACGCCCTGCCGGAATACCCGCGTCCGCAGCTCACCCGCGACAAGTGGCGCAATCTCAACGGCGAGTGGCAGTTCGCGGCGGCGGACAAGGGTGACGCCCCGCCCGTGGGCAAGCAGCTGGCGGAGAAGATCCTGGTCCCCTACCCGGTGGAGTCGCAGCTCTCCGGGATCGAACGGCACGAGGACCGGATGTGGTACCGCAGGACGTTCACCGTCCCCGCGGACTGGAAGATCGGCAGCTCGCGGCGGCTCGACCTCAACTTCGGCGCGGTGGACTGGCAGGCCGAGGTGTATGTCAACGGCAAGAAGGTCACCGCGCACAAGGGCGGCTACGACCGGTTCTCCGTGGACATCACCGACGCACTGCGGCCGGGCCGCACACAGGAGTTGATCGTAGGGGTCTACGACCCGACCGACGCCGAGGACGGCGAGAGCCCGCCCATCGGCAAGCAGCGGCTGGACCCCAGCGGCATCTGGTACACCGCCTCCTCCGGCATCTGGCAGACGGTCTGGATGGAACCGGTCGCCGCCGACCACGCAGACAGCCTCGAACTCACCCCCGACGTCCCCGGCAGCACGGTGTCCGTCGAGGCCCACGGGGTGCGCGACGGCGTCCCGGTGACCGCGATCGC
The DNA here is from genome assembly GCF_043201875.1 of Streptomyces sp. NPDC048248. NCBI lineage: Bacteria > Bacillati > Actinomycetota > Actinomycetes > Kitasatosporales > Streptomycetaceae > Streptomyces > Streptomyces sp. NPDC048248. Next base: position 285,129 of record NZ_JBICZL010000002.1, read on the forward strand.
CTACGACGGCAGGCGCGAGGTCGGCCGGGCGAGCGGCACCGGCGACGGCCCGATCAAGGTGCCGGTCCCCGACGCACACCTGTGGTCGCCGGACGATCCGCATCTGTACGACCTGAAGGTGACCGTCGGCTCCGGCTCCCGCACCGACCGGATCGGCAGCTACTTCGGCATGCGCTCGATCGGCGTCGAGAAGGTCGACGGCGTCCCGCGGACCGTCCTCAACGGCAAGCCCGTCTTCTCGATGGCCACCCTGGACCAGGGCTTCTGGCCGGACGGACTGCACACCGCGCCGACCGACGAGGCGCTGGCGTACGACCTGAAGATGCACAAGGCCATGGGCTTCAACTCGGTGCGCAAGCACATCAAGGTCGAGCCGGACCGCTGGTTCCACTGGGCGGACAAGCTGGGCCTGATGGTGTGGCAGGACATGCCGGCGATGAATACCGTCGAGCCGTCCCAGCCGGCCCGCGCGCAGTACGAGCGCGAGATGAAGCAGATGATCGACGAGCACGTCAGCAGCCCTTCGGTCATCATGTGGGTCACCTTCAACGAGGGCTGGGGGCAGTACGACCAGGCCCGCGTCGCCGACCAGGCCAAGGCGTGGGACCCGACCCGGCTGGTGAACAACATGAGCGGCCTCAACTGCTGCGGCGCCCAGGACGGCGGCAACGGCGACGTGGCGGACGCCCATGGCTATCCCCGCGCCCAACTGCCCGCCCCGGACGGCAGACGCGCCCTGGTCAGCGGCGAGTACGGCGGTCTCGGTCTGGCCGTACCGGGCCACGCCTGGCCGGTGCAGCACACCTACGTCGGGGTGGACCAGGCCGCGTACACGGACGACTACCTCGCGGAGCTCGCGCATGTCCGCACGCTGGCCTGCCAGGGCGGCAACGGCGCCGTCTACACCCAGATCAGCGATGTGGAGGGCGAGTTGAACGGACTGCTGACCTACGACCGCAAGGTGGTCAAGCCGGATGTGAAGCGTCTGGCGGCGGCGCATCGCGCGCTCATCAAGGACGCGTCCGACCCGGCCTCGATGCCCTGCGGCACGTCCTGACGGTGGGGGCCGCACCGGCCCGCGGTGTCCGGGGGCGCGGCGGCGCCGTGCACACCGCTCCGGCATCCCGCGCACCGGGGCGCGCCCTCCCCTGAACGGCTCCAACCGCGCCTGCCTTTCGGCTGTCCGGGCCACCCGCACTCGCGTGGCCCGGACACGCCGGAGTTCCCTCGACGCCGACCCTTGACGCCCGCCGGGTCGGCACCAAGAATGAGCGCGCTCTGACAACGTTGTCTGCCGACCGGGCCCGCTGACCGCCCGGCCGGCCGGCCACGCGGCCACGATCCCGGAGGTCCGATCCATGCCATGGCTCAGTCGCACCCGGCTGCGCACCGCAGGCGCGGTGCTGGCGGCCGCGCTCATCGGGGGCGCGCTCGCGGCCCCCGCCGCGCGGGCCGAACCGCCCGCCGGCCCGCTCACCGACCTGGTCAACCCCTTCATCGGCAGCCGGCACGACGGCAACACCTATCCGGGCGCCGCCGTACCGTTCGGCATGGTGCAGCTCTCCCCCGACACCGGCCACACCACCGGCTACGGCTACGACGACGACCACATCCGCGGCTTCAGCTCGGTGCACATCTCCGGCGTCGGCTGCGGCCTCGGCGGTGATCTGCCGGTGCTGCCCACGACGGGCGACATCACCGAGACCGACTACGCGAAATACGCCGCCTCCTACACCCACGACGACGAATCGGCCCGTCCCGGTTACTACCGTGTGGGCCTGAAGTCGTACGGCGGGATCACCGCCGAGCTGACCGCCACCGAGCGAACCGGCAAGCAGCGCTACACCTTCCCGGCCACCGACAAGGCCAACGTGCTGCTCAACACGGGCCAGTCGCTGCACAGCACGGTCTCCACCCGCGTCGAGGTGCTCGACTCGCGCACCATCCGCACCAGCATCACCGGCCGCGGCTTCTGCCAGGACACCGAGCCGTACACCCTGCACACCCTCACCCGCTTCGACCGGCCGTTCACCTCGTACGGAACCTGGGACGGCGACAAGGTGACGGCCGGCTCCCGGGACTCGACGGCCACCGGCCGGCACGGCGCCTACGCGCGCTTCGACACCCGCACCGACCGCACCGTCGAGGCGACCACCGCCATCAGCTATGTCGACGCCCCGGGCGCGGCCCGCAACCTCCGGGCCGAGGGCGGCCGTTCCTTCGACCGGACGAAGGCCGCGGCGAACGCCGAGTGGGAGCGGCGGCTCGGGCTGGTCCGGGCCCAGGGCGGCGACACGACGCTGCGCCGCACCTTCTACTCCTCCCTCTACCGGTCCTTCCTCGCGCCGAACATCGGCAGCGATGTGGACGGCCGCTACACCGGATGGGACCGCAAGACCCACCGCGCCACCGAGGACGGGGGGTTCACCTACTACCAGAACTGGTCACTGTGGGACACCTACCGCACCCAGGCGCAACTTCTGGCGCTCCTGGCGCCACGGGAGTCGCGCGACATGGCGCTGTCGGTGCTGCGGATCGACAGGGAGAGCGGCTGGCTTCCGAAGTGGGGCTACGGAACGGTCGAGACGAACATCATGACGGGCGACCCGGTCACGCCGTTCCTCACCAACGCCTATCAGCAGGGGCTGTTGCGGGGGCATGAGGAGGAGGCGTACGCGGCCCTGAAGAAGAACGCGGACGGCGTGCCGCCTGCCGACTCGCCCGCCGTCGGCCGCGAGGGCAACGCGGAATACCTTGAGGACGGTTTCGTGCCGTTCCTCAAGGGCCGCGAGCACGCCAAGCCCGGCGACTCCGATTTCGACCACGGTGCGTCGGCGACCCTCGAATACGCCCTGTCGGACGCCATGCTGGCCCAGATGGCGCGCGACCTGGGGCACGACGCCGACGCCGACCGGTATGCCGCCCGCGCCCAGAACTACCGCAGGATCTTCGACCCGTCGACCGGCTTCTTCCGGGCACGCGACGGGAAGGGCGCCTTCACCGGTCCCGCGGATCCGGCCAAGAGCGAGGGCTTCCACGAGGGCACCTCCTGGCAGTACCAATGGCTGGTGCCGCAGGATCTGCCGGGGACGCTGGCCCTGATCGGCGGCAAGGAGAAGGCCGACCAGCGGCTCGACTCCTTCTTCGCCTACCAGGACCTGCTGAAGGACCCGGAGAAGACGGCGCGCGAGGTGTGGGTCAACGGCCCGTACGACTACTACAACGCGGACAAGTACAACCCGCAGAACGAGCCCGATCTGATCGCGCCCTACACCTATCTGTCCACCGGTCGGCCGTGGAAGACCACCGACGTGGTGCATGCCGCGCTGACCCTCTTCACCGACACGCCGAGCGGTATGACCGGGAACGACGATCTGGGGACCATGTCGGCGTGGATGGTGCTCTCGTCGATCGGGATCTTCCCGGTACAGCCGGGCACCGACACCTGGGGGCTGAGCACACCGGTCTTCGACCGGGTCGACCTGACGCTGGACCGGCGGTACTTCCCGGCCGGCCACTTCAGCGTCACCGCGCCCGGCACCTCGTCCGACCTGCGCTACGTGCGGTCGGTCCGTCTCGGCGGCGCAGCGCGGGAGCAGACGTATCTGACCACAGGCGATCTGCGCTCGGGACGTGAGCTGGCCTTCACCCTGGGGACGAAGCCGTCCGGCTGGGGCACGGGCGAGGGCTCGGCGCCACCGCCGGTGGGCACCGCGGGGAAGTAGCGTGGCCCCGGGCCGGTCACCGACGGCCCCGGGGAGCAGGCATCGAGCCGCGGACGGGCGAGCCGTACCCGCCGTCCGCGGTTCGCTGTGTCCGGGCCGGTCGGCACGGCCGGCCCGAACGGGCACGCCGGCGCTGCCCGTCTTCGGACCGGCCGGCGTCGCGCGGCCGGTCCGCGGGCGGCAGACGTACCGGAGGAGCGGACGTCAGGGGGCGGGCGTCACTTCTCCAGGGCCTGCCAGAACTCGTCGAAGGACAGCCGGCCGTCGCTGTTGCTGTCCTTGGACTTGATGACCGCCTCGGCGATCGGGCCGGTGACGAACGGGTCACCCATCTCGGCCATCGCCCGCTTGAACTCGTCCGCCGTGACCAGGCCGTCCTTGTCCGCGTCGAACCGGTCGAACTCCGCCCTGGCCTTCTCGATGTCTGCCACGAGAGGTGCCCCCTTCGTCTTGCTGCACGTTGCTGCACGGTGATGTGACCTGCGTAGATTATCCGACCGTCAAGAACGCCCGGGCCTTGCCCTGTCACGGGCGAGATAGGGCGCGGTACGGCTGCCGGGCGCGGACGCCACCTCCTCCGGCGTCCCCTCCGCCACGATCCTGCCGCCCTCGGCCCCGCCGCCCGGCCCCAGGTCGATGACGTGGTCGGCACCCGCGACGACCGCCATGTCGTGCTCGACGACGACCACCGTGTTGCCGGCGTCCACCAGGCCGTGCAACTGCCGCAGCAGGACCTCGGTGTCGGCCGGGTGGAGGCCGGTGGTGGGTTCGTCCAGGAGGTAGAGGGTGTGGCCGCGCCGGGCGCGCTGGAGCTCGGCGGCGAGCTTGATGCGCTGGGCCTCGCCGCCGGACAGTTCCGTCGCGGGCTGGCCCAGGCGGAGGTAGCCAAGGCCCACGTCCTGGAGGGTGCGCAGGCTGCGGGCGGCCGCGGGGACGTCGGCGAGGAAGTCCGCGGCGGTGTCGACGGTCATCCCCAGGACGTCGGCGACGTTCCGGCCGCGGTAGGTGATCCGGAGCGTCTCGGGGTTGTAGCGGTCGCCGTGGCAGTCGGTGCAGGGCGCGTAGGTGCCGGGCAGGAAGAGCAGTTCGACGGCGACGAACCCCTCGCCCTGGCAGGTCTCGCACCGGCCGCCGGTGACGTTGAAGGAGAACCGCCCCGCGGTGTACCCGAGAGCGCGGGCCTCCTCGGTGGCCGCGAACACCTTGCGGACGGCGTCGAACATCCCGGTGTAGGTGGCGAGGTTGGACCGGGGGGTGCGGCCGATCGGCTTCTGGTCGACGCGCACCAGCCGGCCGATCGTCTCCAGGCCGTGGACGGCGGTGAGTTGGGCGGTGGCCATGGGCCCGGCGTCCGGCTCCGCCACGTCACCGGCGTCCGGCCTGCCCTGCTCCGCGCCCAGGTGCTCGCGGACCGCTTCGGCCAGGACGCGGGTGACCAGCGTCGACTTGCCGGAACCGGAGACGCCGGTGACGGCGGTGAAGACACCGAGCGGGAAGGCGGCGTCCACACCCCGGAGGTTGTGCAGGGTGACGCCGCGCAGGGTCAGCGTTCCGGAGGGGCTGCGGGGTGTGCGGGGCGCTGGCGGCTCGGTGTCGAAGAGGAAACGGCGGGTGGCCGAGCCGGTGACGTCGGCGAGCGCGTCGACCGGCCCGCTGTGCAGCACCTGTCCGCCGTGCTCCCCGGCCCGGGGGCCGACGTCCACGATCCAGTCGGCACGCCTGACCACATCCATGTCGTGCTCGACGACGAACAGTGAGTTGCCGGCTTCCTTGAGCCGGCCCAGCACCGTGAGCAGGGACTCGGTGTCGGCGGGGTGGAGACCCGCGGACGGCTCGTCGAGGACGTAGACGACGCCGAAGAGGCCGGAGCGCAGCTGGGTGGCCAGCCGCAGCCGCTGGAGTTCGCCCGCGGAGAGGGTCGGCGAGGGCCGGTCGGTGCTCAGATAGCCGAGGCCGAGTTCGGTGAGGATCTCGATGCGGGCCACCAGGTCGCGGGCCAGGGTCGGCGCCACCCCCTCGTCAGGCGCCTGCGCGGTGGGGCGCAGCAGCTCGGCCAGGGCGCTCAGCGGCAGGCCCGCGAGGGTGGCGATGTCATGGCCGGCGAAGGTGACGGCCAGGGCTTCCGGGCGCAGCCGCCGTCCGGCGCACACCGGGCAGGGCTCCGCGACCATGAAGCCCTGGACCCGTTTGCGCAGCGTCTCACTCTTGGAGTCGGCGAAGGTGTGCAGGACGTAGCGTCTGGCGCTCATGTACTGGCCCTGGTAGGGGCGTTGGATGCGCCCGACGTCGCGCACCGGGTGGACGGTGACGACCGGCTGTTCGTCGGTGAACAGGATCCAGTCGCGGTCGGCCTGCGGCAGTTCCCTCCAGGGCCGGTCGACGTCATGGCCCAGGGCGTCGAGGATGTCGCGGAGGTTCTTGCCCTGCCAGGCGCCGGGCCAGGCGGCGATGGCGCCGTCGCGGACGGACAGCGAGGGGTCGGGGACGAGGGACTCCTCGGTGACCCGGTGGACCCGGCCCAGGCCGTGGCACTCGGGGCAGGCGCCGACGGCGGTGTTGGGCGAGAAGGCGTCGGAGTCGAGCCGGTCGGCGCCCGCCGGGTAGTCGCCCGCCCGCGAGAACAGCATCCGCAGCGTGTTGGAGAGCGTCGTGACGGTGCCGACCGAGGAGCGCGAGGTGGGCGCGGAGCGGCGCTGCTCCAGGGCGATCGCGGGCGGCAGCCCTGTGATGTCCTCGACCTTCGGGGCGCCGACCTGGTGGATCAGCCGCCGGGCGTAGGGGGCGACCGACTCGAAGTAGCGGCGCTGGGCCTCGGCGTAGAGGGTGCCGAAGGCCAGCGAGGACTTGCCCGATCCGGACACCCCGGTGAACGCGACCAGGGCGTCCCTCGGGATGTCCACATCGACGGTGCGGAGGTTGTGCTCACGGGCGCCGCGCACCCGTACGTACGAGTCGGTCATCCCTCCATGATCGGGCACGGTCAGCCGGGAGTGATGGCGGCGCCGACGCGCTCGCGCGCCTCCTCCCAGGGAAGGGGGGTGGCGATGACCGCGCGCAGTGCCCGCACCTGCCGGGGCGGCAGCCCGGTCGCGACGATGCCGGTGGCGGTGCCGTCGCGGCCGTAGAGGGTGACGGTGCGGCGTGCGCCGTGGTCCAGGACGATGGTCTCCGCGCGGTCGGCGTCCGCGGTCAGTCCGTACGCCTGGATCTTGATGTCGTACTGGTCGGACCAGAAGTACGGCACGGGGGCGAAGGGGCGGCGCTGCGGTGCCGGGGCGCCGTCGGCCGCCGGGTCCGAGGGCTCGGCCGGGACGGTCTCGGCGGCCAGTTCCGCCAGCAGGTTGCGGGCGGCGGCCATGCCCTGCTCGGTGGCATTGGTCCGATGCTCGAAGCGCAGCGGACGGCCGTGGACGGGATGGTCCCAGCGGGCCACGTCGCCCGCGGCGTAGATGCCGGGGGCGGCGGCGCAGTACGCGTCGCAGCGCAGCCCGTCGACGGTGTCCAGGGCCGGGTCGTCGAGCCACTGCACGGCGGGGTCCGAGCCGATGGCCAGCAGCACGCTGTCGGCGGGGATACGCGTCCCGTCGGTCAGCCGCACGGCGGTGACCTGTGCGGCCTCGGCCCCGGCGGACGCCGCCGTGTCGAATCCGTCCACGTCGGCGGTGAGCAGGCGCACCCCGTGGGCGCGGTGCTCCTCGGCGAGCAGGGTGCCGACCTCGGCGCCGAGGGCACGCGCCATCGGTACGGGGTCGCGGCCGACGAGGGTGACCTCGTGGCCCAGTTCGCGTGCCACCGCGGCCGCTTCGCAGCCCAGGACGCCATTGCCGACGATCACCAGGCGCCGCTCGGGGCCGGTCAGCCGGTCGCGCAGTGCGAGAGCGTCGTCGAGCGTGCGCAGGGTGTGCACTCCGGCGAGGTGCTCCGCCCCGGGCAGCGCGCGGGCGGCGACGCCGGTCGCGATGATGACGCCGGCGCAGGTGAGTCGTTCGCCGCCGTCCAGAGTGAGCGTCCTGGTGGCCGCGTCGAGGCCGGTGGCCCGGGTGCCGAGCCGCAGGTCGAGACCGAGCGGGTCCAGTTGGCCCGCGGTGCGCAGCAGCAGCCGCTCGGGCTCCCACGTGCCGTGCAGCAACTGCTTGGACAGCGGCGGACGGTCGTAGGGGAGGTGGGGTTCGTCGCCGATGAGGGTGAGCGGTCCGGTCCAGCCGAACCGGCGCAGCGCCTCCGCCGCGGCGAGGCCCGCGGCGGAGGCGCCGACGACGGCGATCGGGCGGGTGGTCACGCGTGGACCTCGATCACGGCGGCCGGGCAGATGGCGGCGGCCTCGCGGACCGCGTCGTGCTGCTCGGCGGGCGGCGCGGCGTCGAGCAGGACGACCACGCCGTCCTCGTCGCGCTGGTCGAAGACCTCGGGGGCGATCAGTACGCACTGACCGGCGGCGCAGCACTTGTCGGCGTCAAGGGTGATCTTCATGGCGGAACTCCGTGGTGGTGAGGGGGTGCGTGGGGGGCTCGGGGCGGACGACGGCCGCCCGGTGTCACCAGGTGACGGGCAGGGCGTGACAGCCGTAGATGGCCATGTCGCTGCGGAAGGGGATGTCCTCGACCGGTACGGCCGGGCGCAGGGTGGGGAAGCGGCGCAGCAGCGTGCCGATGACGACCTGGAGTTCGACGCGGGCCAGTGCCTGGCCCAGGCACTGGTGGACGCCGTAGCCGAAGGCGACGTGGTGCTGGGCGTTGGGGCGGCACACGTCGAGCCGGTCGGCGTCGGTGAAGACGTTCTCGTCGCGGTTGGCGGACGGTACGGCCACCACGACGCCCTCACCGGCCCGGATGAGGTGGCCGCCGATCTCGATGTCGGCGGTGGCGACCCGGCGCGGGCCGTTGCGGATGATGCTGTGGAAGCGCAGTAGTTCCTCGACGGCGCCGCGGATCAGCGCGGGCTCCTCGCGCAGCCGGTCGGCGGACTCACGGTCGCGCATCAAGGTGAGCGCACTGAGGCCGATCATGTTGGCCGTGGTCTCGTGCCCGGCGATCAGGAGCAGGGCGGCGAAGGCGGCCACCTCGTCGTGGGTGATCTCGCCGGTGCGCTGCTGCTCGGCGATGAGGCGGCCGAGGATGTCGTCGCCCGGGTCGGCCTCCTTCGTGGTGACCAACCGGTCGAGGTAGTCGCGCAGTTCGATGCGGGCGGCCTCCCGCTCGTCGTCGGGGACGACGCGGGAGAGCAGCTTGCCGGTGAGCCCCTGGAAGACGTCGTGGTCGTCGTAGGGGACGCCGAGGAGCAGGCTGATGACCAGCGAGGGCACGGGCAGCGCGAGCGCCTCGACGAGGTCAACGCCCCCGTTCTCGCGCCCCTGTGCCCGCTCCATCGCGTCGCACAGTTCGTCGGTGATGCGCTGGATCTCCGGGCGCAGTGCCTCGACGCGTTTGACCATGAACTCCCGGGTGACCGTCCGGCGCAGCCGGGTGTGCTCGGGCGGGTCCATGCGGATGAAGCCGCGGTTGTCGGTGTTGGTGCCGCCGGTCATGCCGCTGAGGGGGTAGCCGGGGACGGTGGTGTCGGAGCTGAAGCGGGTGTCCCCGAGGATGGCGCGGATGTCGGCGTAGCGGGTGGCCAGCCAGGCCCAACTGCCGTCCGGAAGGGCGACCTTGGAGAGCTTCTCCTCGGCGCGGAGGGCGGCGAGGGCGGCGTGCGGGTCGTCCCCCTGGTCGAGGAGATCCGAGAGCGGGGGCGGGTCGAAGGGGCAGCCGCTCGACGGCTGGGCGGTCCGGGACGCCGGGGCGGGGGAAAGTGTCATCTCGCTCATCTCGCTTCTCGCGCGCACGCCGACAGCGGCGTGCTCAGAGTCGAACGTTCGCCTAACACCCGTAAACTTACATGTGTAATAGACACGTAAACGCATCGGGGTACCGGAAGTGACAGCAACTCAGGAAGTGACCACGCCGGACACACGGTCGACGGCGGGGCCTGCGGCAGGGGCTGTGACGGGTCGGCGACGGCGAAACGGCGGGGTGGCAGCGTTGCAGGCGACGAGGCACGGCGGCAGCCGGAAACGGCAAGGACCGCACGACGGGAGCCCGCCCCTGATGAGCGGCCCCCGCCGCACGCCACGCCCACGGCACCGGCCGCCCGCGGGCGGCCGCGCTCAGTCCTCGAGCAGCAGCTGAAGGATCTCGTCCACGAAACGGTCCAGGCGGCGGGCGTCCTTGCGGCTCGGCATGACCTGCCAGAGCATCACCCGGCCGTGCACGGAAGACCACAGCACGTACGGCGCCTCCGAGCGTGAGCACCGCACCCGCCGGCCCGCTTCCTCGCACGCGGTCAGCGCGTCGTTCCAGCTGCGCACCAGCAGTCCGGCCGGGTGCCCCGCCAGCCGCTCGGGGCCGACGGGGGTCTGCCGCGTCTCGTAGAGCAGCCGGTAGGTGGCCGGGTGCGCGATGGCGTACCGGCAGTAGGCCCGCAGCTGGGCACGCAGCCGAGCGACCGGATCATCGCCGTCCGCCTTCTCGGCGGCCTCGGCCATCGCGCGGGCCAGCCGTTCGTAGCTGACCTCCAGGGTCGCCCAGACCAGCTCGGTCTTGTCGGCGAAGTGACGGTAGATGCTGGGGGCGGCGACACCGGCCTCGCGGGCGACGGCGCGCAGCGACAGGGCGTCCTCGCTGCCGACCTGCTCCAGGAGGCGTTCGGTGGCCCGCAGCAGCTCCTCGCGCAGCCGCTCACCCTGTCCGCGCGGGTTACGGGGCCGGACGGCCGCACTCTCGCTCACTGCCCTGCGGTCCTTCCCTGGCCTCGCCGATGTGGTCCGACCAGGGTTTCACATCGTCGCGCGACGGCTTACGGGAGTGCCGCGCGGCGCGCGCCGAGTGATCCGGCTCACCGTCCCGCGGGGCAGCCTTCCCGTACGGCTGCGGGGTGCACTGTCCGGCCGAAAGGGACCGGAGCGAGGGGACTGCCCGACCCCGCCCGTGACCCTCCTGGCACCGCCTAAGCTTCCCGGATGGCGCACACCCCGCACGACGACCGCTTCCCCGCCGACCTGCCCGTGGTCACGCGGATGGGGCGGACGCCCTCCGGGCGTGCCTGGCTCGACCGGCTGCCGGGCATCGTCCGCGAGATCGAGGAGCGGTGGGAGCTGCGACTGGGCGCCCCGTTCCACGGCGGCAGCTGCTCCTGGGTGGCGCCCGCGGAAGGGCCCGACGGCGAGCCCGCGGTGCTCAAGGTGACCTGGCCGCACCGGGAGGCCGAGGGCGAGGCACCCGGGCTGCACGCCTGGGACGGCAACGGGGCCGTCCGGCTGCACCGTTGGGACCCCGAGCACGGCGCGCTGCTGATCGAGCGCTGCACCCCCGGCACCCCGCTCGACGACTCCCCGCTGCCGCCCGCCGAGCGGCTCGCCCTCGCCGCCGGCCTGCTGCGCGACCTGTGGGCCGCACCCACTCCGCCGGACGGCAGGCTGGAGCGGGTCGACGCGGTGTGCGCGGAGTGGGCGGACGTGCTCCAGGAGCGGATGTTCCGGCTGCGGCCGGGCTACGACCCGGGTCTTGTGGCGCTCGGCGCCGACCTGCTGCGCAAGCTGCCGGTCACGGCCACCCGCGAGGTCGTGGTGCACGGCGACTTCAACCCGGGCAATGTGCTGGCGGCGCGGCGGCGGCCCTGGCTCGCCATCGACCCCAAGCCGATGGTCGGCGACCCGGCGTACGACCCGTGGCCTCTGCTGACGCAGGTCGACGACCCCTTCACACACCCGGACCCGCGCCCGGTGCTCCGGGAGCGCTGCACGCTGGTCGGCGAAGTCCTGGGCGAAGACCCCGCGCGGCTGTTCGCCTGGTCGGTGGCGCGTGCCGTCGAGAGCGCGCTGTGGAGCGCCGATCACGACGATGTCGCGGGCGGGGCAACGGAGTTGGCGGAGGCTCGGGTGCTCGCGGAGCTGGCCGGATTGTGACCTTCGACGGGACGCGCCACGCGCTCCGTGCGGGTCGCCCACGGCCTAGGGTGGGGGCGTATGAACCGTGAACCACTTCATGTGACGGTGTGGGACGAGGCGACGCCCGGCGCGCCGCGGGCGGTGCTGGTGCACGGCACGTTGAGCTGGGGCACGGAGTGCTTCGCCGGGCAGCGTCCGCTGGCCGACATGTTCCGCCTGGAACTGGTCGATCGGCGCGGTTTCGGCGACAGCCCGGACATCGACCGCAGCGACTACACCGTCGACGCCGAGGACGTCCGCCAACTGCTGGGACACGGCGCGCATTTGGTCGGCCACTCCTACGGCGCGGTGGCGGCCATGCTGGCCGCGTCCGACCGCCCGCAGGCCGTCCAGTCGCTCACCCTCATCGAGCCGTCGCCGCTTCGCACCGCGGCCGGCCACCCCGTCGTGGCGGCGGCGCTGGAGCGGATCCGCGCCGCTTTCGGGGGCGCCGACGCGGAGTCGAGCCCGGCGGACTTCCTGCGGCGTGCCACCGAGCCCTACGGCCTGCCGGTGCCGCAGCCGACACCTCGCTTGCTGCGCGCCGCGCGGTCCGCGATGCGCGAACGGCCCGCCTGGGACGCGCAGATCCCGCTCGGCCCGCTGGCCAAGGCCGGGATGCCCAAGGTCGTCATCAACGGCTCGTGGGAGGAAGCCCACCCCGACTACCGCGACTTCACCGGAGCGGCGCTGGCCGCCTGCGGCGAGTACCTCGCCGACGCGATCGGCGCACGCCATGTACGGGTGCAGGGCGCCGACCACACCCCGCACCAGGACCGCCCGGACGCGGTGAACGCCGTGCTCACCCGGATGTGGCAGAGCTGACCACGGCCGCCACCGAGGTCCGTCGGGGCCTGCGGAAACACCCCGGACCCCGGGCGCCGGTCCCGGTCATTCCGGCGCCGCCCCGAGCGGCGGGAGCACGCCCAGCTGCGTCAGCAGTCCGTGCAGGTCCTTGTCCGACCACTTCTCCGCGAGCTTGCCGTTCTCGATGCGGTGGATGACCGTCCCCGTCATCGTGAGGGCGTTCCCGGTGGCGGGGATGCCCGGCAGGTCGCCCTCGTGGACACCGCGGGCGGTCAGCCGGGTGACGACCTTGTCGCCTTCGGCGACCTGGTCCTCGATCTCGTGCGTCCCGGGAGTCGCCTCCCAGAACAACCGGAAGACCTGTTTGAGCCCTTCCCGGCCCTCCGCGAAGCCCGGGAAGGGCGGCGGTGAGTGGTCCTTGTAGTCCTCGGCGACCAGCTCGTCCATGGCGTCCAGGTTGCCCCGGTCGATCTCCTCGTAGAAGCGGCGAACCAGCCTCTTGTTCTCCTCGCTCGACATCGCATCCCCAGAACGTGATCGCTTCGGTCACCGAGCCGGCGGGCATCGGCGGGGCCCATATGTGTCCGGAAGCGTTACGGGCCCCGGTGGAAGCGCCCACTCGGCGCGCCGGACCGCAGCTCACATTCGCCCGGATGCGACCCCGGGCGCGGCTAAGGGCGGCCCGTCGCGGGTCGCCAGGGTCACTTGCGCGCGGGCCTGGCCCGCACATGGAGGCGCTCCCCCTGCGCCCCGAAGAGACTGAGGAATTCGACCGGCTCCGGGCCGGCGCTGGACCACCCGTGCGGAGTGCGGGTGTCGAACTCGGCGACCTCCCCAGCGGTGAGCACGACGTCGTGCTCACCCAGCAGCAGCCTCAGACGGCCGGCCAGCACGTAGAGCCACTCATAGCCCTCGTGCGCCCGCTGCTCCGGATCCGCCGCCCCCGGTTGCGCGCCGGGCACCACCTGCTTGTAGGCGTGCAGCCCGCCGAGGTGCCGGGTCAGCGGGATGAAGGTCACGCCGTCGCGGGTGAAGGGCCGGGGGTGCAGGCGCGGGTCGCCGGTGGCCGGCGCGTCCACCAGTTCGTCCAGCTGCACGGCGTACGCCTTCGCCAGGGGCAGCAGCAGCTCCAGGGTGGGTTTGCGCAGGCCGGATTCCAGGCGCGAGAGGGTACTGAGCGAGATGCCTGTGGTCTCGCTCAATTGGGCCAGGGTGGTGCCGCGCTCACGGCGCAGCGCCCTCAGTCGCGGGCCCACAGCGGTCAGTACGTGTGCGAGATCGTCGTCTGCCATCTGTTCCATTGCCGACCCGGCAAGACGCTTTGTCAAGCGCGCGGCGTCCGGGCTTTCCTGCCACCCGACAGCACGGGCCCGCGGGCTCGGCCGGCAGCGCCCGCCCGGCGGCCTCAGCGGGTGGCTGCCGCGACCCGCGCCTGGTGCGTCGGTGCGTCCGCCCCCCGGCGGGCCGGCGCGCGGCGAATTCCTTGCGCAGCACGGGGACGACCTCCTCACCGAGGATGTCGAGCTGTTCCAGAACGGTCTTCAGCGGCAGACCCGCGTGGTCGATCAGGAAGAGCTGGCGCTGGTAGTCGCCGAAGGACTCACGGAAGGTGAGGGTCTTGTCGACGGCTTCCTGCGGACTGCCGACGGTGAGCGGGGTCTGCTCGGTGAACTCCTCCAGCGACGGGCCGTGCCCGTAGACGGGCGCGCTGTCGAAGTAGGGGCGGAACTCCCGCACCGCGTCCTGGGAGTTGGGCCGCAGGAAGACCTGCCCCCCGAGGCCGACGACGGCCTGCTCCGGGGTGCCGTGACCGTGGTCGCCCCCGGACGCACGGGCCCGGCACCCTCCCCACGAGGCGGCACCGGGCCCGCACCGAACCCGGCGTCAGGAGCCCGCCGTCTTCGCCAGCTCCGTGCCCGCCATCAGGAAGCCGCCGACGCCGAAGTCCGCCGTGGTGCCGTACCCGACCGGCTGACTGGACTCCGGGCGGTCACCCACGTTCTGCACGTATCCGAGGAAGCCGTCGGGGTGCACCGCGGTGGCGACCATCCCGTTCCAGGCACGGGCGGCGACCGGCCGGAACGTCTCCCGCGGGAGCAGCCCGGCGCGCAGCGCGTACGCCGTGCCGTACGTGAAGAAGGCGGTGCCGCTGGTCTCCGGGCCCGGCAGGTGCTCGGGGTCGGCGAGGTTCACGTTCCAGAACCCGTCGGCGCGCTGGACAGCACGCAGCGCGGTGAGTTCACCGACGAGTGCGGCGCGATATTCCGGGACGTGCGGGTGCGAGGCCGGCAGGACCCCGAGCACCTTGACATGGGCACCGGCGACCCAGCCGTTGCCGCGCGACCAGAGGACCGGCCGTCCGTTGGGCGAGGCGATACCACCGGGCAGGAACCGCTTGTCGCGATACCAGAGCCCGACGGCGGGGTCGTACAGGCCCGGCCCGCCTTCCGCGCCCCTGGTGTGGATGTAGAGGGCGTGCATCGCGTCCCAGTAGGCGGGGTCCTGCCGCAGGGCACCGAGCCGGGCGAACGGCGGCATCGCCATGTGCAGTGCGTCGTCCCACCACCAGTCGTCGTGCTTCTCGGCCGAGGTCAGGACCATGCGCTGCAGGGAGTCCTCGATGGCGGCGATCTTCGCCGGGTCCGGCGTGGCGTCCAGCGCGTGCAGATCGAGGTAGGTCTGCCCCGCGCAGTGGTCGTCGGCGTGCCGGGTGGTGACGCCGTTGTGCAGCCCGTAGGCGTGCTTCTCGGCCCAGCCGCGGGCGTACGCGAGGTAGCGCGGCTCGCGGGTGAGACGGTGCAGGGCCATCAGCCCGCTGAAGAAGGTGGCGCGGGCCCACTGGTTGTCCCCGGGGTCGGCGTGCGCGCCGATCCAGTGGTCGGCGACCCGGCGCAGTACGGCGACGATCTCGGCGCGGGGCGGCAGCCGGTCGGCGGGGCGGGCGCCCGTGGTGGCGCGGGCGGCGCCGGCCGTGAGGGCGGGCAGTGCGGTGCCGGCCGCCAGCGCGGCGCCCGTGGCGAGGAATTGCCGACGTTCCATGAACACACCTCTCCGGTACGGAAGTTCAGGCATGCAGGGTCAGGTACATGAACAGCGTTCGTTCATGTGATGCGCATCGTGGGCCATCGTGGCAGCCAACCCGGCGCCTGGGAAGGGGAGTTCAGCGATCGGAACGACGGCCTCGTACGCGCCCTCAGGCGGTGCCACCGCTCGCCAGGAAACGCTCGACGGGCAGCGTCGCCGCCCCGAGCGCCACCGCGTCAGGGCCGAGCCGGCACAGCTCGACGGTGCAGCGCTCGTACGGGTGGCGCAGCGCAGGACCGGCCACCGCCTCGCGGATCTGCGGCAGCAGCCGGTCGCCGAGCATCGACCCGGCCCACCCGCCGAGGACGATCCGCCGGGGGTTGAAGAGATTCACCAGGTTGGCGATGCCCGCACCGAGATAGACGCAGGTCTCGTCCAGGACCCGACGGGCCGCGGGGCTGCCGCCGGCACCGGCGATCAGCGCGGCCAGGGCGGACTCCTCGTCGGCGCCGGGCGCGGGCCGGCCCCTGCGGGCCTGGTGGTAGCGGTCCAGGATCGCCTCGGCGCCCACGTACGCCTCAAGGCACCCCCGCGCCCCGCACCGGCAGCGCCGGCCGCCGACCTGTACGACGGTGTGCCCCCACTCCCCCGCGCTGCTGGTGGCGCCGTGGTAGAAGCTGCCGTTGGCGACGACGGCGGCCCCGACACCGGACCCGATCAGCGCGATCACGGCATGATCGGCCCCGCGCCCCGCGCCGAACCACATCTCCGCCTGCCCCAGGGTCCTGGCGCCGTTCTCGATGTACAGCGGCAGGTCGGTGCCCGGGGACGCCGCGGTACCGGCCCGCAGCAGACGGCCGAGCGGCACCGCGTCCCAGTCGAAGGTCTGGCCGTGCACCAGCGCACCGCCCTCGCTCGCACCCGCCTGCTCGACGATTCCGGAGACGGCGACGCCGACGCCCAGGATGTCGGCCCGGTCGACCGCGGCGGCCGCGGTGACCTCCCGCAGACCCGCGAGGATCCGCTCGACCACCGGCCCGACGTCGTGGCGGCCGCTCTCCAGCGGGTGATCGGCCCTCGCCCGCTCGTTCATGGCCAGGTCGTAGAGCTCGACCCGCACCCGGGTCTCCCCCACGTCCACGCCGACGGCGTAACGCCGGCCGGGGTCGACGCGCAGCAGGATCCGCGGCCGCCCGCCGTCGGAGTCGACCGCACCGGCCTCCACCACCACGCCCTCACCGAGGAGTTCGCCGACGACCGTGGAGACGGTGGTGACGCTCAGGCCCGTACGAGCGCTGAGGTCCTGGCGGCTGAGCGGCCCGTCGAAGTACAGGGTCCACAGGACCACGGACCGGTTCCCGCGCCGCATGTCCCGGGTCGTCGTACGCCGCTGGGCCACCATGGGCGCCTCCTGTGCCTCGGTCCCCGGCGCCACATAATTCGAGACTTGTTATAAGCATGTCAAGTAGTGCGGCAGGGGCCGGATACGGCACCGCCCGCATCCGGCCCCACGCTCAGATGGCGCCGTCCCGCCCGGCCCAATAGGGGTCCCGCAGCCGCCGCTTGAAGAGCTTGCCCGACTCGTCGCGCGGCAGAAGTTCCTCGAAGACCACGGCCCTGGGCACCTTGTACCCGGCCAGTCGCTCCGCGACGTGCGAGCGCACCGCCTCGGCACGCAACAGCACACCCGGCTCCGTCTGCACGTGCGCCGCCAGCACCTCGCCGAACTCCTCGTCGGGTATGCCGAACACCGCCACGTCCCGCACCCCTTCGAGGGAGAGCAGACAGCCCTCGATCTCCGCCGGGTAGATGTTGACGCCGCCGGAGATGACCATGTCGTTGCGGCGGTCGCTGAGGTAGAGGTAACCGTCCGCGTCGAGGTGGCCGATGTCGCCGATCGTGACGTAGCCGGGCAGGCCGGGCGCCTCCATCGCGGCGCGCTTGGCGGCGTCGCCGAGGTAGGTGAACTGCGGCCAGTTGTCGGAGGGTTTGAGATAGATCTCGCCGGTGGCGCCGGTCGGCAGCGCCTCGCCCTCGGGCCCGAGGACCGCGACACCGCAGGTACCGTCGGCCCGGCCGACCGTGCCCGGGTGGGCGAGCCATTCCGCACTGTCGCACCACGTCACCGCGCCGGTTTCGCTGCCCCCGTAGTACTCCCGCAGCACCGGCCCCAGCCAGTCGATCATCGCGTGTTTGACGTGCGGCGGACAGGGCGCCGCGGCGTGCACGACCGAGGTGAGCGACGACAGGTCGTACCGCTCGCGCACGTCCTTGGGCAGCCGCAGCAGCCGGACGAACATCGTGGGCACCACCTGCACCTGCTCGATGCGGTGGCGCTCGATCAGCCGCAGGAACTCCTCGGCATCGAAGTGCGGCATCAAGGTGATGTCCAGGCCCGCGGCGAGGGCGAGGACGGCGTGCTGGCTGGGCGACGCGTGGTAGAGCGGGGCGGGGATCAGGGTCCGGCCGCCGGGTGCCACGGCGAAGTACTCCAGGAACGACCTGACCCCCTCCTCCAGCCGGTCCTGGGGCACCGGTTCGCGCAGAACTCCCTTGGGGCGCCCGGTCGTTCCGGAGCTGTAGATGACGGTGGGCGGGCGCTCCTCGGCTGCCCGGGCCAGCGGGGCGTAGCCGGCCAGCCAGCTGTCCAGGAGGGGGTGGTCGCCGGTTGCGGGCGGCGCGGAGAACCCGCAGGCTGCCGCGACGCCTTCGGGCACGGGCACCTCGATGATCCGTACGCCGTCGGGGAGCGCGGCGCGCACCGCGGCCAGCAGGTCCGTGTGGGCGAAGACGACCTTGCTGCCGCTGTCGGTCAGCACATGCCGCAGCTCGTCGTGCTTGAAGTGCCAGTTGACCGGCACCGCGGAGGCGCCGATCCGGGCGGCCGCGGCGGTGATCTCCAAGTGGGCGGGTTCGTTGCGCATGACGATGGCGATCCGGTCGCCCGGATCGACACCCGTATCGGATAAGCCGGTTGCCATGCGCGCTGCCCGGTCGAGGAAGTCGGGATAGCTCCGTTCGTGTCCCGCGGCGCGGAGGGCGGGTGCGGGGCGTGACACCTCGGCGGGGCCGCCTCTGTGCGCGACGGCGGGTGGCCCGGCGGATGCGGTGCCGTTGGCGGCGGATGGGGCGACGGCGTTCATGGTGCCTCCAGTGAGTGCGGCCCGCGCCCATTGAACAGCCACCTCCCCGGGTTCGCCAGGGCGCTGATGCGCAGTCGGCGCGCACCGCACGCCGTTCGATGCGCCTCGTCACGCCGTCCGTCTCACCTCCCCCCTTTTCCCTTAGATCGGACGTCTATCGGACATCTTTCGAGGTCGACACTCTCAACTCCACTATTTGCTCCGCTTGTTGACCACTGTCCTCCGATGTTTGTCGTGTCAGACGTCTTCCGGTCCGGCACGGTGCGCGCCACCATGCGGGGTGGCACGGAAGCACCGTCGGCACGAACCGACCGGAGGAGCGAGCCATGCGCAGAGGCACACGACCGGCCAGGGCGCTGGGAGTTCTGGGGCTGCTGGGAGCCCTGCTGCTGACCGGCGGCAGCCCCACGGCGTCCGCGAAGCCCCCGCCACGCGTCACCGCGGGCCCCGGCACCAACCACGCGATCGACGACCCCTTCACCTCGGAGCGCACCTCCTGGTGGCGCCAGGACCGCTTCGGGATGTTCATCCACTTCGGCGCCTACTCGAACCTGGAGGGCGAGTACACCCGGCCCGACGGGACCGTCTGCCGCAACGCCGAGTGGATCAAGCGCGAGTGCGCGATCCCCACCGCGGAGTACGAGAAGCAGGCCGCGACCTTCAACCCCGCGGACTTCGACGCCGAGGCGGTCGTCAAGGCCGCCAAGGACGCGGGCCAGCGCTACATCGTCATCACGTCCAAGCACCATGACGGGTACGCGATGTGGCCGACGAAGCAGAACTCCTGGAATTTGCGCGACCATTCGTCCTTCGACCCCCACCGCGACATCCTCGCCGAGCTGAAGAAGGCCGCGGACGCCGCCGGTATCAAGCTGGGCTTCTACTACTCGATCTGGGACTGGCACGACCCCGACTTCGCCGACCCGGCGACCTTCCCGCGCTACAAGAAACGGATGTACGCGCAGCTCAAGGAACTGGTGGACGGCTACGACCCGGCACTGCTGTGGTTCGACGGCGAATGGGACGCCGACAACCCCACCAACACCTGGTCCCGCCGTGACGGCGCCGACCTCCAGGCGTATCTGCATCACCTGGACCCCGGCCTGATCGTCAACAACCGGGTCGGCAAGCGCGAGGTGGTCGACGGCGACTTCGGCACCCCTGAGCAGGAGATCCCCGACGAACCGGTCGCCGGGCAGCTGTGGGAGAGCTGTATGACCCTCAACGACCACTGGGGCTTCGCGAAGTACGACACCCACTGGAAGTCGTCGGCGACCGTCGTCCGCAACCTGTTGGACGTCGCGAGCCGCGGCGGCAACTATCTGCTGAACGTCGGACCCGACCGGCGCGGGCGCATCCCGCAGCCGTCCGTGGACCGGCTCCGCGAGGCGGGCCGGTGGCTCGGCGCGCACGGCCAGGGCGGCGCGGTGTACGGGGCCGGGCACACCGGACTCGTCGCAGACCCCTCCTGGGGAGCGGTCTCGCGCCGGGGCGACACCCTGTATGCCTCCGTGACGTCGTGGCCCGCGGCCGGCAGCCCACTGCACCTCACGGCCAAGGACGCCTTCGAGGTCACCTCCGCCACGGTCCTGGGCAGCTCGCAGCGGGTGCGGGTCACACCGTCAGGCGACGGCTTCGACCTCACCCCCTCGGGCGCCGCCACCGGCCCCGTCGCCGGCGTGATCCGGCTCGGCATCGAACCTCCGGCGGCGTCCCCACCCGGCACCGGGACGGGGCTGACCGCGCGGACCTGGGCCAATGACTCCTTCAGCGGACCGCCTGCGGTGACCACCGTCGACCCCACCGTCAACAAGTCCTACCGCTTCGACGGCTCTCCCGATCCACGCATCCCCTCGGACCACTTCAGCACCCGGTGGACGGGGAGCATCCAACCGCGGTCGGGCGGGACGTACACCTTCACCACCGTCTCCGACGACACCGTGCGCCTGTGGATCGACGGCGAACCGATCATCGACAGCAGCACACCGCACGGGCCTAAGGCCGACAAGGGGACCGTCACGCTCACCGCTGGGCACCGGCACAGCATCCGCATCGACTACACGGAGGGCACGGGCGAGGCGCACATGAAACTCCTCTGGGCCGGGCCCGACCAGAGCCTCCAGGTCGTGCCGCGGAGCCGGCTGTACGCCGACTGACCACGCGCCCGCCGCGCGCCCGCCCGGCGGACCTCGCCCACCTGGTGGGACCGCCGTCCACGCCGCTCCTCGCGCCGATCTTCTCGCTTCTCCCGGCCCGGGAAAATTCCCCTGCCGGGCTGGGCCGAACGGGTCATCGAGGAGCGGCGGGGGCGCCGCCGCGCCGGGACGGGAGGCTCGAAGGGGCGGTCGGCGGGCGCGACGGGCGGTGAGCACCCGCCCGACAGCGGTGCGCCGGGGGGCCGTTGTCAGTGGCCGCTCCTATCCTCGGGGAACATGAACAAGGACGAGATCCTGCGCACGCACGGCGAGGCGATCGAACTCTTCGGGACCCGGGTCCACGCCGTCCGCGACGACCAGTGGGACGCCCCGACGCCGTGCACCCGGTGGTCGGTGCGCGATCTGGTCAACCACCTCACCGTCGAGCAGTTGTGGGTGCCTCGTCTGGTGCGCGACGGCGCCACGGTCGCGGAGGTGGGGGCGGACTTCGACGGCGACCGGCTGGGCGAGGACCCTGCCGCCGTCTGGGACCGCGCGGCGGTCGCCGCCGTGGCGGCGTTCAGCGAACCGGGCGCGCTGGACCGCACCGTGCACCTGTCCTACGGCTCCAGCGGCGCCGCTGCCTACTGCACGCAGATGATGGCCGACGCGGTGGTGCACGCCTGGGACCTCTCCCGGGCCGTCGGCGCGGAGGAACGGCTGCCGGGGCACCTGGCGACGGCGGCGCTGTGCGAGGTCGAACCGTACGCCGCGGAGCTCGGTGGATCCGGGCTGTTCGCCGAGCCCGTGGAGCCCCCGGCCGGCGCCGATGACCTCACCCGGCTGCTCTGCCTGCTCGGGCGCCGGCCCTGACCGGCCGGGCTCTCGCCTGCGGACGGGAGCGACTGCCGAGGGCAGCCGCTCCCGTCGGTTCGGGCGGCGTGGGGCGCGCTTCGAGGGGAAGCGGCGGCCCGGCGCCCGGCGGTCAGTCGATGCCGCGGAAGATGTTCGACTCGGCCGGGTCGTCGTCGCAGCCGGCGAGGCGCACCGGGACACAGCGGTCCCAGACCTCCAGATTGCGGACTTCCTTGATACGGCCCGGCCGGTCGCCCTGCTGGGGGCGAGGCTGCTCGTAGTGAGCCTTGTGCAATGCCACCACGCACTCCTTCATCGAGGTATTGGTTCCGACGCGGTGGCGCCTCGTTCACAAACCGGGAGATCGGCCAGGGTTTGTGGCGTTCCCGCGACGGGCCAATGGTGTTGGCGTCTCCCCGAAAGGTCGTCCGTCGTCCTCCAGCCTAACGATGTCCCTCGCGGCTCGCTCGACTTTTTTGCGGTGAAATCGGCATGTCACCGGAAGGCGGTAACAGCGCCCCGCGCGCACGGAGGAAACAACGCGGCCGGGGGCCGGCACGGCGCCTCGCACAGCGCTCCGGTTGCCGGTGGCGGCGGCGTCCGTACCCTGGAAATGAGCGGGTAGGGGGAGCGTTCGCTCCCTCCCGGCCTCCGTTTTCACGGGGTCGTGGCTCCCGGCGAGCGATCCGCTCACCAGCGTGCCGAAGGGCCGGTGTCCGCACCGGCCCTTCGGCGTACCGCCTCCCGGACGCCGCTTTCGATGCCCCGGGCGGGCCGCCGGGCCGGAGCCCGACGACACCCCCGTGAGGCCGCGCGCCTCCCCGCCGGGCGCACGGCCGGAGTGCTACCCATGGGCGGGTGGAATGGTTCTCGGATCCCGGCTACTGGCTCGGCCGGCTCATCTACCAGCGAATGCTGGCCGTCCTTTACCTGATCGCCTTCATCGCCGCGGCGCGGCATTTCCGGGCGCTCATCGGGGCCCGCGGCATGTTGCCGATCCCCGCGTTCGTGGCACGGATGCCGTTCCGCGACGCGCCGTCGGTCTTCCAGCTGCACTACTCCGACCGGTTCTTCGCGGCCTGGGCGTGGTGCGGGGCGCTGCTGGCGGCGGCCGTCGCGGCGGGCGCCGCGGACGCGGTCCCGCTCTGGGCGGCGATGGTGATGTGGGCCGCGCTGTGGGCGATGTCTCTGTCCATCGTGAACGTGGGGCAGACCTGGTACGGCTTCGGCTGGGAGTCGCTGCTGCTGGAGGCCGGTCTGCTCGCGGTCTTCCTCGGCAACGACCGGACCGCTCCCCCGGTGCTGGTGATGTGGTTGCTGCGCTGGGTGCTGTTCCGGGTGGAGTTCGGCGCCGGGCTGATCAAGATGCGCGGCGACAGCTGCTGGCGGGACCTGACCTGTCTGTACTACCACCACGAGACCCAGCCGATGCCGGGCCCGCTGAGCTGGTTCTTCCACCATCTGCCCAAGCCGCTGCACCGGGCGGAGGTGGCCGCCAACCATGTGGCGCAACTCCTGCTGCCCGTGCTGCTGTTCACCCCACAGCCGATCGCGGGGTGGGCCGCCGTCGCGATGGCGGTCACCCAGCTGTGGCTGGTGCTGTCCGGCAACTTCGCCTGGCTGAACTGGGTCACCATCGCGCTGGCCCTCTCGGCCGTGCCCTCCTGGGCCGAGCCGCCCTCGTCCCTGCCGGCTCCACCGGTCTGGTTCGAGGTCCTGGTCATCGCCATGACCGCGCTCGTCCTCGTGCTCAGCTACCGCCCTGTCCGCAACCTCCTGGCCCGGCAGCAGCGCATGAACGCCTCCTATGACTCGCTGCACCTCGTCAATTCCTACGGGGCGTTCGGCAGCATCACCCGGGTGCGCCGGGAGATCGTCGTCGAGGGCACGGCGGACGCGGTGAACGGGCCGGACACGACCTGGCTGGCGTACGAGTTCCACGGCAAGCCGGGGGACGTGCGACGGCTGCCGCGCCAGTTCGCGCCGTACCACCTGCGCCTGGACTGGCTGATGTGGTTCGCGGCCCTCTCGCCGGCCTATGCGCGGGCGTGGTTCGTCCCGTTCGTGGAGCGGCTGCTGGAGAACGACCGCGACACGCTGCGGCTGCTGCGCGTCAATCCGTTCCCGGACGTGCCGCCCGCGCGGGTGCGGGCGCGGGTCTTCCGCTATCGCTTCACGACGTGGCGGGAACTGCGGCAGACCGGTGCGTGGTGGCATCGCAGCAAGGAGCGGGACCTGCTGGCGCCGATGTCGCGCTCTCCTCGTCCCGGAAGGCGATGACCGCGTCGCGGGCGTGGCGCAGCCCGATCCGGGTGAAGTCCCGTTCCAGCTCGCCGAGTTCGTCGAGGGTCTCCCGCAGGTCGCGGCCCAGGCGGGCACGGGACTTGGTCAGCCCCAGCCGGGAGAGGGCGGTGCCCCGGGGCTCGTGCATGGCGCGGAACTCGCGCAGCGCCACAAGGTAGGTGTCGCGGGCCGCTGCGTAGCGCCCCGCGCGGTAGAGGACGTTCCCCCGCATCTTGTGGTTGTAGGCGAGCGCGCTCGCCAGGTCCATGGCACGGCAGATGACCTCGGCCTCGGACAGCAGCTCCAGCGCACGGTCCGGTTCGCCCTGGACCGAGAGGACGTCGGCGACACCGCGCAGCGACCAGGCGCGGCCCCGCGCGTCATCGGCCTCGGTGGCTATTCGGACGGACTCCTCGAACAGCTCCAGGGCCTTGGCGTATTCGCCGGTGTTGCGGTGCATCTGCGCGATGCCGGACATCGCCCAGACCATGTGCCGGGCCTCGCCGTGCGCCCGGCCCTGTTCGAGCAGTTGCTCGTGGAGTTCGGCGACCGCGGCGTAGTCACCCTGGATGCGGCCGGTCTCCGCGAGCCCCGCGAGGGAGTAGCCGTGGGCGAGGCGGTCCCCGCTGGTGGCGGCCAGCGTCACGGCGTGGGTGAGCAGCCTGCGGGCGAGAGGCAGCGTCCCGCACTGGCGGGCGAGGGTGCCTCCGCTCCACAGCGCCCAGGCCATGGCGCCCGCGTCGCCCGCGGTGCGCGCGCTGCGGTAGCTCTCCCGCCAGGCGTCGCCGGCGTCCGCCACCCGGCCGAGGCGCCGGTTGGCCTCCGCGACGGCGAGCGCGGCACGCGCCCGCTCCAGGGGCCCGCTCGCGCGGGAGCGAGCCAGTCCCGCGGTCGCCAGCACCTCCTCGTACGAGGAGTTCACGCCCAGCGCCGAGCCCAGCTCATCCTGGTATTCCGGGGCGAATGCCTTGCCGTACATATATCCGTGGCCTCTCGATCATCTCCGTGCCTTGATCAAGAAACTACGAGCCGGACAGGGGGCGGCGAATCAGTCCGCGTATGTGTTGTGCTGTACGACTCGAGTGCTACGGGTGGGGCTGATGGTCATCACCGGGATGTACGACCGCGTCGGGGTAGCTGGGCCGGAAGAGCACCGCTGACCTGCACGAACGTCGCGATCCCCGACCCTGAGGCCGCTCCTGCCGGCCGCGCCTGTCCCCCTTCAGTCCTCGTGCGGACCTCGGACGGTCGGCACCCACGCCTCCCCGAAGTGGCGTTGCGTACTACGCAATTCGGGTTGCGTCCCTTGCCGAGAGGTGGGGTAACGGGTCACCCTGGCTGCCGTATTCGGGTCACCGCGCACCACAGCACAGCACAGCACGCAGCACGGCACGCAGATCCCCCACAGATCACCGAACGCCGAGGTGTGACATGAGTTCAGCACGGCCAGGCACCACGACGGGAAGCGGCCTCGCCCGCCGGCGGTTCGCCGGCACGGTCGCGGGGCTCGCCGCGACGGCCGCGGTCTCGGCACTGAACGTCAAGGACGCCGGTCCCGCCCACGCCCGGCACCGCTCCGGGCGGCGCCCCCGCACCGACCGCCCGCTGTTCCTGGGGACCTACACCTCCACGGAGGGCGGCGGCACCGGTATCGGTCTGGGCACCTACGACACCAGTGGCCGGATCACCGCCACCGGGGTGGTCGCGGACGTCGCGGATCCGTCGTTTCTGGCGCTCGCGCCGGGTGAGCGCACCCTCTACGCGGTCGATGAACAGCAGCAGGGCGGCGTGACAGCCATCGCACTGCCCTCGGGCGGCGCGCCTACGGTGCTGGGCACCCGGTCGACCGGCGGGGCCGGGCCCTGCCACCTGTCGGTGCACCCCGGCGGCCGCTGGCTGCTCAGCGCCAACTACCTCTCCGGCAGCGTGGCCGTCCATCCGATCGCGCCGGACAGCGGCGCCCTGGGCGAGCGGACCGACCTCGTCACCCACGACAGCCCGCCGCCCGGCCCCGGTCAGGACGGGCCGCACGCCCACCAGATCCTCACCGCCCCCGACGGCCGGCACGTACTCGCCGTGGACCTCGGCAACGACACCGTCTACACCTACCGGCTGGACGAGACCGCGGGGAGGCTCACGGAGGTGTCGCGGGCGGCGCTGCGCCCCGGCGCCGGCCCGCGGCATCTGACCTTCCATCCGTCCGGCCGCTTCGCCTACCTCGCCAACGAGGTCGACAACACCGTCGTGGTCTGCGGGTACGACGCCGGCAGTGGCCGGCTGACGCCCGGCACACCGCAGTCCACCGGCACCGGGGCAGGCACCAGCTACCCCGCGCAGCTGCTGGTCACCCGGGACGGCGGCTTCGCGTATCTCGCCAATCGTGGCCACAACAGCCTCACCCGTTACGCCGTGGAGGGTGGCGGGGCGCGACTGCGGCTGCTGGACACCGTGCCGGTGGGCGGTGACTTCCCCCGGCATCTCGCGTTCTCCCCCGACGAGCGACTGCTGTTCGCGGCGAACCAGAAGTCCGGCACGGTGACGGTGTTCTCGGTGGATTCCGGGAGCGGAGGGCTGACCCGCACCGGCGAACCCTTCGCCGCGCCCGTCCCGGTCTGCGTTCTACCGCTGTGACCTGCGCGAGCGCCTCGCGCTGAGGAAGCACTGCGGCGATGCGCCGGGCTTCGAGCACCGTCGCCGCCTACGGCGGGCAGTTCAGCGGGCCGCCCGCGGTGACAGGTACTGACGGAGCAGCTCGCGCAGCTCGGCCGCGAACGCGTCGTAGCGCAGCCGGAGTTCGCCGCCGGGCCAGCCGGGCGGCAGCAGCGCGTCGGGCAGCAGCGGGTCCGACAGCAGATGGCGCAGCGCGGCGGCCGCGACCGTGAAGCGGTCGGCCAGGGTGTCCGCGCGGTCCAGCGCGGCCATCAGGGCGCGGGCCTCGTCGGCCCAGCCGGTCAGGTCCCAGAGGCGGCCGGCGAGGGCGACCGGGTCGTCGTCGGGGGTGCCGGTGAACCAGGTGCACTGTGCGGTGACGACAGCGGGGCGGGGCCGGTCGAGGTTGGCGGGGCGCAGCCAGCTGCCCTCGCGGAGCTCGGCCAGGCGCAGCCCGGACATGGCCTGGCGCAGCGCGGTGCGCTCCGCTGCGGGCCGGCGTTCGGCCGTGGTGACCACGGCGATCTCCCAGTCCCCCCGCCATGCCCTGGTCCTGGGCGACCGGCTTTCGTCCTGCCGTGACTGGCGCTCCAGCAGCCGCGCGGTGAGGCCGTACGAGCCGTCGCCCTGCCGCAGGTCTCCGGCGGCCACCATCCGGGAGAGCGCGACCCGGACGGTGCCTTCGGCGATGCCGAAGAGCTCGCCGACCCGCACCAGGGCGCGCGCGGGCAGCTGCGGCGGGTGGTGCCCGAGGAGGGTGCTCAGCACGATCGAGCGGGCCGTGAGAGGACGCAGCGCGGGGGCGTCCTCCGCGGTCGGGGTGCGCTCGCCGGAGCGCTGCGGGGCATGGTCGCGGCGGGGCCGGATGTCGTCGTTCATGAGTGCGGGAAATTCTAGCTCCGCCGATCGCGGGCATTACAGCCTTCTCACAGCTGTTCGGTTTCTGTAACGTCGAGCCATGACCGTCACCCATGAAGTCGTGAATCAGGCCCCGCCACTGACCGGATTCAGCACGGCCGACGAACCGGCCCTGCTGGAGGCCCTGCGCCGGGAGGGCGCCGGGTGGGGCGAGCCGGAGGTCGCCGAGCTGGGCGCGCTGGCCGGCTCGGCAGCCGTGCAGGACCAGGCCCGGTGGGCGGAGGAACAGCCGCCCAGGCTGCGCACCCACGACCGCTTCGGTCACCGCGTCGACGAGGTGGAGTTCCACCCGGCCTGGCATCAGCTGATGACCGTCGCGGTGGAGCACGGCCTGCACGCCGCGCCCTGGGTGGACGACCGGCCGGGAGCGCATCTGGTGCGTGCGGCGAAGTTCTACGTCTGGTCGCAGGCCGAGGCCGGACACGGCTGCCCGGTCTCGATGACGTACGCCGCCGTGCCGGCGCTGCGGGCCGCTCCGGACCTCGCCGCACGGTACGAACCCCTGCTCGCCTCCCGCACCTACGACTTCGGGCTGCGCGCGCCGCTGAGCAAGGCGGGGCTGATCGCGGGCATGTCGATGACGGAGAAGCAGGGCGGCAGCGACGTACGGGCCAACACCACGCGTGCGGTGCCGGCCGGTGACGGCACCTACCGCATCACCGGCCACAAGTGGTTCACCTCGGCTCCCATGAGCGATGTGTTCCTGGCGCTGGCGCAGACCGAGGAGGGACTGAGCTGCTTTCTGCTGCCGCGGGTACTCCCGGACGGCTCCCTCAACGGAATGCGGCTGATGCGGCTCAAGGACAAGCTGGGCAACCGCTCGAACGCGTCCTCGGAGATCGAGTACGACCAGGCGGTGGCCTGGCCGGTCGGCGAGCCGGGCCGTGGGGTGCGCACCATCGTCGAGATGGTGAACATGACCCGGCTGGACTGTGTGCTCGGCTCCGCGGCGGGCATGCGGGCCGGGCTGCGTCAGGCGCTGCACCACACCTCCCACCGGCGGGCGTTCGGGCGGGAGTTGGACCGGCAGCCGCTGATGCGTTCGGTGCTGGCCGACCTCGCCGTCGAGTCGGAGGCAGCGACGCTGCTGGGTATGCGGCTCGCCGCTGCGGTGGACCGGTCCCAGGCAGGGGACAGCGCGGAGGGGGCGCTGCGCCGGCTGGCGCTCGCGGCCGGTAAGTACTGGGTCTGCAAGCGCGGCAGCACGCACGCGGCGGAGGCGCTGGAGTGCCTGGGCGGCAATGGTTACGTCGAGGAATCGGGCATGCCGCGCCTCTACCGGGAGGCGCCGCTGCTGTCGATCTGGGAGGGCTCGGGGAACGTGGCGGCGCTCGATGTCCTGCGGGCGCTGAGCAAGGAACCGGCCGCGCTGGAGGCGTTCCTCGCCGAGGTCGAGACGGCCGCGGGTGCCGACCGGCGGCTGGACGCCGCGGTGGCCGGGGTCCGCAAGATGCTCGGCGGCCTGGCCGACCCGGAGCGCGCGCAGCTGATGGCCCGTTCGCTCGCCGAGCGGATGGCGCTGGTGCTTCAGGGTTCGCTGCTCGTGCGGTTCAGTCACCCCGCGGTCGCCGACGCGTTCTGCGCGTCGCGTCTGGACGGCGATTGGGGCAACGCCTTCGGCACGCTGCCCGCCGGCGCCGACCTGGCCGCGATCCTGGAGCGCGCCCGCCCCGGGTCCAGGTCCGGGGACACCGCACCGGGTACCGCCTGATGTCCGTACGGGTGGAGCGCGCGGGGCCGGTCACGACGGTGGTGCTGTCGCGGCCGGCGTCGCGTAACGCCGTGGACGGCGCCACGGCAGCTCAACTTGCCGACGCCTTCCGTGCGTTCGAGGCCGATGAGGGTGCGCACGTCGCGGTGCTGTGGGGCGAGGGTGGCACGTTCTGCTCCGGTGCCGACCTCAAGGCGGTCGGCACCGGGCACGGCAACCGCGTCGCCCCGGACGGCGACGGGCCGATGGGGCCGACCCGGATGCGGCTGAGCAAGCCGGTGATCGCGGCGGTCGCCGGCCACGCGGTCGCCGGCGGGCTGGAGCTCGCGCTCTGGTGCGACCTGCGGATCGCGGAGGAGGACGCGGTCTTCGGAGTGTTCTGCCGGCGCTGGGGCGTGCCGCTGATCGACGGCGGGACGGTGCGACTGCCGCGGCTGATCGGGGTGAGCCGGGCGAGGGACCTGGTATTGACGGGCCGTCCGGTATCGGCCGCGGAGGCACTGGACATCGGGTTGGCCAACCGGCTCGTGCCGACCGGAAGGGCGCGCGCGGAGGCGGAGAGCCTGGCAGCCGAGATCGCGAGCCTGCCGCAGGCGTGCCTGCGTAGCGACCGCGCCTCGCTGCTCGACCAGGAGGGCGAGCCGGAAGCGAAGGCCATGGAACGCGAACTGGTCCATGGGCAGGCGGTGTTGGCGGAGGGACTGGAAGGCGCGGCGCGGTTCGCGGCGGGAGCGGGGCGGCACGGCGAGCCGGAGGGCTAGCCCCCGGGGCCCGGGACCTCGCCGTCGGCGGCCTCGGTGCCGGCGCCCGGTGAGGACCCGCCCAGCCGGCAATCCGGGAGGGGTGGAGGGGCGAACACTTCGCGAGCGAACGATCGTTTGGATCGTTTGATGCGAACCTCTTGAGCGTTTGGTGTCGCTCGTGTTTCATACGGGCACGCCGCACCCTCGGCGCCCCCGCCCTCCCGGCTACGGAGACCCCATGACGCACCCATGGACCCGCCGTTCCCTGCTCCTCACGGCGGGCGGTGCCTCGCTCGCCGCCGGGCTGACCGGCGCCTCCGCCCTGGCCCGTCCCCACACCGCCGACGGCGCCGCGGCAGGTCGCTCCGCGGCCTCCGCCGAGGATTTCGCTGCGCTGCGTACGACATGGCGCGAACTGCTGCTCGGCACCGGCTTCAGCCCCACAGCGCAGCCCTTCAAGGACCGGCTCGCGGCACTCGGCGCCACCGCGAGGAAGCTGCGCTCGACGATGACGCCGGCCGACGGCTCACTGTGGCCGGACGCGGTCTTCGCCGACCCCGAGCCCGACACCGATCCCGAGTCGTACGGCTTCTCGGGCCAGATCCAGACCAGTTACGCGCGCCTGCAGACGATGGCGCAGGCCTTCGCGCAGCCCGGCACGGGCGTCACCGGCGACCCGGACCTCGCCACGGCCCTGCTGACCGGCCTCGACCACCTCGACGAGCAGGTCTACAACGAGCGGACCACCCGCTACGGCAACTGGTACAACTGGCAGATCGGCGCCCCGCAGCCGCTGTTGGACATCTGTGTCCTGCTCCACGACCAGCTGTCCGACGAGCGCAGGGCACGCTACCTCGCCGCGGTCGACCACTTCGTACCGGATACGGCCGTCGGCTCGTACACGGGCACCAGCACCGGAGCCAACCGCGTGGACCTGTGCCGGGTACTGGCGCTGCGCGGCATCGTCGGGGCGGACGCCGACAAGATCGCGCTGGCCCGCGACGCCCTCACCCCGGTCTTCCCCTACGTCGCCTCGGGCGACGGCATCTACGCCGACGGCTCGGTCGTCCAGCACACCTGGGTGCCCTACACCGGCTCCTACGGCGCGGTGCTGATCGACGGCCTCAGCAAGCTCTTCGCACTGCTCGGCGACTCCCCGTGGGCGGTGGCCGATCCGAAGCGGCAGCTGTTCCTCGACGCGGTCGAGCACGCCTACGCGCCGCTCCTCTTCAACGGACTGATGATGGACGGCGTTTCGGGTCGCGCGATCAGCCGCGGCGTGGCCGCGGGCGACGCGACGGGGACGCAGGCCGACGACCATCTGCGGGGCCATCCCGTCATCGCATCGATCCTTCTGCTGGGGGAGGGCGCGAGCGCCGCGGAGCGGACCCGCTGGCGCGGCCTGGCCAAGGGCTGGTGCTCTCGCGACTATTACTCCCCCGCGATGAGCGATCCGAGCCTGTCGATCGGTGCGCTCTCCCGGCTCAAGGAGGTCCTGGACGACTCCGCGGTGACGCCCGTCCCCGAGCCGACCGGCCACCGGCAGTTCCCGGGCATGGACCGCGTGGTGCACCGCCGCCCCGGCTGGGCCGCCTCCCTCTCCATGGCCTCCCGGCGCATCACCCACTACGAGAACGGCAACGGCGAGAACGTCCGCGGCTGGCACACCGGCTCCGGGATGCTCTATTGGTGGGGCGACACCTACGGCAACGGTCAGTACAGCGACGCTTTCTGGCCCACCGTCGACCCGATGCGGCTGCCCGGCACCACCGCGTCCGGCAAGCAGCTCGCGGACGGGGAGGGCGGCGTGTGGGGCGCGGCGCGCCCCGAGGTGTCGTGGGTGGGTGGCAGCGACGCCGGGTCCTACGCCGCGGTCGGCCAGTACCTCAAGGGACTGGCGTCCACCCTCGTGGCCAAGAAGTCCTGGTTCTTCCTCGATGACGCGGTGGTCTGCCTCGGAGCGGGCATCACCGCGCGGGACGGCCGATCGGTCGAAACGATCGTCGACAACCGCAATCTTGGGCCCCTGGGCGCCTCGGCGCTCACCGTGGACGGCCGGCGGCAGCCCACCTCATATCCCTGGTCGGCGCCCCTGACCGGCACCCGCTGGGCGCACCTCGCCGGCCACGCCGGCTACGTCTTCCCCTGCGGCACGACGCTCAAGGCCCTTCGCGAGGCACGCTCCGGGTCCTGGAAGGACATCAACGCGGGCGGCTCACCGACCCGGTTGGAGCGCCGCTACCTCACGCTGCTCGCCGATCACGGCACCGATCCGTCCGGCGCCCGCTACTCCTACGTCCTGCTGCCCGGTGCCTCCGCGGCGCGTACCGCGGCCCGGTCCGCGGACACCTCCTGGCTGCGGATCCTGGCCAACACCGACGCCCTCCAGGCGGTCGCGGTGCCCTCGCTCGGGTTCCTCGGCGCCAACTTCTGGTTCGGCGGCACCGCGGGCCCGCTCACCACGGACGCGCCGGCGAGCGTGACGGTGCACGAGCGGGCGGACGGCACCGCCGTCATCGGCGTGAGCGACCCGATGCGCGCCAGGAGCTCGCTGAAGGTGACCTGGCGCCGACGGGTCGCCGCGGTGCTCTCCAAGCCCTCGACGGTCACCGCGGCCACCACGGGTGCCTCGCTGACGCTGACCTTCGGCGACCTGACGGGGACGGGCGGAGTCAGCCAGAAGGTCACGGTGCGGCTCGGGTGACGGGCCCCGGGCCCCCGGTCCCGCCGGCGCCCCCACCGCACGAGGCGCGCACACGCAATTCCGGTAGCAGATCGAGGTGTTGGCGGGGCAGCGCCTCCCGCTCACGGTCGGCGTCCTCGGCGATCCGGGTCAGCAGCAGCTGCGCCGCCATCGCCCCGACCGCACGCTTGGGAGGGGCCACGGCGGTGAGCGGAACCTCCGCGAGCGAGGCCACCTCGTCATCGTACGCCACCACCGCCAGGTCCTCGGGCACCCGTACGCCGCGCTCGCGCAGGCGGGCCACCAGCGCGATGGCGTCCGCGTCGCTGTGCACCAGGGCGGCCGTGACCCGGTCGCGGGCCACCGCGTCGGCCAGATGCTCCAAGGTGGCCTCCAGTCGCCGGGTGCCGGTCGACGCCGGGTGGCCCTCCGACGGCGACACCGGTACGGACGTGAGCCCCAACGATCGCACCGCGCCCTCGAAGCCGTCCCGGATACGGCCCGCGTGCACGCTCTCCTGGACCGCGAGCGCGATCCTCCGGTGGCCGAGGTCAGCGAGATGCCGGACCGCCATCGCCGCACCGTGCGCCCGGTCCGTACGCACCCGGTCCAGCTCAGCGGCGGGACTTCCCGCGGGCGCCCACCGCTCGACGAGCACCACCGGCGCGGCGCTCTCCCGCAGCCGCTGCTGCTGGGCCGCCGAGGGCAGCCCTTCCTGCCAACTGGGCGCCAGCAACAACCCGTTGGCGCCGCCTTCCAGCATCCGTCCGATCTGTGCGGCGTCCTCTTCCGGCTGATAGGACGTCAGCCCGAGGAGCAGGCGGCCGCCTTGCGCCTCCACCGTCTCGCGGGCGCCGCGCACCATGTCACCGAAGAAGCGGTCGACGGTCGGTACCACCATGCCGACGACCGGCGCCGGCCTCCCCGGCGCGCCCCCCGCGTGACCCGCTTCCCGCTCGCGGCGGTCCGCCACGGCGCCGGGCCACAGCACCGCGCCGTGCCGCCGCACCAACCTGCCCTGCCCGGACAGCGTCTCGACATCCCGCCGCACCGTGACAACGGACACGCCCAGCTCGCCCGCCAGGTCCGTCACCCGCAGGCTGCCGCGCTCCTGGACCAGCGCGAGCACCCGCTCATGACGCCGGTCGACATGCATCCGCATGGTGCCCCCAGGGCTCGCCCGTTCCGCTTCTTTCACCGCTGCCGTCCTGGTCAGGGAGTGTACGCAGCGGCCCGGAAGCGCGACGCGCGGGTGCTCCACCGCCCCCGCGACGCCCACTTCCGCGGACCTCGGCGCGCCCGCCGGGCGGCGGCGGACACGGAGAGCCCTCCACCGGGGACCATTCTTGAACACGTTCAATTCTGCGCGTACTGTCGGCGCCGTACCGGACAGACAGGTCACGAAAGGGGGGCGTGGTGACCGTATTGGTCCACTTCATCGTCATGCTCGGGATGTTCGTGGTGATCCCGCTCGGGATCTCACTCGTCGAAGGACGGGGCTCGGGGGGCATGGCCCGCCTCCGCCGCTGGTGGCCGCTCGCCGCCGCGGCGGGCACGGCGGCCCTCTGGCTGCCGCGCGGCCCCCTCGCCGTGGGCTGCGCCGCCGGTTACGCGGTGGCCACCCTCGCGCTCGCCCTCCAGGCCCCGCGGCGGCTCGCCCGCACCCGTTCCCTGGCGGCGTCCGAGGTCGCCGTGCTGACCGCGCTGGCCACCCCGGCCGTCGCCGGTGCCGCACTGGTCGCCGAGCGCGGCGGGTACCGGCTGTTCGGCTTCGACCTCGACATCCTGGCGCTGACAGTGCCGCACTTCCACTTCGCCGGATTCGCCGCGGCGCTGATCGCTGGCCTGGTGTGCCGCGGCACCGGCGGCGGCCGGGCGGGCCGGGCCGCCGCGCTCAGCGTTCCGGTGGGCACCCTGCTGGTGCTCGCCGGGTACTTCGCCGACGACTGGGCGGAGCTGGCCGGCGCCCTGGTCCTGACCGCCGGTATGTGGCTGGTGGGCCTGCTGACCTGGCGCGACCTGAGGACGACGGGGCCCGACCGGACGACGCGGGCGCTGCTCGCCTGCTCCGCGACGGTCCTCGTGGCCACCATGCTGCTGGCTCTGAGCTGGGCGCTCGGTGAGGCGACCGGCTTGCCCCACCCCTCGCTCGCCTGGATGGCCGCCACCCACGGCCTGGGCAACGCCCTCGGATTCGCCCTCTGCGCGCTCCTCGCCCAGCGACGGCTGCGCGCCGTGCAGGTGCCGGCTCCGGACGAACCCGTTGCGCAGACCCACGGCACCACGACCGAACCCGACATCCGCACGCTGAAGGAGCGCACCGCATGAGCGACCTCAACTATCCCGAGGAGGGCGGCACCCGGCACCGCCCGCTGCCGCCCGGCTACCACCACCTGCACGAGGAGCGGAAGATCGGCCACGGTCCCGAGGTGCTGGCGGCGGCGGGCGAGGCGATCACCACCTTCCGGATGCACCGCGCGTCAGGCGCCCAGGTCCACGCCGACGCCCCGCGCGCCGCCCCCGGGGTGGCCGTCGAGGTCGCGCTCGGCATCGGCCCGCTGTGGCTGCGTGCACCCTGTCGGGTCGTGTGGACGGCGGAGGAGGAGGACCGCGTCGGCTTCGCGTACGGCACCCGGGACGGCCACCCGGAGTGCGGCGAGGAGGCGTTCATCGCGGAGCTGCGCGCGGACGGCTCGGTGTGGTTCACCGTGACCGCATTCAGCCGCCCGGCCCGCCTCTACAGCCGCCTCGCGGGGCCCGTGGTCCCCGTCTTCCAGCGCCTGTACGCCCAGCGCCTCGGCCGTACCCTGCGCCGCCTCGCCGACCGCCCCCGCGACAGCATCTGAACCGCCGGAGCCCCGGGCCCCGGCACCAGGGAGGAAGAACCGGGGGTGCACATTCCGGCAACTCGACGCGCCGGAATCTTCATACATCCACTCCTCGTTCATCAATTCGTCACCACCGGCCCTGACGCGCGTGAGAGAAACCAGGCATGTGTGAAGACGAACTGATCCCGCCGCAGGCGGACATGACCGAGAGCCAGTGGCTGCGCACCGGCTCGGACGCCGCGGCCGGGGGGCCGCCGATGCGGACGACGGGGCGCGTCCCGCAGTTCGTGAACCGGCGGACGCTGCTGGGCGGAGCGGTGGCCGGCGCGGCGCTCGCCGTACTCCCCACCGGCGCGCAGTCGCCCGCGTCCGCCGCGTCGCGCACCGGCGCCTCGGGGGCTGCCGAGGCCTTCCCCTTCCCCGAACACCCCAACGGCAACGGCGAGTTCGCCGTCCTGGTCACCGGAGACGCGGGGACCGGCGACGAGGCGCAGTACGCGGTGGCCGCCGCCGCCCGCGACGTCTGCCGCTCCGAGGGGGTGGGCCTGGCGGTCGGCCTGGGCGACAACATCTACGAGAACGGGCCCGAGTCCGACCACGACTCGGAGTTCCAGGACAAGTTCGAGAAGCCGAACAACGGCATCGACGTGCCCTGGCTGATGGTGCTGGGCAACCACGACTGCTCGGGTCTGATACCCGGCAGCGGGGGCGACCCCTCGCGCGGCGACCGCGAGGTGGCCTACGCCGCGACCTCGCGGCGCTGGCACATGCCTGCCCGTTACTACAGTGTGCCGCTGCCGGCCGCGGATCCACTGGTGGAGTTCTTCGCGATCGACACGATTCCGTGGTCGTCGTATGTCGCGCAGCTCGACCCGCACTACTGGTGGAACGGCCCGTACATGCGCGAGCAGCGGCAGTGGCTGGACGGCGCGCTGAGCGCGTCACGGGCCCGCTGGAAGGTCGTCATCGGCCACCATCCGTACCTCAACAACGGCAAGCACGGCAGCGCCGGTTCCTACGACGGTTTCGAGATCGGGAACTACACCAGCGGCGTTCACCTCAAGGAGATGTACGAGGAGGTGGTGTGCGGACGGGCCGATCTGATCCTGTCCGGTCACGACCACACCCTCCAGGTGCTGGAGCCGACGGCCCGGACGGGCGGCACTCGTCAGGTGGTGTGCGGCGCGTCGGCCAAGACCGAGGACGGCAAGGCCCACTTCGGGCACCCGGCGGCCTGGCAGAACTTCGCCGACCACGGGTTCATGGTGCTGAAGGTGTCCGGGGCGCGGCTGACCATCGACGCCTACACCGTCGACGTGGCCACGCGGAAAGCCACACTGGCGCACCGGACACGGACCGCGGCGCCGGTCGCCGCCGGGGCTCGGGTGCACGCCTGACGGCATGTGTCGTCCCCCGGCGGGGAGCACCGGGGGACGACACTCCTCCGACTCAGCGCGGAGAACTCAACACGGGGGAACGCGGCGCGGCGGGCGCCTCCTCGTCGCGCTCACTCCCGCTCTCGCTGGTAGGCGGCGGTGACGGGCCCGCGGTCCGCGGTCAGGGCACCGCGGGAGGGACTGCCGGAGGGGTTGCCGCTCCAGGTGAAGGTCGCCGACGCGCCGGCCGGCAGGTCATGGGTGACGTGCTCGCCGCCCCAGTTGATGTCGGCCTTCCGGGTCTCGGCCGTGTCGTTGTAGGCGATCAGCGCCTTGGAGTCGTCGGGGTTCTTCCAGGCCACGTTGTGAACCGTGGCAGAGGCGGTGGAGGCGATACGCCGGGCGCCGGGCCGCACGAACTTGGTGAGGTGTCCCATCGTGTAGTACTCGACGGTGTAGTCGACGGTGCCGTGCTGACCGTCGCCGTTGTGCACCGTGACCAGTCCGGTGCAGGTGCCGCATCCGCCGTTGTGCGGCCCGCCGTTCTGGTCCACGGCGAGTGACCACTTGACCCAGCTGCTGCCCCAGTTGCGGGTGTAGTCGATCAGGTTGTGCATGTCCTCCTTCTGCTGGTTGGCGATCCACTGGCCGCCGGAGTGCTCCGTGTCGTGGGCGACGAGGCCGGGGTAGCGATCGTGCACCCTGGTCTGCTCGGTGACGTCGCCGCCGTAGCCGTGCCAGGCCATACCGCCGAAGTTGGGGTGGCTGCGCACTGCCGCGTCGTCGACGGTGGGCGCTGCGAAGTCGGCGTACTTGTCCCAGTTCCAGTCGAGCGCCAGGACCTTGGTGGACAGGCCTGCGTCCTTCAGGGCGGGCAGCAGGTTGTTCTTGGTGAAGTAGGCGAGGCCGGAGCCGTTCCACTGCATGGAGGGATAGCCGGAGCAGCAGGTCGGCTCGTTCTGGACGGAGACGTAGTCGACGGGCACGCCCTTGTCGCGGTACGCCTGGAGATACTTCACGAAGTACTGGGCGTAGGCCCCGTAGTACTGCGCCTCCAGCCAGCCCTGGTCGAGCTTGTCGTTGTCCTTCATCCAGGCGGGCGCGGTCCACGGCGAAGCCATCACCTTGACGGCCGGGTTGAGCGCACGCGCCTGGGCGGTCAGCGGCAGCACGTCGGCGAGGTCGTGCTCGATGGAGAAGGCGTCCAGGGCGGGGTCGGTCCGCCCGGCGGGCATGTCGTCGTAGGTGTAGCCGAAACGGGCGAGGTCGGAGGCGCCCATCGGGTTGCGGACGAAGCCGAGGCCGATGCCCTCGACAGGGTCGAAGAGCTTCTTCATGGTCGCGTAGCGGGTGGCCTCGCTGATCGCGCCGCTGCTCTTCAACAGCCAGCCGGCCGTGTCGGTGAAGGACGCCCCACCGCCTTCGAACGTCTGGTACGTCGTCGACTCGTCGACGGTGATGTCTCCTCCGCCGCCGGGGACGAAGGCCACCGGGTCCTGCTTCTCCAGTCCCTTGGCGACCTGCCGGCCACCGGGGTCGGAGGTGGTGGTGAGGTGGACCTGGACCTGCGTCTGCGCGGCGGCCTCGGGGGCGGCCGACGCTCCGGCGGCCACACACACCGGTACGAGGGCGGCCGCGGCCGCCCCGACCGCGCCGGTCATGGCGCGGCGGAATCTGCGGGATCTCATGGGGGGGGTGCCTTCCTGTGGCAGGGCAGGCAGGCGCATACGCCGGTCTGCCCGACGGGCCGGTGCGGTCACGGCCCTGCTGCTGCTTCCGGCCGGTGTGGTCACGGCCGGCGGCTCGACACAAGGTTCGGGAGTTGAACGTGCCACGTCAAGAGTCGGGGAGAAAACCGGAGTTGACCGGCCTCGCGTCGCGCGGCGCGTTCACCACATGAACATGGACTCGCGGAGGTGCTCCCTGGTCTGCCACGCCCGGCGCCGCGCACCGCCCCGGCAGGGCGTCCGCCGGGCGTCACCCGACTTCCGTAACGCCCCACGGCACCCGCAGCACCCCGAATGCGGGCGGCCGGACCCGGGCCTAGGGTGAGCGCATGGCCGCGTTCCGGTGGAGATCGGCCCCGGTCAACGGCCCGCGACCGAGGGTGTGGGGCGTGCGTGCCCCGGCAGGGGTGGGGGCGCCACCGCCATGACGAGCCGGAAAGGACCGCGGCGCGAGCGCTACGACCCCCGTGCCGACAGGTCCCCGCGGCGTGTCGAGGAAGACGTGCCGGGTGTGTCGCACCACGAGCCCGTCGACCTGCGCGGCCGGCTCTCGCTCAACCGCATGGGCACCTTCGACTGGGACCTCGACAGCGGCTTCATGAACCTGGACGACGGCGCGCTCGACGTGTTCGACCTGAGCGCCGACGAATTCGACGGGGACCCGCTGTCCCTGGCCACCCGGGTGCCGCCGGACGACGGCCTGCGGCTGGACACGGCGCTGTCCGAGGCGCTCCAGCACGGCAACTCCTCCTACGGCGCGTACTTCCGTATCCGGTGCCGCGACGGGACCCCGCGCTGGACGCACTCCCAGGGCCGGATCCTGCACGACGCGGAAGGGCTCCCCTACCGGGTCATCGGCATCGTCCGGGAGGCGTCGGGCGAGCTGGCCGACTCGGGGCTGCTGCGCTCTCTCCAGAGGGAGCGGCAGCGGCAGACGGTCATGGTGCAGCAGACCACGACCGCGTTGTCCCGTGCCCTGTCCGTCGCGGATGTGACCCGGGTGCTCACCGGCACCGGCGCCGCCCTCCGCTTCGGTGCCGACGCGCTGGTCCTCGGGCTGGTCGACGGCGACACCTTCGAGGTGATCGCCGCCACCGGACTGACGGGCGAGGTCCCCCAGGACCTGATGAACGCGCCGCTGGACGACACCCTGCCGCTGTCGGACACGGTGCGCTCGCGGCGGCCCAGCTTCCTGGGCACCCGCGGCGAGCTGATCGCCCGCTATCCCCGGCTGCGTCCCTACACCGAGATGCTGCCGACGGGCAGCGCGGCCTTCCTGCCGCTGATCGCGCAGGACACCGTCATCGGGGCTCTGGCCCTGCTCAACGCCGAGCCGGCGGTGCAGTCGACCGATTCGCGGAACCTGGCCCTGGCGCTGGCCGGTGTCGTCGCCCAGTCGCTGCAGCGCGCCACCCTCTTCGACCAGGAGCGGGAGTTCGCGACCGGACTCCAGGCGACGATGCTGCCGCGCCGGGTCCCGCCCATCCCCGGCGGCGAGGTGGCCGTGCGCTACCACCCGGCGAGCGTCGGACGGGACATCGGCGGCGACTGGTACGACGTGGTCCCGCTGCCACAGGGACGTACCGGCCTGGTGGTGGGGGACGTGCAGGGCCACGACACCCACGCGGCCGCGGTGATGGGCCAGTTGCGCATCGCCCTGCGCGCCTACGCCAGTGAGGGCCACTCGCCGGAGACGGTGCTGGTGCGG
Organism: Streptomyces sp. NPDC048248; assembly: GCF_043201875.1. Taxonomy (NCBI): domain Bacteria; kingdom Bacillati; phylum Actinomycetota; class Actinomycetes; order Kitasatosporales; family Streptomycetaceae; genus Streptomyces; species Streptomyces sp. NPDC048248. The sequence continues at coordinate 325,404 of NZ_JBICZL010000002.1, forward strand.
GCCTCCCGCTTTCTGTCGGAGCTGGAGACCGAACGGTTCGCGACGTGTACGTACGTCCAGGCCGACCTGGAGTCCGGGGCCCTGCGGGTGGCGCGTGCCGGTCATCTCGGCCCGCTGATCTGCGACAGCTCCCGGCACATCGACTGGCCCGAGATCCGCGGCGGACTGCCCCTGGGCGTCGCGACGTCCTTCGGGCACGACCACTTTCCGGAGACCCAGCTGTTCCTGGAGCCCGGGTCCACCCTGCTGCTGTGCACCGACGGTCTGGTCGAGCAGCCGGGCCAGGACATCGCCATGGGAATCGACAAGCTGTCCGCCGCGGTCCGCGCCGGGCCGGGGGACCTGGAGACGCTCGCCGACCGGCTCGCTGACCAGCTGTGGGCCAGCCCCGGCTCGGATGACGACATGGCGCTCCTGCTGCTGCACCGGCTGCCCGGCACGGCGGCCGCCCTCACGCCGCGGCTGCGGCTGCACGTCCATCAGGCCGACCCGTCGGGCGCCGCTGAGGTCCGCTCGGCACTGCGCCGGACCCTGGACCAGTGGCGAGCCGGGAGCGTGTCGCACGATGTCGAGGTAGCCGCCTCCGAGCTGATCGCCAACGCCCTGACACACACCGAGAGCGGCGCCCTGATCGCCATGGAACTGCTGCCCGGCTCACCCCAGCGGATCCGACTAGAGGTCGAGGACCGCTCCAGCCAGTGGCCACGGCGCCGCAGCCCCGGCGAGACCGCGACCTCCGGCCGGGGGCTGATGCTCGTCGAGGCACTCGCGCACCGCTGGGGCGCGGAGCCGCGGGGCTCCGGCAAGGCACTGTGGTGCGAGTTCGTCCTGCCGGACACCACCGGCTCGGCCTACTGAAGGTCCGCGCCGCAGCGCTGCGGTGACGTCCCGTGGGCGCGCCGCGGCGGCCATCGACCGGTCTCTGCGACTCCCCCGCGGCGCGGTCGGGGCGCAACATGGCCGAGCCGGCCAACCTGGCCGTTGGCCGACTCGCCCTGATCGGAACGTACACCCTCGCACGGCTGACGAAAACTGCTCCGGCGCACGCGCCTGCCGGGGCTCCGTACACGCCGTTCGCCCCTCGCCCCGCCACCCCTCCCCGGGAGCCCGAACCGGGCCGGACACAGCGGTCCGGGCGGACCGCGCGCGGACCGCCCGGACCACCCTGGCGGGGCTCAGTCCTCGGGCCCGTACCAGACCGTCGTCATGTTGCAGAACTCCCGCATGCCGTGCCCGGAGAGCTCCCGTCCGTAGCCGGAGCGCTTGGCTCCGCCGAACGGCAGGCCCGGGTGCGAGGCGGTCATACCGTTGAAGAAGACGCCGCCCGCCTGCAAGTCCCGGGCCAGCCGGGCCTGTTCCTCGGCGTCCCGGGTCCAGGCGTTGGAACCGAGGCCGAAGGGCGTGTCATTGGCCAGCGCGATCGCCTCGTCCAGGTCCTCGACGCGGTAGAGCGTGGCGACCGGGCCGAAGGCCTCCTCCCGGTGGATCCGCATGGCGGGGGTGATGCCGGACAGCACGGTGGGCTCGTAGAACCAGCCCGTACGGTGCTCCGGCGGGCGCCGGCCGCCGCACAGCGCGGTCGCCCCCTGGTGCAGCGCGTCGTCGACCAGCTCCTCCAGGTCCGAGCGGCCCTGCTCGCTGGAGAGCGGACCGACGTCGGTGTGCTCCTCCATCGGGTCGCCGATGGTCAGCGCGGCCATCCGCTCGGTGAACCGCGCGGCGAACGTGTCGTGGACGTCGGTGTGCACCAGGAACCGCTTGGCCGCGATGCAGGACTGCCCGTTGTTCTGCACCCGTGCGGTGACCGCCGTACGGACGGCCTTGTCCAGGTCGGCCGACGGCATGACGAGGTACGGGTCGCTGCCGCCGAGTTCGAGGACCGTCTTCTTGATCTCGTCACCGGCGATGGCGGCGACCGAGCGGCCGGCGGGCTCGCTGCCGGTCAGCGTCGCGGCGGCGACCCGCGGGTCCCGCAGGACGTCCTCGACGGCGCCGGAACCGATCAGCAGGGTCTGGAAACAGCCCTCGGCGAAGCCCGCCCTGCGGAACAGCTCCTCCAGATAGAGGGCGGTCTGCGGGACGTTCGACGCGTGCTTGAGCAGGCCGGTGTTGCCCGCCATCAGGGCGGGCGCGGCGAACCGGACGACCTGCCAGAGCGGGAAGTTCCACGGCATGACCGCCAGGACCGTGCCCAGCGGGCGGTAGCGCACGACGGCACGCATCGCGCCGGAGTCGTGGACATCGGCCGGGTCGGGATGCTCGTCGGCGAGGAGTTCCTCGGCGTGCGTCGCGTACCAGCGCATCGTCTTGGCGCACTTGGCGGCCTCGGCGCGGGCCTGGGCCAGCGGCTTGCCCATCTCGGTGGTCATCGTGCGGGCGACGGAGTCCTGGTCGGCGTCGAGCAGATCGGCCGCCTTGAGCATGCGCTCGGCCCGGTGGGCGAACGACGTCAGGCGGTGCTCCTGGAAGGCCCGCTCGGCCCTGACCAGGCAGTCCTCGATCTCGCCCGCATTGAGCGCGTCGAAGGTCTTCAGCGTCTCGCCGGTGGCCGGGTTGACCGTGGCGATGGCCATGATCAGCACCTCCTTGGGGGTACGGGTGGTGATGCGCGTACGGGGTGGTGGTCCGCGGCGCCCCTAGGACAGCGGAGAGGGCGCCGGGGACGGATCCGGGACCGGATCCGGATCGGGGCCGGGCGGCCGTGGCACCGGGGACGGCGGGACGGGGTCCGGCGGCCCGGGTGGTCCTGGCGGGGCCGGTGGTACGGGGGGCGGCTCCGGCACCGGACCGGGGCCGGGTTCCGGGGGCGGCACAGGGCCGGGGCCCGGCTCGGGAGGCGGCACGGGATCAGGATCGCGGCCCGTGGTGCGGACCCGCCGCGTCTTCGCTTGCCGCTGCACTTCTGGCCTCCAGAATCGGACGGCTTCGGGCACATGGGTGCCCGTACCCGAGTCTCGCCCGTCCATGGCCCCGACGCAGCGCGGATTGCCGAGGGACGGCACCGAGCCCTCGGTGAATGACCTGTTCGGACGACGCCGGGCCGCCCCGACCCGCTCTACATTGCGCAGATGTCCCTGACGCGTACGACCACAGCCGCGGCCGGCAGCGGTCCCGGGAGGTGCGCCGGCGGACCCGGTTTCCGGGCCGCCGTCCTGGCGTCGGCGCTCTGCGCGGCCCTGCTCGCGCCCGCCGCACCGGCCCCGGCAGCGCCCGTCCCGCTCCCCCTGCGGATGGCCGACACCGGGGGCGGCGATCAGCTCATCACCGCCGTCGCGTCCGGTACGCGCGCCACGACCGGGACGGTCAGCTGGTGGCAGCGGCACAACGGCGGCTGGCGACGGGCCGGTTCCGCGCCGGCCCGGTTCGGCTCCGGTGGCCTGGCCGAGGGCCGCACCCGGGTACAGGGCACTTCCACCACACCGACCGGGCTGTACGACCTGCCGTTCGCGTTCGGGACCGCCCCCGCGCCGGCCGGCACCACGACCCCGTACCGCCGGGTCGGCGCGGGCTCCTGGTGGTGCCAGGACAACGCGTCCTCGTCCTACAACCGCTGGGTGGATCCCCGGCCACCGGACTGCGCGGCCGCCGAGTCCGAGCGGCTCGCGAAGTATCCGGCCCAGTACGGCCGGGCGCTGGTGATCGGGTTCAACTACCGCCATCCGGTACGCGGCCGCGGCGCGGGCATCTTCCTGCACGTCAACGGCAAGGGGGCGACGGCCGGTTGTGTGTCCGTACCGGCCGGGGCGATGGCGCGGATCCTGGCCTGGGTGCGGCCGGCCCGGGACCCGCACATCGCCATCGGCACGACGCACGGGCCCACGGCGATCACCCGTTACTGATCGGGTCCGGACGCCGGCGGCGGGCCGTCGGCCCCGGTGGCCCGACGGAGGTCACGGCTGCGGGTCGTGGGCGTCGTAGCGGGCGAAGGCGCGGCGGCCGAGGCCGAGGCCGGTCACCACCAGGACGCAGGCGAGGCCGCCGCCGATCACCGCGACGGCAGGTGAGGTCAGATCGGCCGCGGAGCCGGCGAGGAAGTCGCCGAGGCGCGGCCCGCCCGCGACCACCACGATGAAGACGCCCTGCAGCCGCCCCCGCATCGCGTCGGGGGTGGCGGCCTGCAGCATGGTGCTGCGGAAGACCATCGAGATGGTGTCCGCGCAGCCCGCGACGGCAAGGAAGAACAGCCCGAGCCACAGGTGCCGGGAGAGCCCGAAGCAGGCGATGGCGGCGCCCCAGGAGGCCACCGCGAGCAGGATGGCCAGGCCGTGCCGGCGGATCCCGCCGAGCCAGCCGGAGAACAGCCCGCCCAGGACGGCGCCCACCGCGGGCGCGGCGACCAGCAGGCCGACGGTCTTGGCGTCCCCGCCGAACCACAGCACCGCGATCGCCGGGAACAGCGCCCGGGGCTGCGCGAGCACCATGGCCGCGAGGTCGGAGAAGAACGTCATCCGGAGGTTGGGCCGGGTGGCCAGGAAGCGCAGCCCGTCCAGGACGGAGGCCCGGCGCCTGCCCGCCGGGTGTCCCTCGCCCTGATCGGGGCGCATGGAGGGCAGCCGCCACATCGCGTAGAGCGAGCCGCTGAAGGCCATGACGTCGATCAGATACGCGGCCTGGTAGCCCCACAGGCCGACGATGACGCCACCGAGCATCGGCCCGCCCATCAACCCGAGGTTGCTGGTCAGCGAGTTGAGCGCGTTGGCGGCCGGCAGCTGCTCGGTGGGCAGCAGCCGGGGGATCATCGACGAGCGGGCCGGGGAGTTCATCGCGAAGCAGACGGCCTGGAGGGCGACGACGCCGTAGAGCAGCCAGACCCGGTGGTAGCCGGCCAGTGCCGCGGTGGCGAGCACGACGGACATCACCGTCGCGCCCCCGGCACTGAACAGGCCCAGTTTGCGGCGGTCGACGGTGTCGGCGATGGCGCCGCCGTAGAGCCCGAAGACGACCAGCGGCACCAGGGAGCACAGACCCACCAGGCCGACCGAGAAGGTGGAGCCGGTGATGGCGTAGACCTGGAGCGAGACCGCGAGCGCGGTCATCTGCTGGCCCATCCAGGAGATGGTGTTGCCGCACCACAGCCTGCGGTAGTCGGCGGAGCTGCGCAGGGGCGTGAGGTCGGCGAATATCCGGGAGCGCAGCGGTATGTCGCCGGATTTCGAGGTAGTTGCAGGAGGCACGCGGAAGTAAAGCACGGTGGCCGGAGTTCGGATACGGCAGGGCGGTACGGCCCCGGCGCGGCCGCCGGGCAGCTCTCAGCCTCCGGGGAGGCCGTACACCCGCCGCGCGTTGTCCGCCGCGAGCATCGCGCCGACCCGCTGGGCGTCCGCCTCCGACCAGGCTCCGGAGGCGGTCCAGTCGCCTAGCACCGAGGCGAGGGCCGTACGGAACAGGGCGCTGCCGACGGTGTACAGCTCCGGCAGGCCGTAGGCGTCGGTGGAGAAGAGCAGTTTGCCGAAGGGGGCGAGCTCCAGGAATTCGGCGAGGACGGCGGTGGCGCGTGTCCCGGTGTGTGTCAGGGTCAGGCCGAAGTCGGCGTAGACGTGCGGGAAGACGCTCGCCAGGTAGGCGGCCTGCCGGTGGTAGGGGTAGCAGTGCAGGAGCACCAGGTCGGTGCCGGTGTCGGCGGTGGCCCGGACGAAGTCGGTGAGCAGGGCCGGGTCCGCGCCGTGCAGGGAGAGGTCGGGGTCGCCGAAGCCGGTGTGCAGCTGGAGGGGGCGGCCGGTGGCGACGGCCAGTTGGACGAGGTGGCGCAGCAGCACCGGGTCGGTGACACGGGTCGCCCCGCCGGCCGTCCAGCGGCGGGCGGCGCTGTGCAGTGCGGCGGGGGCGGGCGGCCTCGGGTCGAGGGCGAGTCCGTGCCGGTACGCGGCGACCGATTTGAAGGCCACGGCGGTGCGCGCCGCATCCCGTACGGCGCTCTCCAGGGCGTGCAGGAACTCCTCGGCGTCATGGGTGGCGGCCGCGACACGCTCGGCCAGCGTCTCCAGCCGGACGATCTCGTGTCCGGTGCCGCCGCCGGCCGCCGCGGTCTCGTCCGGCCCGGTGAGATCGCCCGGCAGCCCGGTGTCGAGGAGGTAGGCGCCGATGCCGGTGGCGCCCAGCAGCCGGCGACGGGTCTCGTCCGGGCCGAGTTCGGCGCGTCGCGCCAGATAGCGGTCGGGCGCGCAGTGGGCCGGAAGATCCAGCAGCGGCGGGCACCAGCGGCGTACCGCGAAGCCGGCCTGGGTGTCGAAGAAGGTGGTGCCGGCCGCGGCGGGCCGGTCCGATTCGGTGAGGAGCGCGGCGAACGTCACGGGGTCGGGCTCGTGCCGGAGCACGCCGTGGCAGTGGTGGTCCACCAGCGGCGGCAGGCTCGCACCGTCGCCGGGCCCCGGGTCGTCCGCGGCCATCACCAGCGCCAGCGGGTGGCGGCGGCGATCTCCTCGGCGTCGCTCTCGGCGAACCGCGCCTCCTCGGCCCGCCGGACGGCGAGCACCGCGCCGTGCAGCATCTCGCCGAGCGCCTCGAACAGCGGCGCCGACTTCTCCAGCCGGTCGGTGGCCTCGCTGAGAGTGGACGGCAGCCGGACGATGCCGCGCCGGGCGCGCTCGCGGACGCCGAGGACGCCCGGGTCGCCGACCGTCGGTGCGGGGAGCGAGGCACCGGTCTCCATGCCGTGCAGTCCCGCTGCGATGACCGTGCCGACGGCGAGGTAGGGGTTGGCTGCGGCGTCGAAGGTCTTGACCTCGGCGTGGCCGCCGTCCGGGTCGTCGGGCGCACCGGTGATCAGGCGCAGCGCCGCCTCGCGGTTCTCCACTCCCCAGCACTGGTAGACGCCCGCCCAGTGGGAGGGCTGCAGCCGGAGGTAGCTGGCGGGGGACGGGCAGCCGATGGCGAGGAGGGCGGGCAGCGCGCCCAGGACGCCGGCCAGGAAGGCCTGCGCGTCGGGTGCCAGGCCCCATTCGGCGTCCGCGGCGCGGTGCAGGCTCTCGCCGTCGCGGTGCATGCTGAGGTGGAGGTGGCAGCCGTTACCGACCTCTCCTGCGACGACCGATGGGGCGAACGAGGCGCGCAGTCCGTGCCGTTGGGAGACGGCGCGGATGGTCTCGCGGACCAGCACCACGTCGTCGGCGGCGCGCACCGGGTCACCGGGCTCGGTGGTCACCTCGAACTGCCCCGGGGCGTACTCGGGGTGGAGCTGGAGCACCTCGACGCCCTGGACGGCCAGCGCCTCGGAGACATCGCGGAGGTAGTCGGAGAGTTCGACGACGCGGGTCATGCCGTACGCGGGTCCGGCGCAGGGGTAGTCGAGTGCTTCGTACGTGTCGGCCGCTGCCGGGGGCGGGCCGGCCGGGGCGCGGGTGACCACCCACTCGGTCTCGAAGCCCGCGCGCAGGTCGAGGCCGGCCGCGGTGGCCCGCTCGGTCATCCGGCGGGCGAACTGCCGCTGGCAGGCGGGGTGCGGCAGGCCCAGCTGGTCGTAGCGGTCCGCCGGGGCCCATGCCCAGCCGGGCTGGGCGGCGAGGACGGTGACCCGGTCGAGGTCGGGGAAGAGCCGCAGGTCGCCGTCCGGCCCGCCGAGGTGCTCGGAGGGGGAGATCTGGTCCTCGGAGGTGAAGACGTCGAAGACGGGCGACATCCCGACGCCACGCTCCGCGGCCTGCGCGAGGCGCTGCGCCGGAATGGCCTTGACGCGCACGATGCCCGCATTGTCCACCCAGGTCAGGGCCAGGTTCCGGACCCCTTCCGCGTCCAGTCGCGCCGCCAACTGGCGGGCGTCCCCGCGCTGTTCCGCAGGCCGCGATGCCATATGCCGTCCTCACTCCGCCGTGCCGATCCCTCGGCGCCCGATCCCCCCGTCACCGACGGCGGGCACAGGCCCGTCCCGGTCAGGGGCAGTTGAACTCGCACCATACGCACTTTCCGCCACCGCGCGGTTCCACACCCCAGACATCGGCCAACCGGTCCACCAGCAGCAGGCCACGCCCGGACACCCCCGCCTCGCCCGGTTCGCGGCGCCGCGGAAGGCTGCTGGAGTTGTCCTCGACCTCCAGGCGCAGGCGCCGCTGCACACTGTGCGGCATCCGGATGTTGACCACCGCCTCACCGTCGGTGTGCAGCAGGGCGTTGGTGATCAGCTCGTCGGCCACCAGCTCGATCTCCTCGGAGCGCTCCCGCGCCCCCCAGGCGCGGACGGCTGCCCGGATCATGTGCCGGGCGGCGGAGAGCCCTTGGGGGTCGGCGGGCGCGATGTGCTGCCGGAACCGCCCCGCGATGTCGTGCTCCGGGGCGCCGAGGCGTCGCAGCAGCAGCAGCGCCATGTCGTCCTCGCCGCTGCGCTCGGCCGCCGACTCGCAGAGCCGTTCGGCGAGTTGCTGGACGTCCTGGGGGCCCTCGCGGACCTCGCGGGCCAGCTGCCGCAGGCCGTCGTCGAGGTCGGCTCCCGGCTGCTCGACGAGCCCGTCGGTGCACAGCACCAGGGTGTCGCCGGCGGCGAGGTGGATGGTGGTGACGGGGTAGTCCAGGCGCTTGAACTCGGAGGAGATCCCCAGCGGCAGGCCGCCGGCCACCGGCAGCCGGCGGCAGATGCCCTCGGAGTGCCGCAGCAGCGGATCGATGTGCCCGGCGCGGACGAACCGGGCCGCGCCGGTGCTCAGGTCCGCGTCGACGTAGACGCAGGTGGCGAAGCGGTCGGTGTCGAGTTCGTTCAGGAACGCCGAGGCGCGGGCCATGACCGTGGCGGGTGCGTGCCCTTCGGCCGCGTAGGCGCGCAGCACGATCCGCAGCTGGCCCATCAGGGCGGCGGCCTGGGTGTCGTGGCCCTGGACGTCACCCACGACGGCGGCAACCCTGCCGTTGGGCAGCGGGATCACGTCGTACCAGTCGCCGCCGATGTCCCGGCCGAGCCGGGCCGAGCGGTAGCGGACCGCTACCTGGGCGTCGGGGACGCCCGGGATCCGGCGCGGCAGCATGGCCTGTTGCAGGCCCGCGGCGAGGTCGTGTTCCTGGTCGTAGAGCATGGCGCGGGCCAGACTCTGGGCGATGCTGCTGCCGAGCGCGACCAGCACGTTGCGCTCCTGGTCGCGGAATTCGCTCTCCCGCCGGTAGAACAGCCCGATCACGCCGATCGGTCGGCCCTGGGCGATGAGCGGCAGGTACGCGGCGGAGCCGACGTCCAGCGGTTCGATGGCCGGCCACAGGTCGGGGTAGTCGCGGGCGAATTCCGCGCGGCTGCGGAGGTAGCGCGGGGTGAGGGTGCGCACGACCTCGCTCATCGGGAATTCGTCGCCGACCCGCGTCAGCTCGTGGTCGGGGACGAAGCTGCCGGCCTTCCCCTCGGAGACCAGGCGAATACGGCCGGCCTCGACCAGGCCGAGGATGACGTTCTCCGCGCCCAGCCGGCTCAGCCCCTGTTCGTCGGCGAGCACGGCGATCACGTCGCGCACCGTTCTGGCGTGCGCCAGGGCGGCGGTGGTGCGCTCGACGACGCTGGTGTGCCGGCGGCGTTCCTCGTCGACCGCGACCCGCTCGGCCGCCTGGGTGTACTCGTCGCTGGCGTCCCGGACGACGCCGATGATCCGGCGGGGCCTGCCGGACTCGTCGCGGCGGATGCTGCCCTGGGTGTGCGTCCAGCGCAGTCCACCGTCGCGCAGCCGGATCCGGAAGTAGGCGCCGTAGGAGTGGCTGCCGTCCTTCAGGGCCGCGGCGACCACGGCGTCCAGGCGGGCCGACTCGGTGGGCGGTACCCGGCAGCCGAGGGTCTCCGGGCGGTTGTCGTACTCGGCCGGCGGCATGTCGAAGACCTCGAGGGCGGGCGGGTCCATGTGCATCAGCCCGCTGTCGAGGTCCCAGTCGAAGCCGCCCATGCCGTTGAGTGCCAGGGTCAGGTCCGGGTGGGCGGGCCAATCGTCCGGCACCGACACGGTGGGGCGCTTCGGTCCCCGGTCAGCCATGCCGTCACTTTGCCACATTCACCCGGATTGCGGCGGATGGAGGTATTTCAGCCTCCCCGCCGGCCGCAATACTGACTCCCTCATCAGTTGTTGCTCATCACGTCACCACTCACCCCCAAAATACTGGCCTCTACCGCCTCCGACCGCACCTCGGTCGTTGCGATGTTCTCAACACGCTGTTACGGTCCCGGACCATGAAGGAAGACCCCGGAGCCCGGGTGGGCGACGACGCGGGCGAGGTCACCGACCGTGTCCGCGAGGTGATCGACCGGCTCGGCTGCAGCCACCGGGAGTTCGCCCGCCGCATCGTGATGGACCCCTCGAAGCTGTCCAGGTCACTGGGCGGCACCCGGCGCTTCACGCTGGCCGAGATCGTGCGCATCGCCGACATCGGCGGGGTGGAGGTCGGCCGGCTGCTCGGCTCCCCGGAACGGCCCGCGCCGCCGGCGGACCGGGCACCGGTTCCCCTGCCCGAGGGCGGCCGGCCGCTGCAGATCGTGCGGGAGACCGTCCGGCTCATCGCCGAGCACGGCTTCCACGGCGTACGGGTCGCCGATATCGCGGCGGCCTGCGGCACGAGCACCGCCGCCGTCCACTACCACTTCCCCGGCCGTGACGAGCTGCTGGAGGCGGCCGTCCGCTGGTGCATGGACGAGGACACCGACCGCCGGGCCGCGGGCCTGGCCGAGGCGTCCGACGCCCGCGAGGAGCTGCTGCACCTGATCGCCCTGCAGACCCCGCGCACCGCGCAGCAGCGCCGGCAGTGGCTGGTCTGGCTGGACCTGTGGGCGCAGGCGGCCCGCTCCACGGCCGTCGGACGGCTGCACGAGCACTACTACCGGCAGTGGCGCACCACCGTCGCCGACGTCCTGCGCCGCGGCGTCGAACAGGGCGTCTTCCGTCCGGTGGACCCCGAGTTCACCGCGCTGCGGCTGACCGCGCTCATCGACGGCCTGGCCACCCAGGTCCTCGCCACCGCACCCGACAGCACCGGCCCCGACACGATGCACGCCGCACTCCTGGCCTTCGTGGAGGGCGAGCTCACGGCCCACTGAGGCACGAAGCCCGGCCCCGCAACCCGCTGCGCCTCCTCCGGAACGCGCCTTCCCCCCTCTCGTCCTTCCGCCCCGCCCCACCGAAGGGATCACCATGAACAACGAGGTCATCATCACCTGCGCGCTGACCGGCGCGGGCGACACCGTGGGCCGCTCCCCCCACGTGCCCGTCACCCCCGAGCAGATCGCCGCTTCGGCCGTCGAGGCGGCGTCCGCAGGCGCCGCGGTGGTCCACATCCACGTGCGCGACCCCGAGACCGGCGCCCCCTCGCGCGACCCGCGCCTGTACGCCGAGGTGGTCGAACGGGTCAAGGAGACCGGCACCGACGTCGTCATCAACCTCACCGCCGGCATGGGCGGCGACCTGGTGATCGACCCGGAGAACCCGCTGCGCAGCCTGCCCGGCACCGACCTGGTCAGCGGCCTGGAACGGCTGCCGCACGTCGAGGAACTGCTGCCCGACATCTGCACCCTGGACTGCGGCTCGCTCAACTTCGGCGACGGGTCCAACCTCTACGTCTCCACCCCCGACATGCTGCGGGCGGGCGCCAGGCGCATCCAGGAGCTGGGCGTCCGTCCGGAGCTGGAGATCTTCGACACCGGCCAGCTGTGGTTCGCCAAGCAGCTGCTCGCCGAGGGCCTGCTGGACGACCCGACGATCTTCCAGCTGTGCATGGGCATCCCGTGGGGCGCACCGGCCGACCCCGGCGTGCTGCAGTCGATGGTGAACATGCTGCCCGAGGGCGCGCAGTGGGCCAGCTTCGCGCTCGGCCGGATGCAGATGCCCTGGGTCGCCCAGTCGATCCTGCTCGGCGGAAACGTGCGCGTCGGCCTGGAGGACAACCTCTACCTCAGCAAGGGCGTCAAGGCCACCAACGGTCAGCTCGTCGAACGCGCCGTCCAGATCACCGAGTTGCTCGGCGCATCCGTCGCCACCCCCGCGCAGGCGCGTGCCCGCCTGGGCATCAAGCCGCGCGGCTGACCCGCCGCAGCCTCCCCCGCCCGCCCTCTTCCCGGAGCCGCTCCCCATGCCTGAGACCACCCCTGCCCCGACCCCTGCCCCCTGTTCGCCCGAGGCCGTACGCCGTGTCGCCTGCATCGGCGCGGGAGTGATCGGCGGCGGCTGGGTCGCCCACTTCCTGGCCCGCGGCTACGACGTCACCGCCTGGGACCCGGCCGCCGGCGGCGAGGAAAAGCTCCGCCGCCTGGTCTCCGCGGCCTGGCCCGCTCTGGAGCGGATCGGCCTCGCCGAGGGCGCATCCCAGGACCGCCTCACCGTCGCGCCCACCCTCGCCACAGCGGTCGCCGAGGCCGACTTCGTCCAGGAAAGCGCCCCGGAGAAGTTGGAGCTGAAGCGCTCCCTGCTGGCCGAACTCGCCGCGGCGACCCGTCCGGGCGTGGTCATCGCCTCCTCCACCTCCGGCTACCCCATGACCGATATGCAGACGGACGCCGAGGACGCCGGCCGGCTGGTGGTCGGCCACCCGTTCAACCCGCCCTACCTCATCCCCCTCGTCGAGGTCGTCGGCGGTGAGCAGACCGACCGCGAGGCCGTCGAGTGGGCCTCCCGCTTCTACGACGTGGCGGGCAAGTCCGTGATCACCATGGACCGCGAGCTGCCCGGCTTCATCGCCAACCGCCTCCAGGAGGCGCTGTGGCGCGAGGCGCTGCACATGGTCGCCAACGGCGAGGCTTCGGTCGAGGACATCGACGCCTCGATAACCGAGGGCCCGGGGCTGCGCTGGGCGTTCATGGGCCCGTGCCTGACCTTCGCACTGGCCGGCGGTGAGGGCGGCATGGCCCATATGCTCGACCACTTCGGCCCGTCGCTGAAGTCCCCGTGGACCCGCCTGGAAGCACCGGAGCTGGACCGTGCGCTGCGCGACGCGATGGTCGACGGCTGCGCGGAGGCCGCGGGTGAGCGCAGCTACGCGGATCTGGTCGCCGAACGCGACCGGGGCGTCATCGACGTCCTGCGGGCCACCGGCCGGCTGGGGGACGACCGCCGATGAGTGCCCCTCTCCCTCTCTTCCGGCAGACCGTCCAGGACGCCTGGATCGACTACAACGGCCACCTCAGCGAGGCGTACTACGTCCTGATCTTCGGCTTCGCGACGGACGCCCTGATGGACGGCGCGGGCCTCGATGCCGCCTACCGCGCACGCAGCGGCTGCTCCCTCTACACGGTCGAGGCACACGTCCGCTATCTGCGCGAGGTCGCCCGGGACACCGAACTCACCATCCGTACAACGGTGTTGGGCGTGGACGGTAAGAAGCTCCGCCTCCTGCACGAGATGTTCGTCGGCGAACCGTCCGGGGACCCGGTCGCGACCGAGGAGCTCTTCACCCTGCACGTCGACCAGGGCACCGGGCGCGCGGCGCCGCTGCCGGACGCGACGCGCGAACACCTCTCCGCGCTGGCCGCTCCCGCGCCGGAGTGGGCCGGCCGCGGCATTCGCGAGGTGTAGCGGAAGGGTTCTCCAGGTGGGCGGGGGGGGGGGGGGGGCCGCCCCCCCCCCCCCGGGGGGGCGGGCGCCCCCCCCCCCCACCCCCCCCCCGGGGGCCCGGAGGGTGGGGGCCGGCGGCGGGAGCCCCCC
>NZ_JBICZL010000002.1:338993-559791 GCF_043201875.1 Streptomyces sp. NPDC048248
CGCGCGGGGGCGGGGGGGGGCGGGGCGGGTGGCGGGGGGGGGGGGGGGGGGGGGGGGGGGGGGGGGGCCCCCCCCCCCCCCCCCCCCCCCCCCCCGCCCGGTGCGATCCTGGGAAGCAAGCCTTTCACCGCCGAGCGAGGAGCGACGATCGTGGCAGCCGGACGAGGACACCGCATCGAGATCACGCAAGGCACCGACCACCTCCGCATCGAGATCGAGGGCCGGCTGCTGGCGGAGAGCTCCCGCCCGCTCCTGCTGACCGAGACCGGCTATCCGGTGCGGTACTACCTGCCACCGCAGGACGTGAGGACCGAGCTGCTGACGCCGTCCGAGACGCACACGTTCTGCCCCTTCAAGGGCACCGCCTCCTACTGGTCACTCGCCGGCGGCCCGCAGGACATCGCGTGGGCCTACCCTGAGCCGCATCCCGAGGTGGCGCAGATCAAGGATCACTTCTGCTTCCACACCGCCCCCGAGGCGTAGAAGCCCGGCGGCACGACAGGGCGGGGCGTCAGGTTAGGAAAGCTTCCTAACCATGACACGAGATGTTCTTGACGCGTACATGATCGCCCGTCAGGATTCCTCGGGACGGCTCCCCACGCCGACCCAGGAGACGGATATGACGCCCACCCCCCGCGCCAAGAAGGCTCTGCTCAACCCCCGCTCAGGGGTACCCGCCGCGGGTGCGGCCCTCGCGCTCGTCGGCGGCGTGCTGCTCTGGTCGCCGGCCGGCCGCGCGGACGCCGCCTCCGACCGCGCACGCGGCGCCGGATTCACCGTCGTGGCCGCGGGCGACATCGCCGAGCGGTGCACCGCCGACGACAGCGAGTGCGAGCACCCCCGAACGGCTGCGCTGGTGCGGCAGATCAACCCCGCGTTCGTCCTGACCATGGGCGACAACCAGTACGACGACGCCCGGCTCAAGGACTTCACGAGGTACTACGACACGAGCTGGGGCACGTTCAAGAGCAAGACGCACCCCGCCCCGGGCAACCACGAGACCTACGACCCGGCCGGCGAACTCGCGGGCTACAAGGCGTACTTCGGCTCCGTCGCCTTCCCCGACGGCAAGAGCTACTACAGCTTCGACCAGGACAACTGGCACTTCGTCGCGCTGGACTCCAACTCCCTGGACAGCACGCAGCTCAACTGGCTCAAGGCCGACCTCGCCGCCAACTCCGGGAAGTGCGTCGCCGCCTACTGGCACCACCCCCTGTTCTCCTCCGGCGAGCACGGCAACGACCCCGTCAGCCGTCCGGTCTGGAAGATCCTGTACGACGCCAAGGCCGAGCTCGTCCTCAACGGCCACGACCACCACTACGAGCGCTTCGCGCCGCAGGACCCGGACGGCGACGCCGACCCGGCAGGTCTGGTCGAACTCCTCGGCGGCATGGGCGGCGCCAACCCGTACAAGATCGAAGAGGTGCAGCCGCACAGTGAGAAGAGGCTGACCGACACCTTCGGCGTGGTGAAGCTGAACTTCACCGACACCGGCTTCTCCTGGGACCTGGTGGGGGTCGACGGCGACACGAAGGACAGCAGCCCGTCCTACGAGTGCCACTGAGCCCGGCGGAACGGGACCCACGGGCCTGACCGATGTATCTCGCGACCACGGACGCGGCCGCGACGGCGACACGGGTGGCGCGCGGCCGCGTCGGCGGGCCGGTACTGGCCCTCGGCGCGGTCAGCCTCGTCACCGACATCTCCTCGGAGATGGTCACCGCCGTGCTCCCGCTCTACTTCGTCCTCCAACTCGGCCTCTCACCACTCCAGTTCGGCTTCCTCGACGGCCTGTACAACGGCGTCACCGCGCTGGTACGACTGCTGGGCGGGCATGCGGCGGACCGCGGCGGACGGCACAAACTCGTCGCCGGGTCCGGCTACGCGCTTTCCGCACTGTCCCGCCTCGGCCTGCTGCTCGCGGGCGGCGGCACCGTCGGCATCGGCGCCTCGCTCGCCGCGGACCGTATCGGCAAGGGCGTGCGCACCGCCCCGCGCGACGCGCTCATCTCGCTCAGCGCACCACCGGACGCGCTCGGCCGGGCCTTCGGCGTGCACCGCGCCATGGACACCACGGGCGCCCTGCTCGGGCCGCTCGCCGCCTTCGCCCTGCTGTGGCTCACCGCGGACGCCTACGACGCGGTGTTCGTCGTGAGCTTCTGCGTCGGGCTGCTCGGCGTCCTGCTGCTGATCGCCTTCGTGCCCGGCCGGGCCGCGCTCCCCGTCCACCAGCCGGTACCACCCGCGCCCGGCCAGCGGGTACGGCTGCTCGCGCCGCTGCGCGACCCCGCGTTCCGCCGCGTCTTCACCGCGGCGGCGCTGCTCGGCTCGGCGACCATCGGCGACGCCTTCCTCTATCTGCTGCTGCAACGCCGGCTGGACTTCGCGGTGAGCTGGTTCCCGCTGCTCCCGCTCGGCGCCGCCGCGGTCTATCTGCTGCTCGCGGTGCCCGCCGGGCGGCTCGGTGACCGCATCGGCCGCCGGGTGCCCTTCCTGTGCGGGCACGCGGCTCTGCTGACCGGCTACCTCCTGCTGGCGACGACCGGCGCGGGCCCCGTCCTCCTGGTGGGCGTCCTGGTGTTGCTCGGGGTGTTCTACGCGGCCACCGACGGCGTGCTGATGGCGCTCGCCGGACCGGTACTGCCCGCCGCGCGACGCGCGAGCGGCATGGCGCTGCTCCAGACGGGCCAGGCGCTGTGCCGGCTGCTGGCGGCCGCCGGCTTCGGCGCCGCCTGGACGCTCTGGGACGCCCGCCCGGCGTTGATCGCGGCCATCGTCGCCCTGGCCTCGGCGCTGACCGCCGCCGTCGTCCTCCTCCCCCGCACGGAAAGGGCGCCCGCCCGCAAATGAATCCGCCGACCGGACCGACCCGCCCCGGCCTTCCCGCTCCGACGCAGCCCGACGAGGCACCGGGGCCGCCCCGGCCGGCCAGGCTGTCGCTGCGCGCCCGGATCGCCGCCGTGGCCGTCGCCGCCGTGGTCCTGACCACCGTCGCCGTCGGCTACACCATGCGCGCCGCCCGGCACGCCGAGCCCGCCGACACCGCCTCCGCCTCCGCCTCCGCCTTCGGACTCGACCACGGCGCGCTGTACTTCCGCAGCACCGGCGCCGGATCGGGCAAGGTGGCGCGGCTGCCGGCACCGGCCGGCGGGCACCAGGCTCCTGCCGACGCTCCCGGGGCGGTCCGCCGGACCACCGGCGGCCCCGTCTGCGAGCGATTCCACGCGGCGGGCGGCACGGGTCTGTGTCTGCAGCGCCGCCCCGGCATCCCGCCGAAGTCGTACGCCGTCGTCCTGGACCGGCGGCTGCGCGAGAAGCGGCGCATCGCCCTCACCGGCATCCCCAACCGGGCCCGGGTCTCGGCCTCCGGCCGGATGGTGTCCTGGACGATGTTCGCCACCGGCGACTCCTACGCCACGACCGCCTTCTCCACCCGCACCTCGATCCTGGACACCCGTACCGGCTACCTCGTCAAGAACATGGAGGAGATCCCGCTGACCCTCGGCGGCCGGCGCTACCACTCGCCCGACGTCAACTACTGGGGCGTCAGCTTCGCCCGCGACGACAACCGCTTCTACGCGACCGTCTCGACGAAGAGGAAGACCTATCTCGTCGAGGGCGATATGCGGACCTGGTCGGCGCACACCGTCCGCGAGAACGTCGAGTGTCCGTCCCTCTCCCCCGACAACACCCGCCTCGCGTTCAAGAAGCGGGTCCGCGGTGGCGCCACCGCTCCCTGGCGGCTGTACGTCCTGGACCTGCGCACCCTGCGCGAGCGCCCGCTCGCCGAGACCCGCAGCGTCGACGACCAGGCGGCCTGGCTGGACGACCGCACCCTTGCCTACGCCCTGCCGGGACGCGACGGCAGGGCCTCCGACATCTGGACCGTCCCGGCGGACGGCGGCGGCGCCCCGTCCCTGCGCGTCCCGGACGCCTCCTCGCCGGTTCGCCTCCCCTAGGGCGTGTCCGAATCGGCCCCCCTTACGACGCGGGCACGGCCCGCGGCGCACAATCGAAGGGTGAGCGACGCGGAGGAAGCCCAGGGCAAGGCCGGTGCGCACGACGCAGCGGCGGACGACACGCAGCGCCCCCCGATGGCGCCGGGCCGGGAGGAGGGCGGCGATCCGGCCTGTTGGCTGGACCAGGTGTGTGATGCCTGCGGCAAGATCCGCGAGCGGCCCGACAGCGAGGTGTGCGAGCACTGTGGCGCGGGCACCGACGAAGGCGGCCAAGCCGTGGCCACCGGCGAGGAGGCCGGACCCGAGTCCGCTCCCACCCGCGGCGGCCCCGGCCGACCCGCGGGCGGCAGGGACCGTGACGAGGAGGGGCGGGCCCGCAACGCCCGTCCGCGTGACGGACTCGGCCGCCCACTGCCGTACGGCTCCCCCGGCGTGGCACGGCAGCCGGAGGGTGTGCCGCGTACGCCCGGGGAATCGCTGACCGAGGCGCAGCGGCTGCTCGACGCGGGAATGCCGTTCCACGCGCACGAAGTGCTGGAAGACGCCTGGAAGGCGGCGCCCGAGGAAGAGCGCGAGCTGTGGCGCGGGCTCGCGCAGCTAGCGGTGGGCCTCACCCATGCGGCGCGCGGCAATGTCTCCGGCGCCGCGGCCCTGCTCGACCGGGGCGCGTCGGCGATCAGACCCTATGCCGAGGAACCGCCGTACGGCATCGGCATCGGCGAACTGATCTCCTGGGCGAGCGAATTGACCGGACGCCTGAGCGGTCCGGTACCGGCGGCCGAGACGGCGCCACGCCTGCGCCCCGCGGGCGGCGGGGCCGGGGCCGGCCCCGACACCCGCGGATGACGTCCGGCTCCGCGCCCGCGGATGACGTCCGGCTCCGCGCCCGCGGAGCCGGACGCCTACGAGGTTCCTCCCGGCGGTGTGGTGCGGCCGCGACCGCGGAGCCGCAGGAGGAACACGGCACCCGCCGCCAGTGCCGCGGAGCCCGCTCCGTAGGCCCACGGTGCGAGGGCCGAGTACCAGGTGCCTCGGGAGCCGATGTCGGTGGCCCCGGCGTTCACCTGGCCGGGGCCGGCGCCGTGGGCGTAGGCGGCGTGCTGGGCGTGCACGATGTGCAGCGAGTCGACGGGACGCGCCTTCTTTGCGCTGCTGAAGCCCCAGTCGAGCAGCGAACGGGCTTCGGTGTAGACGGCGTTGGTCGCCTTGGACTGCGGATTGAGGACGGTCACCACGAGCGTGCGGCCGCCTCTGCGGGCGGCCGCGATCAGCGTGTTGCCGGCGTTGGTGGTGTAGCCGTTCTTGACGCCGATGATGCCGGGGTAGCGGGTCAGGCCGTGCGAGCCGACCAGCAGACGGTTGGTGTTCTCGATCTCGGTGGTGCCGTTCGGGCCCGGGAATTGAGCACGTGCGGTGGAGCAGTAGGTGGCGAAGTCCTCGTTGGCGAGCCCTGCCCGCGCGAAGATGGTCAGGTCGTGCGCCGAGGACACCTGGCCCGGGGCGTCGTAGCCGTCCGGCGACTTCACGGTGGTGTCCCGGGCGCCCAGTTTGCGGGCGGTCCGCTGCATTTCCCGGGCGGTGGCGTCCCAGCCGCCGTTCATCGCGGCCAGTACGTGCACCGCGTCATTGCCGGAGCGCAGGAAGACTCCCTGCCACAGGTCGGCGACCTTGTAGCGCTTGCCCTTGCGGATACCGACCAGACTGCTGCCCGCGCCGATGCCCTCCAGGTCACCCGCGCTGACCTGACGGACCGAACCGGCCGCGAACTTCGGCAGCACGGTGAGCGCGAACAGCGTCTTGAGAGTGCTGGCGGGGGCCAGCTTGCGGTGGGCGTCCTTGGCCGCCAGCACATCGCCGCTGTCGGCGTCGGCCACGGTCCAGGCCCGGGCGGACAGGCCCTGGGGAAGGTCGGGGGCGTCGGGGGTGATCTGCACCTCGGCCCGGACCGGGGTGGCCTGACGGGCCGCCCGCCCTTCCGGCTGGGCCACGGCTGGTATGGAGGTCAGGGAGACAGCGGCGGTGGCGATCAGGGCGAGCGCACCGGCCTTCTTGGACGAGAGAGCGTCAATTGCCATGCCGTCACGCTAAGAAGGGCGACCGCCGCCCGCAGCGCAGGTGCGCCAGACGGACGAAGCGCCTCGCTCCGCCCCGGCGTGTCGCGTCTGCAAAGAAGGACCCGCCCGGTGCGACGGGGGATGCACACCGGGCGGGCTCAATGACCTTTCTACCGCATCAGGGAACGGTTATGCCTCAAATCTTTGTTCGTTTTCGGATTACCAGGCCACGGGGAGCGAAATCAGGCCACGCGCGCGCAGGGTCCGCCGATGCCGCAGATCCGCTCGTGGGACGTCCAGCCGCAGGCCGGGGAAGCGCCTGATGAGGGCGCCGAGCGCGATCTCGGTCTCCATCCGGGCCAGCGCCGCACCGAGGCAGCGGTGGATGCCGTGACCCAGCGCGAGGTGCCCGGAGACGTCCCGGCCGGGGTCCAGAGCGCCCGGCTCGGGGAAGCGTTCCGGGTCACGGTTCGCGGAAGCGATCGAAAGCAGCACGGTCTCCCCGGCCGGGATGCGTACGCCGCCGATGGTCAGATCCTCGGTGGGGAAACGGCGGATGGCGAGCGGCGCCGGGCCGTCGTGACGCATGAACTCCTCGATGAAAGAGGGGAGTTCGTTCGCATCGCGGCGCAGTCGGTCGCACAGCTCCGGCTGGTCGAGCAGGGCGAGCGTGGCGTTGCCGATGAGGTGGACGGAGTTCTCGTATCCCGCGAACAGGATGAGGAATGCCAGGGAGGTCAGCTCGTCCTCGGTGAGCCGGTCACCGGGCCCGGCCGCTCCGGAGAAGTCTTGATCCATTCCCTCCCGCTCCGCTGCCGATTCCTCACGCACCGCGATCAGATCCGAGAGCAGGTCGTTGCCCGGCTCGGCGCGCTTGGTGGCGATCAGTGCGGTGAAGAACGCCAGCATGGCCCCGATCGCCTCCTTCATCAGGTGCGGCCGGGTGGGGTCGGGAGTGATGAGGGCGTCCGTCCAGGCCCGGAAGTCGCGCCGGTCGCGCTCCGGGACACCGAGCAGATCGCAGATCACCGCGATCGGCAGCGGCCCCGCGTAGGCGGCGATCACATCGGCGCGGCCCCGCGCCTGCATGGCGTCCAGCAGTTCGTCGGCGATACGCCCGACAGGCCCACGCAGGGCCTCCACCCGTCTCGGTGTGAAGGCCCTGGCCACCAGGCGCCGTACCCTCGTGTGGTCCGGCGGGTCCATGTTCAGCAGGTTGGCCTCCAGCGCGGGCGGCAGGGAGAAACCGCGGTAACTCCCCTGCGCCGCATGGCGCTTGTCCAGTGAGAGCCGTGGATCGGCGAAGGCACTGCGGACGTCGTCGTAGCGGGTGACCAGCCAGGCGGGCTGCCCGTCGGGGCCGGTGATGCGGTGGACGGGGCCGGCCTCGCGGAGCTCCGCGTACGCGCTGTGGGGATCGTCGAGGAGGGGCGTCACGTCGATGGGGGCGTCGGTGCCGGACTCGGCGGTGTTCTGCATGAGGTCCGACTCTAGACGCGGCCCGCACCTGCCCGGGTGCGCGGGGCCGGGCCCGGATCGGTGCGGGGAGGGACGTTCGGAACGGGGCGGCGCCCACCCGTAAGGGCAGGCGCCGCCCCGGATAACGCGGGTGGCCCGGACCCCCGTGCCGGGCCACCCCCGTCCGTGCAGCGGCTGTTCAGCCGCGGACCATGGCGCTGCGCTGCCGCAGCTCGGTGAGCACCGTTTCCACCAGCGGCGAGTGGTAGACGTCCGCCACCAGCGCCAAGTGCTCGTATTCGTCGGCCGGTTCGACCGGCTCGCCGCCCTTGTCGACCACCACGCTGTCGGCGCCGAGGGCGGGAACATGGCCCACCGAGCGGTTCTCCAGCCCGCGCCGCAGCGCGGCGGCCTCGGCGACGGCCGCCAGCTGGCGGTCGTCCAGCGAGACGGTGCGGGCCCGCTCCCGGGCGACGTCGACGGCGTCGGTCTCCACGAAGCTGCGGATACCGCGCTGGACGTCGCGGATCTCCGCCATCTGCCGGTTGGCCCGCCACTCCAGGTCGGCGAACGGCCACCGCACCGACCACGCCGAGCTCTCCATGGTGACCTCGGGGCTCTGGGCGGTGACGGTCCGCCAGAGCGGGGAGAGCCGGCGCAGCCGCCGCCAGGCCGCGGCGCGGGGCCCGGCGGCCGGCAGCGCGAAGCCGGCGAGGACCAGCAGCGCCGCCACCGAGGCGCTCAACGGGGCCACACCGTTGGAGAGCCAGAGTGCTTCGTGGCCCGCCCAGGACAGCGCGAAGCCGATCACCTTGCAGGCGCAGTAGACCAGACCGAGCCAGCAGCCCGCCGCCAGGATCCGCAGGCCGCGCGCCAGCCACGAGCCGCCGAGCCGGGCGGCGTAGCGGGGGCACAGAGTGCCGAGGCCCGCCAGGCTGGAGCCGAAGATGGCCACATACAGCACCAGGAAGAGCATGACTCCGGGTGAGTCGGTGTAGGCGGTGCTGAAGTCGCGGGGGTGTTCGACGGCGTCCGGTCGCCCGACCGCGAAGCCGGTGACGGCCACCGCCCACAGGACGGCGACCCCGCCGACGGCGGCGCGTGCCCGGGAGCGGGCGCGGGCGCGCGCGGCCTCGCCGTCGCCGGCCGTCCAGCGCAGCAGCAGCACCAGGGCTCCGGCGGCGAACACCACGACGGAGGAGTAGAGGAAGACCATGGCGAGGTTGGCCACGCCGACCAGCCGGTCGAACCCGCGGTAGAGGCTGGGCGCGGAGAAGAGGAAGACCGTCGCGACTCCGGCTGTCATCACACAGGCGAGCCCCAGGTCGGCGTTGCCGCGGTCCTTGAACCACGCGACGGCCTTGTACGCGACGATCGCCCACGCGGCCGCCCCGAAGCCGAGATAGATGAGGTCAAACACGCGGTCCCCCGTCCTCGGCCGGGCCGAGGTCAGCGCTGCCGTCACCCTCCGCGACGGCGTCCACTGCGCCGCCGGCGCTTTCCGCGTCCGCCGGGACGTCCGGACCGTCCTGCCGGCGCCGGATGTGCTGCAGTGCGGGGCCGAGGGCAGCCGCAAGCTCGGCCGCCTGCCCCTCCAGGGGGAGCTCGCGTTCCCCGGCCGACGGCACCACCCGCTCCATCAGCAGCGTGCCCAGCACCTCGGTCTCCCGCTCGGCGAGCTTGTCGTAGCCGTGGTGGCGGGCGAAGCCCATCGTCAGGCCCATCCGCCGCATCGCGGTGGCGACATCGACCGACGGCGTCCACATCCGCAGCGCGTCCTCGGTGACGGCCGGGTCCTGGCCGTGTCCGAGCAGCAGGTGACTCAACTCGTGCAGCACGATGTGCGCCTGGTGCCACGGAGAGGTCCGCAGTTCGAAGAAGACCCAGTAGGCGTCGTCGGTGGCCGCCGTCATTCCGGAGACCACGCCGCCCAGGCTCATCGGCACCATGTGGACGGGCCGTTCGACGCGCGTCGCGACGATGTCGCACATCCCCCGCAGATCGGTCGAGGCGGGCAGCTCCAGTTCCTTGATGAGCTGCTTGCACCGCCTGCGTATCTGCCCCACTCGCATGCTCGTTCCGCCCTCGTCTCCGTTCCGCCGCCACGCGTAGAAGATCTGATCGCGCTCGGCGGTCCCCACCAGCTCACTCGCCACTCTGATCACCACCGTGCTCCGGCAGCTCGGCCGGCAGGTTCATCTGCTGCCGGAACTGGGAGATGATCGTCGTCAGACTGTCCTGCACCTCCGGCGGCAGCCCGACCGAGCGCAGCGCGATGGCGCGCACCCGCGAGTCCCGCATGGCGGCGAGGAAGCGGACCTCCTCCTCCACCCGGGCCGCCTGCGGCTGCGAGAGGTCCCCCAGCAGGTAACCGACCGGTACCGCGAAGAACTTGGCGAGCGCGCGCAGCAGCTCCGGACTCGGGTTCGTCCGCCGGCCGTT
The DNA here is from genome assembly GCF_043201875.1 of Streptomyces sp. NPDC048248. Lineage (NCBI taxonomy): Bacteria > Bacillati > Actinomycetota > Actinomycetes > Kitasatosporales > Streptomycetaceae > Streptomyces > Streptomyces sp. NPDC048248. Next base: position 348,907 of record NZ_JBICZL010000002.1, read on the forward strand.
GCGCAGCATCGACAGATACTGCTCGGTCACCCTGGCCCCGCCGTACTCCTGCGTCCCGCCGCTGATCTCCTCGGCCACAAAGGCGTTGGTATACGGAGCGCCGGGCGGGTGCATGTTCGCGAAGAGATGATTGAGCCGTTCCGCGAGCGCGCTGCCCGTCGTCCCGGGCCCGCCCTCGCCCCCCACAGTCATGCCCACCGTCCCTCGGACTCCCACGCTTCGAACCGACGCCGCACCCCTGGTCCCCAGAGCACTCGCCGGGATGGCGGTCCCGTCGGTCGCGCCCAACGCGCAGTTAAGGCAACCGGAACCGCCTCACTCATCCTTTCATGTGAGGAACACGCTGCACCAGTCCACATACGGACAGTGAGAGGGGGCGAACTTAACCGGGAGTTGAGCACCGCACGGACGGCCGTACGACCCAACGGCAGCCGCCGAAGGGCGGAATGCGAGCCCGGCGGACCAGGGCCGGCTGGGTGCGGAACGTCGCACGGTCGCGGCGGAATTGCCGAAGGTGGCGCACTCGACCACCTTCGCCTGCGGCTCGGGCGCATCGGCGTCATGGGCGTCGCCACCCCGGCAGGGCCGGTGGCGCAGGCAGTCCCCATGGTCGGGTTTGTCGCGAACACGCCACGAAAACGGTGGCCGAATCCCTGCGCTTCCGGCCCCTCGGGCCGGGCCATGCGTCGGCAGGGGAGGCAAGCAGGGCGAGGCGACGGCGTCGCCCGGCCACGTCGGCCGGTTCGGGCGAAGAGCGCATCGGGGGCGAGTGGCGCCTTGAGGTACGAACAACGGCCACTCCCCACAGGGAGCGATCAACCTACGTCAAAGGCCGCTTCCCATAATGGGAAACGGCCTTTGACCTACAGAAACAACGTCGGGACGACAGGATTTGAACCTGCGACCCCTTGACCCCCAGTCAAGTGCGCTACCAAGCTGCGCCACGTCCCGTTGCCTCGCTCCGGCCGGGAAATCCCGGACCGACCGCGCACGAGAACAATACCGCATGTCAGAGGGTGGGTGCTGCCATATCCGGACGGAGCGCGGCGTCGGGGGCCGGCGAGGATGAGTACCTGTACTCATGCGGCGCAGTCACCGCCCCGCCACGCTACGCGCATGACTACTCCATCGATTCAGCGGCCGACGACCACGGCCTTCTTCGTCCAGGCCGCGATCTCCTTCGGGCTGTCGCTGGCGGCCCTGATGATCGGGATCATGAAGCTTCCGGTGGGTCCCTGGGAGCGCGGGTTCCTCGCGCTGGGTCTGGTCTTCGTGGTGTCCTCGGCGTTCACGCTGGCCAAGTGCGTACGCGACCGGCAGGAGGTCGAAGAGGTGACCAACCGGGTCGACAAGGCCCGTATCGACAAGATCCTCATCGAACAGGACGTCTTCAAGCCCGGCCAGATCTGACCGCGGCGGGCCGGGAGGACGGCGCACTTCGGGGCCATGCACCGCCAGGCGTGTGCCCCCGAGCTCCGCCCGGCCCCCGGACCCCGCCGCGAGAGGCCCCGCCCCCGGGACGGCGGCCGTACGGCGGTGCTTCAGACGTGCTTGTCGAGCCAGGCGCGAAGATCCTCCTGGACCTCGTCCCGATTGGTCTCGTTGAGGATCTCGTGGCGGGCCTCCGGGTAGCCCTTCCAGGTCAGGTCGCGGGTGCCGAGGTAGCGGAAATCCTCCAGCAGTTCGAAGACCAGGGTCATCCCCTGGTGGCAGGGATCCTGGTCGCCCACGGCGATGTGGACGGGCAGCCCACGGGGGATGCGGGCGAGGTGGGCGGGGTCGTTGAGCTTGCGGATGGCGCGCACCCAGTCGATGACGAGGCCCGCGCAGAACGGGAAGCCGCAGTCGTCGTCGGCGGCGTAGCGGTCCACCTCGGCCGGATCGCGGGAGAGCCATTCGAAGCCGGTGCGATGGGGGAACGCGTCGTTGAAGGAGCTGAAGGTGCGCGGAATGAAGCCGGACAGGGCGGTGCGGCCCCGCTCGGCGATCTCCGCCTCCAGCTCGGCGACGGCCGTGTCGATCTCCGTGCCGGGCAGCGTGCGGAAGGTGCCGGTGAGGATGAGTCCGGCGAGGTCGGCGCCGTACTCCTGCGCGTAGTCGCGGGCCAGCATCGAGCCCATGCTGTGGCCGAGGAGGACGAGCGGCACGCCGGGGTGTGCGGCGGCCGCGTGGTCGCCGATGGCCTTGAGGTCGGCGACGATCGCACGCCAGGCGTCCGCTCCGACCACACCGCGGCCCCCGGTGGATGCCGCGGTGGCTCCGTGGCCACGGTGGTCGGAGGCGATCACGCCGTAGCCGTGACCGGCCAGGAAGCGCGCGAAGCGGTCGTAGCGCCTGCCGTGCTCCGCGGCGCCGTGGGCGATCTGCACCAGGGCGCGCGGCCGGCCGGATTCCGGAAGCCAGGTGTAGGTGGCGATGCCGGCCCCGTCGGGGGCGTGGTGGAAGTCCTGCTGCATGGCCTGCATGGCGTCGGTCTCCTGACTGCCGGGCGTGGCTGACTGGTCGTCGATAGCGGTCCGCGCCCACTCTCTCCCTCGCGGTGACGGTGCGCCAAGGGGCGCGCTTGGCGATGTCCGCCCCGGCCGGCGCCCGACATGACACGATCGGGCCGCTCACTCCCGGCGCCAAAGCCACAACCCCCTGTCGCAGGAGGATCGTTGGACTCCACGGACCGCTCCCCCTCGTCCCGCATCCCGTCGCCGCTGTCCCGCCGCAGCTTCCTCCAAGGCACGGCCTCGGCCGCGGCCGCCGCGGGGCTGGCCGGTATCTCCGCTCCCACCGCGTCCGCGCAACCGGTCGGGAAACCCGGTGCCGCCCTGTCCTTCACCGCCGCCACCAACGGCGCGGGGTCGCTCTCCCCGGCGGGTGACCGGCTGGTCGCGGAGATCCAGAACGTGCTGTGGTCGACGCCGCGCACCGGTGGCGAGGCAGTGGCACTCACCCCGCCCGACCTGGAGCCCACCCGTCCGGTGCACTCCCCCGACGGCCGCCTGATCGCGGTCTGCGCCTACCGCGGGGGCGGCTTCCACCTGTGGACGCTGCGCCCCGACGGCTCCGGGCTCCGGCAACTGACCGACGGCCCGTGGGACGACCGCGGGCCCGCGTGGTCGCCCGACGGCACCCGTCTCGCGTTCGCCTCCGAGCGGGGTGGCGACGCAGTGACCGGCAGTCCGTACCGGATCTGGGTACTGGAACTGCGGACCTCAAGGCTGACGCGGGTGACCGGGCTGCCCGGTCAGGACGGGCCCCACCAGGACGGTGCCTGGGAGGACTTCGACCCCTGCTGGTCACCGGACGGCACCCGCATCACCTTCGTCAGGGGAAAGGCGACAGCCGCAGCCGGCGCACCCGCCGCGCTGGTCTCGCGGACCGTCGCGTCCGTGCCCGCCGACGGCTCCGGCCCGGTGCGCACCGAGCACACCGAGGCGGCCGCCGCAAAGGTGATGGTGCCGGCCCTCTCCCCCACCGGGCGGCTCGCCTACCTGCGCACCACCGACTACCCGAGCCCCACCTGCACCCTCGTGGTGGACGGTGAGCGCGTCGCGGTCGACGGCGACGTGGAGCCGGTGCCGCCGCGCTGGGTGTCCCGGGACGAGCTGCTGCTGACGGTCGGCGGACAGTTCTCGGTGGTGCGGGTGAACGCACCGGACAGGATCGAGACGATCCCGTTCTCGGCCCGGCTGCCGCTGGAGCGGCCCCGCTACCGCGTCAAGGACTACGACTTCGAAGGCACGGCGGTCCGGCCGGTGCGCGGTGTCCATCTGCCTGCGCTCTCCCCGGACGGCCGCACGGTAGCCTTCGCTGCCCTCAACTCGCTCTGGGTACAACCCACTTCGGGTGGCGGCGCGCCACGCAGGATCGTCCGGGCCGACGCCACCCGCTATGTCCTCGCGCCGAGCTGGTCGCGCGATGGCCGGTCGCTGCTGTATTCGGACGACCGGGACGGGCTGTTCGCGGTCCGACGACGCGACATGGCTTCGGGCGAGGAGACGGTGCTGGCCACCGGCGGCCGGGTGCAGCCGGCGCTGTCGCCCGACGGCGGGCGGCTGGCCGCGCTCGACATGTCGGGCAATCTCGTCGTACGGAATGTGGCCACAGGGACCGAGAAGGTACTGGCCACACCGCTGGGCAGCGGCGGCCTGCCCGGTCGCCCGAGCTGGTCGCCCGACGGACACCACCTCGCGTTCTGCGACCGCAATCGGCTCAACCACCGCTTCCGCGAGGGCTACAACGTCATCCGGGTCGTGGACAGCGAGACCGGCAAGGGCCGGCTGCACGCACTCGCCGAGCATGTCTCCCTGGCCGACCGCTACGACTCCGGGCCCGTCTGGTCGCCCGACGGTCGCTGGATGGCGGTGATCGCCGAGTCGGCGCTGTGGGTGCTGCCGGTTCGGGCCGACGGCACACCGGACGGTGCTCCGCGCCGGCTGACCGACGAGAGCGCCGACCACCCGTCCTGGTCGGGCGACTCCCGGACGCTGCTGTACCTCTCGGCGGGGAAGCTGCGGCTGATCGAACTGTCCGACGGCGCGACACGCACGGTGCCGGTGACCCTCGACCACCGCAGGACCCGCGCCCGGGACGTCGTCGTCCACGCCGGACGGTTCTGGGACGGCACCGGAGACGCGGTGCGCGAGGACGTCGACGTGGTGGTGCGGGACGGGCGGATCACCGCGGTCACCCCGCACCGGGCCGGCCGGTCCGGCGCCGGGACGGCCCGCCGGGTGGACGCCTCCGGGCAGACCGTGCTGCCTGGCCTTTGGGACGCGCACACCCACCCCTGGCAGACGACTTACGGCGGGCGGCAGACCGCCCTGCAGCTGGCGTACGGCATCACCACCGCGATCTCCTGCGGCGGCTTCTCCTATGAACAGGCCCGCGTCCGCGAGGCCGTGGCGGCCGGTGCGCTCGCCGGGCCGCGACTGCTGACCTGCGGGGAGCTGCTGGACGGCGGACGGGTCGCGTACAGCATGGGACGCGCCCACCGCACCCGCGCCGGACTGCGGCGTTCGCTGGAGCGTGGCGCGGCGCTGGACTGGGACTTCGTCAAGACCTACGTCCGCGCTCCGGGCTGGGTGATGGAGGAGGCCGCACGTTTCGCCCACCACGAGCTGGGGGTGCGGGCCGGCAGCCATCTGCTCACCCCGGGCGTCCAGTTGGGACAGGACCTGACGACCCATCTACAGGCGACGCAACGGGCCGAGTTCGGGCACGCGGTGTCCTCGGCGGGGCACGCGTACCAGGACGTGGAGGAGGTCTACGCGGCGACCGACTTCAGCCTGGTCGCCACCCCGTTCTCGGCTGCCGCCCTGCTCGGCGACGATCCGGCACTGGCCGATGACGACCGGGTGGGGACCCTGATGCCGCCCTGGGACGCCGCCTTCGTGAAGGAGGGCGCCGGACACCGGCCGACCCCCGCGCAACTGGCCGACATCACGACGGAAGTGGCCGTCTACCGGCGAGTGCTCTCCCGCGGCGGAGTGGTCGCGCTGGGCACGGACCAGCCCCTGTCGCCCGTGGGCCTCGGGCTGCACCTGTGCCTGCGGGCGCTGCACCGGGGCGGCCTCAGCGTGCCGGCGACGCTGCGCACCGCGACCACGCTGCCCGCCAGGATGTTCGGTGCGGAACGGGATCTCGGCACGCTCGAGGTCGGCAAGCTCGGCGATATGACCCTGGTCGACGGCGATCCGTTCACCGACTTCGACTCGCTGGTGCGCACCTCGGCGGTGCTGCGAGGCGGACGGCTCTTCTCGCAGCGGGAGTTGGTCGGCACCTTCCCCCTGCCCGCAGGCCGCCGGGAGACACCGAGGTCCACCAGGGCTGCCGGGCGCCCGGAGGCGTCCGTCGACTGGCTGGAGGTGGGACGGCAGCAGCGCAGGGAGACCTGCTGCGACGCCGCGCACTGATGTCGAGGGCGCTCCGTGGACCGCCGGGGAGGCGTGGGGTGGCGCGACTTCGGGCCCTTCCGGAAGCGCTCTCCACCCTCGCTGAGCAGGGGGGTGGTGCGCATGTGCCGCACGCTTCAACTCCGCGTACCAATGCCACCAGTTGATGTTTTATGCGTCGCGCAGTAGGTATGCCAACGGGTATTGCGCACGGTGAGCACCGGATCACGGAACGGAAAGGGCTTCGGGCGGCACCACCGGTGGTGCCGCCCCGAGGGCGGGAGCGACCGGCGCGGGAGGAACGCGGAGGAGGGCTCGTCTTGCATCGCTATTTCACCGACCGGCGGCATGAAGCGCTCCGGCAGCGGGTGAGGGACTTCGCCGAGAGCGAGGTCCGCCCCCGCATTGCGGAGATGGAGGCGAGCCGAACCGTTTGCCATGACCTTTCGCGCCGCATCGCGCGTCAGGGGTGGATCGGCGCGACCGTGCACCGCGCCTACGGCGGGATGGGTGCGGGACACGTCGCCAAGACGCTCATCATCGAGGAGATCTCGCGGGTCAGCGCCGCGATGGGCGCCATGGTGCAGGCATCCCAGCTGGGCGTCGCCAAGATCGTCCACTTCGGGACCGAGGAGCAGAAGAAGACCTGGCTGCCGGCCGTGGCGTCCGGCGACTGCCTGCCGACCATCGCCGTGACCGAACCGCAGTCCGGCGGCCATGTGCTGGGCATGACGACCACCGCGGTCCGCGACGGCGACGACTACGTCATCGACGGCCGCAAGATCTACGTCGGCAACAGCCATGTCGGCGATCTGCACGGCGTGGTCGTCCGCACCGGCGAGGGGTCCAACGGGCTGTCGGCCTTCCTCGTGGAGTCCGACCGCCCGGGTTTCCGCGTCGGGGAGCAGCGGCCGGCGATGGGGCTGCACGGCTTCAGCTTCGGTGAGCTGTTCTTCGACAACTGCCGTGTCCCCGCCGCCAATCTGCTGGGCAGGGAGGGCGACGGTCTCTCCGTCGCCTACTCCTCCAGCGTGCTGTACGGCCGGCCGAACCTGACCGCCGTGTCGCTCGGGATCCACCAAGCGGTGCTGGAGGAGACGACGCGATTCTGCACCGAGCGGCAGCGCTACGACAAGCCGCTCGCCGACCTCGGCACCATCAAGCTCAAGCTCGGGCGTATCCAGTCGCGGCTGCTGCTCGCCCGCCTCGCCGCGTACCACGCCGTCCATCTGCTGGACCGGGGCGAGCCGTGCGACGCCGAGTTGATGAATGCCAAGCTGGTCAATGTGGAGTCGGCGCTGGAGTCGGCGCAGGACGCGATGGACATCCATGCCGCGTGCGGCCTGTTCACCGACCGGCCCGTGGAGCGCTTCCTCCGCGACGCGCACCACATCTTCGCGCCGGCCGGCACCTCCGACATCCAGTTGCTGCGGCTGGGCGAGCTGGCGCTCGGCCGTGCGAAGGGCGAGTGGTCGAGTCGCCTGGCGGATGTGCTGCGTCTGGAGCCGTCGGAGCGCCCCGAGGAGGAACCCCCGGCCACGGTGCCCGCCCAGCGCACCGCGCCGACGCAGAAGAGTTCGTGGTTCGCCCGCCTGAGATGAGCGAACCGGCCCGCAACAGCTCGCAGGCCGCCGGCATCGAGCCGACGGCCTGCGGGGTCCGGCCACCCGGCCCGGTTCCGCGCCCTCGCGGCGCGGGCCGAGCCGTCAGGGCGCGTCGGCCTGCTGCCGCTCCATGTGATGGATCTGCTCGACGAGTTCGGCGGCCATCGACTTGATGGTCTCCAGCCCCTCCCGCCCCCACGGGCGCGGTTCGAGGTCCACGACGCAGACGGTGCCCAGCGCCATGCCCGTACGGTCGATGAGCGGGGCGCCCAGGTAGGAGCGGATACCGATCTCGTCCACGACGGGATTGCCCGCGAACCGCGGGTAGTCGCAGACGTCCTCCAGCACCAGCGCCTTGCGCCGGACGACGACATGCGGGCAGTAGCCGTGGTCGCGGGCCATCACCCGGCCCGGCTGCGCACTGGCGGGCGCCGGCCCCAGTTCGATGGCCTGGTCCTGTGCGGGCGTATAGAGCCCGGCGAAGTACTGCCGCTCCTCGTCGATGAAGTTGACCATGGAGTACGGCGCCCGGGTGGTGCGCGCGAGCTTGCGCGCGAACTCGTCGAACGCGGGCAGCGGCGACTCACCGATCCCCAGCGCGCGCAGCCGCGCCACACGCGCCGGCGCCTCGTCGTCCTGCGGCGTCAGCAGCAGATGGCGCGTCGGGTCGTAGGCGGTGTACGAGGCGCGGGAGGCGGGGTGGTTCATGGCAGCTCCGGGGTCGCGGCGAGGACGGGAGTGAGCAGATGCTGGACGAGCGAGACCAGGATGTGCGTGGCCGAGCTGCACTGGCGGGCGTCGCAGATCACGACGGGGACGTCCGGGGAGAGGTCCATCGCGCTGCGGACCTCGTCGGGTTCGTAGTGGTAGGAGCCGTCGAACTCGTTGACCGCGACGATGAATTGGATGCCGCGGCGCTCGAAGAAGTCGACGGCCGCGAAGCACTGGTCCAGGCGGCGGGTGTCGGCGAGGATGACCGCGCCGAGCGCACCGTTGGACAGCTCGTCCCACATGAACCAGAAGCGTTCCTGTCCCGGCGTCCCGAAGAGATAGAGGACGTGCTCGGGGCTGAGGGTGATCCGCCCGAAGTCCATGGCGACGGTCGTGGTGTTCTTTCCCTCGATACCGGCCAGATCGTCGGTGCCGACGCTGATCTGGGTGAGGAGTTCCTCCGTGCTGAGCGGTTCGATCTCGCTCACCGCTCCGACGAAGGTCGTCTTGCCGACCCCGAAGCCGCCCGCGATGAGGATCTTGAGTGCGGTCGGGAACGGGTCGTGCGTGGTGTCCCCCGGGGTCACGGGGTCACAGTCGTTTGCGAAGTCCATTCAGCACCGCCTCCAGGAGGGCTCGGTCGGTCCGGGACGCGGGCCCTGCCGAAACGGCCGCGGGAGCCCGCGCGGTGAGCGCTCCGCAGTCGACGAGGTCGGCGAGGAGCACCTTGGTGACCACGGCGGGCAGCCGTATGTGTGCGGCGATCTCGGCGACCGAGACCGGACCGCCGCACAGCCCCAACACCTGTGCGTAGTCCGGCCCCTGGCAGGTGGCGGGCCGTCGTCCGGTGGCCATCACCATGGTCAGCAGATCGAAGTGCGCCGTGGGGCGGGTCCGGCCGTTGCTGATGGTGTACGGGCGGACCAGCCGGCCCGCCGCGTCGTCGTACCACGGTGACTCCTGGCCCCCTTGCCGCCGTCGGCGACGCAACCCCATGGTCAGCGACCGCCCGCCGATGCCTGGTGTCGCGCGGGGGTGGACAAGTACGGCCGGACGCTCTTGACGAGCATTCCCATCTCGTAGCCCAGCACCGCCACGTCGGCCTCCCGCCCGGCGAGCACGGCCAGACAGGCACCCGAGCCCGCGGTGGAGACGAACAGGAACGTCGTCTCCAGCTCGACGACCACCTGCAGGACGTCATCGCCCTCCCCGAAGCGCGCTCCGGCACTGCGGGCGAGGGAGTAAAGGCCGGAGGAGAGGGCCGCCATGTGGTCGGCGCTGTCCTGGTCGAAGCCATGGGCGGCCTTGACCAGGCCGTCGGACGACAGCAGGAGCGCACTGCGGGCATGCGGCACGCGCTGCACGAGTCCGGTCAGCAGCCAGGACAGGTCCGTGTGCTGGCTTCCCGGCAGCTGCGCCTGGGGCTGCGTGTGCACATCACTCACCATGGTTGTGGTCGTCTCCTCGTGGGCGGGCCATCGGGGCGTCTCGGTCACGGTCATAGAGCAGGTCGTTGCCGCCAAGGCTGCTGAAGTCAACGCCCTGGCCTGCGGTGTTTCCGGCTTCATAGGTTTCGTCGGCGAGGCTCACACCGCGCCGGAAGGCGGCCATCAGACCGGGGTCGTGCTCGGGCTCCGGCCCCGAGCGGCGCTCCGCGGACGGCAGGATCGGATCGCCGCGCAGCTCCGGGACGAGGTGCTCCTGCTTGCGCCGGCGCGGCAGCAGCGGCCGGGCCGCGTTGTCCGCCGGGGGCGCGGGCGGGAGCAGCACCGGGCCGGGGTCGGCGGGGCGGTCGTCCTGGGCGGGGTGGGCGGTGCCCGCAGCCGGGTGGGCGGGAGCGGAGGCCGCCTCGGCGGCATCGCGGAGGTAGGGCTCCTGGTGAGGTGCGGCGGGTGTCCTGGCGTGGCTCCCCGTGGTGTGTCCGGTGCTCCCGGTGTGGGCGTGGGCCGCCGTGCGGTCGACGGAGCGGGTGGGCAGCGGCGGTGGCGGCTGCTCGGGGGCGTACCGATCGGGGGCCGGTTCGGTCGACGGGGCCGGTGCCGCGGCAGGGGAGGCCGCGCTCACCAGCCGGCGCCGGGTGGGTGCGCTCTCGGGCCCACCGTCGGCAGGGGCGCCGAAGTCGCGCGGCGGCCCTTCGAGCGACGGATCGGGGGCCGGACCCAAGAGCGCGTCCCGGTCCCGGCTCACCTCGTGACGGAGGCCGTACGCCTCCTGGTACCCGCCGTCGTGCTCGCGGACCGGGTCGGAGTCCGGCGACCCCGCACGGAACGGCTCCAGATCCGCCGACTCCGTGCCGAGCAGGCCCGAGGGAAGGATCAGCACGGCCTGCACCCCGCCGTAGATGTTGCTCTGCAGGCGCACCACGATGCCGTGTCGGCGGGCGAGGGAGGAGACCACGAAGAGGCCGATCCGCCCGTCGCTCAACAGCTCGGCGACGTCGACGTGTTCGGGGTCGGCGAGCAGCGCGTTCATGCGCGCCTGTTCCTCCGCTGACATGCCGAGGCCGCGGTCCTCGACCTCTACCGCGAGGCCGGCGGTGACCAGTTGCGCGCGCAGCAGTACGGGGGTCTGCGGGGCGGAGTAGAGGGACGCGTTCTCGACGAGTTCGGCGAGCAGGTGGATGACGTCGGCGACGGCGTGCCCGCGCAGGGTGCCCTCGATCGGCGGCACGAGCTTGATCCGCGGGTACTGCTCGACCTCGGCGATCGCGGAGCGCAGCACCTCGGTCATGGTGACCGGGCGGCTCCACTGGCGCCGGGAGATGGCGCCGCCGAGGACCGCGAGGTTCTCCGCGTGCCGTCGGATGCGGGTGGCGAGGTGGTCGACATGGAAGAGGCCCTTGAGCAGGTCCGGGTCCTCGACCTGGTTCTCCAGCTCGTCAAGCAGCTCGATCTCGCGGTGCACCAGGGATTGCAGCCGCCTGGCGAGGTTCACGAAGACCTCGACCTTCTGCTCGCTGCCGGTGGCGTTGTTGCGCGCGATGGCGACGGCGTCGATCACCGCGGACTCGGCCGCCCGGCCCGCGGCGGCCACCTCGTGCGCGAGCAGGTCGAGGGTGTCACCGGTGGGTGCGAGCGTCGCGTCCGGCTCGCGGTGCTGGAGCCATTCGCCCTGGCGTACCCGGTCCAGGAGCTCGTACAGGTCGGCCTGGCTGCGGGCGCAGACCTGCCGCAGCCGGGCGTAGCGCGCGACGGTGGCGCGCGCCTCGGAGTTGGCGGCGGCGCCGGCGGTGAGCACGATGACGCAGATCATTGCCAGTCCGCCGAGCAGCACCGCCCACTCACGGCTGGTCAGCGTGGCGCCGCCGGCCTGCACGACGAATGCGGTGACGGCGGTGCAGGTGGCGGCGACCAGGAGGCCGGGGACGGCGGCGAGCCGGATCAGACGGGACCGTATCGCCGAGTCGGCGGCCGACTCGGGGAAGGACGCCCGGCCGTGCCGTCCGCCTTCACGCTCCCGTCGCCGCGGCGAAGTGGGGACGGGAACGGCCCCCGGGGAACCCTGAGCTCCGTGGGACCTCTGAGTCTCCTGGGACAGCTGGGTCCCCTGGGGAAATGCGGTAGGCATCGGCGCCCTCCGGATCGGCCGTTGGCAGTCGCGGAGCACGCACGCTAGTTGTTGCCCGGGTGGTATTCGGACCCACTTCGAGGTTTCGCTACCCCTCGCCACCTCCTTGGGTGGGCGCCACCCGCACTGTCGTACGAGTCAATCCGAACCTCCGTTCAAGCGGAGGGAGTTGATGCCTCCTCGACCGTGCTCGGCATGGTGACGCGCACCGGCGGCCAGCTCGGCCAGCCGTGCACCGGCGGCACCGCGACCGCTCGCCACCACGGCTCCAACACCGGCTCCGCCGCGGGCTCGAACGGCTTGCCCGGTAGCGGCGCGACCACCGCCGCCCCCGCCTCGCGCGCCGCCGCGACCGTGCGCTCCACGGGCTCTGCCCAGGGGTGCGGGGCCAGGTTGAAGGTGCCCCAGTGGATCGGCAGCATGGCGCCGACGGGGCTGCCGCCGGAGAGGTCGGTGTGTGCCTGCATCCCCTCCTCCGGCGTCATGTGGATGTCCGGCCAGAACTCGCTGTACGCGCCGATCTGGATCATCGTCGCGTCGAACGGTCCGTGCTGTGCGCCGATCTCCGCGAAGCCGGAGAAGTACCCGGTGTCGCCGCTGTGGAAGATCCGGTGCTCCGGCCCCGCGACCACCCAGGACGCCCACAGGGTGTGCTGCGGGCCGCGCAGCCCGCGCCCGCAGAAATGCTGGGCGGGGGTGGCGGTGAGGGTCAGCCCCCCGAGGTGGGTGGATTCGTGCCAGTCGAGTTCGGTGATCCGCTCCTCGGGCACGCCCCAGAACTCCAGGTCGGCGCCGATGCCCAGCGGCACCACGAAGGCGGCGCCGGAGCCGATGAGGCCCTGGATCGTCTCCATGTCCAAGTGGTCGTAGTGGTCGTGCGAGATCACCACGACGTCGACCGGGGCCAGCTCCGCCAGCTCGACCGGCACGGGGTGCATCCGCTTGGGGCCCACCCAGGTGAACGGTGAGCACCGCTCGCCCCAGACCGGGTCGAAGAGCACCCGCCGGCCGTCGATCTCGGCCAGCACGCTCGAATGCCCCATCCAGGTGAGCCGCAGACCGGAGGCCGGCGGCCGGCCCCACTCCTCGGCGGTGGGCCGGTGCACCGGGATGCGGCCCACCGGCGCCCGGCGCAGCCGCCCGTCACGGCTCAGCTGCGTACGGGCCATGGGCAGCGCGGATCCGTTGAGCAGCTGACTGGTCGCTATCGGATTGCGGAACTGACCGTCCACGAACTGCGGCGACCTACGCATTCTGGCCAGCCGCTCCCCGGTGGGCTCAGCGCCGAAACTCGCGGGGCGAAGCGCGCTGAGCCCAGCGCGGCGGGGTCGGGAACCGGTCACGGTACCTCCAGGGTCGGGGCAGTCGCGAAGTGAACGGGCTGCGCGAGCGGCAGGTTCCGGCGCACCGGGCCTCGCGGCGCCGCCCTGCTGCGGCACCACGACACCCTGACGTGAACACCATCACCCGCAGACACAAACGGCGCGACCGGCCGTGCCATTCCGGGGGGCGGTGTGACGTTGCCGTCACGGTCGCTCAGCCGACGGCCCGGCGGCCGGCCGGCGGGGTGCGGGGAGCTCCCGGTGCGGCCGTTTCCGGCCACCGGGCCGCGTCCGGGTCCGACCGACCCCGGGCGCGACCGGCTCAGGCCGCCGGTTCGGTGTCAGTCCTGCCCGGCTGGGAGGAACTCCAGGTCGACGTGGTCCTCGACGGGCCGGTAGCCGATTCGCCGGTAGAGGGCGTTGCTGGTCGCGTTGGCGAGGTCGGTGAAGAGCAGTACCTCCTGGGCGCCGGAGTCCCGTGCGGCACGCGAGAGGGCACTGGTCACGCCTGCCGCGTATCCCCGCCCGCGCAGCTCGGGCGGGGTGTAGACAGGAGCCACCCGGGCCGAGCCGGCCACCGTGCGGGTGATCCCGGCGAGCGAGACGGGGCGCCCTTCGACCTCCCACAGGGTGCAGCGGCCGTCGGCGAGCCGATCGTCGACCGCGCCGGCGCCCCGGGGCTCCGGACTGCCGATGTCCGCGGCGAAGGCGGCGAACCAGTCGAGCAGCAGGTCCCGGTCGGCGAAGGTGGCGGGGCGGGCCGCGCCCGGCGGCGCGGGCTCGGGCGGGGTGAGCGTGCCGAGGCGGTAGAGGCGCCGGCGTGCGGCGGTTGCGACCATGCCACCGTGCCTGCGCCGCCAGGCGGACGCGTACGCCTCGGCCGCGGGCCGGCAGGCGTTCACCCCGGGTACCGCCAGGGCTCGGCGGGCCAGCGCGTCCACCAGCGCCGTCGCGGCGTCGTCCCCCATCGGCGAGAGCAGGGCCGGGCGCGGCGGGGTCCGCACCACGGCGGCCTCCACCGGCCGCCCTGCCGGCTGCCACCACCCGAACCACGGGGCGCGGTCGCCGTAGGCGTCCGGCCCGATGGCGCGCAGCGAGGCCGCGACGGACAGCAGCACGGACAGCAGCACGGTGTGCTCCGTGGGCCGCGCCCGGAGGAACGCGCCGGCGGCCTCCTCGAAACGGTCGATATCGCCTGTCAGCGTCCACGTCATGCCCCACCTTCCCGCGGGGGATCCGGCGGACGCATCCGATTTCCGCGTCCGGGGGCCGGAGTGCACCGGCCCCCGGGCGTCACACCGTCTCGACGGCCTCCGGCGGGGCGGCGAGCCCCGGCCGGCGCGGCAGGAAGACGGTGCGCAGGACGATGCGCGGCGCGACGAGCCGGGAAAGTGGCGCGGTCAGGCAGAAGACGTCCCGGTAGGCCGCCCCGACAACGGGGTCGATGGCTGCCCGGGCGACCAGCCGGTCGAAGTACCAGGCGGCCAGCCGCTCCCCGCGGCCCGCTCCGGCGTCGCCGTCGGTCGTGTACGGGCGGTCCGCGCCGACGGCCGCCACCCATGCCGGATCCACCGCGCGGGACACCGCCCGCTGTGCCTCGGCGGTGAACCCCGGGACCGGGCCGCCGGTTCTCTCCAGGGTGCCGCGCACGGCGAGCGCGGCGAGCGCGGCCACCGACATGCCCTGCCCGTAGACGGGGTTGAAGGTGCAGTAGGCGTCCCCCAGTGCGAGGAAGCCCTCGGGCGCCGCGTCGGTGCGTTCGAAGTGCCGACGGCGGTTGCAGGTGTCCCGGAATCCGTGCACCGGCGAGACCGGCTCGGCACGGGCGAGGAGTTCATGGACGTACGGGTCGCCGATGGTGGCGCTGAAGCCGAGGAATCCCTGCGCGTCGGTGGGCGGGTGGTGCCCGCGCACACCCGAAAGCGTCAGCAGCCACTTACCGTCCTCGACCGGTACGTACGCGCCGCCGCGCGGGCACTGCGGCCAGCCGGGGATGTTCACCCCCACGTCCGGCGCGGTGTCCGGGTCGCTGGGCCGGTACTCCCGGGTGGCGTAGGCGATTCCGGCGTCGACGGTCTCCTCGTGCGGCGCGGGCCGGCCGAGTTCGGCGTACCACTGCGGGGCCCTGGAGCCGCGGCCGGACGCGTCCACGACGAGCGTGGCGGACAGCTCGCGTGCGGAGCGGTCGGCCGGTTCGCCTCCCCGGGATCGCACGCGCACCCCGGTCACCCGCCCCGCGTCACCCGTCAGGCCCACCGCCTCGGTGGCCTCCAGCACCTCGACGCGGGTGGGCGAAGCCGCGGCCGCCAGGAGCGTGCGCTCCCGTACGACCGCGTCGAGCAGGGGCCGGGTGACGCTCAGCGTCGGGTGCCGTCGCTCGTCGAAGCGGCGCTGCCATCCGGTGGGCGTGCGGGTCAGCAGATCGCGTGGGAGGTACAGGCTGCGCGCCCCCGCTTCGGTGAGCGCCGCGACCGTACCCGGCAGCAGGTCATCCAGCGCGCGTTGCCCGCCGCTGAGGAGAATGTGCAGGTGACGGGCCTGCGGGACGCCCTTGCGGAAGGCCGGGGCGGCGGGGTAGCGGTCGCGTTCGACGACGGTGATCGTCTCGACGTGTCCCAGTAGGGCGGTGACGGCGAGCATCCCGGCGAGCCCTCCGCCGATCACGATCGCGGTGTGTCCGCTCCCGGCGTGCGCTGCCATGCGTTTCCGCTCCCCACCCGGCACGCCCGGCGCGCACCAACCGATCACTGGCGCCCCAGACTTCATCGCGCGCACAGCGATGTCAACGCTCGTTCCGGTAGGCCGGATCGCGTCCCCGCCGCCCCGCGCCCGGGGCGCCGCCGTCGGCCGAATCGCCCCGGAACCGCTTCTCAGCTGCTCTTTCCTCCCGCGCGTCACGGCAGTCCCTGACATCCCGTTATGTGGTGGCCCTGCGTCTACACTCCCGTCAGCGGACGGGAACGTCCGCAAACGGTCTCACCAGCAAGGGATTCAAGGACGCTTGTGACATTCCAGCAGGTAACTGAGCCGTACGACGTCCTCGTCATCGGCGGATCGGGCGTGGACACCACCGTGCAGGTCGGCGCGCTCCCCGTGCCGGCCGTCGACGCGTATCCGGTGCCGCCCATCCGCGAAGGGGCGGGGCACACCGGCACCGGGGTCGCGCTCGGCTGCGCGGCACTCGGACTCACCACCGGATTCGTGGACTTCATCGGCGACGACCACCAAGGCACCCTGGTCCGGGAGCGGCTCGCCGGTACCGGCGTCGACTTCCGGCCGCTGATCTCTCCGCACGGCACCCGACGGGCCGTCAACCTCGTCTCCCCCGACGGCCGCCGGATGTCCTTCTACGACGCCCGCGACCCCCTCGACCTGCGGATGCCGCCCGAGCACTACCTTCCGGCGCTGCGCCGCGCCCGCCACGTCCATCTGTCGATCACGCACTTCGCGCGCTTTCTGTACGACGACATCGAGGCCCTCGGCATCCCCGTCTCCACGGACCTGCACGACTGGGACGGCCTGGCCGGCCATCACCGGGACTTCGCGCTCCGCTCGGACCTGGTCTTCCTCAGCACGGCCGGGGCGGGCGAACGGATCGGCCCCGTCATGCGGGAGATCCTCCGGGAGGGCCGGGCCGAGGTGGTCATCGCGACGGCCGGCGCGGGCGGCGCCTACCTCCTCACCCCCGACGACCGCACTCCCCGGCATGTCCCCGCCGCGGTCCCGCCCGGCCCCGTCGTCGACAGCAACGGCGCCGGCGACGCCTTCACCAGTGGTTTCCTCTACGGCCGGCGGGCGGGCCTGGACCTGGAGGAGTGTGCGCGGCTCGGCGCCGTGGCGGGCGCGTACGCCTGCACCTCGCCGGGCACCCACACCGCCCTCGCCGACCCGGAGATGCTCCGCCCCCTCACCCCGGCCGTCGACGAACCGCCCATCGAAGCCCTTCCCGGCCCACCGGACGCCGAGGTCTCCCACGCCGTGACCTAGGGCGTGGCCCCCGAGCCGCCCCGGCGGCCCGCTCCCGGGAGGGCGGGCCGCCACGGAGGGTCAGGCGCTCAGATGCCCAAGGACGGACCGCACCGCGTGCTCCACGGCGTGGCGCGCCTCCTCGATGTGGTCGATCGTTTCGAAGCCGTGGTGGCCGAGCGGCAGATCGATCACCTCCACATCGGCGCGGCACTCCTCGGCGACGGTCAGGAACTCCTCGACGGTCGCCGCGATTTCGGCGAGCTCCTGCCCCACGCGGGTCAGCACGATCGGCAACCGCCCCGCGGTACTCACCGCCGCCGCGGGGCGGAACCGGGAGGCGGAAAGGCCCCAGTTCGGCAGGGGCGCCAGGATGGGATAGTTCGCCGCCACACAGCGCAGCCAGGGTAGGGGCGCCGCGAGCCAGTCCGCCGACAACAGGCCGCCGCCGGAGAAGAACCAGAGTGCCACGCGGTCTTCGTCGACGCGCGGATCGGCGCGTACGCGCTCGACCGCTTCGGCGAGGTCCTCGGCAGCGCGCCCGTAGTCTGCGAGATCGTGCAGCCGGTGGTCCAGCGTCACGCCCACCACTCCCCGATGCGCGAGGTAGCGGCCGTAACCGACGAAGGCCGGCCAGTCCCGCGGCGTCGGCCGCACGCCGGCGGGAACGGGGCCGCCGTGGACGAACACCACCGCGGGACGGGGCCGGTCGGCGTCCGGCAGGTAGAGATCGATCTGCCCCACCCGCTCACGGGGCCGCTCCGGGACGTCCATGAGGAAGGGCCGGAGGTGCGCGGGCTGCTCGCTCGCCGCAGCGGACAGATGGTGCCCCTCTCCCGCGGCGGCCCGCAGGAGTACGTCGGCCAGTTCGTCCGGTGCGGAGAGCATCGGCCAGTGCCCGGTGGCGAGATCGAAGAAGCTCACCCTGGGGTCGGTGAGCGCCTTGAGGCGGGGACCGCCCAGCCCCACCAGGGTCTGGACCAGGGCGATGCTCGACCCGTTGGCGGTGCAGAGAACACCTGTCACCGGGAACTCAGCTGCGGCGTCCTTGAGTTGGAGTGGCTGGGTGAGTGTCGCCCGCGGCTGCGGCACGGCGCGGCGGGCCAGCTCCGCCAGGGACTCTGCCGGGACGCCGACGGTGCTGCCCCAACGCTCCCACTCGTCCGGCGAGGGCGGGGGGATCCTCCAGTCACCCCCGGCTGGGTCGGCCTGTGCCCGCAGCCGGTCGCGGAGTTCCTGGTCGGGCACCAGGTCGAGGGCCGGGTCACCGTCCTGGGGCACCCCGACATCGAGATGGACGACCCGGGCAATCCGCTGCGGGCGCCGGTCGGCGGCACCGAGCACCGGGTGGATGCCGTAGCAGTGTCCGACGAGCACCACCTCCGGGGCCTCCAGCTCGTCGATCAGCCGCACCAGGTCCGCGACATGCTTCTCCAGGTCGGTGTCCGGGCCCGCCGGACCACCGCCGTCACCCATACCGGAGAGTGTCACCGGATACGCCTCGGCGCCCGACTCCCGCAGCCCGGCGGCCACTTCCCGCCATACCCAGCCGCCGGTGTGGGCCCCCGCCACCAATACGAATGCCGTCATGCAGCTCTCCTCGCATGTCATGGTCCGCGAGACCGGACGCACCGGACCTTCGCGCTCGCCGATACGCTAGGAACTCCCCCTGAGGGAGGTTCAAGTAGTGCCCGCTGACAGCATGTGGAGCATCGGGGAGCTCGCCGCGCAGGCGGGCGTCACCGTCAAGACGGTCCGTTTCTACTCCGACCGCGGTCTGCTGCCCGAAGCCGCGCGCAGCGCTGGTGGCCACCGGCGGTACGGCCCCGAAGCGCTCGACCGGCTCCGCACGATCCGCTCCCTGCGCACTCTCGACCTGCCCGTCCCGGAGGTGGGCCGGATCCTCGACCAGGAGGGAGCCTTGGAGGACGCCATCGCGGGACAACTGCGGGAACTCGGCACGCGGATGGCTGCCCTGCGATGGCGGGAGGCCGCCCTCCACCTCCTCCAGGACTGCGCCCCCGAGGACCGCGCCGCGCGGCTGCGCCTCATCGGCGGCATGTCGACTCCCCCCACCACGGCCGCGCTGGCCCGGTTCTGGAGGCAGTGGCTGCCCCCGCGGCTCCCGGCCCGACTGACCTCCACGATCATCGAACACGCCGTGCCGCAGCCCCCCTCGGACCCGACCCCGGCACAGGTACTGACCTTCGCCCAGCTGCACGCCTTCGTCTCCGGCCCCTGCCACGGCGGCCGCGGGCAACACCAGCCCGCGGCACACAGGCGCGACGAGGGCTACCGGCCGGCCGTGCTCTACGACGGTCTCATCGAGGCGTACGCACTGGCCTCGCCCCCACTCCTCACGCAGCGGGCACCTCACGAGGGGCAGGCGCTCGACTGCTTCGTCGCCGCCTATGCCCACGCCTCCGGCACGCGCGACACCCCGGCCTTCCGGCGCCGGCTCAGCGGGGTGCTCGCCGCCGACCCGCGAATCGACCGCTACTGGCACCTCACCGCCGAACTGACCGACCCGTCGGAGCCGACCGCCGGCGCGGCCCACGACTGGCTCTGCGCAGCCCTGGACGCGCAGATCGCCGAGCCGGCCTCCTGAGGTGCCCGTCGGCGGGCGACGGGTGGTCAGTCCTTGCGACCCACCGCGCCGTAGAAGATGGTGTCGTTGAGTTCCTTCGCGCCGGGCACCTCGCCGTCCGGCCGCCACAGCGACACTCGTACGATCCCCGGGTCCAACAGCGTGAACGGCCCGAGGAGCGGCTCGATCTCGGCTTTCGACCGCAGGTTGAGGCTGGCGGTGGCGCTGCGGTAGACGTTCACCACGCCGTCGCGCGCCTGGACGTCGGTCCGGCCCGGGGCGTAGTCCTCGTAGGGCTCGCCGGTGGCGTGCGACAGGACGATGTGGCTGCCCGCGGGCAGCGCGTCGGCGAGGGTGGCGACGATGGCCGCGGGGTCCTCGTCGTCCCGGACGAAGTGCAGGACGGCGACGAGCAGCAGGGCCACCGGCTGATCGAAGTCGATCAGTTCCCGGACGACCGGGTGGTCGAGGATCGCCTTCGGGTCGCGGGCGTCACCGAGCACGAATCCGGTGCCTTCGGTGTTGGTGAGCCGCGCCCCGGCGTGGGTGGCCACGATCGGGTCGTTGTCGACGTAGACCACGCGGGTGTCGGGCGCGATCTCGCGGGCCACCTCATGGGTGTTGGGCGAGGTCGGGATGCCGGTGCCGATGTCGATGATCTGGCGGATGCCGCCGGCGACCAGGGAACGCACGGCCCGCTGCAGGAAGGCGCGGTTGGCGCGGGCGCTGAGGCGTATCTGGGGGTGGACCTCGATGACACGCTCGGCGGCCACCCGGTCGACCTCGTAGTTGTCCCAGCCGTCGAGGTAGTAGTCGTACATCCGGGCCGGGTGCGGCCTGCTGGTGTCGATGTCCCCCGCGGAGAACCCCGAGTTCTCCGGTCCCGGTGAGCCCTGCGGGCCGCGCGCCTCCGGGGCTATGTCCTGTTCGCTCACGCCGTCCTCCGTTCGGGGCGCCGACACGGCGCGGAGAGCAGGAAGTCGGCTTCGCCGGCCTTCGCGCCCTCGATGAAACTCACGATTTCGCGGTGGGTGTAGATCAGCGCCGGGCCGTCCGGGTCGGTCGACTGCCGCAGCGCCACCCGGCCGTCACCCAGCCTCATGGCCTCGACGCATTCGCCGCCGTTCCCCCCGCTCCACGGCTTGTGCCAGCCGTCGTTGCCCAGTTCCTTGGCGGGCATGCCGTTGTAGATGCGTATGCGATCCATGGTTCAGATCTCCTTGCGAAAGCCACCCAGAAGGGCCTCGGTGGTGTGTGCCGGCGCGGCCTGCGCACACATCCGGTCCAGGGCCTCCAGAAACTGCGAGACGTCGTTGCGCTGGTCGAAGTACACGGCTCCGACGAGGCTTTCCGCGTACGCGATGTCCGGGAGCTCCGGGATCGGGAAACGGAAGAGGTGGAAGGGCCCGTACATGGCGGGGTGCGGGCCGGCGGCGAACGGCACGATCTGCAACCGGACGTTGGGCAGGGCCGTGGCCTCCATCAGCCGGGTGATCTGGTCGCGCATGACCGCGGAGCCGCCGATGGGACGCCGCAGGACGGTCTCGTCCATGACCACCCACAGCATCGGCGCGTTCTCGCGGGTGAGCAGGGCCTGCCGCTCAAGGCGCAGCGCGACGATGCGGTCGATGTCTGCGGCGGGAGCGTGCGGCATGCCGGCCCGCAGCACGGCGGCGGCGTAGTCCTCGGTCTGCAACAGGCCAGGTACGTAGTGGGGTTGGTAGGCCCGAATGAGATTGGCCTCGCTCTCCAGGCTGACGAACGCACTGAACCACTCGGGCAGGACGTCCCGGAAGTTGTGCCACCAGCCGGGGCGGTTGGCCTCCCGCGCGAGGGAGAGGAAGCCCTCGATCTCCTCCTCGTCGCGAACGCCGTAGGTCGCAAGCAGCTTCTCGACGTACGGAAGCTTGAGGCCGACCTCGGCCTTCTCCATGCGCCGAATCGTGGCGTGGGTGACATCGAGAGCTTCCGCGGCCCGTTCGAAGGACAGTCCCGCCTTTTCGCGCAGGTCCTGCAGTCGCTTCCCGAGCACCACCCGCAGGACGGTCGGCGCACCCGCCGACCGTGGATCCGCCACGTCCGATCTCCTCCAACCAGCTTCAGGAATCAGCAGTGTGTCATGTCGTCAGCACCGGCGACAGACTGCATTCTTCGATTCTGCAAATTACAGAATGATCCTTGCCATCGGCGACCGACATCGCACATAGTTACGGAGTGGCTTCCTCCGACAACGCTTCTTCGTTAGGGCGCTGTGGCGGCTCCGTCGCCGAGCACCCCCAGGACGCGTTCCATCTCCCGGCGCGACGCACGTCCGTACCCGAGGCGCGCAGACGCGTCACGGCCCTGTTGCGCGCCTGGGGCGCGTGCCAACAGGTCCGTGACGATGTGGAGTTGGTGGTTTCGGAGCTGATCACCAATGCGATACGGCACACCGACAGCGAGAAGGTCGGATGTGAACTGAGGCTGGCCGGGGCGCACATACGCATAGAGATCACCGACCAGGGCGGCCCGCAGGCGTCGGCGCCGCACGCCCAGCCCGGCAGCGTGGACAAGGAGTGCGGGCGCGGCCTCTTCCTCGTCGGCGCACTGTCCGAGCACTGGGGGACCCGGCTCGACGCGACAGGTCCCGGCCGGGTGGTCTGGGCCGACCTGCCCTACACCTCAGCAGCGGACTGACCACGCCTTGCCCCTGCGAGGCTTGGGTGGAGACTTCACCCACGGGCCGGCGGGGCCGCTCTGAACGGATCCTCGCCACGAACTGCGCACGCCTCGCGAAGGCCAGGGCCTTTCGTTCGGTTCAGGCCGCGGGACCGACTCCGGATCCCACGGGCCCGCCCCGGTCCTTCCGAACCCTGCGACGATCTCGTCGAGAAGCCGGACGTCTGCCGGTGCGCCTCGCCCGTGGGGACGTCGACCCCCGCCCGCATGAATGCGTGAGATGAGGCCGACGTCCAGGTACGCAACGATCTTCGCTTCGTCAGGTTCGCCGGACGACCGCACCGGAGAACCCAGCGGCCCCGTCGTCACCTCGTCCGAACAGCCGAGGAAGCCGGGCAGCCTCAGCTCACCCATCGCCCCGCAACCCCGCGACGCTGCCCCGCGGCCGCCCTAGAGCGGCAGCAGATCGGGCCGCTTGGGCTCCACATCGTCGCCGGAGGACACGCCACGCAGCCGGCGCCCGATCCACGGCACGAGATACTCCCGCGCCCAGTGGATGTTGTCGCGCCGCGCCGCGGCGGGCGACCGCTCCGCCTCCGGGGGCCAGGGCTGGTCCGGGTCGGCGGGCACCTGGAGGCCGAGCACCTGACCCGCGCGCAGCGCGACCCGGGTGTGACCGTCGGCGGACAGGTGCAGCCGGTCGCCGCTCCACGCCCGCCGGTCCTGTACGGACTTCAGCGACCACAGGTCGAGCACCGGGCTGTCGTGACGGTCCGCGATGGCCCGGACATGCGCCGTGTAGGTCGCGATCTTGCCGCGCAGGTGCTTGAGCACAGGAATGTCGCGGGTGTCGAAGCCGGTGCAGAGCAGGACCGTGCCGACGGTCTCCCGCAGATCGGCGACCGCGGCCTCATAGCGCTCGGCGACCGCGTCGGGGTCCGAACCGGGCCGCAGGATGTCATTGCCACCGGCACAGAACGTCACCAGGGCGGGAGCCAGCTCCTTCGCCCGGGGCACCTGCTCCTCGACTATCTGGTCGAGGAGCCGCCCCCGGACCGCGAGGTTCGCGTAGCGGAAGTCCCCCTCGTTCCGCTGGTCCGACAGCAGGACCGCTAGCCGGTCCGCCCAACCGATGTACGCCCCGTCAGGCCCGGGGTCCCCGACCCCCTCGGTAAAGCTGTCCCCGACGGCTGCGTACGACCCGATGGCGCCGTGCGCGCCGTTACTGGTGTTCTTCGAATCGTCTGCCACGTCAGGACATACTTCACCCAGAGAAGTGACTTACGCCACCGTAACCAGGGGTTGACGTGGGGTGATTAATACCACCCGGTCAAATTCTCCTCAAGTCGGAATAACGATCGATCAGTGAGTGCCCACCGATCGGGCTGAAATCTGTCGCGGTGCGACCACGCGTCGCATTTCGCGCCCATCGTGTCCTGATTGCCTATTGCATGAATGTCGTATCGTCGAAGTTGCCCCGCCTCGTCGACGAGCAGCGTCGGCGGCCGACCCCGAGGAGCGCCCGTGACGCAGCAGACGCCGCAGGTCCCGTCGACCGAGACCGAACTCACGGAGGTGCGCAACTTCCGCGACGTGGGCGGGCTCCCGACCAAGGACGGGCGTCGCATCCGCGAGGGCCGGCTGTTCCGCAGCGGCCACCTCGCACACGCCACGGAAGAGGACACCGCGTTTCTCGCCGGCCTCGGGCTGCACACCGTCTTCGACTTCCGCAATGCCGCGGACATCAAGCTGGAGGGCCCCGACGTCGCCCTCCCCGGCGTGCGGAACGTGAACATTCCGCTGACGGACCCGGCCGACGGCGCCGAATTCTGGACGATGGTGCGCGACGGCGAGCTGGACCAGCTGCGGACCGCACTCGGCGACGGCAAGGCCGCGGCACGTATGGCGCAGACCTACCGCCACATCATCACCACCCGCACCGAGGACCACAGTCGGCTGCTGCACGCCCTCGCCGAGGACAGCCTGCCCGCCCTGATGCACTGCGCGGCCGGCAAGGACCGCGCCGGCCTGTCGGTCGCCGTGACGCTGCTGGCGGTCGGCGTGGAGCGGGACGCCATCGAGGCGGACTACCTCAAGTCCAACGACCCCCACCGCCGCTACAAGATCCGTCGCTCCGACAGCTCAGCGGTCGGGATGTCCCCGGAGGTCATGGAGCTGCTCTCGCCGCTGTTCGGGGCGCACACCGACTACCTGGCGGCCGCCTTCGACGCGATCCACCGGACCTGGGGCTCCACGGAGAAGTACCTCACCGACGGCCTGAAGCTGACGGCCACGACGCGCGACCGACTGCGTGCCCAGCTGCTGACCGGCTGATCCGGTGCGCTGACCTCCTGACCGGGTGAGCCGCGCGGCGAGCCCCGGGGGACGACGGACGTGTCCGGTCCGTCACCCGGCCGCCGCGCGCCCCGGCCACAGGTCGGGCTCCGTCACCCACCCCGCGACGAGCACCAGCCCGGACGCCCGGTGCACCGCGAGGAAACCGAAGGGTCTGTCGTAGCGGGCCGACACGCACAGCGCACGGTACGGCGTCGGCGGCACCGATCCCGCGGCGGCGGGCAGCACCGTGACGGCGGCCGCCCGGAAGCCGAGCGGGCCGAAGGTCGCGGTCGCGCACTGCCGCGCGGCCGACACCGCCAGCGGCTGCTCGCTGATCCCGGGGAAGTGCCCCCGGGAGGTGTCGGAAGCGGCGACCAGCCCGAAGAGCTCCGCCCTCTCCAGCAGATCGTGTTCCGCGTCGACGGTGAAGCGGGCGGCGGTCAACTGCACCCGGGCCACGCCGTCCTGACTCGGTACGGTCGTCACGCTCAGCCCCGGCCCGGCCCCTTCGGCCAGCCCGGCTCCCGACACCGTCGTGTACGCCCCGGACAGCACCGCCACACCATGGGACAGCACCGCACGGCCCGGCATGTCCTGAGGCCCGAGCAGAAGATGCACGTCCAGATCGTTGTCCCCCGCGACCTGCACCGCGGTCAGCGGGCCGCGCGGCGTGGTGTGGACGCGCACCTGCTCTGCGTTCGTGCCGGAGCGGCTGAGTCCTATCAACTCCCGCCCTGCCCACGGCCCTTCGACGAGCCTGAGCGGATGCGCGCCGAACGGCTCCTGCCAGGTCGTCCGCACCAGCAACGCGCTCGCCGGCACGAGCAGCGTCCCAGGGTCGATGCGCACCGGCATCCGCTCGATCAGCCCGTCGGTGTGCCGCCGCGCCCAGGCGTGCATCGCTTCCTCGTCCGCGCCGGCGTCCCCGGTCAGCTCACCGTGCGTACCCGGCGGCAGTCCGGCCCGCCAAGCCGGGCGCAGCACCAGGGACCGTCGGGTCCAGAGCCCCACCGCGGCGTCGACGCCCTGCGCCGTCCGGCACGCGGCCAGCAGGTCGCGGCCTTCGCGCGGAGCGTGCTCCGCCTCGATGCCGAGCGCGGCGGCGAGTTCGGCGCGGGCCGGTCCGGCCGCAGGTCCCGCGAGCAGCGCCTGCAACGGCCACACACCGGCCGCTGTCAGAACGGTGCCGCGCTCTCCCACCGCCGCCCGCGCCCAGCGCGCCGTGATGTCGTTGACGGCACGCACCGTCGTCGCGGCGACCATCCGTCCCCCCGCAGCCTCGTCACCGGTTGGCGACCGCCTGCTTGACCAGCGTCCGCCCGAAGTCCCACATCAGGCCGCCGCCCCCGTGGGCGTCGTCCATGACGGCGGTGAACGCCTCGACGAACCGGTCCACTTCACGCTCTCCGATGGTCAGCGGCGGAATCAGCTTAATGACCTCCAGATGGTCGCCGGAGACCTGGGTCAGGATGTGGTGCCGCTGGAGCAGCGGCACCACGACCATCTGCGCGAACAGGCCCTTGCGGGCCGCCTGCAGCATTGTCCAGCGGCTGCGCAGGCCCAGCGAGGAGGGCCGGCCGAACTCGATGCCGACCATCAGGCCGCGGCCGCGCACGTCGTGCAGCAGCTCGTACTTGCCGATGAGGGCCGCCAGGCGGGTGCGCAGCAGGTCGCCGGTGTGCCGGGCGTTGGCGACGATCTCCTCGTCCTCCATGACGCTGAGCACCGCGAGACCGGCCGCCATGGCCTGGGCGTTGGAGCCGAAGCTGGCGGAGTGCACCAGGACCCGGTCCATGGAGGAGTAGACCTTCTTGAAGATCCAGTCCTTGCCGAGGGTAGCGCTGACCGGGACGTAGCCGCCGGACAGGGCCTTCGCCACGCACACCAGGTCCGGTTCGACGCCGTCCTCGTGCTGATAGGCGAAGAAGTCGCCGGTGCGGCCGAGGCCGGTCTGCACCTCGTCGGCGATCAGCAGGCCCTTGTGCCGGTGCAGCAACTCCTGCGCGGCGCGCAGGTATCCGGGGGGCGCGGGCAGCACGCCCTTGCCCTGGATCGGCTCGACGATCAGCGCCGCCACATCGCCGTGCCTGATCTCCCGCTCCAACGCGTCCAGGTCACCCATCTCGACGGCGGTGTCCGGCAGCAGCGGGGCGAAGCCGTCGCGGAAGCCGTCCTCGCCGTTGACGGAGAGCGAGCCGGTGGTCAGGCCGTGGAAGGCGTGGGTGCAGTAGAGGACGCGTGGTCTGCCCGTGGCGAAGCGGGCGAACTTCAGGGCGGTCTCCACCGCTTCGGTCCCGCTGTTGCCGAAGAAGACCCGGTCGAGGTGCGGCGCGTAGGACAGCAGCTTCTCGGCGAGCAGGCCGGGCAGCGGCTGGCAGTCGAAACGGGTGAGGTCGGCCAGGCCGGCGTCCAGCACGTCGTGCAGCGCCTGCCGGACGACCGGGTGGTGCCGCCCGAGTCCCATCACGCCGAAGCCCGCGAGCATGTCCAGGTAGTCCTGGCCGTCGGTGTCCCAGAAGTAGGCGCCCTCGCCGCGCTCGTAGACCTTGTCGAACCCGATGGTGTGCAGCATGCGCGGGAGTTGGTGGTTGAGGTGGCGGGCATGCAGGTCGTAGCGCTCGCCGCCGCGCGCGGCGAGCAGTTCGGCGAGGTCGAATCCGGTCACGGCTGCTTCTCCTTGGGGGCCGGCACGGCGCTGATCCGGTGCAGGGCCGGTACGGCGCCGATCCGGGCGGCGATCTCGGCCGGGGTCAGTCCGATGTCGGCCAGCAGTTCGCCGCGCTTGCCGTGCGCCAGGAACTGCTCGGGGATGCCGAAGGTGCGCAGTGGCACGTCCAGCTCGGCGTCGCGCAGGGCGCTGCCGACCGCGGAGCCCACGCCGCCGGTGCGGCTGTTGTCCTCCACGACGGCCACCACGGTGTGCGTGGCGGCGAGTTGGGGGATCGCCGGGTCCACGGGTTTCACCCAGCGCGGGTCGATGACCGTCGCGCCGATGCCGCGCGCCGCCAGCAGTTCGGCGACGTCGAGGCAGACCGGCGCCATCACTCCGACGGCGACCAGCAGCACATCGGGCCGGTCGGCGCGGCGCAGGACATCGACACCCCCGATCCGCTCCACCGCCGCGATCGGCTCCCCCACCGACTCCTTGGGGAACCGGATGACGGTCGGCGCGTCGTCGACGTCCAGGGATTCCCGCAGCTCGGCGCGGAGCTGCTCGGCGTCACGGGGCGCGGCGATCCGCAGTCCGGGGACGACGCCCAGCATCGACATGTCCCACATGCCGTTGTGGGAGGCGCCGTCGGTGCCCGTGACACCGGCCCGGTCCAGGACGAAGGTGACACCGCACCGGTGCAGCGCGACATCCATCAGGACCTGGTCGAAGGCGCGGTTGAGGAAGGTGGCGTAGACCGCGACGACGGGGTGCAGCCCGCCGGTGGCCAGCCCCGCCGCGGACACCGCGGCGTGCTGTTCGGCAATGCCGACGTCCCACACCCGGTCCGGGTACGCCGCGGCGAACTTCCCGAGGCCGACCGGCTGCAACATCGCCGCGGTCAGTGCGACGACATCGGCACGCTCGGCGCCGATGCGGACCATCTCGTCACCGAAGACGGAGGTCCAGGTGGGTGCCGCGGGCGGCGCGACGGGCTCGCAGGTCAGCGGGTCCATCCTGCCGACGGTGTGGAAGCGGTCCGCCTCGTCCTCAAGGGCCGGGCGGTAGCCGCGGCCCTTCTCGGTGAGGCAGTGCACGATGACCGGGCCGCCGAAGCGCTTGGCGCGCTGCAACGCGGACTCCAGCGCCTCCAGGTCGTGACCGTCGATCGGACCGACGTACTTCAGCCCGAGGTCCTCGAACATCCCCTGCGGAGCGATGAAGTCCTTCAGCCCCTTCTTGGCGCCGTGCAGGCTCCCGTAGAGCGGCTTGCCGACGACCGGGGTGCGCTCCAGGATGTCCTTGCCACGGGCCAGGAAACGCTCGTAGCCGTCGGTGGTGCGCAGCGTGGCGAGGTGGTCGGCCAGGCCGCCGATGGTCGGCGCGTAGGAGCGCTCGTTGTCGTTGACAACGATGATCAGCGGGCGGTCCTTGGCGACGGCGATGTTGTTCAGCGCCTCCCAGGCCATACCGCCGGTCAGCGCACCGTCACCGATCACCGCCACGACATGGTCGTCCTTGCCGCGCACCTGGTTGGCCTTGGCCAGACCGTCGGCCCAGCCCAGCACCGTCGAGGCATGGCTGTTCTCGATGACGTCGTGCTCGGACTCCGCCCGCGACGGGTAGCCGGACAGTCCGCCCTTCGCCCGCAGCTTCGAGAAGTCCTGACGCCCCGTGAGCAGCTTGTGCACATACGACTGGTGACCGGTGTCCCAGAGGATGCGGTCGGCCGGCGAGTCGAAGACACGGTGCAGGGCGATGGTCAGCTCGACCACACCCAGATTGGGGCCCAGATGACCACCGGTACGCGCGACCGCTTGCACCAGGAACGTCCGGACCTCCTGGGCCAGTTCATCCAGCCGGTCCGTCGCGAGCGCCTTGAGGTCACGCGGCTGCCGGATGTGCTCCAGCATCGTCATGGATCACTCCCCCTCTACTGGTTCAGCTGACGACAGCGCCCCGCCCGGCCGGGGCGACGCGATCGCCGCCGCGTCGCCACCGGCAGGCCCGGGGCGCCGGTGGGTCCGCCACCGGAGCCCACCCGTTTCTCACCTCATGTGCGGTTTCCCCCGACGGTGTCCCGTGCGGCCCGCAGGGACTCCTTCAGGGAACCCATCGTGGCCAGCACGGCGGTCGGCTCGTAGCCGCAGTGCGCCATGCAGTTGGCGCAGCGCGGGTCCTTGCCCCGGCCGTACTTGCTCCAGTCCGTCTCCTCGATGAGTTCCTTGTACGTCGGGACGTACCCGTCACTCATCAGGTAGCAGGGCCGCTGCCAGCCGAAGAGCGAGTAGTTGGGGATCGCCCAGGCCGTGCACGGGAAGTCCGCCTTGCCCTCCAGGAAGTCGAGGAAGAGCGGGCTGTGGTTGAGGCGCCAGCGGCGCCGGTTTCCGCCGGCGAACGCCTTCTTGAACAGCTCCCGGGTCTGCTCGACACCCAGGAAGTGTTCCTGGTCGGGGGCCTTTTCGTAGGCGTAGGCGGGCGACAGCATCATCTCGTCGACCTGGAGGTCGTCATTGAGGAAGTTGAGGACCTCGATGATGGTCTGCGGGGTGTCGGTGTTGAAGAAGGTGGAGTTCGTGGTGACCCGGAATCCGCGGCGTTTGGCTTCCTTGATCGCCGCCACCGCCTCGTCGAAGACGCCCTCCTTCGCGACGGATTCGTCGTGCCGCTCACGCATTCCGTCGATGTGCACCGCGAAAGCGAAATACCGCGACGGCGTGAACTTCTCCATCTTCTTGCGCAGCAGCATCGCGTTGGTGCACAGGAAGACATATTTCCGCTTGGCGACGAGCTGGCGGACGATCTCGTCGATCTGCGGGTGCATCAACGGTTCGCCACCGGCGATGGACACCATCGGGGCGCCGGACTCCAGTACCGCGCCCACCGCCTGCGCCACCGGCATGCGCTGCTTCAGCACCCCCGCCGGATGCTGGATCTTCCCGCATCCCTCGCAGGCGAGATTGCACGCGAAGAGCGGTTCGAGCTCGACGATGAGCGGAAACTTCTCGCGCTTCCGGAGCACTTTCTGTTCAAAAAGGTAAGTCCCGACCCGGATGGTCTGGCGGAGCGGCATAGCCATCTAGCTCACCTCCTGGGGAGCAGCAAAGAACGGTGCCATTCGAAGAGAACAGGAAGAACGGAGCGCAGCACACGGAAGGCCGATATTCCACCGCGCACGGTGCCGATGCGCATGAGTTCATGTTCTGGAGCGTCCACGACCACCCGGACGGCCGCAACCGGACGGATTCCGGAGCGCACCGCAGCGCCGAGCGTGGCGGCGGATTCCATGTCCACAGCGACGGCACCCGCGGCGTGCAGCTCGGCCCGCTCGGCTCCGCGGACGACGTGGTCGGAGCCGCTCAGCATCCCGGTGTGCACGGTCAGCCCGCGCTGCCGCAGGGCCCGCAGCAGCGGACCGTTGTCGCGGCAGAGCACCTCCGGTGCGTCCGGCCGGTGGTCGCGGGTGGCTCCGGCGACGACGATGTCCCCGGGCCGCATGCCCGGGGCCAGCCCGGCGCAGAAGCCGCTGGCGACGACCGGTGACCGCGCGGTGGCGGATCCGTCGCGCAGGGCCTTCGTGACCGCCCGCTCCGCCGCCTGGGGGCCCATGCCCGTGCGGAGCGTGACCAGCTGCGGGCCCGCACCGGTACGGTTGCCACTCCGCAGCGCGAACCGCTCGATGCCGAGCGCGCAGGCGACCAGCAGCGGGGGATCCACGTCCGTCGGGTGGCGTCCCGGCATCAGGCCCCCAAGGGCGCACCGGCCGGTCCGCCGTTGACGTAGCGGCCAAGGGCCGTCAGCGGGAAGACCTGGCGGTACAGGTGATAGTTGATGGAGAAGTCCCAGGGGAAGCCGGTGCCGGTGAAGTACGGCTCGTCCCATGAGCCGTCCTCGCGCTGGGTGTCGGCCAGCCAGCGCACCCCGCGCCGTACGGCCTCGCTGTCCCGCTCGCCGGCCGCGAGCAGCGCCATCAGCGCCCACCCGGTCTGCGAGGCGGTCGAGGCACCGCGTCCCGCCCACTCCTTGTCCTGGTAGGACCGCTGGTCCTCGCCCCATCCGCCGTCGTCGTTCTGGACGCGCCGCAGCCAGCCGACGGCCCGTCGGACCGCGGGATGCGAGCCGGGGATGCCGGCCGCGGCGAGCGCGGGCAGCACCGATCCCGTGCCGTAGACGTAGTTGGTGCCCCAGCGGCCGAACCAGGCGCCGCTGGGCTCCTGTTCGGCCAGCAGCCAGTCGATTCCGCGCCGGGTGCGCGGATCGTGCGTCCTGCCGACATCTGCGAACATTTCGACGACATGGGCGGTGACGTCAGCCGAAGGCGGGTCGATGACCTCACCGAAGTCGCAGAACGGCAGGCGGTCGGGGAGCGGGCTGGTGTTGTCGGCGTCGAAAGCGCCCCAGGCTCCGTTCCTGGACTGCATGCCGAAGGTCCAGTGCACCGCCCTGCGGACCGCGGCCTCGACGCGCCGGGGGTCGGGATGGGCGACGCGGCGCAGCGCCAGCACCACTTCGGCGGTGTCGTCGATGTCCGGGTAGTTGTCGTTCTCGAACTCGAACGCCCAGCCACCGGGGCGGAGCCGGGGGCGGCGCACCTGCCAGTCCCCGGGGCGGTCGATCTCCTCGGCCAGTATCCAGTCGGCCGCCTTGACCAACTGCGGGTGGTCGGGCGGCAGTCCGGCGTCGGCGAGGGCGATGGTGGCGAGGCAGGTGTCCCATACCGGGGACTGGCACGCCTCGATCATCCGCACGGGTGCGCCGTCGGGCTCGTCCTTGCGCCAGACGGTGAAGCGGTCCAGTGACTTCAGGCCGGTGCGCAGCACGGGGTGGTCGAGGTCGTAGCCCAGGAGGTGCAGGGCGATGACGGAGTAGACCGCGGGTGGCTGGATGCCGCCCCAGCAGCCGTCGTTCTCCTGGCGTTCGATGATCCAGCGGGCTGCGGCGCGCATCGCGGCGCCGCGCAGCTTGCGCACCGCGACCTTGCGGTAGAGGTGCAGGGCCTTGTCCAGGCGCTGGAAGGCGCCGTCCCAGCTGGTCGCCGGAGCGAGCGGCTGCGGTGGGTTGGGGCGGCGTGGGTCGGTGTGCAGCTCGTCGAGGGCGAAGGGCGCCGGGCGCACCGGGCGCTTGGCCGAGACGATGGTCAGGGGCACGATCGTCTGGCGCGCCCAGCAGCCGAAGTCGTAGATGTTGAGCGGGAACCACTTGGGGAAAAAGATCAGTTCGGGCGGCAGCTCGGGGAGGTCGTCCCACTTCCACCAGCCGAAGAGGGCCAGCCAGATACGGGTGAAGACCCTGGCGGCGGCGATCCCACCGCGCTCGCGCACCCAGGCCGAGGCACGGGCCATGTGCGGTGCGTCCGGGGCGTCGCCCGCGAGGCGCAGGGCCACATAGCCCTCGATGGTCGTGGAGAGTTCGCCGGGCCCGCCGTAGAAGGTGGCCCAGGTGCCGTCCGCGCGCTGCTCACCTCGAATGAAGCGGGCCGCGGCCTCGGTCAGTTCGGGGTCCTGGATCCCCAGGAACTGACGGAGCAGCAGGTCCTCGGCGTCCATCGTCACATTCGTGTCGAGGTCGCCCTTCCACCAACCGGCGGGATCCTGCTGGGAGAGCAGGAAATCGGTGGCGCGGGCGGTCGCGCGCCGTGCGGCGGTCGCCGTGTCCCGTAAAGCCGTGTCGTGCGCCGCGGCGCCCTGCGGGTGTTCGGTTGTCTCAGCGGTGGCATCGCTGGCCGAAGGGGGCCGGGGCGGCAGCGCCCCGGTGCTTCCGTCGGTCGTCGCTGTCATGGCTTCCCCTTCTGCAGTGAACTGTGAAGCGTGCTCAGGGATAGCGTCGGCCGGCGCCCGGCTGGCACCGGCCGGCGACTGCGATCTAATACGTCACGATCGTGATCATCTCTCTCGTACGACGACGAAGTCCGCGAGGGCGACGAGCTGCGCGCGGATGCGCTCGGGCATCTCGACCTCGTCCAGCGCGGCGATGGCGGTGGCGTGCTGGCGGCGGGCCTCCTGGGAGGTCCAGTCCCGGCCGCCGGCTTCCTCGATCAGGGCGGCGCGGGAGGCGAACTCCTCCTCGGTGAAGTCCGCGATCTCGGTCTCGCTCTTCTTGGCGTCCGCTGCGAGGATCCGGGCGAGGCGCTCGGAGGCGGTGCCGCCCTCGGCCAGGGCGGCGACGACCGGCAGCGACTTCTTGCGCTGCCGCAGATCGCTCCACGTCTGCTTGCCGGTGGAGTCCGGGTCGCCCCAGATGCCCAGCAGGTCGTCGATGGCCTGGAAGGCGAGGCCGAGGTGGTAGCCGTACTTCTCCAGGACGTCGGCGGTGTGGTCGTCGGCGCCGCCGAGGACCGCACCGATGGAGACGGCGCAGGCGAGCAGCGCGCCCGTCTTGTTGCCCTCCATCTCCAGGCACTCCTCGACGGTGACCCGCTCGCGGTGCTCGTAGGAGATGTCCTGGGCCTGACCGTCGATCAGCTTGCGGGTGGCCAGGGTGAGTCGGCGGGTCGCCCGGCCGGCCTCGACCGTGCCGAGCTCCAGCAGTATTTCGTTGGCGAGGGCGAACAGCGCGTCGCCGACGAGGATGGCCTGCGCGGGACCGTGCACCTTCCAGACGGTGTCACGGTGCCTGCGCTGCTCGTCGCCGTCCATCAGGTCGTCGTGCAGCAGCGAGAAGTTGTGCACCAGCTCGACGGCGACCGCGCCCGGGATACCGACCTCGGGAGCCTGCCCCGCGGCCTCCGCGGACAGCAG
The DNA here is from genome assembly GCF_043201875.1 of Streptomyces sp. NPDC048248. Lineage (NCBI taxonomy): Bacteria > Bacillati > Actinomycetota > Actinomycetes > Kitasatosporales > Streptomycetaceae > Streptomyces > Streptomyces sp. NPDC048248. The sequence goes on from NZ_JBICZL010000002.1 coordinate 382,931, forward strand.
GGCGAGCGCGGGCCGTACGGCCTTGCCGCTGTCGCCCGTGGTGGGGCGGCCCTCGGCGTCGATCCAGCCGAAGTGGTAGGCGGCGACGGTGTCCATGGGGGGAGCGAGCCGGTCCACGGCGGCACGCAGCACGGGAGTGGCAAGCGTCCGCCCGCGCTCCAGCAGCGCGGTGACGCTCTCGGTGTCGATAGCTGGGGAAGCCGGATTCACGGTTTCTCCTCTGTTTCCGATACTCGTGCTCGTGCGAGTGCTCGTACTCGTAGTCATGCCGCCTCCTTGGGCAACCGGCCCTGAGGCAAGCCGAGTTCGTTGAGTGCCTCGCGAGCGGCGGCAGTGCCGCTGCGAACAGCGCTTTCCATGGTCGCGGGCCACCCGGTGGCGGTCCACGCACCGGCCAGGAACAGGCCGGGGGCTTGAGTGCGGGCGGCGGGGCGGAGCCTGCCGACGCCCGGTGCGGGCGCGAAGGTCGCGGTGCGCTCGCGGGTGACGAAGAAGTCGCGGACGCCCGCTCCCCGGGCGGCGGGCAGCAGCCGCTCCAGCTCGGGCAGATAGCGGGCCCGGAGCGCGGCGACCGGCTGGTCGATCTCCTCCTGCGCGGCGGACTGCGAGACGGCCAGATACTGGCTTGCCTCGCCGCCGGGGACGCGCGCGAGACCCGAGGTGTCCGTACGGTCGAAGACCCACTGGACCGGGGAGCCGACGGCGGCGAAGAAGGGGCGGCGCAGCACCTTGCGGTCGTAGACGACGTGGAGGTTGAGGATCGGCGCGGTGCCGATCCCCAGCAGCCGGTCCTTGTCGGCCAGGGTGCCGTCCGGGAGCAGCGCGTGCGTCTCGCGCTGCGGTACGGCGAGGACGACGGTGTCCGCGGTCAGCTGTTCCCCGCCGTGCGGGCCGCTCTCCACGGTGACCTGCCAGCCGCCCGCTTCGGTGCGGGTCACTGCGCCGGCGCGGGTGCGCAGGGCGACGCGCACCCCGGCCTTGTCCAGTGCGGTGCGGGCGAGGGTGTCGTGGACGTCGCCGAGCGGCACACGGGACCAGCCGATGTCGGCGGCGCCGGGAGCGGAGAGCAGGCCGGTCTTGAAGACCTTGGCGGCAAGACCCATCGAGGCTTCGTCGGCGGTGGCGTTGAGGGTGGCGACTCCGACGAGGTCCCACAGGGCCTCGACGGTGCGGGCCGACTGGCCGTGCCGGCGCAGCCAGCTGCCGAAGTCCACGCCGTCCAGGGCGGGGTCGGCCGGATCGAGCCCCTTCAGGGCGAGGGTGGCGCGCACGACGCCGGCCCGCTCGGCGGGCGAGAGGTGCGGGTAGCCGGCCAGGCTCGCGGCCAGGTGCAGCGGGACCGGCAGGGCCGTACGCCGCAGCCGGCCGAGTCGCATCCCTCCGCCGCGCTTCGACCGGGGGGTACCTCCGGGGTCGAGGACGGGGACGTCCATACGGTCCTGGAGGGGAACCAGGTGGTCGGCGTCGAGCCGTTCGAGGAAGCCGCGGTAGGCCCTGCAGCAGCGCAGGTAGACGTGCTGGCCGTTGTCGACGCTCAGCTCGCCCGCGGCGGAGTTCCGGCGGAAGGAGAAGACCAGCCCGCCCAGCCTGGGCCGGCCCTCCACGAGGGTGACCCGCAGCCCGGCGTCGGCCAGCGCGAGCGCGGCAGTGGTGCCCGCGAGGCCGCCCCCGACGACGACCGCGGTCCGCCCTGAACCGTCCGACGACCGGACGCGGCGCAGGTCGGAATGCGTGGCTCCCGATGTCATGCGTACTCCCCCCTCACACCTGCCAGGGACGCAGCCGCCCCGGGAAGGGTTGCGCGCCGCGCTGACGCGGGGTCGCCGCTCTCGTTCGTGGCCGGGCACGTCATCCGCGCCTCCTGACCGCCTGCCGGCGCCCGATGGCGCGGGCGTCGAGCCCGGACAGACCGCGTACGGCGACGAACGCCTTCTCCCGGCCGGGCAGCGAGACCCGGCCACGCAGCACCGCCTCGGGATCGGCGGCGATCCGCGACAACAGCCGGTGGTAGATACCCGCCATCGCGGCCACGCAGGCGCCGCTGCGCCGGTCGAGCATCGGCAGCAGCTGGAAGCCGTCGGCGAACAGGGCGCGGGCGCGACTGACCTCGAAGTGCACCAGGCCGGTGAAGTCGGCGCCGGGTGGCGGGACCGGACCGTGAAACCCTTCCGCACAGCCGAACTTGGCGAGGTCCTCGGCGGGCAGGTAGGTACGGCCGTTGCCGGCGTCCTCCCGAACGTCCCTGAGAATATTGGTCAGTTGCAGGGCGAGCCCCAGCGTGTCGGCGTACTCGGCGGCGCGTTCGGCGTCCTGCGCTCCGGGCACGGTGCCGAACACGCCCAGCGAGAGCCGGCCGATGGCTCCGGCGACACAGCGGCAGTAGTCCTTGAGGTCGTCCCAGGTCTCGTAGGTCTGGCCGTGCACGTCCATCAGGACACCGTCGATGAGCTCGTCGAGACCTTCCAACGGCAGCGGGAAGCGGCGGGCGGCGTCGGCGAGCGCGACGGCCACCGGATCGGTGTCGTCCTCGTCGACCCGGCCGTCCTTGATGCGTGCCAGCAGGGCCCGGGTGTCCTCCAGCCGCTGGTGCTTGGCGGCGGGCTCCAGGGTGCCGTCGCCGATGTCGTCGACCCGTCGCGAAAAGGCGTAGAGCGCCGACATCGCCTGCCGTTTGTCGTTCGGCAGCAGCCGGATGCCGTAAGCGAAGTTTCGTGCCTGCTGCCCGGTGACGGTCTCGCAGTAACGGTATGCAGCGAGCACCGGCGCGGACGCGTGTGCGGTTGCCTCCACGGTCCGACTCACCCCTCTCTTCGCAATGTCGCCCCCACCTCGCGCAGCAGGCTGAGCTTGGTCGGCTTGGGTGGTCCAGGGAGTACGTCGTGATCGGCGGCGGCCACCGCCCGGAGTGCGGCGCGGCCGCCGGCCACGAAACCGGCCAGCAGCAGCTTGAGTCTGCCGTGGACGCTACCCACCAGCGGGGCGCCTTCATTCAGCAGCTCACGGGCGCGTTCGGCCTCGTAGGCGATCAGTGCGCGCACCGATGCGCCCCCTCTGGGAGCCCGCAGATCGTCTTCCGTGACGGCAAAACGTTTCAGGTCCTCGGCGGGGAGATAGATGCGGTCGCGGCCGAGATCCTCGGCGACGTCCTGAAGGTGCTCGACGATCTGCAGGGCGGTGCAGACGGCGTCGGATCGCCGGACGCGTTCGGGGGTGGTGGTGCCGGTGATGCCGAGGACGAGCCGGCCGACGGGGTTGGCGGACAGTTCGCAGTAGGCGAGCAGATCGTCGTAGGTGCCGTAGCGGGCCACCCGCTGGTCCTGCCGGTTCGCCTCGATCAGGCCGAGGAAGGGCTCGAGGGTCAGATCGCAGCGGCGCACCGTCGGGCCGAGCCGCCGCATCAGCGGATGGCGGGGGCCGGGGGCCCGGTCGCTGAAGACGCGGTCGAGGTCGGCCTGGAGTGCGTCCAGCATCGCGGGGCGGTCGTCGCTCTGCTCGCGGTCGAGGCCGAGCAGCACGGCGTCGCCGCCGCCGGGGGCGAGGTCACCGTCGCCGATGTCGTCGACGAGCCGGGCGAAGCCGTAGACGGCCATCAGGTCGGTGCGCCAGGCGCGGGGCAGGAAGAACGGCGCCACCGGGAAGTTCTCGTGGGCGGCCTGGTCCAGGACGGTGCGCGACTGTGCGTCGGCCGGCCCGCCGGAGGCCACCGTCCGCGGTGTGACGCCGGGCGTCGCCTCCCGTCCGCTCATCGGGGGCTGCCCGGCGCGTTGGGGAGCCGGAGCGAACCAGTAGCCATTGCCGTCACGTCTCCCGTTCTACACCGCCAAGTCAAAACATCCCATTTCGGACACGCCGCAGCACGCGACACGCCCGATCGCGCCACCCAGACCCATGAGGTAACTTTTGCCCGACTTATACCACTTGTGCTGTTCAGTACCCGTACAGCTTACGCCGTACAGCTCGCCCGCGTACGAGGGGGTACCGGGGCCGGCGGGCAAACTTCCGGTCAATTGTGAGCGGCGTTCAACTATGGTGCGCGCCCCAGGAGTTGACCCGTCCCGCACAGTCGAAGGCCCCCGCGAGGCGGACTCGCGGAGGCCTTCGCAGAGCGCGCGGGACTACTTGCCCGTCTCCTTCTCGTACGCCTTGATCACTTCATCCGTCGGGCCGTCCATCAGCAGCTCGCCCCGCTCCAGCCACAGCACCCGGTCACAGGTGTCCCTGATCGACTTGTTGTTGTGGCTGACCAGGAAGACCGTACCGGCCTCCTTGCGCAGCTCCCGGATGCGGGCCTCGGAGCGCTTCTGGAAGCTGCGGTCACCCGTGGCCAGCGCCTCGTCGATCATCAGCACGTCGTGGTCCTTGGCCGCCGCGATGGAGAACCGCAGACGGGCCGCCATCCCGGAGGAGTAGGTCCGCATCGGCAGCGAGATGAAGTCGCCCTTCTCGTTGATGCCCGAGAAGTCGACGATGCCGTCGTAGCGCTCGCGCACCTGGTCGCGGGACATGCCCATCGCCAGGCCGCCGAGGATGACGTTCCGCTCGCCGGTCAGGTCGTTCATCAGGGCCGCGTTGACGCCGAGCAGAGAGGGCTGGCCGTGCGTGTAGACCTTGCCGCGCTCGGCCGGGAGCAGGCCGGCGACCGCCTTGAGCAGCGTCGACTTGCCGGAGCCGTTCGAACCGATCAGGCCGATCGACTCACCCCGGTACGCGGTGAAGGAGACGCCCTTGACCGCGTGCACCTCGCGCACACCGGCCGACGGCTTGCGCCGGATGATGCGGTTCAGCGCCGCCGTGGCGCCGCCCTTGCCCGCGCCGGTGCCGTACACGCGGTAGACGATGTGCAGATCGTCCGCGATCACCGTCGGGATGCGGGCCTCCGCCGCCTTGGTCGGCTGGACGCCGTTCTCTTTCTCAGCCACGTCCGTACCGCTCCTCAGCCTTCCAGAAGTACACAAAGCCGACGACGCCCATCACCAGCGCCCAGCCACCGGCCCAGGCCCAGGTCACCCACACGTCGTGCGGGAGCTTGTCCGCCGTGAAGCTGTCGATCAGCGCGAACCGCATCAGGTCGATGTAGATGGCGGCCGGATTGGCGTTGAGCAGCCACTCCACGAAGCCGGGGACGTTCTTGCCCTTGAGGATCACGTCGATGCTGAACATCACGCCGGACGCGTACATCCACGTCCGCATGATGAACGGCATCAGCTGCGCCAGGTCGGGCGTCTTGCTGCCCAGCCGGGCCATGACCATCGCCAGGCCCGTGTTGAACGTGAACTGCAGCAGCAGTGCCGGGATGACCAGCAGCCACGACCAGGTGGGCATCTGCCCGAACCCGAGCAGGATGACCAGCAGCACACCCATGGAGAACACCAGCTGCTGCAACTGCATCAGGCAGAAGGAGACCGGCAGGCAGGCGCGCGGGAAGTGCAGCGCGCGCACCAGCCCGAGGTTGCCCGAGATCGACTTCGTGCCCGCCATCACCGAGCTCTGCGTGAAGGTGAAGATGAAGACGCCGGTGACCAGGAACGGGACGAAGTCCGGAACACCGTTGCGGGTGCCGATCAGCAGGCCGAAGATGAGGTAGTAGACGAGCGCGTTCAGCAGCGGCGTCGCCACCTGCCAGACCTGGCCCAGCTTCGCCTGGCTGTACTGCGCCGTCATCTTGGCGCTGGCGAAGGCGGAGATGAAATGCCGCCGGTCCCACAGCTCCCGGACGTACTGCGGGAGGCTGGGGCGGGCACCGCTCTGCGAGAGCCCGTACTTCTGGGCCCGCTGGGCAGGGGTGAGCCCCTCGTCGGAAGCTGGCGGGGCACTCATGGCGACCGCACTGTCGTGCGTGGTCTCGCTCACAGTTGACACTTTCGTCCTCAAGGTGCGCTGCCGGGGCCACGCCCCGGTTCGCGGCTGATGCTCTCAGATACGAGCTTGTCAGATGACGGGAGGGCGGCCCAGTCGGGTCAGTCGCCAAACGGTAGCCCACTTCATGGGGCGCCTGGGACCGCACGGTGTGGCCCAGCCCTCCTTGAAGCCGCCCAGCCAGACCCGCAGCGCGGGCCACGAGGGGCGCCGGGCGAGGGTGAGCAGGAACCAGACACCGAGATAGACCGGAACCAGCGGCGCGGGGAGGTTGCGGCGGGCCAGCCAGACCCGGTTGCGGGCCACCATGCGGTGGTAGACCGCGTGCCTGCTGGGGGCCATGGTCGGGTGCAGCAGCAGCATGTCCGACCGGTAGTCGATCATCCAGCCGGCGTCCAGGGCCCGCCAGGCCAGGTCCGTCTCCTCGTGGGCGTAGAAGAAGTCGTCGGGCAGCCCGCCGACCTCTTCGAGGACCTTGGTGCGGACCGCGTTGGCGCCGCCGAGGAAGGTCGTGACCCGGGAGGACCGCATCGGGTCCGCGGCACGCAGCCGCGGCACGTGCCGGCGCTGGGTCTCACCGGTGTCCGGGTCGGCGATCCGGAAACTGATGATGCCGAGCTCTGGATCCTTGGCGAAGGCCTCCCGGCACAGCTCCGCGGTGTCCTCCGTGGCGAGCAGACCGTCGTCGTCGAGGAAGAGCAGGATGTCGACCTCGCGGCCGCCGGGCCCGAACGCCTCGATGCCGACGTTGCGTCCCGCCGGGATGCCGACGTTCTCCGGCAGCTCGACGGTCCGCACGCCCTGGGGGAGCTCGGGCAGCGGCGAGCCGTTGCCGACGACGACCACCTCGACCGGGTCGCCGTCCTGCTTGGCGACCGAGTCGAGCAGCGCGCGCAGCTCCTCGGGGCGGTTGCCCATGGTCAGGACAACCGCGCCGACCTTGCCGGGGTACGGGGCTCGCCCCGCTGGAGACTGCTGCATGCCGGGCGCCCCCGTCACTTGAGCCTGCTGGAGGCGAGGATGGACACGAGGTGGAGCAGCGTCTGGAGGATCGCGATGCCGGCGAGCACGGCGACGCCCAGGCGGGTGAAGAAGAGGTCGCCCCGAATCTGGTCGAGGACCGCCAGGCCCAGGATCAGCAGGGACGCCTCGATGCCGAGCACCAGGCGGTGGAACTTCAGCGCCGCGGCGGCCTTGCGGGCCAGCGCCACACCGGACGAGCGCGGCTCCGACGCGGCCTCCTTGACCGGCGGCAGTCCGCCCTGGTGACGGGCGACCCCGACGAGATCGGTCTCCGCCTTGATCAGGATGGCGCCGAGCGCGGCGAGCGTACCGAGGAAGGCCCACAGCCAGTCGATCCGCCCGGTGCCCCACAGGTCGGCCGCGCGCAGACCGAAGCCGACCAGGACCGCGGCGTCGCACAGGTAGGCGCCGACGCGGTCCAGATACACGCCGCCGAGCGAGAACTGCTTCCGCCAGCGGGCGATCTCGCCGTCGACGCAGTCCAACAGCAGGTAGAGCTGAACCATCACCACACCGAGGACGGCGCCCCAGATCCCCGGCACCAGGAGGGCCGGGGCGGCCAGGACACCCGCGACGGTCATCAGGTACGTGAGCTGGTTGGGCGTGATCCTGGTATTCACCAGGTACCGGTCGCAGCGCAGCGAGATTTCCCGCATGTAGAGGCGACCGGCCCAGTGCTCACCGCTGCGCCGGTCCTTCACGCCCTCGGGGTGAACGACCGGGCGGAGTTCAGCTACCGATGGTTTTGGCATAGTCAGCGTATGCGTCCCTGATCTCGTCGGCGGACAGGTCCAGGTGCTCCAGGATCGTGTAGCGACCGGGGCGGGTCTTCGGGGCGAACTCGACGACCTGCACGAACTCCTCGTCCGTGAAGCCGATCTCACCCGGCGTGACCGGCAGTCCGTGCCGCTGGAGGACCTGGACCATCAGCGCGGACATTTCCTTGTCCCCGCGCAGGTACGTGGCGAAGGCGGCACCGAGGCCGCACTGCTCGCCATGGCTCGCCGCCCGCTTGGGGAAGAGGATGTCGAAGGCGTGGTTGATCTCGTGGCAGGCGCCGGAGGCCGGGCGGCTGTCGCCCGCGACCGACATCGAGATGCCGGTGAGGACCAGGCCCTCGGCCAGCACCTGCAGGAAGGCGTCGTCGCCCACGCCACCGGGGTGACGCAGCACGGCCTCGCCGGCCTGGCGGGCCATGGCGGCCGCCAGCCCGTCGATGTCCTCGCCCCGCTCGCGGTGCGAGAGCTCCCAGTCCGCGACCGCGGAGATGTTGGAGATCGCGTCACCGATGCCCGAGCGGACGAAGCGGACCGGGGCCTCACGGATGATGTCGAGGTCGATCACCACGGCGATCGGGTTCGGCACGCCGTAGGAGCCGCGGCCCGCGTCGTTGTCGAGGGTCGCGACCGGCGAGCACAGGCCGTCGTGCGAGAGGTTCGTCGCGACGGCGACGAGCGGCAGCCCGATGCGCGCGGCGGCGTACTTCGCACAGTCGATGATCTTGCCACCGCCGAGGCCCACGACCGCGTCGTAGTGCCCCTTCTTCATGGCGTCACCGAGCTTGATCGCGTCGTCCAGGGTGCCGCCGCCGACCTCGTACCAGTCGGCGCCGGGCAGCGCGGGGGACAGCCGCTCGCGCAGCCGTGCCCCCGAGCCCCCGCTGATCGCGATGGCGAGCTTGCCGGACGCGGAGATGCGCTGATCGGCCAGCAGGCCCGCCAAGTCGTCCAGGGCGCCGGCGTTGATGTCGACGACGACCGGGGACGGGATGAGGCGGGTCAGTACTGGCATGCGATGTCACGGCCCTTCGCCAGGTCGTCGTGGTTGTCGATCTCGACCCACTTGACGTCGCCGATCGGGGCCACATCCACCTTGAAGCCGCGGTTGACGAGCTCCTGGTAGCCGTCCTCGTAGTAGAGGTCGGGGTCCCGCTCGAAGGTGGTCTTGAGGGCGTCGGCCAGCTCGTCGGCGGCCTCGCCCTCGATGAGCGTGACGCCGATGTACTCGCCGGTGGCGGTCGCCGGGTCCATCAGCTTCGTGATCTTCTGGACGCCCTTGTCGGGGTCCACGATGACCTTCATCTCCTCGTCGGCGAGGTTCTTCACCGTGTCGAGGGCGAGGATGATCTTCTTGCCGTCGCCGCGGGCGGCGAGCAGCGTCTTCTCGACGGAGACCGGGTGCACGGTGTCGCCGTTGGCGAGGATCACGGTGTGCTTGATCGAGTCACGGCCGCACCACAGGGAGTAGGCGTTGTTCCACTCCTCGGCCTTGTCGTTGTCGATCAGCGTGAGCTTGAGGCCGTACTTCGCCTCCAGGGCCGCCTTGCGGTCGTACACGGCTTCCTTGCGGTAGCCGACGATGATGGCGACCTCGGTCAGGCCGATCTCGGCGAAGTTGCCGAGGGTCAGGTCCAGGATGGTCGTGTCCCCATCGACCGGCACCAGAGCCTTGGGCAGGGTGTCGGTGTAGGGGCGCAGACGCCGTCCGGCGCCGGCTGCCAGCACGAGGCCGATCATGCGGGTTCTCCTTCATCGTGTACGGCGGGTGCACCGTGGTTATGAGCGGTCACCCAGAAGCGGATGCTCTCGATGAGCACCAGCAGCGCCAGGGCCCCGGCAAGGGCCGTCAGCGCGATTGTGAAACCTGCGGGCGACAGCAGGGCGGCGAGGACCGTGATCACGAGGATCCGTCCTTCATGTCCGCCGGCCGCCCGGACGAGCCACCGCGGAGGGGCTCCGGTGCCACCGCGGATGCGGTAGACCGTGTCGTAGTGATGGTAGGCGACCGCAGCGACCAGCCCGAATGCCGCGGGCAGCGCACCGGGGTCGTCGGTACGGGCCGCCAGCACCAGGATCGTGGTGTATTCGCCGACCCGGAAGAGGGGCGGCACCAGCCAGTCGAGCACACCCTTGAGCGGGCGGGCCACGGCCGCGCCGGACAGCAGTGCGGAACAGACCGCGACGCCGACCGTCAGCCAGGACGCGGGGTCGTCCTGGAAGATCACCCAGACCAGCAGCACGGCGGCGGACAGGAACGCCATGACCGGGGCCAGGAACGAGCCGGCGCGGCTGCGGCCGTGCGCCCTGCCGGCGATCAGCTCGGCGAGCGGGCCGGAGTCCGCCAGGTCGGCCAGTGCCCGGGCAGCGCGGTCGGTGCGCCGCGCACGGCGGGTCAGCGAGCGCAGGACCCGGCCGGCCGTGGTGTAGCAGGCGGCCAGCGCACAGCCGATGAGCAGGACGTAGAAGACGATCCGCGGGGTGGTGAGGGCGGTGAGGACCGCGATCAGGGCCCAGCGTTCGCCGATCGGCAGCACGATCATCCGGCGTACCCAGACCGTCCAGCCGACGCTGTCGAGCCTGTCGGAGAGCGCAGCGGTGGGGCTGGTGTTCGCGGTGGCGTCGTGGTTCGCCTCGTTGAAGGAGAAGTCGACGATGTGGCGGCAGGTCTGCAGCACCATCGCGCCGAGCGCCAGCGCCCAGACGTCGTCGGTGCCGCCGCCTCGGGACGCTCCCAGGGCGAGGCCCGCGTAGTAGGCGTACTCCTTGGCCCGGTCGAAGGTCGCGTCGAGCCAGGCGCCCATCGTCGAGTACTGCAGGGAGTAACGGGCCAGCTGCCCGTCGGTGCAGTCCAGGACGAAGGAGAACAGCAGCAGGGCGCCGGCGGCGATGAAGCCGCCACGGGTGCCGGTGGCCGCGCAGCCGGCCGCGATGAGCGCGGTGAGCAGGGACGCGGTGGTGACCTGGTTGGGGGTGAGCCCCCGGCGCGCGCACCAGCGGGCGAGGTAGCGGGAGTACGGGCTGATGCAGTAGGTCGTGAAGAAGCCGTCGCGGGACTTCACGGCGGTGCGCAGCCGGACGGCCTCGTCGTCGACGGCCGCGACGGCGTCCTGCGCGTCCTCACGCTGGGCGGGGGTCAGCGGGATGACGGCGACGAGGCTGCCCAGCTCGACGCGGTGCAGGCCGATGTCCTCGCGGTCGAGGAAATCGGTCAGGGTGTCGGTCAGCACGTCGGTGAGGTGGGCGGTGCCGGCCCCGACCGGAATCGAGGCGGCCGCGCGGGCGAGCACGGACCGCGCCTCGGGCTTGGCGGTGACCGCCCCGGGCACGGCCGCGGCTGCGAAGCGGGGATCGGTCAGTGCCAGCCGCAGGCTGTGCAGGTGTCCGACGAAGCGGGGGTCCACCACGGCCACCCGCTCCTGGGCGGGGACCGCGGCGATCAGCTCGGCCGTCGACGCGGCGTCATGGGCCGTGCGCACGTCGAAGCCCAGTGTGCGCAGGTCGCCTTCGAGCGGCGACCCGGCGACCGGCGGACCGGTGAGGATGGCGGTCGACAGACGAACTCACTCCTTGGATGCTGACAAGGCAGCGCAGGCCGTCCGCATTCGATACGAACTACCCGGGCAGCGGGCGTGGCACACCTCGCCCCGGGGAGGGGTGGGTGGCACGTCGGCAGAGGCTATCGGATCGCCGGATGCGGCCGTTCACCGCGCATTCACCGCACGATCGAGTGACCGACGGCTGCGCCTGCCGCGATCATCATGGTGGATCGGACGGCCCATGAACAACTGCCGCCGGCCACCACGGCCGATCCGGTGCCGGTTATGAGAGGGCTGGTCACAGGTGGGCGGGTTGCGCCCGGGGGTGTGGTGGCGAGATCCGTTCGGCGGGCCCCGGCGGCCCCGCGCCGGCCCGCTGCGGACCCGGTGCTGCGGCCCCGCCACCGCCTCGGCAGGGTGTGCTCCGGGCGGCAAGAGGTGTGGACCATCTCACGGACCGCAGGCTGTGGATCCGGCGACGGCCGGCAGGGCGCGTGTCCGCAGTGCTACGGACGGTGCGCGCGGCACCCGACCCGCGCACTCCCGTGACGCGATGATCGTTTCGCTGTCGAACACAGCAACGCCGCGCACCACCTTGCACCACTCTGCGACTGATGCGCACCCGGCTAGGGCAGACTTGGCGTCGAAGACCGACGACAAGGATGGGCATGCCGATCACACCTGCCAACGGACAGACCGCCGGGCTCTCGGCGGTGAGCACACCGGACGGCGCCGCCGAGCCGATCATGCTGGAGCTGGTCGACGAGGACGGTACGACGATCGGCACAGCGGAGAAGCTCGCGGCCCATCAGCCCCCGGGGCAGCTGCACCGGGCCTTCTCGGTCTTCCTCTTCGACGAGACGGGCCGGCTGCTGCTCCAGCGCCGGGCACTGTCGAAGTACCACTCCCCCGGTGTGTGGTCCAACACCTGTTGCGGCCACCCCTACCCGGGCGAGACGCCGTTCGCAGCGGCGGCCCGCCGCACCGCCGAGGAGCTGGGCCTGGCGCCCGCGCTGCTGGCCGAGGCGGGCACCGTGCGCTACAACCACCCCGACCCGGCCTCCGGCCTGGTGGAGCAGGAGTTCAACCACCTGTTCGTCGGGCTGGTGCGGGCCGAGCCCGCGCCGGACCCCGAGGAGATCGGCGAGATCGCGTATGTCACGGCGCAGGAACTGGCCGAGCGGCACGCCCAGGCGCCGTTCTCGGCGTGGTTCATGACCGTGCTGGACGCGGCGCGCCCGGCGGTCCGCGAACTCACAGGGAACGCGGCGGGCTGGTAGCGAGCGGCGCGAGCGGCAGCTCGGCCCAGATGGCCTTGCCGCCGCTCGCGGTGTGCTCGACATCGCATTTGCCGCCCGCTTCCGCGGTGAGCGTCTTGACCAGCCACAGCCCGCGGCCGCCGAGGTCGCTCTCGTCCGCCACCAGTGCCTTGGGGCGGTAGGGGTGGTTGTCCTCGACCGCGACCCGCAGCCAGTTCGCGCCGATGGTCACCTGCACGGCGATCTGCGGCGAGAGCAGCGCGGCGTGCTGCACGGCGTTGGTGACCAGCTCGGAGACGATCAGGAGCAGACCGTCCATGATGTCGGCGGCCACGGGCACGCGCTGTTCGTCGAGCAGATCCCGTACCGCGTGGCGCGCCTGCGGCACCGACGACTCCAGTGCCGGGGCGGTGAACCGCCACACACCTTCGTACGCGAGCGGGGAGGTCAGCTCCTCGGGGGGTTCTGCGGGGGGTCCGGAAGGCATCCTCACAGGAAGAGTGTTGAGAATGTACTGGTCCGGACCGGCCAGCTGAACACAAGTCAGCGTCTATCGACGACTTTTGACCGATTCGGCGATGCCTGATCGGCCCGGCGATCGGTCTTTTTCCTTTTGTTCCCGGTTCGCGGACTTCGAGGAAAAGGGCACCGTACGGTCCACGCCATTCGCCGGTCCCGGGAGCGGGGGACCCGACAACACCGCAGCAGGCCCGGCGCCTGGGGCACCGGGCCTGCTGTGAGAGTAGCGGGGACAGGATTTGAACCTGCGACCTCTGGGTTATGAGCCCAGCGAGCTACCGAGCTGCTCCACCCCGCGTCGGTGAACCCCACACTACGGGTCGCCCGCTCCGGAGCCAAATCGCTTTCCGGGCCGGGGCCCGCGGACCCCGCAGCCGGTCCTCGGCCGCGGGCACGGGCTCCGGGGCCTCACACCGTCCGGTCGGCGATCCGTCCGCCGTCGACCTCGACGCGGCGCGTGGTGTGGACCGCGTCCAGCATCCGGCGGTCGTGCGTGACCAGCAGCAGCGTGCCCGCGTACGAGGCGAGCGCGGACTCCAGCTGCTCGATGGCCGGCAGGTCGAGGTGGTTGGTGGGCTCGTCCAGGACGAGGAGGTTCACCCCGCGACCCTGCAGGAGCGCCAGCGCGGCGCGGGTCCGCTCCCCCGGCGACAGCGTCCCGGCCGGGCGCAGCACATGCGCCGCCTTCAGGCCGAACTTGGCCAGCAGCGTGCGCACGTCGGCGGGCGACAGGTCCGGTACCGACGCCCGGAAGGCGTCCATCAGCGGTTCGTCGCCGACGAACAGGCCGCGCGCCTGGTCGACCTCGCCGACGACCACACCCGGTCCGAGCGACGCCTGCCCGGTGTCCAGCGGGAGCCTGCCCAGGAGGGCGGCGAGCAGGGTGGACTTGCCGGAGCCGTTGGGACCGGTGATGGCTACCCGGTCCGCCCAGTCGATCTGAAGGTCCACCGGCCCGAACCGGAAGTCGCCCCGGCGTACCTCGGCGCCGCGAAGGGTCGCCACCACCGCGCCGGCCCGAGGCGCCGCGGCGATCTCCATCCGCAGCTCCCACTCCTTGCGGGGCTCCTCGACGACTTCGAGACGCTCGATGAGACGCTGCGTCTGCTTGGCCTTGGCGGCCTGCTTCTCGGTCGACTCCACCCGCGCCTTGCGGCCGATCTTGTCGTTGTCGGGCGCCTTGCGGCGGGCGTTCTTGACGCCCTTCTCCATCCAGTTGCGCTGCCTGTGGCCGCGGCTCTCCAGGGCGGCCTTGGTGTCGGCGTACTCCTCGAACTCCTCGCGGGCGTGGCGGCGGGCCCGCTCGCGCTCCTCCAGGTAGGAGGCGTAGCCGCCGCCGAAGGCGTTGACCTGCTGCTGGGCGAGGTCGAGTTCGACGACGCGGTTGACCGTGCGGGTCAGGAACTCGCGGTCGTGGCTGACCAGGACCGTACCGGCGCGCAGGCCGGTGACGAAGGCCTCCAGCCGGTGCAGACCGTCCAGGTCGAGGTCGTTGGTCGGCTCGTCCAGCAGGAAGATGTCGTAGCGGGAGAGCAGCAGCGAGGCGAGGGAGGCGCGGGCCGCCTGGCCGCCGGACAGCGACGTCATCGGCTGGTCGAGGCCGACGGTCAGGCCGAGCTGGGCGGCGGTCTCCTCGGCGCGCTCGTCGAGGTCGGCGGCGCCCAGGGCGAGCCACCGCTCCAGGGCGGTGGCGTAGGCGTCGTCGGCGCCCGGCCGCTCCTCGGCCAGCGCCTGGGTGGTGGCGTCGAGGGCGAGCTGGGCGTCGGCGACGCCCGTGCGGCGGGCGAGGAAGGCGCGTACGGACTCGCCGGGGCGCCGGTCGGGCTCCTGCGGGAGGTGGCCGACGGTCGCGGTGGGCGGGCCGAGCGCGAGGTTGCCCTCCTCGGGGGTGTCGAGGCCGGCCAGCAGGCGCAGCAGGGTGGACTTGCCCGCGCCGTTGGCGCCGACGAGACCGATCACATCCCCCGGGGCGACGACCAGATCGAGGCCGGAGAACAGGACGCGCTCGCCGTGGCCGGCGGCGAGGTCTTTGGCGACAAGGGTGGCTGACATCAGGCCGCCGATCGTATCGGGCCCTCCCGGGGGCGTCGCTCTAATATCCGGGGCATGGAACCGGCTCTGAATACGCATGTCAGCAACGGCACAGCGACCGTCGTGATCAGCAACCCCGACAAGCGGAACGCCATGACCGTGCAGATGTGGCGGGATCTGCCACCGCTGCTGGAGCGGCTGGCGGCGGACCGCTCGGTGCGGTCACTGGTCCTGACCGGCGAGGGCGGGACGTTCTGCGCCGGCGCGGACATCGGGGCGCTGCGGGCCGGGGCCGCGGAGTCGCAGGGGCTCGCGGTGGCGGCCGAGGAGGCGCTGGCGGCGTTCCCCGGGCCGACGCTGGCAGCGATACGCGGGTACTGCGTGGGCGGCGGCTGCCAGTTGGCGGCCGCGTGCGATCTGCGGTTCGCGGAGGAGGGCACGCTGTTCGGCGTGACGCCCGCGAAGCTGGCCCTGGTCTACCCGGCGTCCTCGACCCGGCGGCTGGTCCGGCTGGTCGGCCCGGCGGCGGCGAAGTACCTGCTGTTCTCCGGGGAGTTGATCGACTCCGCGCGGGCGTTGCGTACCGGTCTGGTGGACGAGGTGCTCGCCGGGGGCGAGCTGGAAAAGCGGGTCGCGGAGTTCACGGCGGTGCTGGCGAGCCGGTCGCTGCTGACCCAGACCGCGGCGAAGGAGCTGGCCGACGGGACGTGGGACGTGCCGCCGTCCGAGGCGGAGGAGCGCGGTGCGTACTGGATCGAGCAGGGCCGCGGGAGCGGCGACGCCGCGGAGGGTGCCGCCGCCTTCCTGGAGCGCAGGACTCCGCGTTTCACCTGGCCCGCGAGCTGACGCCGCGGTCGGGGGCCGTCGGGCGCTCGGTCCGGACGACCCCCGGCGCTCCTACTCCTCCCCGGTCAGCACGAAGCGGCTGCGCTCCCGCAGCAGCGCGGTGACCTCGGCCGGTGCCTTGTCCGGGGAGCCCGCGTCGTAGGGCGGCCGGGGGTCGTACTCCACACCGAGCTGAATGGCCTGGGCCACCGTGTCCCCGGCGATCCGGCCCGCCAGGGCCAGGCCCATGTCGATGCCGGAGGAGACGCCGGCCGCGGTGACGTACTTGCCGTCGAAGACCACCCGCTCCCCGGTGGGCTCGGCGCCGAGGGCGGGGAGCTGGTCCAGGGCGAGCCAGTGGGACGTCGCCCGGCGGCCCTTGAGAAGGCCGGCGGCGGCGAGGATCAGCGAGCCGGTGCACACCGAGGTGGTCCAGGTGGTGCCGGCGTCCACCGCGCGGATCCACTCGTGCAGCGGGCCGTCCTCCATGAGGGCGATCTGGCCGGGGCCGCCCGGCACGACGAGGACGTCGGGGGCCGGTACGTCGCTCAGCTCGGCGTCCGCCACGAGCGCGAGGGAGCCGGAGTCGTTGCGGTAGGGACCGGTGCGCTCGCCGGCGAACAGCGCCTGCGCGCCCGGGATCCGGCCGAGGATCTCGTAGGGTCCGACGGCGTCGAGGGCGGTGAAGCGGTCGTAGAGAAGGATCGCGATCTGCATGGCGTGCTCCTGTCGGCTGGACGGTGATGATGTGGGTGCGCGGTGGCCAGGGAGGTCGGCTCGCAAGCCGCTCACCGGGCCTGATGTGCGGGCTGGAAGCGGCGTCGGTACTCGGCCGGGGACGCGCCGAGGACGCGGAGGAAGGCGCGGCGCATCGCCTCCGGGGTGCCGTAGCCGCAGTGGCGGGAGACCTGCTCGATGCCGTCGGCGGTGTCCTCCAGGCGCCGACGGGCGGCTTCGAGGCGGACCCGGTCGACGTAGCGTCCCGGCGTCATGCCGACCTCGTCGCGGAAGGCACGGGCGAAGTGCCGTGCCGAGAGCCGCGCGCGGCCGGCGAGGGCTTCGACGGAGAGGTCCGCCGCCGGGTTCTCGGTGATCCACTGCTGGACGTCGCGCAGCGGGAGCCGGTCGGCCGTCTGGGCGGCGAGCTGGGCGCTGAACTGCGTCTGATTGCCCGGACGGCGCAGGAAGACGACCAGATGCCGGGCGACGGTCAGCGCGAGGTCCCGGCCGAGGTCCTCCTCCACCAACGCGAGCGCGAGGTCGATCCCGGCCGTGACGCCGGCGGAGGTCGCCAGGTCACCGTCGCGCACGTAGATCGGCTCCGGCTCGACCCGGACGGCGGGGAAGCGCTCGGCGAGGGTGCCGCACAGGGCCCAGTGCGTCGTCGCCCGGCGGCCGTCCAGCAGCCCTGCCTCGGCCAGCAGCAGGGCACCGCTGCACACCGACACCTTCCGGCGGGCGCGCGGTGCGTGCGTGCGCAGCCAGTCGATCAGCCGCGGGTCGGGGGCACGGGTGCCCTCGCCGCCGGGGACGAGGAGGGTGTGCGGCGCCTCGGCGTCGTCGAGCGGCAGGTCGGGGGTGAGCGTCAGGCCGCTGGAGGTGCGGACGGGGCGGCCGTCGAGCCCCGCCGTGCGGATCCGGTAGGCGCCGGGGACGCCGCGGCTCGCGCCGGCGAAGACCTCGACCGGCCCGCTGACGTCGAGGCTCTGGAGGCCGTCGAAGAGAACGACCAGCACATCGCGTTGCTCCATGCCTCCATCCTGGGCGTCGGAGGTGATGGCGGCAATGACGAATAACCCACCTTTCCTGCCACCCGGCGTCGCCCGAGCGGCCTGGATCGCGCCGGGATCCGGGCGGTGCGCGACCTCACGTACCGCCCATACCGACGGGTCGGTAACCTGCTGGCATGACCTCCTTGAGCGCACTGCCCGAGCACGCCGGCCGTCACTGCCACAACGTCATCAACCCGCTGCACTCCACCCACTACTTCTCGCCGGACCTGCCCGCCGAACTGGCCAAGCTGGGGATCGACAACCGCAGTGCCGCCTACTTCGCGGCGCGCGGCGCGGCCATGGGCGCTGTGGGCCCCGGCACCATCACGGCGACCTTCTACAACTTCAAGCACGAGCTCGTCGCGCAGCACGTCCCGCAGGTCTGGTCGGCGGCCTCCCCGGAGGCCGTGCTGGAGGCCCGGCTGCGCGCGGCCGACAGCACGCTGCGCCGGCTCCTCGGCCCGGAAGCCCTGGAGTCGCCCGAGATGGCCGAGGCCGCGAAGCTGGCGCTGCGCGCCGCCGAGGCGGGCAGCCGCCACGCCCGGCCGCTGTTCGCCGCACACGCCGATCTGCCGGTGCCGGACGCCCCGCACCTCGCCTACTGGCACGCCGCCACGCTGCTGCGCGAGCACCGCGGCGACGGCCACCTGATGGCGCTGCTGGACGCCGAACTGGACGGCCTCGAAGCCCTGGTCACGCACAACGCCAGCGGCCGCGGGATGAGCTACAAGGGCGTCATGCAGACCCGCGGCTGGTCGCAGGAGGAGTGGACGCAGGCACAGGAACGGCTGCGTGCACGCGGACTCCTGGACGCCGAGGGCGAGTTGACCGAGGCCGGCGTGCAGCTGCGCAAGGACCTGGAGCACGCAACCGACCGCCTGGACCGTGCCCCCTACGAGCACCTGGGCGCCGAGGGCGTGGCACGGCTGACCGACCTGGCGGCCGGTTTCGCCACCACCGCCATGAACGCCGGAGCCTTCCCCGCGTCGATGTTCGGCAAGGGCTGAGCCTTCCGCCGGGGTGTGGGTGCGCCGTCTCACACCCCGGCCCCCCGGCTGGGCGGCGCGACAGCCCGGCCCGCCACCCGGCACAATGCAAGGCTCAAGCAAGCGCTGGAAGGCGGGTCAGGATCAACGTGACGGCATCCACTGTGTCCACCGGGTCTCTCGGGTCCCTCGAAGCGAGGATCGCCGAGGAGCTCGGCGTCAGGGAGCGGCAGGTGAAGGCCGCGGTCGAACTGCTCGACGGCGGCTCGACGGTGCCCTTCATCGCGCGCTACCGCAAGGAAGCCACCGAAATGCTCGACGACGCGCAGCTGCGCGCGCTCGAGGAACGGCTGCGCTATCTGCGGGAGCTGGAGGAGCGGCGGACCTCGATCCTGGAGTCCGTACGGTCCCAGGGGAAGCTGGACGCGGCGCTGGAGGCGCAGATCCGCGGCGCGGACTCCAAGGCCCGGCTGGAGGACATCTACCTCCCCTACAAGCCCAAGCGCCGCACCAAGGCGCAGATCGCCCGGGAGGCGGGCCTTGCGCCGCTGGCCGAGGGGCTGCTGGGCGATCCCACGGTGGAGCCGGCCGTGGCCGCCGCCGCGTTCGTGGACGCGGACAAGGGGGTGGCCGACCCGGCCGCGGCCCTGGAGGGCGCGCGGGCGATCCTCACCGAGCGGTTCGGGGAGGACGCCGACCTGATCGGCGAGCTGCGCGAGCGGATGTGGTCGCGCGGGCGGGTCGCGGCGAAGGTGCGCGAGGGCAAGGAGGAGGCCGGCGCGAAGTTCGCCGACTACTTCGACTTCGCCGAGCCGTTCACCGAACTGCCCTCGCACCGGGTGCTGGCGATGTTCCGCGGCGAGAAGGAGGAAATCCTCGACCTCGCGCTGGAGCCGGAGGACCCGTCCTCGGTGACCGAGGGGCCGAGCGCCTACGAGCAGGCGATCGCGCACCGCTTCGGCATCGCCGACCGCGGCAGGCCCGGCGACAAATGGCTTCAGGACACGGTGCGCTGGGCGTGGCGCACCCGGGTGCAGGTGCACCTCGGGATCGATCTGCGGTTGCGGCTGCGGCAGGCGGCCGAGGACGAGGCGGTGCGGGTCTTCGCGTCGAACCTGCGCGATCTGCTGCTTGCGGCGCCCGCCGGGACGCGCGCGACGATGGGCCTCGACCCCGGCTTCCGTACCGGCGTGAAGGTCGCGGTCGTGGACGCGACGGGCAAGGTGGCCGCCACCGAGACGATCTACCCGCACGTCCCTCAGCAGAAGTGGGACGCCTCGCTGGCGACCCTGGCCCGACTGGCGCGCGAGCACGACGTCGAGCTGATCGCGATCGGCAACGGCACCGCCTCCCGCGAGACCGACAAGCTGGCGGCCGATCTGATCGCCGCTCAGCCGGAGCTGAAGCTGACGAAGGTGATGGTGTCCGAGGCCGGCGCCTCGGTGTACTCCGCCTCCGCGTTCGCCTCCCAGGAGCTGCCCGAGCTGGACGTGTCCCTGCGCGGCGCGGTGTCCATCGCACGGCGGCTGCAGGACCCGCTGGCCGAGCTGGTCAAGATCGACCCGAAGTCGATCGGGGTGGGCCAGTACCAGCACGACCTGTCCGAGGTGAAGCTGTCGCGCTCCCTTGACGCGGTGGTCGAGGACTGTGTGAACGGCGTCGGTGTGAACGTCAACACCGCCTCCGCGCCGCTGCTTTCACGCGTCTCGGGCATCGGGTCAGGACTGGCGGAGAACATCGTCGCGCACCGCGACGGCAACGGCCCCTTCCGCTCCCGCAAGGCCCTCAAGGACGTGGCGCGGCTCGGCCCGAAGGCGTACGAGCAGTGCGCGGGCTTCCTGCGGATCCGGGGCGGCGACGATCCGCTGGACGCCTCCAGCGTGCACCCGGAGGCCTACCCGGTGGTTCGCCGGATGGGTGCGTCCGCGGGCAGTGAGGTGGCCACGCTGATCGGTAACGCCACGGTGCTGCGGTCGCTGCGGGCCGAGGACTTCGTCGACGACTCCTTCGGTCTGCCGACGGTCACCGACATCCTCCAGGAGCTGGAGAAGCCGGGCCGTGACCCGCGTCCGGTGTTCAAGACCGCGACCTTCAAGGAGGGCGTGGAGAAGATCGGCGATCTGCAGCCGGGGATGCTGCTGGAGGGTGTGGTGACGAATGTCGCCGCCTTCGGGGCGTTCGTGGACGTGGGCGTCCACCAGGACGGTCTGGTCCATGTGTCGGCGATGTCGAAGACCTTCGTCAAGGACCCGCGTGACGTGGTGAAGCCCGGCGACATCGTGCGCGTCAAGGTGCTCGACGTGGACATTCCGCGCAAGCGGATCTCGCTGACGCTGCGGCTGGACGACGAGCACGGCAAGGGTGCGTCGGCAGGTGGCGGCGAGCGCCGGGGCGGCGCGGGCGGCGAGCGACGCGGCGGCGAAGGGCAGCAGCGTCCCGGCGGCCGTGGCGGTGCGCCTCGGCAGCGGCAGGGCGGCGCGGCCCGTGGCGGAGAGCGCCGCGGCGGCCGCGACGCCGCGCCGGCCAACGACGCGATGGCCGACGCCCTGCGGCGCGCCGGACTTCTGGGCAAGGAGCGCGGCGGCCGCTGACCGCCCGCTCTGCGGACGACGCCTCGGGGGCAGCGGGCCAACGCCTGCTGCCCCCGAGGGCGTTCGTCCCCGTTCCGGCGCCGCCGTCGTCGTCCCCGTCTCAGACCGCGCCCGCGTAACCGCGCATCTGCTCCAGCTCGGCGGCCACGTCCGTGAGCGTCGCGCAGTCAGGAACCGGCCGTGGACGCGGAGCCGGTGTGCGGGGACGCGCGCTCGGGTCCTCCAGGGCGTCGGCCATCGCGGACAGCGCCTGGCACAGCCGCCACGCCTCGTCGGCGCTCGGGCGGCGGGCGCCGTGGTCGAGGCGTACCGCGCAGGCCGTCGCGGCGTCCGCGATGCGTTCGGCGGCCGTCACCAAGGCGGGCCAGTCGGGGTTGCGGTCGCGCGCCGCGAGGAGCTCGGCAGCGGTGGTATCCGCCGCCGCACGGGCCTCGCCCAGCGCACGGTAGGCGGCCCGGCGCAGCTTCGGACGCTCGCCGGTGTCCTGCCCCGGCTCCGACGCCAGGACGTGTCCGAGGAACCGCTCGGTGGCGCGCAGCGCGGCGGTGACCCGCTGGCCGACCCGGCGGCGTGGGTCCGCCAGCCGCGGCAGATGTCCGACGACGAGGACGATGCCGCAGGCGATGGAGGTGTCGACGATCCGCTCGCCGGCCGCCCGTGGGTCGCCGCCGACGTACACGAAGGACAGCACCATGAGCGTGATGGCGCCGGTCTGCAGTGCGAAGTGACGGGTGGCGAAAGGCAGTAGCGCCCCGCCCAGGCCGGTCATCAGCAGGGGCCACGTCCAGCCGGGCAGCAACAGGCCCGCCCCGGCGAAGACCAGGACGCCGGCGACCGTGCCGGCGAAGCGGTTGACCGTGCGGGAGAAGAGCGGCCCCAGGTCGGGCTTGACGAGGAAGGTGACGGTCACCGGAAGCCAGTACCAGTGGTGGGGGTTCAGCAGCAGGGCAACCGCGGTGCTCGCCGCGATGCAGACCGCGACCCGCAGCCCGTAGTCACGGCCGGCGGGCCCGAGGAGACTGCGGCCCCGCCGCGTCCGCCCGCTGATGACACCCAGCGCCCGACGCGCCGCGGTCCCGCCCCTTGGACGGCCGACGGCGGACGAGACCGTGGCTGCCCAGGTGGGCGCGGGACCGGTGGTCGCCGCGTCCTCGACCGGACCGCCGTCCGCAGAGTCCGCTGCCGGTGCGCTGCCCGGCGACGGCTGCGCCGAGGGCCAGGGACGGGCGAAGGTGACGGCGGCGTCGAGCAGCGCGCGGTCGAAGGCGCCGCGCGCGGCCGAACTGGACTCCGGGGCGGACAGCCGCCCCGGCGGTCGCCCCGTGCGCAGGGCGTCGGCGAACTGCCGGGGGCTCGCCGCGACCCGCGACGGCAGCGGTCGCGCCTCCCACAGCAGCGCGACGCTGGCCTCGCACAGGGCTGTCGCCGCGGCGAACCGCTCGGTCAGGAGCAGCTCTTCGGTACGGGTACGGCGCAACAGCAGCCTGCCGGTCAGGTGGCGCAGCCGCAGGGCCTCGTCGGCGCGGTCGAGAGCGGCGGTGAGCCGGCGCCTGGCGGGCTCGGCGCCGGGTCCGCCGGCCGCGCCCAAGGCGTCGGCGAGCGCGTCGAAGACCTTGGCCACCGCCGCACGCTCACCGCCGAGCGCACCACCCGCGGGGCGTGGTGGACGCAGCGCGAGGCGCAGCAGCAGGAGCCACAGGCAACCGGCGAGGACGTAGAACGCCTTCACCACGGGCGTTCCGGGCAGCGGCATTCCCGCACCGAGGATGGTGGTTGCCAGCATCTGCATGCCGGCGCTGGAGCGCACGGGCCCCGCGACACTGCCCGCGCCGGAGACGAAGCCGACGGCGAAGAGCGCCGGGACCAGCCACCACCCCGCGCCGGTGGTCTGCAGCGAGGCGCCCAGCAGCATGCCCAGGGCGGAGCCGAGGGCGGGCAGACCGATGTGGACGATGCCGGTGCGGCGGGTGCCCGGACGATCGTTGACCCCCGCCAGCATCGAACCGAGGCCCGCGAGGACGCCTGCCTCGGGATGCCCGACGGCGGTCCCCGCGGCGAGCAGCGGTCCGGCGCAGAGGGCGCCACGTGCAACGCCCGCCCACGGCACGGGCAGACGCTGCCAGCGGAAGGGGTGGGCGAGCCAGGCGGGCACGGCGCGGGGCGCGCGGGGCATGAGCCTCCTCGGACGACGGCAGAAGCGGATGGAACATCCGAGGGGCGTCATCGGCCAACGGAGCTGACTCCAGCCTAAGGTCCGGGTTTGTCCGGGTGGCTGCGTGAGGGTTACGCACGGATCACACGAAGACAGCGGAAGGGCGACGGGCGCACCCCCTCGGCCGAGTCCCCGCAGCCCGTGACCGGCTCTTCAGGGAACGCCTCGGGGCCGCCGCGGGCGGCGGCTCACCGGCGGGCGGAGGCGACTCTCCGAAGCGTGCTGCCGGTACTGCAAAGTCTTCTGCAGCATCCACGGTGCTTCGCTCCGCGCCGGGCCATCGGGGGTGACGCGTCGCGGCGCGCCCGGCCCTCGTTATGCGGCGCCGTCGCCCGTCCCGACGCGGGCGCCTCATGCCAGGACGTCGCCCGGCTTGCCGTCGTCGCCTTTTCCGCGCGCGCCCCGCCTGCCCGGCCGTGTCATGCGCGTCACCAGCACCCCACCCGTCGTGCGCGCCACCACGAACGTCTCCCCGGCCTCCATGGCGCTGTCCATCCGCACCGTGTGTGCACCTGGGGGGAGTTGACCGTCGTGCAGCACGGCAGTGCGGGTACGGCGGAGCCTGTCGACGCAGTATCCCGTCAGCCGGACCCGGCAGGGGTGGGCGACGACGAGGGTGACCTCGCCGCCCTCCGCCGTGATCCGCAGCAGCCGGCGCTCGCCCTGCGGGCTGCGGTCAAGTGCCTGTTCGACCTGCGCGACGAGCAGCGGAACGGTGGGCGCCGGGGCGTCGACGAAGACCGCCGCGGACCCGGCTGCCGCGAAAGCCTTCCGCACGGCCGCGCGTCCCCCTTCCCCCAGCGCCCGCCCGACCACGACCACGCCGTAGGAGCGCAGGTCACCGGGCACCGCTGCGCCGGCATCGCGGGCGACGTCCACCCCGAGGCCGATGCTCCGCAGCGTCTCGGCCGGTTTCGCCAGAGCGGCGGCCCGCCGGCCGATGAGCAGCACCCGGCGGCCGGGCGGCGATGCGTGCCGGGCGCCGGACGCCAGCAGCCGTCCCAGGACCGCGCGGTACTGCCCGCCCTCGAACCGGAACGGCCCGATGCCGGGATAGCCGCTGAGCCGGAGATCCACGGCCTCGTCGGTCTGCCAGGCGAAATCACGCCAGATGAAGTCGGCTCCGTCGCGTGCGATGAACGCGGTGACCGCTCCGCAGCCCAGTCCCTCGCACTCGGGGCAGCCGTAGATGATCCGCCGCCCGCCGCCGAGCGGTGGTTCGGCCTCCAGGAGCAGGCGCCGCACCCGTGCCGCGAAAAGGGACGGGCCGACGTCGGCGGCGAGCGGGGAGACCGCGTCGAGGTCGGCCAGGCGGAGCAGCAGCGGTCTGCCGTCGATGCTGAAGTCCCAGAACTCCCGGTGCTGTTGGTACACGCCGTCGGTCAGCACGCCACCGGGACGTATGGCGGGGGCCAACCCGAAGGACACGTAGGGCGCGGGCTCGGCAGACATATCCCGAGTATCCCCACATAGCTGCCCGGTGGAACGTTCACGTGTTCGTCACGACGACGAGGCGGGCGGCGGCCGCGCCGGTCCTTCCAGGGGCGAAAACGCGCCGCGGAGGGCCGGTGGCTCCGGCCCTCCGCGCGAGGGTTCCTCAGCTGCCCGGTCCCTCAGTCGGTCGATTCACCGCGCTTCCCGGCCGCGGTGTCCCGAGGGCCGCTGCCCTCGGCCGTGGCGCCCGAACTCTCCTCGGTGGGGCCGATACGGAACTCGAAGTCACCGTCGTACTGTTCGTGCCCGGCGATGACGGCCATCTCGACGGCCTCCTCACCCATCTGTCCACGCACGATGAGCGGATCGCTGCGCAGGTCCCGCATGAGAGCCCAACACATGGCGATCATCACGATCAGGAACGGCACCGCGACCAGGATCGTCAGATTCTGCAATCCGGTCAGGGCGTCGCCCGAACCGCCTCCGATCAGCAGCATGATGGCGGCCACCGCGCCGGTCACCACACCCCAGAAGATGACCACGGGCCGGGTCGGCTCGAAGGACCCCTTCTGCGACAGGGTGCCCATGACGATGGACGCGGCATCGGCGCCGGAGACGAAGAAGATGCCGACCAGGACCATGACCAGGACGCTGGTGACGGTCGCCACCGGGTACTGGTGCAGCACGTCGAAGAGCTGCCCCTCCGGGGTGCTGGAGCCGCTGAGCTTCTTGGAGTCCTGCAGCTTCATGGCCGAGCCGCCGAACACCGCGAACCACACGAGGCTGACCACGCTCGGGACGAGGATGACGCCGCCGATGAACTGCCGGATGGTGCGGCCACGGCTGATGCGGGCGATGAACATGCCGACGAAGGGCGTCCAGGAGATCCACCACGCCCAGTAGAAGACCGTCCAGCTGCGCAGCCAACCGCCGAGGTCGTCACCGCTGCTGGCCTCCGTCCGGCCGGCCAGCTGCGGCAGCTCCCCGATGTAGGACCCGATGGAGGTCGGGATCAGGTCGAGGATGAGGATGGTCGGCCCCACCACGAAGACGAAGACCGCCAGGATCAGCGCCAGCACCATATTGATGTTGGACAGCATCTGGACGCCCTTGGCGATACCGGACACCGCGGACAGAATGAACGCGATGGTCAGTACGGTGATGACAAGGACCAGCAGCGTGGTGCTGACGCTGTCCATCCAGCCCAGCACCTTGATGCCGCTGCCGATCTGCAGCGCGCCGAGGCCGAGCGAGGCCGCGGAGCCGAAGAGGGTGGCGAAGATGGCCAGGATGTCGATGACCCGGCCGCCCCAGCCGTTCGCCCGCCGCTTGCCGATCAAAGGCGTGAACACCGCGCTGATCGTTTGCCGCCTCCCCCGCCGGAAGCAACTGTAGGCAATGGCCAGGCCCACCACCGCGTAGATGGCCCAGGGATGCAGAGTCCAGTGGAACAGCGTGGTGGCCATCGCCGTGTCCATCGCTTGGGCGGCGTCCTTGGGGTCGGTGCCCGGCGGCGGCGTCATGAAGTGCCCCAGCGGCTCACTGACACCGTAGAACATCAGGCCGATGCCCATGCCCGCGCTGAACATCATCGCGACCCAGGACACCGTCCGGAATTCGGGGTCCTCGCCCTCCTTGCCGAGGGTGATGCGGCCGTACTTGCTGATCGCCAGCCAGATCGCGAAGATCACGAAGGCGGAGGCCGACAGCACGAAGGCCCAGCCGAGGTTGTCGATGACCCAGTTCAGCATCGACGTCGAAACGCTCTTGAGCGATTCGGTGCTGCTCGCCCCCCAGACGATGAACGCGAGGGTGAGCAGCGCGGTCACGCCGAAGACCACGCGGTCGGTCTGCGGGGGCCCTGTGAGATGCGGGTCGCCGGGGAGATCCGCCAGGAGCGGCGTACCGGCCCCGTCTCCCTCTTCCTTGTCTCTTTCCGACACGAGTCGACCTTTCAATTGGGCATATTTTCCCTACGGGTTACCCCCTACCACACCGCGGCAGCCATTCATGTGCGCCGCGACCGTAAGGTGATAATCGGCCCTTTCGTCAAGCAGTAGCGGAACGAGCGTCCGCAGCGGCTGGCGCAAAGGTACGACGGCCCCGCTACCCAGCTTCCGCCAATTCACTCCGTGCAGCGCCAATTCATCCTTGACCTGTGCGAACTGTGTCGCGTCGAGGCGGTAGGCGCAGGGCGGGTCGGCCAGGATCTGCGCGTCGGTGGCCGGGTCGTTGTCCGCACCACCGAGATAGACCGGGCCATGGTCGGCGTATCCGGCAAGCCGGGCGGCGGTGGTGGCCGCCTCCACACGGCCGCGGTGCCGGTCGAGGAAGGAGAACGCCCCGTCCAGGGCGGCCAGCTGCGATGTCACCCGGCGCCGGTTGTTGAGGGCCGGGTCGGCCTGCTCCGCGTCGGTGAGCGCGTCGACGCGGGTTTCCACGAGCAGACCGACAGAACCCTTGACGCCTGCGGTGTTGCGCAGTATGCGCTCCTGGCCGTCGCCCGCCACCTGCTTGAGGGGCTCTCCGGTCTCGGGGTCGGTCCAGATGCCGTAGACGCCGGTGCTGAAGCCCGCCCGCTGCACGGCGGGCTCGACGAAGTCCTCGGACAGCGACATGGCTTCGCGGTGCACCGCGTCGGCCGTGTTGGGGTTGCGCGGCCAGAGCGAGAGCAGGTCCTTCATGTAGTACGGCACGGTGGGTCCGTACTCGTGCAGGTCGTGGATGGTGTCGGGGCGGTAGTCGCGGATGACGGCGGCCATCGCACGGCCTTCGGCGGTTTTCAGGGCGAGATGGTCGCGGTTGATGTCCACTCCGTCGGAATTGCCGCGGGTGTCCGCTGCCCGGCCGTCGGGGTTGGCGGTCGGGACGACCAGCACGCTGGTGTGCTCCAGGAAGCGTTCGGTCGCCCGGTCCTCGGCGAAGGCGAGGTCACGGACGGTGCTCAAGCACGCCTCGCGGCCGGAGGGCTCGTCGCCGTGCTGCGAGCAGATCAGCAGGACGGAGTTGCCGCGGCGTACGTCCCGGGAGCTCTTCGGGGCCGGTGCGCCGAGGCGTACCAGCTGGACGGGGCGGCCCTGCTGCGTGGTGCCGATCCGGTCGACCCTCGCCCGCGGTCCGGCGCGGTCGACGGCGGCGAGGAAGCGTTGTTCCTCCGGCTGGGTGGTCCAGCGGGCGCCGTGGCTTTCCTCGAATCCGGTGCGCGGCGGCCGGGAGCCGGTCGCGTCGGCGGGCGAGGCCGGCAGCGTGGCGGCGAGCGTGGCCGTCAGACCGACGGCCAGGGCGCCGAGGGCGAGGCTTCGGGAGCGACGTATCACGGGGTGGTGCCTCCCTTGCGTGGAGCGGTGGGGGGATGTTCCGGCACGAGCACGGGCGGAGGTGCTCACCGGGCCGGCCCGCTGGGCGGGGCGGCCCGGCCGGTCATCGGGCGGACGGCAGCGGGGTGGCCGTCCGTGGCGGGGCGATTCCGCGGAGCGGCGGGGCCGGCTCCGGGGCGGGGTGCCGGGCGCCTGCCGTGGCCTTGGCGAAAGCGGGCGCCCCGCCGGTCAGTGGCAGTTCCGCTGTGGTGCGGGACAGGTCGAGGGTGAGCCGCGGCCTGGAGGGCGGCGGGTCGATCAGTCCCGCGTCGGTGCCGGCCACGATGAGGGCGAGACGGTGCCCCGCGGGCACGATGTGATCGCTCGCGGCGAGGTCCAGGGTGATCGTGTACCGCTTGCCGGGGGTGAGCGGTCGGCCCTTGTGGTCGTCGGCGTGGTTGCCGAGGTCGGCCCAGCCGCGACTGAAGACGGTGTGCGCCACCTTCCGCGTGTCGGCCGCGGTGTCCTTGAAGCAGCCGGTGTCGCCGGTGGTGCCGGCGCCCCAACAGGTGCGCGTGCCGAGGGTGGTGATGCCCTCCCCCTCCGCGGCGTAGTTGCGGATCGTGTCGGGGCCGACGTCCACCAGGACGGCGGAGAGGTGGGCGGTCGAGGTGCTGGGGGTGGCGGTCACCGTGACCTTGCCGGCGCCGGAAAGTCGCAGGGGCGCGCGCAGGGGGCCGGTGGCGAACCCCGCCTTGGCGGGTGTCGATTCGTCGATATGCGCCGCCCAGTCGGCCTCGCTCAGCTCCGGGTCGTCGGTGAACTGCGCGGTCGACCCGTGCGGCGCGGGCTCGGTGCCCAGGACGCCGACGCCGGGCGTGGTGCCGTTGCGCGGCCGCAGGGTCGTGGCCGTGGTGCCCGCCGCGGGCCACCGGGCATCGGTCGTCCAGCTGTCGGGGGCGCGCTCGACGTCCGCCATCGGGGCGCGGTCGATGCCGTTGTCGTAGCCCATCAGGTAGTGGTCGAACCACTGGTGGAGGGTGCGCACCCAGTCCGTACGGCGGAAGTCGAAGGGGTCGACGTGCCCGGTCCGGGAGAGCCAGATCTTGCGCTCGACGCCGTGCCGGGCGAGGGCGTCCCACCACCGGCCGGCGTGCCGGGTACGCACGTTGAGGTCCTGCATCCCGTGGACGAGGAAGACGCTCGCGCGCACCTTGCCCGCGTCGGGGACGTAGTCGCGCTCGGTCCACAGGCCGGTCCAGTCGCCGGTGCGCGGTGCGCCGTCGGCGAGCCGCTGCTGTACGGCGGCGCAGCGTTCGCGGGCTTCGGGGCTGTCGACGTAGTCCGCGAGACCGTCCGGGCCGGAGTCGTAGAGCGGGGCTCCCTTGGCGAAGTAGTAGTCGTACCAGGAGGAGATCCCGGCGATCGGGACGATGGTTTTCAGCCCTTTGACGCCGGTGGCGGCGACGCCGTTGGCGATGGTGGCGTCCCAGCTCTTGCCGATCATGCCGGTACGGCCGTTGGACCAGTCGGCGGCCACCGGATGTCCGGCGGTGCGGGCGTCGTAGGCTCGGCCCCTGCCGTTCAGCCAGTCGATGACGGCCTTCGCCGAGCGGATGTCGGAGCGGCCGCCGACGTCGACGCAGCCGTCCGAGCGGTTGGTACCCGCGAGGTCGACGAGGACCGTCGCATAGCCGCGCGGCACGAAGTAGTTGTCGTAGTAGAGCGGGAAGCCGACCGGCCTGCCGCGGTCGTCGTAGGTTTTCTTCTGGCTCTCGTTGCCGCGCCCGCAGCAGGAGTAGTAGGGGCTGGCGTCCATGATCACGGGTATTTTGCGGCCCTGCTGCGCGGGTTCTGCCGGGCGCACTATGTCGACGGCGACCCGGTCGGTCCTCCCGTCCGCGTCGCCGTCGAGCCGGGTGTCCACCCAGACCGACTCGCGTATCGCGCCGTCGTAGGAGTAGACCGGCGTGCTTTCGCCGGGGGCCGCCTGTGCGCCGCTCGGGCTCACCAGAGCGGACAGCAGGCCGACGACCGCCGCCACCGCGAGGGCCTTCCAAGGGATGCGGGGAACCCGCGCACGAATCGTCACGGGCGGACGGTAGCGCGGCTCAACTCCCGTGCGTAAGGGTGCGTGTGACGAGGAATGTGCGGGCGGTGACAGTCGGCGGGGGATGGGGCGGGAGGGGCACCGGCGACGTCGGACGCTTCATGTCGGTCATGTGTCAGATGTGGCCATGTGCATGACGGTGACCCACTGAGTACATAGGGTCTGAAGCGATCCATCTCCCCTACGAGTTGGAGGACTCGTGCGTCACAGACTCCTCGTCCCGGGCGCGGCCGCGCTCAGCCTGCTGCTGGCGATCCCGGCATCGGCGGCCGGCCATGCTGATCTGCACAGCACGCCCGGCGCTCCGGGTGTGGGCGACACCTACTACCCCGAGAGCGGAAACGGCGGATACGACGTTTCCCACTACGACCTGCGTCTGAAGTACCAGCCGAAGACGGACCTCCTGGAAGGCACGGCGACGCTGCTCGCCCGCACCACCCAGGACCTCTCCCGCTTCAACCTGGACTTCGGCCTGAAGGTCAGCGAGATCCGGGTCAACGGCAAGAAGGCGGCCTTCACCACCTCGGGCAAGCACGAGCTGGAGGTCACCCCTGCCACGCCGCTGGCGAAGGGCGCGCAGATCAGCGTCGTCGTGCGCTACGCCGGCAAGCCCTCGGAGCTGAAGATCGACGGCTACAGCGCCTGGGCCCGTACGCCGGACGGCGGCGTGGTGGCGCAGGAGCCGGACGCCGCCGTGTGGTGGTTCCCCAGCAACGACCACCCCACCGACAAGGCGACGTACGACATCTCGGTCGCCGTCCCCGACGGCACCCAGGCGCTCAGCAACGGCGTGCTGGCCTCGCAGTCCTCCAAGCTCGGCTGGACGCGCTACAACTGGCGCTCCGACAAGCCGCAGGCGACGTATCTGACCACGCTCGCGGTCGGCAAGTTCGACGTCACCACCGACAAGACCGCGAACGGCCTGCCGGTGATCAACGCCGTCAGCAAGGACCTGGGCGCCAACACGGGGTCGGCGTGGGCGAGCATCGAGCGCACCACCGAGATCACCGAGTGGCTGGAGAGCGTCTTCGGCGCCTATCCGTTCAACGCGGTGGGCGGCTATGTGCCGAACGTGCCGGCCGGGTACGCCCTGGAGACCCAGACCCGCCCCTTCTACGGGAAGAAGGCCTTCGACCGGGGCACGAACGTCTCCGTCGTGGTCCACGAGCTGGCGCACCAGTGGTACGGCGACAGCGTGTCCCTCAAGGACTGGAAGGACATCTGGATCAACGAGGGCTTCGCCGCCTACAGCCAGTGGCTGTGGTCGGAGAAGGAGGGCGAGGGCACCGCTCAGGAACTCGCCGACTACGTCTACGCCCAGCACCCGGCCGATGACGCCTTCTGGAAGGTCAAGCCGGGCGACCCCGGTGCGGAGAACCAGTTCGACGGCGCGGTCTACGACCGTGGCGCGCTGACGCTCCAGGCTCTCCGCAACAAGGTCGGTGACCAGGTCTTCTTCGACCTCCTGAAGTCCTGGCCGACGGAGAACAAGTACGGCAACGCCTCGGTGGCCGACTTCGTCCGGTTCGCGGAGAAGAAGTCCGGCACGTCGCTGACCGCGTTCTTCGACACCTGGCTGTTCCAGCCGTCGAAGCCGTCCGCGGGGGCGGCGAAGCAGGCGTTCGGTACGCAGGCGAAGCAGGTCGCCGAGCCCGCGTCCTGGCGGAAGATCGCGGCCACGCACGACATCCACGCCCACGGCCACTGACCCGATAGCAGGCGCGCGGCGCCACCGGGTGCCCACCCGCCGCCGCGGAGGATTCGCTCCTCCGCGGCGGCGGTCGTCGTGTGGAGCGGCCCCGGGAGGCGGTCATCGCGCGGCGTCGCGCTCCCGCCGCGCCGCCCGACGGGCCCGGCGCGCCACAGGCAGGAACCGCAGCCGCTCCGGCAGTACGGGGACCACGGCGCGCACGACCCGGCCGAGGCGACGCAGCCTGCGCTCCTGGCTCTCACTCCACTCCAGGCCGATCGCGTCGCGTGCGTCCGGCGGCATCAGGCCGATCGTGACGAAGCGCCGGAAGCGGACCAGCAGCGGCAGGAGCACCGGCCAGATGGTCCGCAGCAGCGTCCGCAGGACCGCCGGACCGCGGTCCGGGACCGGCAGCCGCAGGTCCGTTGCGGTCAACTCCCGTACCACGACGGTCTTTTCGAGTTCGCCGTCCAGGACACCCCGGTAGTACGGCCAGAACGCCTCGATCGTCTGCGGCATGTCGCGGTCGTGAATCCCGAGCACCCTGCCGACCCGGAGCCACTCCGCGTACAGCTGCCGCTCCTGCGCCTGGGTGAAGGGGCGGCCCAGGTAGTTCTGGGCGTGCAGGAAGACGGGGTAGCCGGTGGCGTGGACCCAGGCGTAGTGGGCCGGGGTGAGCGCGTGGTATTTCCTGCCGTGCGCGTCGGTCCCCTGGATCACCTTGTGCAGGCGCCGCAGCCGCCGGCCCTCCTCGGCGGCGCCCGGGCCGCCGTACACCCACAGCTGGAGCGAGAGCAGCGAACGCTCACCGCGGCCCCACGGGTCCGTGCGGAACACGGAGTGCTCGTCCACCCCCGCACTCACCGCCGGATGCGCGACCTGCATCGTCAGCGCGGCGGGCAGGGTCAGCAGGATGCGGATGTCCCCGACCAGGGACCAGAGCACGCCGCCGGGCGGCGGGGGAACCGGCTCCGGGGTCCGGGGTATCGATCCGCTTCGCACCACTTTCATGACATAAGCAATGATACGACCGCTCCAGGTCGTTGCGGCGTACCCCGTGCGGCGTGCTCGGGGCCCGGACGGTGCGAGAGGAGCCGCGTCGTCCATCCCGCCACCACCCGGTGGTTACCCTGAGGTAACCACAGCTGGTTTGATGAGCGTCGCCGGATCACACCCAACCCCCATAGGGAGATTCAGTGTCGCTCTCCGCGTCGCGCACGACCCGGGCCGCCGGGATAGCCGCGGCACTCGCCGCCGTCACCCTCGCCGGGTGCCCCACCGCTTCGGCCGCCACGGCCCCCCACCTGAAGGTGCTGACGTACAACGCCTTCCTCATGAGCAAGAACCTCTACCCCAACTGGGGCCAGGACCACCGCGCGCAGGCGATTGCCGCCGCGGACTTCTTCCAGGGCAACGACGTCGTCGTGCTCCAGGAGGCGTTCGACAACTCCTCCTCCGAGGCACTGAAGTCCCGGGCCGCGGCGCAGTACCCGCACCAGACCCCGGTGGTGGGCCGGAGCAAGGACGGCTGGGACGCCACCGGCGGCGCCTACTCCGCCCTCACCCCCGAGGACGGCGGGGTGACCCTGCTGAGCAAGTGGCCGGTCCTGCGCAAGGAGCAGTACATCTACAAGGACGCCTGCGGATCGGACTCCTACTCCAACAAGGGCTTCGTCTATGCCGTGTTGGACGTGCACGGCACCAAGGTGCACGTGGTCGGCACACACACCCAGTCCACCGACTCGGGGTGCGCATCGGGCGAGGCGGCCGCGGACCGCGCCAAGCAGCTCAAGGAGGTGGACGCCTTCCTCGACGCCAAGAACATCCCGGCGGACGAGGAGGTCATGGTCGCCGGCGACCTGAACATCGACTCCCGCAGCGGCGAGTACGACGCGCTGCTGGCCAATGCCGACCTGGCTCCGGCCGACACCCGCACGGGCCACCCGTACTCCTTCGACACCCAGGACAACTCGATCGCGAAGGACCGCTACCCGACGGACCCGCGCGAGGACCTCGACTACGTCCTGCACCGCAACGGCCATGCCCGGCCCGCCTCTTGGCAGAACGACGTGGTCAAGGAGGAATCCGCGCCCTGGACGGTCTCCAGCTGGGGCAAGGACTACACCTACACCAACCTGTCCGACCACTACCCGCTGATCGGCGGCTGATCGGCGGCTGACCAACCGTCGGTCCACCGCGCGCCCCACCGCCAAGGGGCGCGCGGTCGGCGGCAGACCCACAAGCCTCCCCGCCGACCACTGTCCGGATCACCGGTCCCCGAGGGCGAGGGCGGTGGCAACCGGGGGCATCAGCCCTTCGATGACCTGGGCCCAGTCCATCAACCGCTCGTCGCTTCCTGCCCGGCCGACGCACTGCAGACCGTTCTCGGCCCGCCCCGCGGGGAGGGACAGGGAGGGCCAGCCCGCGTAGCTCCAGGGCAGACACATGACGGAGTCGCCCGTACCGTCCAGGCCGAGGGGAGCCGGCCCCGTGGCAGCGGGGCACATCCACACATCGACCTCCGCTGCGTCGGTCGCCCGCAGCAGGCGGGTACGGAACTCCTCCCTTCGCCGCAGGCCGTGCTCGTACCGCTCCCGGGAGATCGACTGTCCTTGGCGGACCGTGGCCGCGGACTTCTCCCGGTAGAGCCTGCCGTGCCGGGGAAACCACTCACCGTGGCTCCGGGCGGCCTCGTAGCGGTTCACGGTGAACAGGTCGTCGGCCGTACGGGCAAAATCCGCGAACATGGGCACCCGGCGTACGGGCAACCCGGCCGCCGACAGGCGTGCCACCTGCCGTTCGAATGCCGCACGCGCCTCCCGTCCGGCTCGTTGCAGGTAGGGCCCGTCGGGTACACCGAACACCGGACTCCCGCACCGGGTTTCCCCTACCGGTCGCCACCCGTCGCACAGCACCGCCGCTGCCGTCGCCGCCGTGGAGATCGTCGCGGCGAAGACCCCGAGGGTGTCGAAAGACGGCGCATTAGGGATCACGCCGTCGACCGGAATCCGACGGGCGGTCGGCTTGAAGCCCACAACACCGCAGTACGCCGCGGGGCGGATCACCGATCCGACCGTCTGCGTCCCGACCGCCAGCGGCACCATCCCCGCCGCCACGGCCGCTGCCGACCCGCTGCTCGAGCCCCCGGGCGTGTGGTCGAGGGCATGGGGATTACGCGTCGGACCCGGCGCGCTCATGGCGAACTCCGCCGTCACGGTCTTCCCCGCGATCAGGGCCCCGGCCTCACGAAGCCGGTCCACCACTGCGGCCTGCCGGCCCTCGAACTCCTCCGGGGGCAACAGGGAGCCGGCCCGGGTCGGCAGACCGTCCACACGCACGATGTCCTTCACGGCGACCGGGACACCGAACAGCGGCGGTCGCGACGCGACGGCCGGCCACCGCTCGTGGACCGCGCCGAGTTCCCGGCGAACGCGCTCCCGCCGGGCGGCACTCGTCTCCGATTCCGCGACGAAGGCGTGGAGGGCGCGGTCCCTCTCCTCGACCCGCTCGCACCACCTGTCAACCGTCACGGACGGCGAACCGTCCCCCTCATACGTGTGCGCTTCCACACGGAGCAGACTGCCGGACCCGCATCGCCCGTCGGTATGCCGAAGGGCGGCCGCGGACGCCCCGGTGGGCATCCGCGGCCGCCCTGGTGACTCAAGGCGTCCGCCGGTGTGCGGCTACTTCGTCAGGCGGCGTTCCTCGGCGATGCGGCTCACCCGGCCGCGCACCGCGAACCAGCCGCCGATCAGCGCCAGCGCGAGGACCGGGATCAGCAGCACGGTCTGCCGGCCGACGCCGTCGTCGAACCACATCAGCACGATCACACCGAGCAGGAACGCGATGGTGGCGATGTCGGTGACCGGGGTGCCCGGGAGCCGGAAGCGCGGGCGCTCGACCCGGCCTTCCTTCGAGCGTCGCACGAAGACCATGTGACAGATCATGATCGTGCACCAGGTACTGATGATGCCGAGCGCCGCGATGTTCAGGACGATCTCGAACGCCTTGCCCGGGACGACGTAGTTGAGCCCGACGCCCAGCACGCACACCGCGGAGGTGAGCATGATGCCGCCGTACGGCACCTGGCTGCGGTTCATCAGTCCGGCGAACTTGGGCGCCGAGCCCGCCATCGACATCGAGCGCAGGATGCGGCCCGTCGAGTACAGACCCGAGTTCAGGCTCGACATCGCCGCGGTCAGCACGACGAGGTTCATCACGTCGCCCGCCGCCGGCACACCGACATTGGACAGCACGGTGACGAAGGGGCTCTGGCCGTCGACGTACTTGTTCCAGGGCAGCAGCAGCGTCAGCAGCAGCACCGAACCGACGTAGAAGACGCCGACCCGCCACATGATGGAGTTGACGGCCTTCGGCACGACCTTCTCCGGCTCGCTGGTCTCGCCCGCGGTCACACCGACCAGCTCGACGGCGGAGTAGGCGAAGACCACGCCTTGGAGCACGATCACCACCGGCAGCAGACCGGTCGGGAAGATGCCGCCGTTGTCGGTCAGCAGATCCAGCCCCGGCGTGTGTCCGCCGACCGGGTGCTGGGTCGCGAGAAGGAAGATGCCGATGAACATGAAGACGACCAGTGCCGCGACCTTGATGATCGCGAACCAGAACTCCAGCTCGCCGAAGATCTTCACCGAGATCAGGTTCACCGTGAGCACGACCGCCAGGGCGATCAGCGCCATCACCCACTGCGGGATGTCGGTGAACAGGCTCCAGTAGTGGGTGTAGAGCGCGATCGCGGTGATGTCGGCGATACCGGTGGTCGACCAGTTGACCACGTACATCCAGCCGGCGACGTAGGCGCCCTTCTCCCCCAGGAACTCACGGGCGTAGGAGACGAAGGATCCGGAGGACGGGCGGTGCAGTACCAGCTCGCCCAGGGCCCGCACGACGAAGAAGGCGAAGAGGCCGCAGACCGCGTAGGCGACGGCCAGCGCCGGACCGGCGGAGTGCAGACGGCCGCCGGCGCCGAGGAACAGGCCGGTTCCGATCGCGCCGCCGATGGCGATCATGTTGACGTGCCGACCCTTGAGGCCCTTGCTGTAGCCCGCGTCGCCCGCATCCTGCGACCCGTTCCCCCCGTCCGGTGGCCTGTGGGCTTCCTCCGTGAGGGTTTCTGTGCTCACTGCTGGTTCATCTCGCTTTCGGGCAGGCGCTGGTGCCAGGACCGGATTTCGCGGATCGCGCGAAGTCGGCCGACGGCACACCTTCCCCGAAGAGCGCTCCCCCGTCTGTGGGCAAGATCACAGGTCACCTATCCCCGTTGTGAGGTGAGTGCGTTTGTCCCTATTTGATCCGCAGATCGGTGTCGGTTGCCGGAAAGATCACAGCATGTCCGTATACCGCGATTCGCCCCCGCCGGGGCGGCGCGGAAGGTTTCACAGGAGTGGTGAGACAGCAATACTGTTGAACATGATGGAGTCCGCCACCGACCTGACGGTCGACGAACTGGCCGCCCGCGCCGGCGTCACCGTCCGCACCATCCGCTTCTACAGCACGCGCGGGCTGCTGCCGCCGCCCGAGATCGGCCCGCGGCGCGTCGGCCGCTACGGCGCCGACCACCTCTCCCGCCTCGCGCTCATCGAGGAACTCCAGCACCAGGGCATGACGCTTTCGGCGATCGAGCGCTATGTGCAGCAGCTGCCGCCCGACCTGAGCGCGCAGGACCTGGCCATCCATCGCGCGCTGGTGGCCTGCTGGATCCCGGACAAGGCGGAGGACGCCACCCTCGACCAGCTGGAGCGGCGGGTCGGCCGGGAGCTGACCGAGGAGGACCTGGACCGGCTGGCGGCCATGAGTGTGCTCGTACGGACCGATGACCCGCAGGTCTTCCGGGTCGATCCGGGGCTGCTGCACCTGGGGACGCGGCTGCTGGACGTGCCCATCGCGCTGGAGACGATCCTCGCCGCACGCACCGTGGTCATCGAGCACACCCGCTCCGCCGCGCGCGAGCTGGGCCGGCTCTTCAAGGACGAGGTGTGGGAGCCGTCCCGTGACGGCGCTCCGGACGCGGAGGAGAGGGCGCGGATGAAGTCGCTGTCCGCCGACATGCAGCCGATGGTGGTGCAGGCGCTGGTCACGGCATTCCAGCGCTCGATGAAGGAGGAGCTGCGCGAGTGGTTCGGCACCGGGGAAGGGTGAGCGGGGCGGGCCGCGACGACCCGCCCCCGCACACGGTCAGTCGCTGAACTTCTCGCCCTTCTCGGCCTTCTCCACCAGCAGCGCGGACGGCGCGAAGCGATCGCCGTAGGCCGCCTGCAGCTCACGGGCGCGCGCGACGAAGCCGGGCAGCCCGCCTTCGTAGCCGTTGATGTACTGGATCACGCCGCCGGTCCAGCCGGGGAAGCCGATACCGAAGATGGAGCCGATGTTGGCGTCGGCGACGGAGGTGAGGACGCCCTCCTCGAAGCAGCGGACGGTGTCCAGCGCCTCGGAGAACAGCATCCGCTCCTGCATGTCGCGGAACGGGATGGTGGCGTCGGGCCGGGTGAAGTGCTCGCGCAGGCCCGGCCACAGGCCGGCACGCTTGCCGTCCTCGTCGTACTCGTAGAACCCGGCGCCGCCACTGCGGCCGGGGCGCTCGAACTCGTCCACCATGCGGTCGATGACGGAGTCGGCCGGATGCGCCTGCCAGCTGCCGCCGGCCTCCTCGACCGCCCGCCGGCTCTCCCGGCGGATCTTGCGCGGCAGGGTGAGGGTGAGTTCGTCCATCAGGGACAGCACCTTGGCGGGGTAGCCGGCCTGGGCGGCGGCCTGCTCGACGGAGACGGGGTCGAGGCCCTCGCCGATCATCGCCACACCTTCGTTGATGAAGTGGCCGATGACGCGGGAGGTGAAGAAGCCGCGCGAGTCGTTGACGACGATCGGCGTCTTGCGGATCTGGCGGACCAGGTCGAAGGCCCGGGCCAGCGCCGCGTCGCCGGTCCGCTCGCCCTTGATGATCTCCACAAGCGGCATCTTGTCGACCGGCGAGAAGAAGTGCAGCCCGATGAAGTCGTCCTGGCGCTCGACCCCCTCGGCGAGCGCGGTGATGGGCAGGGTGGAGGTGTTGGAGCACAGCAGGGCGTCGGGGGCGACGATCTGCTCGATCTCCTGGAACACCTTGTGCTTGAGGGAGACGTCCTCGAAGACCGCCTCGATGACGGCGTCACAGCCGGCGAGGTCCTGCGGGTCGGCGGTGGGCGTGATGCGCGCCAGCAGCTCGTCACGCTTCTGCTCGGTCGTGCGCCCCCGGGCAAGTGCCTTGGCGAGGATGCCCTCCGAATACGCCTTGCCCTTCTGCGCCGCCTCGGCGGTGACGTCCTTGAGGACGACCTGCATCCCGGCCTTGGCGCAGGAGTAGGCGATGCCCGCGCCCATCATGCCCGCGCCGAGGACGGCGACCTTCTCGACCGGGCGGGGCTCGATGCCCTTGGGGCGATTGGCCCCGGAGTTGACGGCCTGGAGGTCGAAGAAGAACGCCTGGATCATGTTCTTGGAGATCTGGCCGGTCACCAGCTCGACGAAGTAGCGCGCCTCGATGATCTGGGCGTTCTCGAAGTCGACCTGGGAGCCCTCGACGGCCGCGGCGAGGATGTTGCGCGGCGCGGGGTACGGCGCGCCGTTGACCTGCTTCTTGAGGTTGGCGGGGAACGCCGGGAGGTTGGCTGCGAACTTCGGCTGGGCGGGGGTGCCGCCGGGGATGCGGTAGCCCTTGACGTCCCAGGGCTGCTGGGACTCGGGGTGCTCGTCGACGAAGGCGCGGGCCTTGGCGAGCAGTTCTTCCGGGGTGGCCGCGACCTCGTGGACGAGGCCGGCATCCTTGGCGCGGGTGGCGTTGTACTGCGTGCCCTGGAGGAGCACCTTCAGCAGCGCGTCGGCGATGCCCAGCAGCCGGACGGTGCGGGTGACGCCACCGCTCGCGGGCAGCAACCCGAGGGTGACCTCGGGCAGGCCGATCTTGGTGGCCGGGGTGTCGAGGGCGACGCGGTGGTGGCAGGCCAGGGCGATCTCGTAACCGCCGCCCAGCGCCGCGCCGTTGATGGCGGCGACGACCGGCACTCCGAGGGTCTCGATGCGGCGCAGGTCGCGCTTGATGCCGTTGCCCGCCTCGAATACCTGCTGGGCCTGTGCGGGGGTGACGGCGATCAGGTCGCGCAGGTCGCCGCCGGCGAAGAAGGTCTTCTTGGCGGAGGTGAAGATGACGCCGCGGACGCTGTCCTTCTCGGCCTCCAGGCGGTCGGCGACCGCGGTGAGGGATGCCTTGAAGGCGCTGTTCATGGTGTTGGCGGACTGGTCGGGGTCGTCCAGGACCAGGGTGACGACGCCGGTCTCGTCCTGTTCCCAGCGAATGGTCGACGGTGCAGTGGGCTCGCTCACTGTGGCTTCTCCGTAAGGGGGTGGGGCGGGGCGGTCAGAGGCGCTCGATGACGGTGGCGATACCCATGCCGCCGCCGACGCAGAGCGTGGCCAGGCCGTAGCGCTTGTCCTGCCGCTCCAGCTCGTCGATGAGGGTGCCGAGGATCATCGCGCCGGTGGCGCCGAGGGGGTGGCCCATGGCGATGGCGCCGCCGTTGACGTTGATCTTGTCGAGCGGGAGCCCCATGTCCTTGGCGAAGCGCAGCACGACCGCGGCGAAGGCTTCGTTGATCTCGACCAGGTCGATGTCGTCGACGGTCAGGCCAGCCTTGGCCAGGGCCTTGCGGGCGGCCGGCGCGGGCCCGGTGAGCATGATCGTCGGGTCGGAGCCGGAGACGGCGGCCGCGGCGATCCTGGCCCGGGGGGCGAGGCCGTAGCGCTTGCCGACCTCGGCGTTGCCGATGGCGACGAGGGCGGAACCGTCCACGATGCCGGAGGAGTTGCCGGCGTGGTGGACGTGGTCGATCTTCTCGACCCAGTGGTACTTCTGCAGGGCGACCGCGTCGAAGCCGCCGGCCTCGCCGATCATCGCGAAGGACGGCTTGAGGCCGGCCAGCGATTCCGCGGTGGTGCCGGGCCTGATGTGCTCGTCGCGGTCGAGGACGACCAGACCGTTGCGGTCGCGCACGGGCACGACCGAGCGCTCGAAGCGGTTGTCCTTCCACGCCTCGACGGCTCGCTCCTGGGAGAGCGCGGCGAAGGAGTCGACGTCGTGCCGGGAGAAACCCTCGATGGTGGCGATGAGGTCGGCGCCGATGCCCTGCGGGACGAAGTTGGTCTCGAAGTTGGTCATCGGGTCCATCGCCCAGGCGCCGCCGTCGGAGGCCATCGCGACACGGGACATCGACTCGACGCCGCCCGCCAGAACGAGGTCCTCCCAGCCGGAACGGACCTTGGCCGCGGCCATGTTGACGGCTTCGAGGCCCGAGGCACAGAAGCGGTTCTCCTGGACGCCTGCGACGGTGTCGGGCAGGCCGGCGGCGATCGCGGCGACCTTGGCGATGTCCGAGCCCTGGTCCCCGACCGGGCTGACCACACCGAGCACGACGTCGTCGATGGCGGCCGGGTCCAGCTCGGGGAAGCGGCGGCGGAGTTCGTGGATGAGGCCGACGACGAGGTCGACGGGCTTGGTGCCGTGCAGCGCGCCATTGGCCTTGCCGCGGCCGCGAGGGGTGCGGATCGCGTCGTATACGTACGCTTCGGTACTCAAGTCAAGCAGCCTTTCGCATGAGGGTGGGGCATTCGCAGCGGGTGGGGCCGGCCTGGGCGGGTCAGCCGAGGAGCGAGCGGCCGATGATCTCCTTCATGATCTCGGTCGTCCCGCCGTAGATCGTCTGGATGCGGCCGTCGGTGAAGGCCCTGGCCACGCGGTACTCGGCCATGTAGCCGTAGCCGCCGTGGAGTTGCAGGCACCGGTCGGCGACGCGCTTTTGCAGTTCGGTGGCCCACCACTTGGCCATCGAGGCGTGCACCGCGTCCAGTTCGCCGGCGGAGTGGTCGGCGATGCAGCGGTCGAGAAAGGCTCGGGTGACGGCGCATTCGGTGGCCATCTCGGCTATCTCGAACCGGATGTGCTGGAGCTTGGCCAGTGGCCGCCCGAACGCCTCGCGCTCCTTGACGTATGCGCTGGTGATCTCCAGGAGGTGCTCCGCGCCGGCGATGGCGGCCACCGCGATGCCCATCCGCTCCTGCGCGAGATGGGTCATCAGATGGACGAAAGCGCCGTTGAGCTCACCGAGCAGATTCTCCTTGGGGACCCGCACGTCCTGGAAGAACAGCTCGGCGGTGTCCTGCGACTTCTGACCGATCTTGTCGAGGTTGCGGCCCCGCTCGAAGCCCTCCATGCCGCGCTCCACGACCAGCAGGCTCAGGCCGTGGGCCCCGCCCTCCGGCGTCGTCCTGGCGACGACGATGACGAGGTCGGCGAGGATGCCGTTGGATATGAAGGTCTTGGAGCCGTTGAGCAGCCAGTGGTCGCCGCGGTCCTCGGCGGCCGTGCGAATGCCCTGGAGGTCGGAGCCGGCGCCCGGTTCGGTCATCGCGATGGCGGTGACGATCTCGCCGCTGCAGAAACCGGGCAGCCAGCGGCGCTTTTGCTCCTCGGTCCCGAGGGTCGTCAGATACGGGCCGATGATGTCGTTGTGCAGGCCGACGGCGAGTCCCGCGGCGCCGGCCCGGGTGAACTCCTCGGCGAGCACGGCGCTGTAGCGGAAGTCGCTCTCCCCGCCGCCGCCGTACTCCTCGGGCACGGCCAGGCCCAGCAGCCCCTGCCGGCCGGCCGCCCGCCAGGCGTCCCGGCTGACGATGCCGTCCTTCTCCCACTGGTCGTAGTGCGGCGTCACCTCCTTGGCGAGGAAGGTGCGTACGGTTTCACGGAAGGCCGCGTGGTCCTCGGTGAAGATCTGGCGCTTCATGGGTACGGGCCCTCCTCAGAGCCAGTTCTTGACGGTCTCGATCAGCTTCGCGGGCTCGGGCCCGACCGGGTGGACGTTGAGCATCGTCACGCCCGCCTCCCGGAAGGCGGCGATGCGGTCACGGACGTAGCCCTCGGGCCCGCACAGCGACATCAGCTCACAGAGCTCGTCCGGTACGGCGGCCTCGGCCTCCCGCTTCTTCCCGGCGAGGTAGAGCTCCTGGATGGTGTCCGCGGCGCGCTCGTAGCCGTAGGCGGCGGCCAGGTCGTGGTAGAAGTTCTTGCCCTTGGCGCCCATGCCGCCGACGTACAGCGCGATGGTCGGACGGGCGAGGTCCCGCGCGGCAGCGGCGTCCTCCCCGATGGCCAGCAGCCCGCCGGCGACGGTCTGCAGGGGCCCGAGTGCCGGATCGCGCCGGGCCGCGCCCTCGGCGAGGGGACCGCCCCACACCTCGGCGGCCTTCTCCGGAATGAAGAGGGTGGGCAGCCAGCCGTCGGCGACCTCGGCCGTCATCCGGACGTTGGCGGGCCCGAGTGCGGCGACGTACACCGGGATGTCGGGGCGCACCGGCCGGGTGAGGATCTTCAGCGGCTTGCCGAGCCGGCCGCCCTTCTCCGCCGGCAGCGGCATGTCCGTGATGCCGTGGTGGTCGATGACCTCGCGACGCCAGATGCGGCGGCACAGCTCGATGGTCTCGCGGGTGCGGCCCAGCGGTTTGTCATAGGGCTTGCCGTGCCAGCCCTCGACCACCTGCGGGCCGGAGGCGCCCAGGCCCAGCAGGGCCCGGCCGCCGGAGACCGCGTCCAGCCCGGCGGCGGTCTGTGCGATCAGTGCGGGTGTGCGGGAGTAGACGTTGAGGATCGCCGAGCCGATCTTGGCGCGCTCGGTCCTGGCGGCGAGGAATCCCATGATCGTCGGTGAGTCGAAGCCATAGGCCTCGGCGACCCAGATGGCGTCGAGGCCGGCCCCTTCCAGGGCCGCCACCTGGAGTGCCGCCTCGCGCGGGTCCGCCGCGTACTGCAGTGTCGTGGCGAGTTCCATCAGCTTCCTGCGTCCTTCCGGTGGCCGGGCTCGGCGGTGAGAGCGGGGACCTGCCAGTCGCGTGCGACCTCGGCGGTGTCGGCTCCGGGCTGTGCGGGCGGTGTGCGCACCGCGCCGGGGGTGAGCGAGAAGCGGGGCGCCGGGGCGGGCTGGGTGATTCCCCCGTGGTCGACGAAGGTGCCGCGGGCCGCGAGATGGGGGTGCGCGGGCGCCTCGCGCAGGGAGAGGACGGGGGCGACGCAGGCGTCGGAGTCCTGGAAGACCGCCGTCCACTCCTCGCGGGTACGGGTCTTGAAGCGGGCGGCGATGGCGGTGCGCAGGTCGCCCCAGGCGGCGAGGTCGTCGCGGGCCGGGACCTCGCCGTCGATCCCGAGCAACCGGATGAATGCGGCGTAGAAGCGCTGCTCCAGCGCGCCGACCGCCATATGGCCGCCGTCGGCGGTCTCGTAGGTGCCGTAGAACGGTGCGCCGCCGTCCAGGAGGTTGGCGCCGCGCCGGTCCTGCCAG
Source organism: Streptomyces sp. NPDC048248 (assembly GCF_043201875.1). Lineage (NCBI taxonomy): Bacteria > Bacillati > Actinomycetota > Actinomycetes > Kitasatosporales > Streptomycetaceae > Streptomyces > Streptomyces sp. NPDC048248. The sequence goes on from NZ_JBICZL010000002.1 coordinate 427,224, forward strand.
CCGCCGGCCGACAGCATGCCGTGGATCATCGCCGTCAGATGGGCCGTGCCGTCGACGATCGCGGCGTCCACGACCTGGCCCCGGCCGCCGTCGGTGCGGGCGTGCTGGAGCGCGGCGAGGACGCCGATGACGAGGTAGAGCGAGCCGCCGGCGTAGTCGCCGAGGAGGTTGGCGGGGATGGCGGGCGGGCCGTCCGCCGGACCGATCATGCCCAGCGCGCCCGTGATGGCGATGTAGCCGATGTCGTGTCCGGCGGTGTCGGCGAGCGGTCCCTGCTGCCCCCAGCCGGTCATCCGGCCGTAGACCAGCCGGGGGTTGCGCGCCAGGCACTCCTCGGGGCCGACGCCGAGCCGTTCGGCCACACCGGGCCGGTACCCCTCGATCAGCACGTCCGCCCGCGCGGCCAGATCGAGGACCTGGGCCACGCCGTGGGGGCTCTTGAGGTCCACCAGCACCGAGCGCTTGTTGCGGTTGGTGACGTCGTGGTCCGGGTCGATGCCCAGACCGGCGCCCCCTGGCCGGTCGACGCGGACGACATCGGCGCCGAGATCGGCCAGCAGCATGGCGGCGAAGGGGCCGGGACCGATCCCCGCGAGCTCCACGACGCGCACACCGCTCAGCGGGCCGTTCCCTGACTCTGCCATCGCGCCCCCTGCGGTCGCCACACTGTGACACTTCTGATGTAACACTCGTGATGTTAAGAACGTGTTCCACTTTCCACAAGCCCCCCTCGCCAAGTGACGGCCACCGGAAAAGGCCCGTGCCGGCGATGCGCAATTGCCATCGCCGTCACGGGCCTTCGCGCACCTCGCTGCCGGTGCGCCTGCGGGCGTCCTGCCGGGCGCCCTACCTCCCGTCGAGTTCGGCGACGAGCTTCTTCGGGGCTATGACGCGGTAGGACTCCTCGGTCCAGTCGCAGAGCAGGTCCGACCGCGGGGCGTCCGCCACCTCCAGCGGAATCCGCACCCACCCCGACCTGCCCAGGCCGTATCCGGCCGGCTCGGCCCCGGGCGAGGACAGCGCATGGGCGTGCGCCTCCGGGCCCACGAGTTTCATGGTGATCCCCAGCGGATAGCTGCCGTCACCGACGCCGAGGAAGACGAAGACCTTCTTGTTGACCTTGATGACGCTCTCCCCCCAGGGGAACTCCTCGGCAGCTCCCGGAAGTCCCAGCGCGAACGTCCGCACGCGCTCGCGCACCGCCGCCGGACCCGTTGCCTTGGCCATGAGCTCCTCCACGTCCGTCCCCCGTACGGCACACCGTGCGCCGCGCGCTGCTCCCGCCGCACACCGGCTCCCTCGCACCCCACGCTAACGGCGACCACCGACAACGGCCCCCGCAGCGCGGGATAACGGGCCGACGGAGGGACAATGCGCCCATGTCACCTCCGCAACTCGCCGCCGCACTGTTCGATTTCCAGCACGGTCAGGGACTGCGTCAGTTCACCGAGCTGGGGATCGCGCTGCTGCTGTCCTCGCTCATCGGGCTGGAGCGCGAGGCCCGGCAGAAGAGCGCCGGGCTGCGCACGCACACGCTCGTCGGGGTGGGCAGCGCGCTGTTCATGGAGGTGTCGATCCACGGCTTCGGCGCGCTGATGGGCATGGACGACGTCTCCCTCGACCCGTCCCGGGTCGCCGCCCAGGTGGTGTCGGGCATCGGCTTCATCGGCGGTGGCCTGATCTTCGTCAAGAAGGACGCCGTCCGCGGACTGACCACGGCCGCCACCATCTGGCTGACCTGTGCCATCGGCATGGCGTGCGGCGGCGGCCTGCCACTGCTCGCGGCCGGCGCGACGGCGGTGCACTTCCTGATCGTCCGCGGCTTCTCGAAGGTGTCGGAGCGGATGTCGTCGGTGCCGTCCTTCGTGGAAGTGGAGCTGCGTCTGACCTACCGCGCCCAACACGGACTGCTGGGGCGCATATTGCAGATGTGCACCAGCAGCGGTTTTCGGGTGACCGACGTACAGGTGCAGACGGGCGGCGGCGAGCGGGTCTCGGCGGAGGTTCTGCTCCGTCTGGAAGGGGCCGGTTCGGCGCATCCCTTGGTGGAGGCGCTGACGGAACTGGACGGCGTGCGCGGGGTGTCCCTGGGACGGCACGACGACAGGACCGAGTGAGGGACACCGGCCGGGCGGGCCGCCCCGAGGCGCTCGGCGATGGCGGGAAAGCTTCCTCACGAGCCCGGCGCCCCACTCGCTCCGTCCCGTGCCCCGGTGGGCCGGGCCCCGGTGTCCGGTGGCCCCGGCGGGCCGGGCCCTGCGGCCGCCGGCACGAGGTGGTCCTCCGGCAGCTCGGGGTCGAGCAGCCGCGCCAGACGCCGGGGGACGTTGCCGCCCACCAGGAGGATGACGAGCAGCGTCAGGCCGAAGGTGAGGGCGGCCAGCGCCTGCCCCAGGGGCATCCCCTCGGCCAGCCGGGCGCCGAGGACGGGGGCCACGGCGCCGCCGAGCGCCCCGGCGTTGTAGACGAACCCCAGGGAGGCGGCGCGGGTCGCGGTCGGGAAGTGGCTCGCGATGTACTTCGGCAGGATTCCCGAGATGCCCTGGCCGAGTGCGAGCAGCCCGAAGAGGAGCACCCCCAGTCCGACGAGGTTGTCCCGTACCGCGAAGACGGGGAAGACGAAGGCCAGCGAGGCCAGCAGGGTGCAGGCGTAGGCGCGGCGGGTACCGAACCGGTCGCCGACGAATCCCGCCAGGCAGCAGCCCGCCATGGTGCCGAAGCCCGCGTAGAACATCACGTCGGTGACCTGCGCGGGCGCGTAGCCCAGCTCGGTCTTGAGGTAGGTGGGCAGCAGGGCCTGGATGGGCCAGCTGTAGAGGAAGGCGCAGAACACCGTGGCCATCAGGGACACGTACAGCAGCCATCCGCGGCGGCCGCCGAGTTGGACGGCGAAGGCGGTCAGGCACAGCGCCGCGGCGGCGGACAGCCAGGGGACGTGGCCCGCGCCGACCGGGGTGAAGACGCAGAACAGGGCGGCCGAGGCGGCCGCGGCGAGGGCGGCGTTGAGCCAGGGGCGGAGCCGGCCGGTGAACAAGGGGCGGAAGGGGTGGGGGCGTTGCGTGCCGTCGGCCGCGGCGATCTCGGTCTGCCAGTCGCCGGCTTCCGGCAGTGCCCTGCGCACCCAGAGGGCGACCAGGACGGGCAGCACGCCGATCCAGAACATCCAGCGCCAGCCCCAGTTCGGGACCACCCATTCGTAGAGCTCGGCCGCGAGGACGGTGCCGCCCGCGTAGCCGGAGATCAGGAATCCGGAGGCGCGGTTGCGCAGCCGGGTGGGCCAGCTCTCCAGCACATACGTCACGCCGGCGCTGTACTCCCCCGCCATGCCCAGGCCGATCACCAGGCGGGCGACGAACAGACTGCTGTACCCCCAGGCGAACCCGCAGGCGAAGGTGCCCAGGGAGTACAGCAGGATGCTGGTGATCATGGCGGCCTTGCGGCCGTAGCGGTCGCCCAGGGCGCCCAGGACCGCGCCGCCCAGCCAGCGGGTGATGAAGGCGCCCGAGATGAGTGAGGCGGCGGTGGCGGTGTCGAGCCGGAACTCGTCGGCGATCTCGGTGAGGACGAGGGTGATCAGGACGAAGTCGAAGCCGTCCAGGAGGTAGCCGATCCAGGCGGCGAACATGGCCTTCCACTGGCGCGGGGTGGCCTCCCGGTACCAGGGGGCGCCTTTGGCGGGGGTGGCCGTGGGGCGTGTCGTCACAGCAGTCCTGCCTCCTCGATCGCTCGGCGTACGGTGCGGCGTGCGGCGTCGTCGAAGGCGGCTGCGGGGCAGCGCCGGCCGGTCTTCCGATGACGCCGGACACGGGAAGCGCGGCTTCGGCGGGGAGCCACGCGGGAAAGGGCATGCGGGCCGGCTTTCTGCCGTGCCGGGCCGTGCCCCTGGGGCAGTCGGTCCGGCAATCCGGACATTGGACGTCCTATGTCTGCGGTGAATGTGGCGCCGCGCCGACGCGGCGTCAAGGGTGTCCGCAGCCCTCCGGGACCAACCGACGTACGGGTTCCGTCATTGACGGGGCGACAGCCACTGCCTAAGGTCCCGACTCCAGGTCGAGAGGACGCGCAATGCGACGGCAGGACACCTCAGGACGAGCTCATGACCTCGTCCTCTACGGCGCCACCGGCTTCGCCGGGGCGCTCACCGCCGAGTATCTGGCCCGGCACGCTCCCGCGGACTGCCGCTGGGCGCTGGCGGGCCGCAACACCGAGAAGCTGGGGCGGCTGCGCGACCGGCTGGCCGCGATCGATCCCGCCTGTGCCGACCTTCCGCTGCTGCGGGCGGACAGCGCCGACGCGGAGTCGCTGCGCGCGCTGGCCGAGGACACCCGTGTGCTGGCCACGACCGTCGGCCCGTATCTGCTGCACGGTGAGCCGCTGGTCGCCGCCTGCGCCGAAGCGGGTACGGACTACGTCGATCTGACCGGCGAGCCGGAGTTCATCGACCGCATGTTTCTGCGGTACGACGCCAAGGCCCGGGCTTCGGGGGCGCGCCTGGTGCACGCCTGCGGCTTCGACTCCGTACCACCCGACCTGGGTGTGCACTTCACGGTGGGCCTGCTGCCCTCGGACGTGCCGCTGCGCATCGACGGTTTCGTGCGGACCAACGCGACGTTCTCCGGCGGCACTCTGGCGTCCGCGCTGACCGTCGCGTCGCGCCCGGTGGCCATGGCGCGGGCCGCTCGGGAGCGGCGTCGGGCCGAGCCGGGACCGGAAGGGCGTACGGTGCGGGCGCCGTTCGGGCCGCCCGTCAGGAGCGCGGAGGCGAAGGTCTGGGGAGTGCCGCTGCCGACCCTCGATCCGCAGGTCGTCGCCCGCTCGGCCGCAGCGCTGGACGCCTACGGCCCGGACTTCCGCTACCGCCACTTCGCGGGGGTGCGGTGGCTGCCGATCGCGGTGGGCGGGGCGTTGGGTGCCGGGGCGCTGGCGGCGATCGCGCAGGTGCCGCCGGCGCGCCGCTGGGTGTCGGGGCGGCTGGAGCCGGGTGACGGGCCGAGCCAGGAGCGGCGGGCGAAGAGCTGGTTCTCGGTGCGCTTCGTGGCCACGGGAGGCGGCAGGAAGCTGGTCACCGAGGTGTCCGGCGGCGACCCCGGATACGACGAGACGGCGAAGATGCTCGCCGAGTCGGCGCTGAGCCTGGCCTTCGACGATCTGCCGGAGCGGTCGGGTCAGCTGACGACCGCCGTCGCGATGGGCGACGCCCTGACGGCGCGTCTGCAGAAGGCGGGCATGTCCTTCCGGGTCGTCGGGGAGTAGCCCGCCCTCGGGACGCTCAGGCTGCCGCGAGCGCCCTGCGGCAGAGCGCGTCGGCCGCCCGGGTCGTCTCCGGGAGGCGGTAGCGGGGCGCCAGGTGGAGGGTGTGCGCGCAGGCCCGCTCCAGGTCGACGCGGTGGCCCACGGAGACGAAGACGGGTTTGACGCCCTTCTGGGTGCGCAGGGCGCGGCCCACCTCCTCGGCGCCGCCCGGCGCGGCCGCTCCGGTGTCGTCCAGGAGCGGGGAGGTCGCGCCACGCTCCCCGCCCGGGGCCGCGTAGCGGAAGGTGAAGGGGTTCTTGGCGACACCGATGGAGGGCAGGCCGGTGAGCACGCCCAGGTGGCTGGCGAGCCCGAAGCGTCGCGGGTGCGCGAGCCCGTAGCCGTCGCAGACGACGAGGCCGGGGGTGCGGGTGAGGCGGGCGAGGGCGTCGAGGACGGTCGGAATCTCCCGGAAGGCGAGCAGGCCGGGCACGTAGGGGAAGGAGACCCGGCCGACTGCGGTGGCTTCGTCGACGACAGCAAGCGTGCGGGCGTCCAGGGCGACGGCGGCCGCGGCGACGACGTCCCGCTCGTCGTCGTAGGCGACGTCCACGCCCACGACGGTGCCGTCGAAGCCCGGCTCCGGGCCGGACTCGTCGAGGCGCACGTGGGGCCGCAACCGGTCCTGGACGGCACGGGCCTGGGCTTCGTCGGCAGGCCAGTGCCGCAGTTCGTCGTCGCGGGAGATCGTCGTGGGAGTGTCCATGGTGGGCGTCACGCTACCGAACCCGTGAGCGGACGGTCCGCCCGTCGGGCCCCGGCCCGCTTCGGCACCCGGTCGCTGTCGGTGGCACTCGGTACGGTGGAGGCGTGAATCCAGCCGCTGTTGACGTGGACGCTCTCGACCGCCGCATTATCGCCGCCCTCCAGGTCGACGGGCGCGCTTCGTGGCGCCGGATCGCCTCGGTGCTCGGGGAGCGCGAGCGCACGGTCGCGCGTCGAGCGCAGCGGCTGCTCGGCAGCGGGCTGGTCACGGTGACCGGCCTGGTGGCGCGCGGGGACACGGTGATCGTGCGGCTGCGGTGCCGGCCGAAGATGGTGCGCAGGACGGCGGCGGCGGTGGCGCGGTTGGAGCACGCCGTCTTCAGCTATGTCCTTGCGGGGCCGCTCGATGTGGTGGCCGAGGTGCAGTGCCCGCCGGAGCGGCTGGCGTCTTTGATGCTTGAGGAGCTGCCCGCGCTTCCGGGGGTGGTCTCGCAGCATGTGTCGCCGGTGTTGCGGTACTTCCGCACGGTGCACGAGTGGCACCCGGGCATTCTGGACGCGGACGAGACCGCCGCACTGGACCGTTTTCCCGCTCCGGTCGGGCCCGTTGCGGCGCCGGAGACCGAGTTGGGGCCCGAGGAGCAGAGCATTCTGCAGGCGCTGGCCGAGGACGGCCGGCGTACGCACGAGGAGTTGGCCGCCCTCGCCGGGGTGTCGGAGGCGACCGCCCGCCGGCGGGTCGATGCCCTGTCGCGTTCGGGGATGGTGAGCATCCGCGCCTCCGTGGAGCCCGCGGTTCTGGGGCTCCCGGTGGAGGCGCTGCTGTGGATCAGGACCCGGCCCGACGAGGTGGAGGAGGTCGGGCGGTTGCTCCTGGAGTCGCCACTGGTGCGGTATGTGGCGGTGGTGATGGGGGAGTATCAGCTGCTGGTGGACGTCACCCAGCCGTCCAAGGACGCGCTGCACGCGTTCTTGACGTCCTCGGCGTGGGTGGCGCGCGCGGAGGCGGTCCAGTCCCACCTCGTTGTCGAGGCGCTCAAGCGAAGTGCCGCCGCGGCCCCGGTGCTGCGTGAAATCCTCGACGAACAGGGGATCGACGGCGGCGAGTTGGACCCGGCCGTCTGAGCGGCGGCGCGGCACCGGGCGCCGGTCGTCCGGCCCTCGCACCTGCGCCCCCTCGGGCCGCACGTCATCCCGGCGGGCTGCCAGGGCTCGCGTGTGCGTTCCGGGCGCATGCGGTCGGAGCTCGCGCCTGCGGCCAGGAGTCCCGACACGTCCGGTACGAGATGCCCCGTCGGCGAGCCCGACCCGGGCGTCCCCTGGCATGACACTCCACGCGCCCTAGGCGTCTGAATCCGTCATCAGCAGAGCACGTCAGGCGTACATCCGTCTACGCCTCACACTCTTCAAAGTTTTCCGTCAGAGCAAAAGCCCAGATCAGCATGCCGGTCAGCGGCACGGGAACCCATGTCCACATTCGTCAACACGAGCGTCACCCTTGACGTTTTTCGTCAGCAACCTCAGGATGAGGCCGCTCGCACTCCCTGACACCACCCGAGGCCCTCATGACCGACGCCCTCCATCAGCTCGACGCCACCGACCTCGCGGCCCGGCTGCGCGCCCGCGAGATCTCCGCGAGGGAAGTGGTGCAGGCCCACCTGGATCGCATCGACCAGGTCAATCCGGCACTGAACGCCATCGTGACCCTCGACCCCGAGGGCGCTCTCGCCGACGCCGCGCTCGCCGACGAACGTCTCGCGCGGGGCGCCGACGTCCCGCCGCTGCACGGCCTGCCGATCGCCTTCAAGGACACCCACCTCACCCGTGGCATGCGCACCACCCACGGCTCGCCCCTCTTCGCCGACCACATCCCCGACGAGGACGACCTGCTGGTCGACCGGGTGCAGAAGGCCGGTGCCATTCGCCTGGGCAAGACCAACGTCCCCGAGTTCGCCGCCGGCTCACACACCTTCAACACCGTCTTCGGCACCACCCGCAATCCCTACGACACCACGCGCTCGGCGGGCGGCAGCAGCGGCGGGGCCGCCGCCGCGCTCGCGGCCGGGATGCAACCCCTCGCCGACGGCAGCGACATGGGTGGCTCGCTGCGCAATCCCGCGTCCTTCTGCAATGTGGTCGGGCTGCGACCGACTCCCGGACGTGTCCCCGCGCCTGGCGCCGGCGACCTCTGGGACACGCTGTCCGTTCCGGGGCCCATGGGGCGCACTGTCGCCGACACCGCGCTGCTGCTGTCGGCGATGGCCGGCCCGGACCCCCGCTGTCCCGTCGGCCTGGAGACCCCTGGCGCCGCGTTCCGCGTCCCGCTCGACCGTGACCTGCGCGGGCTGCGTGTCGGATGGGCGCCCGACCTGGGCGGTCACGCGCCGGCCGACGCGGACGTGACGGCAGTGCTCGAACCGCAGCTGAAGGTCTTCGAGGAGCTCGGCTGCCACGTCGAGGCGGCCTGCCCGGACCTCACCGACGCCGACGAAACCTTCCGCACCCTGCGGGCGCACAGCTTCGACCTGGCCTTCGGCGGCCTGCTGGAGACCGACCGCGAAGCCCTCAAGCCCAGCCTCCGCTGGAACATCGAGCAGGGCCGCCGGCTGACCACCGACGACCTCCACCGGGCCACCGCGGCACGCGGCCGGCTCCACCTCGCCGCGCTCGACTACTTCGCCCGCTACGACCTCCTCCTCGCGCCGGTCAGCCAGGTCACGCCGTTCGACGCGGAGTGGGAGTATCCGCGGTCGGTCGCCGGGCAGCCCACCCGGACGTATCTCGACTGGATGCGCTCCGCCTACCTGATCTCCGTCCTCGGCGTGCCCGCGCTCTCGGTGCCCGCGGGATTCACCGCGGGGGGCCTGCCGGTGGGCCTGCAGATCATCGGCCCGCCGCGGGCGGATCTCGCCGTCCTGCGAGCCGGTCACGTCTACGAGGCCGCGACGCGTCACGGGCGGCGTCGCCCGGACCTTCCGACGTCCTGACTTCGCCGACGCCTCATGACCGGAGCACCCATGAGTCTCATCAGATCCGCGCGCGTCCCGCACAAACGGCATACGGCATGGGCCGCCCTGCCGGTGGCCGGATTCCTCTCGACTCCCTTCCTGCCGTTCGTCAACGGCCCGTATCTGTGGTTCGGCCTGCCGTCCGTCCTGGTCTGGACCGTCCTGTGGACGGTCGGCACCACCGCCGCGCTGGCAGCCGTGGAACACCTGGCCCCCCATCACGACGAATCCGAGGAGGACGTCCGATGACCACGACCATGCCCATGCTCGTCACGCTTCTCGGCATGCTCGCCGTGGCGGGAGTCGGCATCAGTGGCCGCCGCCGGAACTAACCGCGCCGAGCTCGGCGAGTGGACCGTAGGCGAGCGGCGCTTCTCCACCGCCACCTCATGGTTCCTGCAGGCCGGCGAGGCCTTCACCACCTTCAGCTTTCTCGGGCTCGCGGGGCTCGCCTTCAGCGGCGGCGTCGGCGCCACGTACGCGCTCGGCTATCTGGCGCTGTCCCTGATCGGGCAGTACTTCACGGGGCCGCGGATCTGGCGGCTGGGCCGGGACCACGGCTATCTGACGCAGGCCGACATGTTCGCGCACCGCTTCGGCAGCCCGCTGCTCGGGAAGGTGGTGGCGGTGATCGGCGCGGTGTTCCTCCTTCCCTATCTGCAGTTGCAGATCACCGGCCTGGGTCTGATCGTCCAGCTCGCCACCGGGAGCAGCGCCGGCGCCGACCTGAGCATGATCCTTGCGACCGCGCTGACCGTCGCCTTCGTCCTGTGGTCCGGCATCCGCGGTATCGCCCGCGCCGCCTACCTCAAGGACGTCCTGATGGTGCTCGCCCTGATCGTGCTGGTCATCGCGGTCCCGGCGGCCGCGGGCGGCGGCATCGGTCACCTCTTCAGCGTCGTCCAGGACCTTCATCCGGACCTGCTGACGCTGCACCACGGCGATTTCGACCGGACGTGGTTCACCACCGCGATGCTCATCAGCGGCATCGGCGCGGGCTTCAACACCATGCCGCATCTGTGGCCGGCGGTACTGTCCGCGCGCGGCAGCCGGGCGTTGCGTTCGAACTACGTATGGCTGCCGCTCTACCAGGTTGCCCTGGCGGTGCCGATCATCGTCGGCTTCGCCGGAGTTCTGGCCCTCTCCGCCGGCGCCGCCGGGAACAGCGTGCTCCTCACCCTCGCCCACCACTCGCTTCCCGGCTGGCTCGTGGGGCTGGTGGCGGTCGCCGCCGCGGCGGCGGCCATGGTGCTGTCCGCGGCGATCGTCATGGGCATCTCCACGCTCGTGTCGCACAATCTCGTACCGGCCCGGGGGGGGGAGCGCGCCCGGCTGCGGGTGAACCATGTGTGTGTCGTGCTCGCCTCGGGGCTGGCGCTCGTCCTCGGCCTGGCGCGCCCCGACATCCTCGCCAATCTGCTGCTGCTCACCTACGGGGGCCTGTCGCAACTGGCCCCGGCGACGGTCATGGCACTCGCCGCACGTAACCGCCTCGCCGCCGGTCCGGCGCTGCTCGGCATCCTGACAGGGGTCGGCACGCTCACCTGGCTGACCTTCGGCGGTTCGAACGTCGGCACCGTCGACACGGGGCTCATCGCCCTGGTCCCCAACCTCGTCGTCACGTTCGGCGCGCAGGCTCTGCTGCGCGTGCGTCGCCGGCGGGCTCCGGCGGAGGCGCCGCTGCAGTCGGCGGAACCAAGCGTTCCGGCGGATCGTGCCGTCGTCTGACAAGTCCGGCGCGGTGCGCGGAACATGGCCGTCCGCAGGGCACCGCAACCACTCTGGCCTGCGACTTCCCGGCGCCGGGGCGAACCGGCGAACACTGCGGGCTCCTCTATATTGCCTTTATGTTCGTACTGGAGCTGACCTACACCGCGCCCATTGAACGCGTCGAAGCCGCCCTTCAGGAGCACGTGGAGTGGCTGAAAAAGGAGTTCGCCGCGGGGACTTTCATCGTCGCCGGGCGCAAGGTGCCGCGGGACGGCGGCGTCATCCTGGCTACCGGTTCGGACCGGGCAACCGTTGAGCAGCTCGTGGCCGAGGACCCGTTCAGTGTGGCGGGGGTGTGCACCTACCGGATTACCGAGTTCGCGGCCACCACGACCGCGCCGCCGCTGGAGGCGTACCGGGAGACGCCCCAGCCCTGAAGTGGCGATGCAGGGCCCGGGCCGCAGTGACAGGGCGGCCCGGGCCGTTGCCGTGGGCGGTCGGGCAGGTGACCTCGCGCTCCGCCGGGGCGTCGGCGTGCGGCTTTAAGGGGCGGTCTGCGGCGCCGGGGTGGGCCACCGGCCCCCATTGCGCCAGTAGCCCTGGATCTCTTCCAGGTGGCGGCCCTTGGTCTCGGGCGCCGTGACGGAGGCGAAGACCAGGGCGGCGAGAGCGAGGGCCCCGAGGCCGGCGAACGTCCAGGCAGCACCCGCCCAGGCCATCAGGGACGGGAAGAACTGGGCGATGAGCAGATTGGCGACGAGGTCGGCGGTGAGCATCACCGAAGCCCCCGTGGAGCGCAGCTGGGCGGGGAACGCCTCGCCGGCGTAGACCCAGATCAGCGAGCCGAAGCCGAAATTGAATGCCGCGGTGAACAGCAGGATCGCCCCGAAGCCCACCCAGATCGTGGCACCGCTCAGCTCGCCGCGGCCGAAGACGACGGTCAGGACGGCGAGCATCACCACCATCGTGCCGATGCCGGACAGCAGAACGGCTCGCCGCCCGAGCCGGTCGATGATGAGGATGGCGAGGACGGTCGCGGCCAGTGAGGCCAGCTGGACGAAGGACGGCAGCAGGAAGTTCTGCCCGTCCCCGGTGAAGCCCATCTCCTCGAAGATCTGCGGACTGTAGTACGTCACGGCGTTGATGCCGGTGATCTGGCAGAAGAAGCCCAGGCCGACGACGAAGAGCGTGGCGCGGACGTAGGGCTTGTGCAGCAGCGTGCGACCGGCGCCCCCGCTCTCCTGGGCCAGTGCGGCGCTCACGGCCGCGACCTCGGCACGCGGATCGACATCCGGGTCGGTCATCGCCATGACCTCCACGGCGCGTTCCGTACGGCCTTTGAGGACGTACCAGCGGGGTGTGTCGGGCAGGCGGAACAGCGGGATCAGGACGAGGGCGGCGGGGATCGCCGAGAGGCCCAGCATCCAGCGCCAGTGGCCGCCGTCGGACAGGCCCCAGTTGACGAAGTAGGTGAGGACGATGCCGGCGACCGTGGCCACCTGATAGGCGGCGACGGAGGCGCCGCGGATGCGTGCCGGGGTCGATTCGGCGATGTAGAGCGGCGCGGCGACGATCGAGATGCCGATGGCGACACCGAGCAGGAATCGGACGGCGTCCAGCACCACGACGTTGGGGGCGAGCGCGGACAGCGCGACGAAGACGGCGTAGGAAGCGGCGACGATCAGCATCGCCGCCTTGCGTCCGAGCGCGTCAGCGAGCTTGCCGCCGATCAGCGCGCCGAGGATGGAACCGCCCACCAGAATGCTGTTGACCAGGCCCTTTTCCGCCTCGGTGAGGTGGAAGTCCTGGCTCAGGAACACCAGCGCACCGGAGATGCTGCCGGTGTCGTAGCCATAGATGACGCCGACCACGGCACCGGTGAGCGCGAACAGCTTGCCGGTGTGGCGTGACGTCTTGGACGGCGGTGTGGGGGGCGTCGTGGAGAGCGTGGCAGTGGACATGGGGGTCCTTTGTGCGGCGAGCGGCCTTGCCTCATGACTGATCTTGCGAGTATTCGGCCTCTTTCACGCAGGTGTCAACACTTCGCTTGCACACCCCTCGATCACCGCAACCCCCTCCCCCGTACGGCTCAACGCACCCAAACCGCCTCTCCCCTCTGCCGCATCCACTCCCACGAGGGATGGATGCGCTGCGCAAAACTGCGTAGAGTCGTATGCAACAAAGCGCAATCTTGCAGATACACGCAGACCAGTTCACGCGCACCCGGCCACCAGGCATCGGGGCCGCGCATCGGAGTGACGCCTCACGGGAGGGTGTGCCATGACCGGGACCTCATACATGGAGCAGGAGCTGCACAGTCAGCCGGAGACCTGGCAGGAGGCGGCCAGGATCGGGGCCGCGGGCGGACCGCTGCCCAAGGCCGGGGCGCGCGTGGCCGTCGTCGGCTGCGGCACCTCGTGGTTCATGGCCCAGTCGTATGCGGCGCTGCGCGAGGGCGCCGGGCTCGGTGTGACGGACCCGTTCGCCGCCTCCGAGGCGTTCCTGGGCAGTGACCGGGGCTATGACGCGGTAGTGGCGATCACCCGCTCCGGCACCACGACCGAGGTACTGCGGGTGCTGGACGCGGTCAAGGGGCGCATCCCGACCGTGACGATCATCGGTGATCCCGGGACACCTGCCGTGGAGCTCTCCGACGAGACGGTGGCACTGCCGTTCGCCGACGAGAAGTCGGTGGTCCAGACGCGGTTCGCGACGACGGCCCTGACGCTGCTGCGCGCACACCTGGGCGAGGACGTCACCGGGTCGGTGCGGGACGCGCAGGAGGCCCTGTCGGCGCACCTGGAGCCGGCGTGGGTGGAGGCGGAGCAGTTCTCCTTCCTCGGCACGGGCTGGACGTACGGGCTGGCCAATGAGGCGGCCCTCAAGATGCGGGAGGCTTCGCAGAGTTGGACGGAGTCCTACCCGGCGATGGAGTACCGCCACGGCCCGATCGCGATAGCGGCACCGGGCCGGGTGACGTGGGTGTTCGGACCGGCGCCTGAGGGGCTGGAGGCCGACGTGGCGCGGACCGGCGCGCGATTCGTGTGCCATGCGCGCGACCCGCTGGCCGATCTCATCCTGGTGCAGCGGGTGGCTCTGGAGCGGGCCCGTGCGCGCGGCCTCGACCCGGACAACCCCCGCAGCCTGACCCGCTCGGTGATGCTCAAGGAGCCGGCGGCGACGTGAGGCGCCCACTCCCCCTACGCCAACCCGCCCCGCTCGCAAGGGAGTCAGGACCCCATGCCCCTCGTTTCGACCTCATCGATCGTCGATGCCGCGCGTGAGGCGCGGATCGGTGCCGCGGCCTTCAACGTCATCCACCTGGAAACCGCCGAGGCACTGGTCACCGCCGCGGAGCGCACGGACACCCCACTGATCCTGCAGCTCAGCGAGAACTGCATCCGCTACCACGGCAGCCTGCTGCCCATCACCCGGGCGACGTTGGCCCTCGCCGAGATCTCCAGCGCCCCGATCGCCGTCCATCTCGACCACATCACCGATGCCACGCTCGTACACCAGGGCGTCGCAGCGGGGGTGGGTTCGGTCATGGTGGACGCCTCGGCCCTCCCCTACACGGAGAACGTCGCCGCCACCGCCGATCTCACGGCCTGGTGCCATGAGCGGGATGTCTATGTGGAGGCGGAACTCGGCGAGGTCGGCGGCAAGGACGGCGTACACGCGCCGGGAGTGCGCACGGGCCCGGACGAGGCGCTCGCCTTCGTCCGGTCGACGGGGGTGGACGCTCTCGCCGTGGCCGTCGGCTCCTCGCACGCCATGCACCGGCGCACCGCGGTCCTGGACAAGGACTTGATCGCGGCACTGCGGGCAGCGCTTCCGGTGCCGCTGGTGCTGCACGGCTCCTCGGGGGTGCCGGACGACGAGCTGGGCCGCGCGATCGCCGCCGGCATGACGAAGATCAACATCTCGACGCACCTGGTCTCGGTGTTCACCCACTCCATCAGAGAGACGTTGACGGAGAACCCCTCACTCGTCGATTCCCGGAAGTACGTCAAACCGGCCCGCGAGGCAGTGGCCGAGGAGGCGGCGAGGCTCTTGGGCGTACTGACCACCCCGGCGACGGTCCCGGACCAGCTCACCGCCCAGGCTCCGGCCCGGGGGTAGGACGACGCCGCGGTGCCCTGTCCCGCCCTGTCCGGGGGCGGGGCACCGGGTGCGAGGTGGGCGGGGAGTCGGTTCGAGCTCGGGCGGGGCGCCGGCGTACGCCGGCGGGGAGGAGCTGCCGAGCGGGGAACGTGGGGCATGCGAGCTGTCACGCGGGCGGCCCGGCGAGGGAGCGTGTGGCGAGGAAGCTGTCGTGGGCGGGGCGGGCAGTGAGGGTGCTCTTGGGCGCGTGCCCCACGACGGGTGTGGGCGCGCTGTCAGCGGGAGCTGTGGCACGGGGCGTGGGACGTCGGCCCTGTCGAGCGGGGAGTAGGGGTGGCGGTGTGGCACTGGGCTCTGTCGGCGGGGAGTAGGGGCGGAGGTGCGGCACCGGGCTCCGTCGGGCGGGCGCCGGCGAAGGCCGCGTCGAGGGAGAGCCGGCGACGGAGCGTTTGCTGAAGGGCGCTGTCGGGGTGCCGAGGCCGCAGCCGGGCTGGGTGGTGAGCTTGGCACCCTCGGGTTGCTGCGGGCTGCCCGGGGCTGGTGGGCTCCGTTGGACTTTGGGGCCCGTTGGGCTGGTGGGCTCCGTCGTGGGGATGATGAGGGGCTGCCCGGTGGCGGGCGATGCGAGGTGGACGTGGGGCGACCCACCGCGTCGACGGGAGCGGGGATGGGTGGAGTGGGGTGGGGCGGGGGGGGAGGGGCCCGGGGGGAGGTCAAAGGGGCCGATGAATTGCTGAGGCCTTTGGTGGCCACCAGGCCGTGCCGGGTCACGCCGGGACGAATTAGGCTCTCGGCATGAAGCGCCATGAACGGATGAACGCACTGCTCGAGCTGCTCGGGGAAAGAGGCCGAGTGGATGTCGAGGAGGCAGCGACCGAGCTGGAGGTCTCGGCCGCGACGATGCGGCGCGACATGGACGCCCTGGCCGAACAGCAGTTGCTGACCCGAACGCGGGGTGGCGCAGTGCTCAGCTCCGTGGCGTACGACCTGCCGATTCGCTACAAGCACGCACATCGGTCCGGCGAGAAGGAGGCCGTCGCGAAGGCCGCGGCAAAGCTGGTCGAGCGCGGAGACGTGGTCGGGCTGAGCGGCGGCACGACGACCACCGCCATCGCCCGCGTGCTCGCCACCCGCCCGGATTTCGCGGAGGCAGGGCCTCAGCCCCATCTGACGATCGTCACCAACTCCCTCAACATCGCCAACGAGCTGGCCGTGCGGCCGCAGATCAAGATCGTGCTCACCGGCGGTGTCGCGCATTCACGGTCGTTCGAACTGGTCGGACCGTTCAGCGAGTTGGTGCTCCAGCAGATCTCCATCGATACCGCCTTCATCGGCGCCAACGGTATGGACCCGGTGATGGGCGCGACGGTGCACGATGAAGCCGAGGCTCGGGTCAACCGACTCATGGCCGAACGCGCCCGACGGGCCGTGGTCGTCGCCGACTCCTCGAAGATCGGCGAACGTTGCTTCGCCCGGGTCGGTGACGCGGACGTCTTCGACACCTTCATCACGGACAACGGCGCGAAGGAGGCAACCCGCCGCGAGTTCGCGGATCGTGGGCTGAAGGTCGTAACGGCACACCCGGCCGGCGCCGACAAATGACTTGCGGACAGCTGACCTGAGGGCGCCTGAGCTGAGGGCACCTGACCTGAGGGCGCCTGACCTGAGGGCGTCTGAGCTGAGGGCACCTGACCTGAGGGCGCCTGAGCTGCGAACGATTGATCTGAGGACAGTCGGCCCGAGGACGATCGGCCCGAGGGAGCACGGCGCACGTCCCTCACCTCCTCTCTCCCGCGCTCCCTCCCCCGGGCTCCCTCTCCCGGGCTCTGTCAGGCCCCTTCAGTCGGCTGGGCGCCATAGACCGGCTGCGGAGGACGGGCAGCGGCGAGGAGTTCGCGGGCGGTTCGGCCTGCCTGGGCCGGGGTCCAGCGGGCGGCCTTGTCGAGGGTCGGGCCAGGCCGCCAGCCCTCCATCACGGTGATCCGGCCGCCCTCCGCCTCGAAGACCTGCCCCGTCACCCCCTCGGAAGCAGCCGACCCGAGCCATACCACCAGGGGCGAGACGTTCTCGGGGGCC
The DNA here is from genome assembly GCF_043201875.1 of Streptomyces sp. NPDC048248. Taxonomy (NCBI): domain Bacteria; kingdom Bacillati; phylum Actinomycetota; class Actinomycetes; order Kitasatosporales; family Streptomycetaceae; genus Streptomyces; species Streptomyces sp. NPDC048248. The sequence continues at coordinate 444,119 of NZ_JBICZL010000002.1, forward strand.
ATCGCGTCGAAGGCTTCCGCCTCCGGTGCGGCCATGGTCTCGGCGAAGGCTTGCTCGGTCATTCGGGTGCGAGCGGCCGGCGCGATGGCGTTGACCTGGATGCCGTAGCGGCGTAGCTCTGCTGCGGCTACCAGGGTCAGGCCGAGGATTCCGGCCTTGGCGGCAGAGTAGTTGCCCTGCCCCACGCTGCCGGACAGGCCGGCGCCTGAGCTGGTGTTGATGACCTTGGCCTGCGGCATCCGGCCCTCCTTCGCCTCCGCCCGCCAGTGGGTCGCGGCATGCTTCAGCGGGAGGAAGTGGCCCTTGAGGTGGACCCGCAGTACGGCGTCCCACTCGTCTTCCTCCAGGTTGACGAGCATGCGGTCACGCAGGAAGCCGGCGTTGTTCACCAGCGTGTCCAGGCGCCCGTAGGTGTCGAGTGCGGTGGAGATGAGGGATGCGGCGCCTTGGCTCGTGGCGATATCGCCGCCGTGCGCAACGGCGTCGCCGCCCGCGGCACGGATCTCCGCGACGACGCGGGCTGCGGGCGTGTCGTCGTCCCGCGTGCCGTCCAGGCCCACGCCGAGGTCGTTGACCACCACTCGGGCGCCCTCAGCGGCGAAGGCAAGGGCGTGTGCGCGGCCCAACCCCCGTCCTGCGCCCGTGACGACCACAACGCGCCCGTCGCAGATACCGCCACGGCCACCGCTACCGCCATCACTACCGCTACCGCTACCGCTGGTTCGGCTCATCTCAGCTCTCCTTGTGGCTAATCGACGAGGTCAGACAGTGGGAGACATGGGACATAGGGAGGGAGGAGGGAAGGGAGGGGCGGAGGGGGAGGGGGGAGGGCGGCCAGCGGGGCAGGGAAACGCGACGGGGACATTGGGAGGCGCGAGGGGTCGGCGGGGGGTACGGCGAGGTGGTGGTCCATAGCTCATGAGACGCACGGCAGTTGGCCAGTCGTGAGGGTGGGGCGGGCGGGGAAGGGGACAGTGGTCGGGCCTGGAACAGGCGTGTGTGGGCAGTGGCTGGAAGGGAGCGGGCGGGGCCGGTTGGTGCCGGGGTCAGGCGACGCCGGAGTCGAGCGACGCCGAGGTCAGGTCGCGCCGGAGTCAGGTCGCGCCGGGGTCGGGTGATGTAGGGGGCAGCTGGAAGCCCGGGTCGGCTGGAGGTTGGGGGTTGGTCTGCGCGGCGTCGAGGAATGCCGGGCGTTCACCGCCGCCGTGGACGAGCAGGCTCGCGCCGCTGACGTAGCGCGCCAGGTCGGAGGCGAGGAATGCGCAGGCCTCGCCGACCTCGGCCGGCGTGGCCAGCCTGCCGAGCGGCACGGTGCGGGCCACGGCGGCGAGACCCTCTTCGTCGCCGTAGTGGAGGTGGGACCGTTCGGTACGGACCATGCCGAGCACGAGGGTGTTGACGCGGATCGCCGGAGCCCATTCGACCGCCATGGAGCGGGCGAGGTGGTCCAGGCCGGCTTTGGCCGCCCCGTAAGCGGCGGTGCCGGGCGAAGGGCGGGACCCGCTGACGCTGCCGATCATGATGATGGAGCCGCCGCTCTGCTGGTCCGCCATCACCTCGCGTGCCGCGAGTGAGGCCGTCACCGCGGTGGTGAGGTTCAACTCAATTGCCCTGGCGGCTTGTTGGGGCGTCGATTGGGCGAGAGGGCGGTACGGCGTGCCGCCGGCGTTGTTGACGAGGACGTCGAGGCGGCCGCGTTCGTCGCGTACCTGCCGGAAAAATGTACTGACCGCGTCGGGGTCCCGCAGGTCCAGTTTCGCGTGGTCCGCGGTCCGGCCAGCGGCCTCCAGCGGCCGGTCGGGGGGTCTGCGTGCACAGGCGATGACCTGCGCGCCGGCCGCGAGCAGCGTGGTGGTGATGCCTGCGCCGACACCGCGTGTGCCTCCCGTGACGACCGCGACGCGGCCCGCCAGGTCGATCGTGAGCGCCATCCGACACCTCCCGCAGCGCGCACTGCGCTGCTACCTTCTCCATCACAGCACCTAACAAACGTTTGGTGGAAAGGTAGCTGATCTGCTGATGGGTGTCTCCACCTCTCACCCCGTCCATGCCTCGGGCGACGGTGGCGTCTCGGCCGGCGTCGCGCTGGTGACGGTCGACTTCCCGCCGGTCAACGCGCTTCCTGTGCAGGGGTGGTACGACCTGGCCGAGGCCGTGCGGGCCGCCGGTCGGGATGCCGCGGTCCGGTGCGTGGTGCTCGCCGCCGAGGGGCGCGGATTCAACGCCGGTGTCGACATCAAGGAAATGCAACGGGCCGAGGGCCACTCGGCGTTGATCGGCGCCAACCGCGGTTGCTACGAGGCGTTCGCGGCGGTCTACGACTGCGAGGTTCCGGTCGTGGCGGCGGTGCACGGCTTCTGTCTGGGCGGTGGCATCGGGCTGGTGGGCAACGCGGACGCGATCGTGGCGAGTGATGACGCGACGTTCGGGCTGCCCGAGCTGGATCGTGGCGCTTTGGGCGCGGCCACCCATCTCGCCCGGCTCGTGCCGCCGCACCTGATGCGCACGCTCTACTACACCTCGCGCACCGTCACCGCGCGCGAGCTCCAGCATCACGGGGCGGTGTGGGAGGTGGTGCCGCGGGAGCGCGTGCGGGACGCGGCGTTGGCGCTCGCGCATGAAATCGCCGCGAAGGACGGGCAGTTGATCCGGCTGGCGAAAGCGGCGATCAACGGGATCGATCCGGTCGACGTGCGTCGCAGTTACCGCTTCGAGCAGGGCTTCACGTACGAGGCGAATCTGAGCGGTATCGCCGACCGGCACCGCGAAGCCTTCGTCGGCGAGACCTCCCGCTCACGCGAGGGATCTGCCGTGGGCGCAGGCGAGGGGTCCAGCGGGGGCGGCACACGCAAGGGGGCCGGGGCCGACGCCCGCGAGGAGCCGGCGGGCCGCACTCCCCCGGTTGTCGGACCGCCCGCCCCCACGGATCCGCAGTCGTACGCGCCACCGCAGCAGCACGAGCCCCCGCAGCCGCCCGAACCTCCACAGCCGTGCCCGCCTGCGCAGTCGAACGGGTCTTCGCAGTCGAACGGGCCTCCGCAGGCGGGCCCATCCGGGTCCGTCCAGCCCGGCCGCCAGGAGCAGTCGTCCGCCAACAATGTTCCGCTGGAGGAGAGTTGAGCGACAAGACCATGACCGCCGACGACGTTGTCGGCCGGCTGGCGAGCGGCATGACGATCGGGATCGGCGGCTGGGGGTCCCGCCGTAAGCCGATGGCGCTGGTGCGGGCCCTGCTGCGGTCCGAACTGACCGATCTGACGGTCGTCGCCTACGGCGGCCCGGATGTGGGGCTGCTGGCTGCCGCGGGCAAGATCCGGCGTCTGATCGCCCCCTTCGCCACCCTCGATTCCATCCCCCTCGAACCGCACTTCCGTGCCGCCCGCCAGAACGGCACCTTGCAGCTGACCGAACTCGACGAGGCCATGTTCATGTGGGGGCTGATCGCGGCCGGTCAGCGATTGCCGTTCCTGCCGGTGCGCGCCGGGCTGGGGTCGGACGTGCTGCGGGTCAACCCCGAACTCCGGACGGTCATATCGCCGTACGGGGACGGGGAGGAGCTGGTCGCGGTCCCCGCACTGCGCCTGGACGCGGCGCTGGTCCACATGCACCGGGCGGACGTCCGGGGCAACGGCCAGTATCTGGGGCCCGATCCGTACTTCGACGATCTGTTCTGCGAGGCCGCGGACGCCGCGTACGTCTCGTGTGAACGGGTGGTGGGAGGCGAGGAGTTGCTGTCCGCGGGCGGTCCGCAGACGTTGCTGGTCAAGCGGGCGTTCGTCACCGGGGTTGTGGCCGCGCCGAACGGTGCGCACTTCACCTCGTGTGATCCCGACTACGGGAGGGACGAGGCATTCCAGAGGGCGTACGCGTCGGAGGCGGCGGATCCCGAGCGGTGGGCGGCGTTCGTCAAGCGCTACCTCGATGGTGACGAGGGTGCGTACCAGGCCGCCGTCGCCGCCTTCCACGGCGAGGAGAAGGGCGAGGAGGAGGAAGAAGGGAACGGCGGAGGGAACGACGGCGAGAGGTCGGCGACTGTGACCGAGCGGAAGAAGAACGGGAAGGGGATGAGCGCATGAATGCCACCCCGGTTTCCGGGCCCGCGGAGGGTCCTGCGGTCACCCGCGCCGAGTACTGCGTGCTGGCCTGTGCGGAGGCGTGGCGGGACGCCGGCGAGGTGCTCGCCAGCCCGATGGGCACCGTCCCTTCGATCGGCGCGCGGCTGGCCCGCCTGACCTTCTCCCCCGACCTGTTGCTGACCGATGGTGCCGCGCTGCTGATCGGCGACGTACCGGCGATCGGCGCCGAGGCCCAGGTGGTCGAGGGCTGGCTGCCGTACCGGCAGCATTTGGCCCTGGTGGCGACCGGCCGCCGGCACGTCATGATGGGCGCGAGCCAGATCGACCGGTTCGGCAATCAGAACATCTCCTGCATCGGCGAGTGGTCCCGGCCGGACCGCCAGCTGCTCGGGGTGCGCGGTGCGCCCGTCAACACCGCCAACAACCCGACGAGTTACTGGGTTCCACGGCACTCCCCAAGGACCTTCGTGGAACGGGTCGACATGGTCTGCGGTGTCGGTTACGACCGGGCCGCGTCCGCCGGCCCCGCCGCGTCCCGGTATCACCGCATCCCTGAAGTCATCAGCGACCTGGGAGTGTTCGACTTCGCCACTCCGGACCGTTCCATGCGGCTGCGGTCCCTGCATCCCGGAGTGAGCATGGGGCAGGTGAGGGAGGCCACCGGGTTCGCTCTGACGGTGCCGGCTGACGCGTCGGAGGTGCCCCTCACCCGTGAGCCGACGGCTGCGGAGCTGCGGCTGATCCGCGAGGTGATCGACCCTCGTGGGCTGCGCGACAGCGAGGTGCGCGCATGACGGCCGACGGGTCCGACACCGGCGCTCCCCTCACCTCGGGTGCATCCCCCGCCTCATTCGAACCCGCCGTTTCCTCCACAGTCGGCGGCGAACCCCCCGCTCCCTCCGGGTCAGGGCAGGGTGCCCCTGGGCCGTCGCCGTGCCTGCGGACCGCGTTCACCGATCTTGTCGGTGTGCGGCATCCGCTCGTCCAGACCGGAATGGGCTGGGTGGCCGGGCCGCGGTTGGTCTCGGCCACCGCGAACGCCGGGGCGCTGGGGATCCTGGCGTCCGCCACGATGACCGTCCCGGAGTTGCGGGCGGCCATCCGCGAGGTCGCGTCCCGCACCGAGGCACCGTTCGGCGTGAATCTGCGGGCGGATGCGGGCGACGCGGCGGAGCGGGTGCGCGTGATCATCGAGGAGGGGGTGCGGGTGGCCTCGTTCGCGCTGGCTCCGTCCCGCGAGCTGATCACACGGCTCAAGGAGGCGGGAGTCGTCGTGATGCCGTCGATCGGGGCGCGTCGGCATGCCGAGAAGGTGGCCGCGTGGGGCGCCGACGCGGTCCTCGTGCAGGGTGGTGAGGGCGGTGGGCACACCGGTGAGGTGGCCACGAGTGTGCTGCTGCCGCAGGTCGTGGACGCGGTCGGTATTCCCGTGATCGCGGCGGGCGGCTTTCGCGACGGCCGGGGGCTGATTGCCGCGCTCGCTTTCGGCGCGTCCGGGGTCGCCATGGGCACCCGGTTTCTGCTCACCTCGGACAGCACGGTCCCTGACGCGGTCAAGGAGCGCTATCTGGCGGCGTCGGTCAAGGACATCGTCGTCACCACGAAGGTGGACGGCCTCCCGCACCGGATGTTGCGCACGGAACTCGTCAACTCGCTTGAGCGAAGCGGTCGTTCGGCTGGCCTACTACGGGCTCTCCGGCATGCCGTGGCCTTCCGCGAGCAGTCGGGAACGAGCTGGTCGCAGCTGCTGCGCGACGCGCTCGCCATGAAGCGGGGCAAGGATCTGACGTGGGGGCAGGTCCTTCTGGCGGCCAATACGCCGATGCTGCTGCGGGCCGCCATGGTCGAGGGCAGGCCGGATCTGGGGGTGATGGCCTCGGGGCAGATCGCCGGGCTGATCGAGGATCTGCCATCGTGCGCCGAGCTGGTGGACCGGATCATGACCGAGGCGTACGGGACGCTGGCCGGCCTCCCCGTGGCCGGAGCACCGGGGAGGCCGGTCGTCGGTGCGCCGGGTGGCGGGTGAGGGTCGTGGTGCGGGAGGGGGGCCGCCATGAGCTCCCACACTCCGGTGGACCGCCGCAGGGGCAGCACCCTGGTCCTCGCGTCGTCGTGGCACACCAGCCCTCACCGCCTCTCGCTGCTGGGGCCGCGGCGGCTATCGGGCCTCCCGGGCTCGCTCCTGGTAGTGGACCAGTTCGCGCATCCGGTCGGCGGGCCGCGGCAGAGTGTTGCCGATCTCTTCGCTGTTCTTGTCCCACATCCGCTGCGCAGCGGCCTTGGTCCGCTCACCGTCGGCGCCTTCGGCGTGAAAGCGGTCCGCCAGCGCGTCCCACCGGCCGGTGAGGTCCTGCACCCGCGGGTCATCGACGGGAGTGCCGTCCTGCACGTGCCGCAGAAGCCGCTCGACGAGTCCGGCCCATTCGGTCTTGGCCACCTCGATGGCCTCCGGGCCGAGTGCGGCTCGGAGGCCATCGAGCTGTTCCCTCTGCTCCGGCGTGAAGGAGGTCTCGAACACCGACATCATCTCCAAGGTGGTCATGAACTGGTCAGGATCGGGCATCGACGTCTTGTCCAGTTGGCCCACCAGTCCGCGGATCCGGAGTGTGAGCTGCTGGATCCGACCGGCGTGGTCCTCCAGCCCGCGGAGCTGGGCTGTGAGCAGGTCGCGCATGGCCCCGAGATCGTCGGAGGAGTCCGTCAGTACGTTCGTGATCTCCTCCAGGGACACCCCGAGCGAGCGCAGGGCCCGCACCCTGTACAGCCGCCGCACATCGCGTTCGGTGTAGCGGCGGTGCCCCGATGCGGTGCGTTCGCTCGCGCGCAGCAGGCCGATCTCGTCGTAGTGGTGCAGCGCGCGCACGGTCATCCCACTCGCCTGTGCCACCTCGCCGATGCTCCACCGGCGGCCGGCGTCGTGTCTCCCGGTCATGTCCGCAACGCCAGAACCTCCCGTCGCGGCAGGTTCAAGCCCCGCCCGCGCCACCGGGCGTCCACCCGGGGCTGCCTGCGCCCACCTGCGGCTTCCGGGGAAATCGACCACGGCTTTGATCTTGAACGGTCTCCGTGGCGCGGCTGCGGGGTGCCCCGGGGCTGAATTTCCCGGGGCCGGTATGGAGAATGGGGCATGAACGTGCGAATGCCGGACGGCCTTCGCAGGGGGATTTACGCCGGGGGAGAGATCACGTGCGGAAGATCATGGCCATAGTGATGGCGGCGGTGGCGTGCGGCGCCTCATTGACGGTTGCCACAAGCTCGGAAGCGGCGGCGGCCGGCCGGTCGCCGCAGTGCGTCAAGGTGCGCAAGTACTTCGACAAGGGCGACCACCGTTATGTGCGGCTGACCAATCTGTGCGCCAAGCGCAGCTCCTGCTTCACCATCGTCATCCCGCATCAGCGCGACCCGCGCGGCCGGCTGGCGAAGGGCGCGACCAAGGACGTTCGCTACGGCAAGACGTCGGGTCCGCGTGCCCTGTACGTCAAGAACACCCACTGCTGAACGCCGCCGCATCGGCCGCCGCCCCTCGCGGCGGCCCTCCGTGACCTACCGACCGTGCCGCCCGCCCATGAGCCGGGCGGCACGGTCGTCTCACAGGGCGTCCCATCCGGAAATCGCCGGCTCAGAGGCGTTCGATGATCGTGACGTTGGCCTGGCCGCCGCCCTCGCACATGGTCTGCAGCCCGTAGCGGCCGTTGGTGCGTTCCAGTTCGTGCAGGAGCGTGGTCATCAGTTTGACTCCGGTCGCGCCCAGGGGATGGCCGAGGGCGATGGCGCCGCCGTTGACGTTGACCTTGTCCGGGTCCGCGCCGGTTTCCTCGATCCAGGCCAGGACCACCGAGGCGAACGCCTCGTTGATCTCGATCAGGTCGATCGCGTCGAGGGTGAGACCGGTCTTCTTCAGCGCGTGCGCGGTGGCGGGGATGGGCGCGGAGAGCATTCTGATGGGGTCCTCGCCGCGGACGGACAGATGGTGGATGCGGGCGCGCGGGGTGAGCCCGTGTTCGCGGACCGCGCGTTCACCGGCCAGCAGCATCACGGCGGCGCCGTCGGAGACCTGCGAGGAGACGCCGGCGGTCAGCCGGCCACCCTCGACGAGTGGCTTGAGGGCGGCCATCTTCTCCAGGGAGGTGTCGCGGCGCGGGCCCTCGTCCAGGGCGATGTCTCCGTAGGGGACCGTCTCACGGGTGAAGCGGCCCTCGTCGAGGGCGCGGATGGCCCGCTGGTGGGAGCGCAGCGCGTACTCCTCCATGTCGCGGCGCGAGATGCCCCACTTCTCCGCGATGAGTTCGGCGCCGTGGAACTGGTTCACGGGGCGGTCGCCGTAGCGTGCGCGCCACCCCTCGCTGCCGGCGAACGGGCCCTCGGTCAGGCCGAGCGGTTCGGCGGCCTGCCGGCCGGCGAAGGCGATCGGGATCATCGACATGTTCTGGGTGCCGCCGGCGACGACCAGATCCTGGGTGCCGGAGAGCACGCCCTGCGCCGCGAAGTGCACGGCCTGCTGGGAGGAGCCGCACTGCCGGTCGATGGTGACGCCGGGCACCTCTTCGGGCAGCCCGGCCGCGAGCCAGGCTGTGCGGGCGATGTCCCCGGCCTGCGGCCCGACGGTGTCCAGGCAGCCGAAGACGACATCCTCGACGGCCGCCGGGTCCACGTCCGTCCGGTCCATCAGTGCCTTGAGGACGTGTGCGCCGAGGTCGGCGGGGTGCACGGAGGCGAGTCCGCCGTTGCGTTTGCCGACCGGGGTACGCAGGGCGTCGACGATGTAGGCCTCACGTCGCTCGTAGGGCGCGGCCATGACGGCTCCTTCGGTCGTGGGTGGGTGGTTCCCTGGGCTGGAGCGCTCCCGTGGCCGTGGGGCGCTCATTCCCGTAGGGCGGTCTCATTTCGCAGGGCGATCCCGTCCAGGACCATCGACAGGTACTGGCGGGCGATCTCCTCGGGGCTGTGGTGGCCTCCGGGCCGGTACCAGCTCGCCGCCACCCAGACGGTGTCGCGGACGAAGCGGTAGGTGAGCCGGATGTCGAGGTCGGCGCGGAAGACGCCGTCGCTCACACCTCGCTCCAGCGTGCCCAGCCAGGCCCTTTCGAACTTCCGCTGGGAGTCGGTGAGGTAGCCGAAGCGGGGCTGGGCGGCGAGGTGCGCGGACTCCTTCTGGTAGATGGCGACGGCCGCGCGGTGCCGGTCGATCTCCCGGAAGGACTCGGTGACGAGGGCTTCGATGGTCTCCCGGGGGCCGAGGCCGGCGGCGAGTACGGCGTCGTAGCCGTCCCACAGTTCGGTCAGGAAGGTGGAGAGGATCTCGTCCACCATCGATTCCTTGGAATCGAAGTGGTAGTAGAGGCTGCCGGCGAGCATGCCGGCCTCGTCCGCGATGCGGCGGACGGTCGTTGCGTTGTAGCCCTGGGCGGCGAAGACCTCCGCCGCGGTGTCGAGCAGTTCGCGGCGGCGCTCCGGGGGCGCGCTCACGGTCGTCGTCTTCTTCTTGGCGGTTGGCACCTGCCCATTGTCGCTCCGCATCGGCCCGGTCTCAGGCGTGCTGGCTGCTGACCGGGACGACCTCGCCGGTCATGTAGGAGGAGTAGTCGCTGGCCAGGAAGACGATGACGTTGGCGACCTCCCAGGGCTCGGCGTAGCGCCCGAACGCCTCTCGGGAGGTGAGCTCGGTCAGCAGCTCGTCGGTGGTGACCTTGGCGAGGTGGGGGTGCATGGCGAGGCTCGGGGAGACGGCGTTGACCCGGACTCCGTATGCGGCGGCCTCGACCGCGGCGCAGCGGGTCAGCGCCATGACGCCGGCTTTGGCGGCGGCGTAGTGGGCCTGTCCGCGCTGTGCGCGCCAGCCGACGACGGAGGCGTTGTTGACGATGACGCCGCCCGCTGCGTCGTTGCCCCTGGGTGCCGCGCCGGTCCCGGGCGCGATGCCGGTTCCGGTCTCCCCCGGGGTGGCCCGCATCCGGCGCAGCGCGGCGCGGGTGCAGCGGAAAGTGCCGCCCAGGGTGACGTCGAGGACCTTGTCCCATTGGTCGTCGGTCATGTCGACGAGGTCGGCGGTGCCGCCGAGGCCGGCGTTGTTGACGACGATGTCGAGCCGGCCGTGGCACTGTTCCACGAAGTCGAAGAGGGCTCCGACCTGCTCTTCGTCGGTGACGTCGCAGGGCAGGGCGGAGACCCGTCGGGCCCCGAACTCGTCGGCGAGCAATTCCGCGGACTGCTTGAGCCTGCGGGTATGGGCGTCGGAGAGGACGACGTCAGCGCCTTCCTCCAGCAGTTTGCGGGCGGTGGCGCCACCGATGCCGGCGCCCGCGGCGGCCGTGACGACGGCGCTCCGACCGGTCAGCAGCCCGTGTCCGGGGACGTACGAAGGCTTCTCGGGCGTCATGGCCGTACGTTAACCTACCAAACACTTGTTAGGGAACAGACGACACCACGAAGTCCCAGGCCCGGAGAACTCCGGGCCGCGTCACGAGAGAGGCCGCTCGCCGAATGGATCTCGCGCACACGCCGGAGGACGAGGAGTTCAGGCGAACGGCCCGCGCCTGGCTCACCGCGCACGTACCCGCCGCCCCCCTCCCCTCCCTGGAGACCGCGGACGGGTTCGCCGCCCATCGGGAGTGGGAGCGCACGCTGGCCGCGGACCGCTGGTCGGCGGTTTCCTGGCCCGAGGAGTTCGGCGGCCGGGGGGCTTCCCTGCAGCGCTGGCTGATCTTCGAGGAGGAGTACTACGCCGCAGGCGCGCCGGGCCGGGTCTCCCAGAACGGCATCAGCCTCCTCGCCCCGACGCTCTTCGAGCACGGCTCCCCCGCCCAACTCGCCCGCCTGCTACCGCCGATGGCGCGTGGCGAGGTCGTCTGGGCGCAGGCCTGGTCCGAGCCGGAAGCGGGCTCCGACCTCGCGTCGCTGCGCTCGACGGCCGTGCGGGTCGACGGCGGCTGGCTGCTCAACGGGCAGAAGACGTGGTCCTCGCGGGCAGCCTTCGCCGATCGCGCGTTCGGCCTGTTCCGCAGCCATCCGGACGCGGACCGCCCGCACCGCGGGCTGACCTACTTCATGTTCGACCTCGCGGCACCGGGTGTGGCGGTGCGGCCCATCGGGCGGCTGGACGGCAAGCCCGCCTTCGCCGAACTCTTCCTCGACGATGTCTTCGTCGCCGACGCGGAGGTCATCGGCGAGCCGGGCCGGGGGTGGCAGGTCGCGATGAGCACGGCGGGCAACGAACGCGGCCTCACGCTGCGCAGCCCCGGCCGTTTCACGGCGGCCGCCGACCGCCTGGCCGCACTGTGGCGGCAGTGCGCCGATCCCGCCGATACGGCGCTGCGCGACCGCGTCGCCGACGCCGTCATCGGCGCCCGTGCCTATCAGCTCTTCACCCGCGCCAATGCGGCTCGACTCGCGGCCGGCGGGCAGTTGGGCGCCGAGTCCAGCCTCAACAAGATCTACTGGTCGGAGCTGGACATCGCCCTGCACGAGACCGCGCTCGACCTCCTCGGCGCCGAGGGTGAACTCGCCGACCGTGCCGAAGAGGCTCCGGAGCACGGCAGTTGGGCCGAGGGCTGGACCTTCGCGCTGGCCGGACCGATCTACGCGGGCACCAACGAGATCCAGCGCGACATCATCGCCGAGCGACTGCTCGGACTGCCCAGGGGCAGGCGGTGACGGCCGCCCCGCCCGGTCACGACGAGAGGACTCGACCCGGTGGCTTTCCTTCTTGACGACGAGCAGCTCGAGTTCGGCCGGACCCTCGACCGGATGCTGGGCGCGGCGGGCAGCGCTTCCGCGGTACGCGCCTGGGCGGCGGAGGACACCGCGCCGGGCCGGAAGACATGGCAACAGCTCGCGGATGCGGGCCTGTTCGCGTTGGCGGTTCCGGAGGAGCACGACGGAATGGACTTCCATCCCGTCGAACTCGTCACCGCTTTCGTTGAGTTGGGGCGCCACGCGGCCCCTGGTCCGATGGTGGAGACGGTCGCCGCCGCCGCGCTGTTGCGACGGCTGGGCGACCCCGCGCTCTGCGGGCGGTGGCTGCCGGGGATCGCGACAGGCGGGCTGATCGTGTCGTACGCGGACACGACGTACGGGCCGTACGCGCTGGACGCCGCCACCGCCGACGCGACATTCGCCGTCGACGGAGACCAGCTGCTGCGCACGACCGCCGGCGGACCCGTTCAGCCCTCGATCGACCCGGCGCGGCGACTCGCCCGCCCCGCCCCGGACGGCGAGACGGTGGCGAGCGGATCGGAGGTCCGGGCGGCCGCAGCGTACGCGGGTGACGTGGCGACGCTGCTCACCGCCGCACAGACACTCGGCGTCGGACGCCGGCTGCTGGCGGACACCGTGACGTACGTACAGCAACGGCGGCAGTTCGGCGTGGCCGTCGGCACGTTCCAGGCGGTGAAGCACCGGCTGGCCGACGCGCTGCTGGCCTGGGAATTCGCACAGCCGCTGGTGTTCGCGGCGGCGGTGGGGATGACGGGGCGGGGAGAGGGGCGAGGCGGGCGCGGGGCGGCTTCCGAGCAGGCGACCCGGGACGTGGCCGCGGCGAAGGTGGCCGCGGGCGAAGCGGCATACGGGGCGGCCCGGACCGCGCTCCAGCTCCACGGCGCCATCGGCTACACCGAGGAGCTGGACCTCTCACTGTGGATCCGCAAGGCGCGCGCGCTGCGGAGCGCCTGGGGGACGCCGTCACGATGCCGGGCCCGGGTACTTACCGGGATGGAGTGAGCGGGGCGGGCGGGACGGGGGGGAGCCATCACCTGCGCCCCTCTTCAGAAATAATTCACGAGTAAAACACCTGCTAATCTTTAAGGATGGGGAAGCACAGCAGACCGCCCGAGGCTCACACGATCACCGCGCCCAGGAGCGCGATGCGCGCCCGTCCACCGCGCGCGCTGCCGGTCAGGAGCACCGTGCGGTTGTGCCGCCCCGTCGACATCTGGCACAAGCCGGCGCTCAGCGCGGTCGTGGCGCTCGCCATCCCCGATCTCACGCTGTTCGCCCTCGGACGGCTGGACCTGATCCTCTACACCTCGGCCGGGGCGATGTGCGCGCTGTACGCACACGGTCTGCCGTACGCGGCCCGCGCCCGCACGCTGCCCTGGGTGGTGCTCGGCATGGCCGCGAGCCTCGCCGTCGCGCTGACCGCCGCTTCGCTGACCACCTCGACCGCTCTGCTCGTGGTGTTCGCTTCACTGGTTGCCGCGGTCCACAAGATGGTGTGCGACGCGACGCGCATCGGTCCCCCGGGGAATCTGATCCTGACGTTCATCGCCGCCTCGGCGTTCTTCGTGCCGCAACGGCCGACGCAGGTTCCGCTGCACGTGGCCTTGGCGCTCGGCACCGGCGCCATCGCTTGGCTGGTGTGCATGGCGCCTGCGCTGGTGCGGCCGCAGGGGCCGGAGCGGATCGTCGCCGCTCGTGCCCTGGAGGCCGCGGCCGGACTGTTGCGCGCGGCCCCGGAGACGGGCGGCGGCGCGGAACCGACCGGGACGGCGCACGCCCGGCACACCACCGCCGCCGCCGTGAACGCCGCGTGGCACGCCGTCTTCCTCGTACCCGTCCGCACACCGGACAGGGCGGCTGCCCGCGCCCGCCTCGAACGGCTCCTGGTACGCGCGGAGTCGGCGCTCGGAGACCGCGATCCCGCCGGCACACGAACCGCCGGACGGGACGCGGCGGCGGAGGCGGACCGGCTCAGCGGCTGGGCGCGTGAGCTGCGAAGTGGGCGGCCTCTGCCCGAGGTCCCGCTCTCCGCGGCCCAGACCGAGGAACTCGCCGGCATCACGGCGGAGACGACAGCCGCGGTGACACCGGGGACTCCGCCGAAGAGCCACGGTCCGGACGGCGACGACTCCCGCCCGCTCGTGCTGCGGCATCCGGCGCCCGGCCACCGGCGCGGACTGCGGGCGGTGATGGCGCGTCTCGCGCCTGGATCGCCACTGCTGCCCATCGGCGCGCGGGTCGCCGCCGGCTGCGTGCTCGCGGGATGGGCCTCGATGGCCGTCGGCGTCGGGCACCCGTACTGGGCCGTGGTCACCGCGGCCTCCATCTACCAGGCCAACACCACGCTCTCCTGGCAGCGCGCGCTGCAGCGGACCCTGGGCAACCTGCTGGGCCTGCTGCTCTTCACCGCACTGCTGCCGCTGATCCACACGGGACACCTCGCGATGATCGCGCTCGCGCTGACCTTCCAGCTCGGCGCCGAGGCATGCATCACCCGGAACTACTGGCTCGGCTCCGTGTGCGTGACGCCCATGGCGCTGCTCCTGACCGAGTTCGGCAGCCATCTGCCTGCGAGAACGCTCGTCACCGACCGCTGGATCGACACCGTGGTGGGCGCGGCGGTGGGCCTGGCGTGCTGTGTGCTGGTCACCAACCGGCGGGCCGCCGACCGCATCGACATCGCCCTGGAGCGGCTGGCGGCCGCCGAGGCCGCGGCCCATCGTCAGCTCGCGGCGCGTGAGCTGACGGGGCGGGACGACACTCCCGAGGCCGGCTGGACCCGTGACCGGCTCGCCGGGTGCCTGATCGAGCTGCGTGAGGCCGTCGATGTCGCGGCCGGTGAGTGGTGGCAGCGTCCCGTGCCGCAGGAGCGGATCGCCGTGGCCGAGCAGCAGGGTCACCGCCTACTGGCGGTACTCGTCCGCAGGCTCTCGGCGCCCGTGGCCGCCGCCTGACCGGTGCGTCCGCGGGCCCCGGCGGCAGGCACAATTAGGGCTTGTACGGCAGTGTGCCGAGAGGAGTGCGGGTGACCGAGGACATCGTCGCGGGGGTGCTGCGCCAGTGGCAGCAGGTGCACCCAGGGCTGGACACCGGCCCGATGGCGGTGATCGGGCGGCTCAACCGCTGCTCCGCACTGTTGCAGCAGGCGGCCGACGCGCCCCTGCGGCGGGCCGGACTGACCCGCCCCGAGTTCGACATCCTGGGCACGCTGCGCCGGATGGACCGCGAGCTGACCCCCGGGCGGGTCGCCCGCGAGACCTTCGCTTCCGGGGCCGCGGTGACCAAGCGCGTGCGGCAACTGGAGGACCGTGGGCTGATCTCCCGCCGGCCCGACGAACGGGACCGCCGCGTCACCCACCTCTCGCTCACCGACGAGGGCCGCGACACCATCGACAGGCTCCTGCCGGAGCAGCTGCGCTACGAGGCGGCCCTGCTCGACGGCATCGGTGACGAGCGGCAGGAGGAACTCTCCGAAGGGTTGGGCGAGTTGCTGGTGGTTCTGGAGGGCCGGCTCGGCAGCTTGATGGACTGAGGGACGGCGGGACGGAGCGGCGAGCCGGCGCACGGACGGCTGCCGGTGCTCGGCGCCGCACATGAGCGTCTGCGGACCGGCCCCGCGGGTGATCGGCTATCGGTACCAGTCGTCTTCGTGGTCCGTCAGAGCCCGGCCGAGGTAGTCCCGCAAGTCCCGGGCAGCCCATCGACGACTGTCGTCCTCGTGTTCCACACGAAGACGTCGGGCCGCGGAGGAGTCCGGACGAAGGCGAACCGGTCGCCGCCGCCGTTGTCGCCGAAGAAGAGCAGCGGATCGAACGGCATGTAGAGATCGACGAAGGCGCGATCGGACCGGAAGTGAAGGTTCTCCTCGGCGATGCGGCTCAGGGGCCAGAGCGTTTCCACTCCGTCGTGGCCCACGATGCCGTCCGTCTCCTGCAGCAGGACCACGAGTTCGGTGGGTATCGAACATCCCAGGCGCTGCTCAGCTGTGGTCACCATCGCCGGATCGGCGGGCTCGCTCAACTCGACCTCGGGAAGCGCCTGACGGGCGATCTCTCTCCACATGCGGGCAGCATGGGCGCCGTCTGACGGGCCGTATGACCGGGCCGCCGTTCACATCGCTCCGGTCGGTATCAGGCCCGGTGGTCCGACGGGTCGTGAGTGGATGCGGCCGGAGCGGCACTTGCCGAAAACACTCGACGCGGCGTCGGGCCGCGTATTCCCGAAACGACCGTTGCCGCCATGCGCCTCCGGCCTTCGCCCGTGACGCGCCGGGCAGTCCTCAAGGGCGGGTGGCCTCCCAGGCCGCCTCGATCATCCGGAAGATCTCGTCCACCGCGGCCTCCGGGTCGGCCGCCTCACGGGCCAGCGAATAGGCGTCGATCACGAACCTGGCGATCGCCCGGGAGGCCGTGGCGCTCGGCGACAGATCGGGATCGGCGGCGATGGCCGCTGCCAGCGACTCCGCGTGGCGCAGCCGCATCGACTCCTCGTACTCGCGCAGGGCGGGTGAGGCGTCGATCATCCGCCAGATCGGGCCGGCGCCGTCCGCCGTGCAATGCCGCACCAGGGCCTGGATCTCGCGGCGCAGCGCAGGGATGAGCGGCTCGTGCGGCGCCCGGCGGGTGACCGCCTGCGCGAGGCGCTGCTCGAAGTCTTCGTCCTGCTCGAACACCAGGGCCTCTTTCGAGGCGAAGTGGGAGAAGAGCGTGGTGACGGCCACATCGGCCTCGGCGGCCACGTCACGGATGCCCACCGCGTCGTACCCGCGTTCCAGGAAGAGCCGCAGGGCAGCGTCGGCGATCTTCTGGCGGGTGGCGGCCTTCTTGCGCTCACGGCGTCCGGACGGCATGTTCACGCGCTGACGCTATCAGATACAAATTCAGAACCGTTCCAAAACACTAACCGTTAGTGCTATGTTCGGCCGCATGAAGAAAGTGAGCTTCGCCGAGTTCGGCGGTCCGGACGTGCTGCAACTCATGGACGCCGAGGAGCCCCACGCGGGCCCCGGTCAGGTGCGCGTCGCCGTGCGGGCGGCGGGCGTGAACCCCGTCGACTGGAGGGTCCGTGAGGGCCAGGTCCTGGGGGCCCATCCGATCGAATTGCCCGCCGGGGTCGGGCTGGACGCCGCCGGGGTGGTGGACGAGGTCGGCGACGGTGTCAGCGGCGTCGAGGTCGGCGACCACGTGTTCGGCGAAGGGTCGAGCACGTATGCCGAGTTCGCCGTGCTGTCGGCCTGGGCCCGTATGCCCGAGGGGCTGACCTTCGAAGAGGCGGCCGGGTACCCCTCCGTGGTGGAGACCGCGCTGCGCGTCATCCGCGAGGTCGGTGTGGAGTCCGGGCAGACGCTGCTGGTCAGCGGCGCGTCCGGAGGAGTCGGATCGGCGGTGTTGCAGATCGCCCGCGACCGCGGCATTGCGGTGATCGGTACTGCCGGCGCCGCGAACCAGGACTATCTGCGCAGCCTGGGTGCCCTCGCCACGACGTACGGCGAGGGCTGGGTCGAGCGGGTGCGGCACCTCGGCCGTGTCGACGCGGCTCTCGATCTGGCGGGCTCGGGCGTGATCGGCGAACTCGTCGAGCTGACCGGGGATCCGCAGAAGGTGATCTCCATCGCCGATCTCGCCGCGCCGGAACTCGGTGTCCGGTTCTCCGGCGAGGCCGGGAGCGTGCCGGAAGCGCTCGCCGAGGCCGCCGTCCTCATCTCGCGGGGGAAGCTGCACATCCCGGTCGAGAAGTCGTACACCCTCGCCGAGGCCGCTGCGGCGCACATCGACAGCCATGCCGGCCACACGCGCGGGCGCCGCGTCATAGTCGTCTGAGCCGTTCCCCGCGCGGTTGCACGGCTCGGCAGGCCGATTCCTCGACGGTGGTGAACGTGCTTCCCGTCGCCGAGTCCGCCGGGCCGGCCTGGACAGCTCAGCAGATCCTCTCCCGTGTGCCGTCCGGCGCCGGTGACGGCCGTAGGAGGGCTGCCGGGCCGCGCGGCAGGTGACCCGCCTCGGGATACCGGTCCGTCACCGGATCCCGCTGATGACCTGCCGGTGATGTCCCTTCGCCGGCCTCGACGCCCGCCCGGGCGTCCTCAGTGCGCGAGGCGTGCGATGCGTCCGCTTTCCCCGGCGGCCCAGCAGCCGAGGTCCGGGGCGCAGTCGACGGTGTCGTACGAGCCGTTGTCGAAGGCCCGCCAGGTGCGGCCCGCATCGAACGTCACCTCGCTGCCGGTCGGTCCCACGGCGAAGGCGATGTGCCGCGAATGCGGGAGCCAGGACACTCCGGAGCGGTACGCGCTCGGCGGCCGGGCCGCGCCGGTCCAGGTGGCACCGCCGTCGGCACTGACCGCGGCGGCCTGGGGCGACGGTGTGCCGGGGCGGTAATCGCCACCGACCGCGAGGCCGTGGGCGCGGTCGCGGAAGGCGAGCGCGAAGACCCCACGGGCCGGGTCACCGGCCGGGACGGGGGCGTCGGTGACCGTCCAGGTGCGCCCGCGATCGGCGGTGTGCAGCACACGGGCGGTCGCCGCGCCGCCCGTCGCGATCCAGGCGTCGTGGCTGCCGGAGGAGACCAGGCACTGGCCACTGGCGGCGAACGCGGCCTCGCCCGGCTGTGCCTGCGGCATCCCGTCCGACGGCAGCACGCGCCAACTGCGGCCCCCGTCGCCGGTCGACAGGATGCGGTACCTGCCGTCGACCGGATCGCTCAGTGCGATGCCGTGCCGCCGGTCGAAGAACGTCAGGCAGTCGTAGAAGGCCCGTGGGTCGGTGTTGCGGAAGCTCTCGCTCCAGGTGGCACCGCCGTCGTCGGTGCGCAGGACGCGTGAGGCGTCCCCCTCGCCGATCGCGAGAACCACCGCACGGCGCGCATCGAACGCCTCGACGTCGCGGAACTCCAGCGCACCCGCGCCCGGCGGCGAGACATCGCTCCACCGCCGCCCGCCGTCGTGCGTCCGGAGAACGGTGCCGTGGGTGCCGGCCACCCAGGCCGTCGATCTGCTGACGGCCGCGAGGCCGCGGAAACGGGCGCTGCTGCCGCTGTCCTTGAGCCGCCAGCCGACGTGCGGGGCATCGGGCCGGGGCGTGGTGGCCGACGCCGGCGACTTCGCCTGCGCAGCGGACTTCTCCGCCAAGGACGCCGATGGCGGCCGGTCGGCGACGGTCGGCTGTGCGGCGGCCACCGGTCCTGCGGCTGCGGTGATCGTGCCGAGTAGCGCGGCGCCGACGACCGCCGAAGCGATCCGGCGCACCGGACGCCCGCTGCGGGGTCCCCGCCCCGGCGCCGTGCCCGTGCCCCTACCTGCGCGGGCTGTGCCGTGCCCGCCGTACGACCTGCGTTCCGAACGCAGCATCCGCGCCCCACCCCGATCGTGATCCCCACGGGCCTCAGGAACCTCCGGGCCTCGTTGCGCTGGAAGCTAGCCCAGCACGAGGGCCCCGTCCAGGGCGCGACGGGCCGTCACCGGTCCCGGTGTTCGCGCTCCGTCGGGGTGGGCGTGGGCTCAGTCGGCTGCGCGGAGGCGGAGCTGGTGCCCGGCTCGGAGGAGGGGGCGGAGCTGTCCGACGGGGGCGGAGTCGTGCCGGGCGCGGTCGTCGAGGACGAAGGCGATCCGCTGCTCGGCTCGGCCGTCGGCGAGGGGGGCCCGGTGCCGGGGCTGGAAGGCGGCGGGCTGGCAGGCCCGGGGCTGGAGGGGGCCGGGCTGGAAGGTGCAGGACTCGAAGGCGCCGGGCTGGAGGGCGGCGGGCCCGAGGGCTGCGTCGGCGAACCCGTGGTCGGTGGCGGGGTGGGCGTGCCGGGAGTCGGGGAACCGGTGGTCGGCGGCGCGGACATGCTCGGTGCCGGGGTCCCGGACGCGGGCCCCGTGCCCGGCAGCGAAGACGAGGGCGGCGCGGATATCGAAGCGGCCGTGCGCGGCGGCACCGGCTGACCGGGCGTGGACGCACCGGTTGTCCCCGGAGCCGGGATCCCGCTGCTCGACGGCGCGGTCGATCCGGCGGCGGGGCTCGTGCTGCTCGCTCCGCCGGTCCCGGAGGGTGCCTCCTCGGTCGGCGCACCGCCCTGCGGCAGGCTCTGCTCCGACGTACCGCCCGTGGTCCGCGAGGCCGCCTCGACCTGGTGCGGGGCCGCCGCGGAGTCGTCGCCGGCCAGTACGAACCCGGCGGCGACAGCCGCCCCGGCGACCGCGGCCGCGGCCACACCCGCCGCCGTCGCGGCGACCGGCCCGGTCATGCCCACCCGGCCGCGCAGGAGACGCCGCATCGGCGAGGGCGTCGGCTCGGGCGAACCGGTGTTCGCCCCGGTGCCGGCGGCGCCGACGCCGACCAGCGGGCGCAGGAACGTCGCGGAGTCGCCCGCCAGGAAGGTCAGCAGCGCGGGGCCGATCAGCGCGGACAGCCGGTCGTCGGAGCGGGTCAGCAGGGCCATCCGGTCCTGGCAGTCCGGGCAGTGCGGCAGATGGCCTTCGACCTCGCGCACCTGGTCGCCGGTGGCCTCGCCCCGGATGACTGCGGGCATCCGCTCCCGGTATGCGAAGCACAGCGGATCCTCGGGAGCGCCGGGTATCTCGCTCAGGAACGCCTGCCGCAGACCACCCCGGGCCCGGTTGAGCAGCACGGCCGCGGTGTCTTCCTTGCCGCCCACCGTCTTGGCGATCGCGCCGGGCGACTGGTTCTCGGCCTCGGCGAGCCACAGGGCCTGCACCCAGCGCTGGGGCAGCTGGTTCAGGATCCGGGCGAGCAGATCGACGTAGCCGCCGGGCTCCGACGCCTCGGCGCCCTCCGCGGACGCACGGGTGCCGGCGCGCGGGTCGTCCTGCGGGTCGCGCGGGATCCGGCGTGCGGGGTCCGCCTCCGCCGTCGCCGCGAGGTCGCGAATGGTGGTCCGCAGATACGCGCGGATGTCTTCGATCCGGGCGCCGCCGTGGATCCGCTGCCAGACGTGGAAGTGCGCCTCGGCGACGAGGTCGGCGGCGAGGGCGGGGTCGGCGGTCCGGAGCCGGGCGTAGCCGATCAGGTGCGGGTACTCCCGCGCGTGGAGCGCGGTGTAGGCGTCCACCGCCGACTCCTCGGACATCGCGAAGTCATCTGACATGGAGGTACGGCCCCTGACGTAGTGCGCACCCCGGCAGCGGCTCCGCGACTGCCCGGCGGTCGGTCGCGGCGCGGCGGGGGCATGGCTTGAAGGGCAAGAGTAAGGAGGACGCGACGTTGGCTCAAAGTTTCGTGACGGAGGTCACGGAGGCATGCGGCGCAACGGAGCGACGGCGGAACCGGGGTCGATCTTCGGCCATATTCCGTTGGGCGCACCGCCCACGAGGTCGTCCCGCGCGCCAGACGCACGCAAGGCAGCGGGAGACGCACCGGAGGAAGCGCAAGCAGGAGCCGCGCAATCAGCCGCGGCTTGCGCTCGCTCCGGTCAGGCGCTCCCGAAGAGGTTTTCCAGATGCCGGTCCAGCAGCCGCAGCGCCTGCTCGGGGCCGTGTACGTCCAGCAGGACGTACGTGGCGAGGCCGTCGGTCACGCTGATCAGCAGCATCGCCTCGTCCTCGGTGGCCCGCTCCGGCGGGAGTTCGCCGCGGTCCGCGGCCCGGCGCAGCTGGTCGGCGAAGAAGGCGCGCAGCTTGGGGGTGCCCTCCCTGGCCTCGGCCCGGAGTGACTCGTCGTGCACGGCACGGGCGAAGTAGGCGGCGCCGACCAGCGCGCCGATCCGGCTCTTCCCGTCCAGCGGCAGCATGCCCGCCAGGCAGGCGCGCAGCACCGTACGGGGCGACGGCTCCTCCGGCAGCTTCTCGATGCCCTCGCGGATGCGCCGCTCGGCCAGCTGGTTGATGTGGCGGAGGGCGAAGCGGAGCATCTCGTCCTTGCTGCCGAAGTAGTGCTGCAGCCGGCCGAGGGAGATGCCGGCCTCGGCGGCGACGTCGCGCAGGCTCGCCCCGTCCAGGCCCCGGGTGCTCGCGATGCGCCAGAGCGCCTCGGAGATCTCCTGCCGCCTGGCTTCGTGATCCACCTTCTTGGGCACACCGGTCCCTTCCTCTGATGGCGCCGTTGAGGGCGCCGTCCCGCTGTCGTGCCGCCGCCGTGGCGCTGCCGCGGCGGACAGCGCACCGCCTCGTGCAGCTGCCGTCCGGGCGTTCGCGCGAAGTCGCCTGCGGGAGTCGCATCCGAGCTCGTAGGGCGCGCCGTACCCGAATCGGTCCGACTCGCCCTTGACTCACCTCTGACCCACCGCACCCACCACACCGCCACGGCGACCCCTTTTACAAGTCACTCGTATCGTTATAGCGTACGGGACTCAATACAGTTGACTTGAAACCCGGAGTGATCCCTGATGACCGAGTGCGCCGCCCCGCGTCTGCGCCCACCCCGCCACCGCGTCGACCCGCGCGCCCGCCGCTGGTGGACCGTCCAGGCGCTGCTGACGCTCAGCGGCCCGATGCTGCTGACGGCGCTCGCTCTGGCCGTCCTGAGCCTGCTCTTCTTCCCCGGCGCGATGCCCTGGCTCGGCCCGCTGCTGCTGATCACCCTCGTGCTGCCGGCGGTCTGGTACGCCGCCGTCATGCCGCGTCGGCGGTACGCGGTGCACGCGTGGGAGCTTGGCGACCGCGCGGTCTACGCGGCCGGGGGCTGGTTCTGGCAGAAGCGGCGGATCGCGCCGCTGTCGCGGGTGCAGACCGTCGACACCCTGCGCGGCCCCGTGCAGCGGCGCTACGGCTTGGCGACCGTCACCGTCACCACCGCCTCCACCGCGGGCGACATAAAGATCGCCGGGCTCTGCGACGCCGACGCCGAGGAACTGGCCCGGCGGATCGGCGAAGCCGCCCAGGACGCGCCGGGTGACGCGGCATGAGCGCCCCGGCGGAGACCTCCGACCTCACCGCTCCCCCCGGCACGCCGCAGTGGCGACGGCTGGACCCGCGCACGCTCCTGGTGCACTGCGGCTGGATGGTCGCACCGCTCGGCTCACTGGCCCTGACGGCCCTGGCGACCGGCGGGCGGATCAGCGCGAGGGCCTGGATCAGCCTGGCCGCCATCGCCGCGTCGTTCGCCGTGATCACCGCGATCGGCCTGGTGCGCTGGGGCCGCACGACCTTCCGCGTGACCCCTGAGTCCTTCGAGGTCCGCACCGGGCTGCTGACCCGACGGCTGCGCAGCGTGCCGCTCCAGCGCATCCGCAGCGTCGACCTGACAGCCTCCCCGCTGCACCGCCTGCTGGGCGTGACCGTACTGCGAGCCGGCACCGCCGGCTCCGGCGCCGCCGGCGGCGAGCTGCGTCTCGATTCCCTGACTTGCCATCAAGCACGGCTCCTGCAAACAGAGTTGCTCGCGCGTGCCGACGCGGGGGCGGACACAACGGATCCGGTACTGGCCCGTATCAGCCGACGCTGGCTGCGGTACGCGCCGCTGACCTTCTGGGTCGTCGGTGGCGTGTTCGTCGCGGTCGGCTCGCTCTACCGCGCGCTCGACGGAATGGGTATCGAGCCGTGGAAATTCGGCTTCGTCCAGCGGGCATTCAGCGAATTCGGCGCCGGCATGCTGTGGCTGACCCTTCCCGCAGCGCTGCTCGGCGTCCTCGCACTCGGTTCGGTCGGCGCGGTCGCCCTCTACATCGAGAACTGGTGGAACTACCGCCTGGAGTGGGCCGACGCCCGCACACTCCGGGTGCAGCGGGGCCTGTTCACCACCCGCTCGGTCACCATCGAGCAGGACCGGCTGCGCGGGGTGCTGCTCCGCGAACCACTGCTGCTGCGAGCCGGTGGTGGAGCGACGGTCCGCGCCGTGGCGGGTGGCCTCGGCAACCGTGAGGAGAACCGCCGACGCAGCGTGCTGCTGCCGCCCGCGCCCCGGCCACAGGCACTGCGTGTGGCGCGCGGCGCCCTGTGCATGCCCGCCCCCGACACGGAGTTGATGTCGCCGGCCCCGTTGACGCCGCACCCGCGCATCGCGCTCCGCCGACGCCGGGTGCGCGGCGTGCTGTACGCGGTGCTGCCCGGCACGGCCCTGTTCGCGGGGGCAGGGGTGGCGTTCACCCCCGTACTTCTGCACTGCGCATGGATCTACGCGGCGCTCAGCACACCGCTCGCACTGTGGCTGGCCCAGGACGCATACCGCAATCTGGGCCACGGGATACGCGGCGGCTTCCTGGTGACCCGCTCCGGCACCTTCAGCCGGGACACCCTCGCCCTTGAGCGCAAGGCCGTCGTGGCGTGGACGTTCACCACCTCGCCCGCCACCCGCCGGGCCGGACTCGTCTCGCTCACCGCGGCGGTCGCGGCGGGCGAGGACGGCTACCGCGTCCCTGACCTCTCGGCCACCGAGGCACCGGCCTTCGCGGCTGCCGCCACCCCGGGAATCATCGAGGAGTTCCTGGAGCACCCCACGCCGTGACCGAAGTCGCCGACCGTGCCCGGCGAGGGCATCCGGGACCGGCCGACGGAGGGCTTCAGCCGTCGGCCGGCCGGGGGCGTTACCCCGGATCGGGCCGACGATTCCTTTCATGACATAGATCACACCCCTGTCGCGTGCACGGCGAGAGCGGGCACTGCGTCCTACTGGACGAGCCACGCCCAAGACCCGACAGCCGTGAGGGAGCAGCCGCGATGCCCAGTGCTATCGACCAAGCCGTCCAGGTCCGTCTCATCGCGACCGCGCCAGGCCCGCACGCGGTGCCCGCGGTGCTGCGGTACGAGCCGGCCGATCCGCTCGCGGTGCGGATGTCCTTCCCGCCGGAGATCTCCCTGGACGGGGCCGCGGTGAACTGGGCGTTCGCCCGCGAGTTGCTCGCCGAGGGGCTGAGAGGGCCGGCCGGGCGGGGCGATGTGCGGGTACGGCCGGCCGGCCAGGAGCGCACCGTGATGGAGTTCCACGCCGAGGAAGGCGTCGCCATGGTCCAGATGCGCACGGCGGACATCCGGCGCTTCCTGGCCCGTTCCTACGAGGCCGTGCCCGAGGGATCCGAGCAGATGCAGCTCGATGTGGACCGCGGCCTGGCGGAACTCTTCGGCGCGGCGTGACCGGGCACGGTGTGCCACGGAAGCGCACCTCCGGGCAACTGCCCGCAGTCCGGGCATTCCACCCCTGTTACGGATCCATCATGTATCTCTCCGATACTTGTTCCCATGCCACGGGTACTTCTGATCGAGGACGACGCTGCCGTACGCGACGGAGTGAGCCTGGCGCTGCGCCGGCGCGGCCATGACGTGGCTGCCGCTGCCAGCGGCGAGGAGGGGATGGAGGTCCTGCCGGGCTTCCGCCCCGACATCGTCCTCCTGGACCTGATGCTGCCCGGCAAGGACGGCTTCGAGATCTGCCGGCTGATCCGCGCCGACCGGCAGCTGCCGATCATCATGCTCACCGCGCGCGGTGACGACCTCGATGTGGTGCTCGGCCTGGAGGCCGGCGCCGACGACTACATCGTCAAGCCCGCCCGCGGCGAGGTCCTCGAAGCGCGGATCCGCGCGGTGCTGCGCCGCACCGCGCTGCCCGCCGACGGCGGTCCGGCCACCGAGCCGGGGCCGGCCCCGGTCGAGACCTACGGTGAACTGGCCGTCGACCGGGCCGGCCTGGTCGTCACCAAGGCGGGCCAGGACCTGGCACTGGCCCCTTCGGAGATGAAGCTGCTGCTGTTCCTGTCCGCCACGCCCGGCCAGGTATTCAGCCGCCAGCAGCTCCTCGAACACGTCTGGGAGCACAGCTACCACGGCGATGCCCGGCTGGTGGACGCGTGTGTGATGCGGCTGCGCACGAAGATAGAGGACACACCGCGCAGCCCCCGGTACGTCCAGACCGTGCGCGGCTTCGGCTACCGCTTCGGACCGCTGTGAGCCACGTCGGCCGCCTGGTGCCGGCCCTCCCCCGTCTGCGGCGGGGCGGCCCCCAGTTCCTGCGGGGGCTGCGGGCGCGGCTCGTGGTCGCCTTTTTGCTGGTGGCGGCCGTCAGTGCGCTGACCACCGCGGGGCTGACCTACCGCGAGGCACGCAACGCCATCCTTCAACGCTCCCAGGACATCGCCGTCAACGATCTGCGGGAGCAGATCAATTCGCTCGCGCCCGAGCTGCCGGTACCGCCGTCGCAGCCGGATCTGGACTTCTTCCGGGTCCAGCTGGAGCGCTCGGGCAAGTCCAGGGACTGGGACATCTCCGTCCACTACAGCGGCGTGTCGGACAGCGGCGGCGGCCTGCGGCGGGACGTGGTGGTGCCGGCCGAGCTGAAGGAGTCGGTCGAGAAGCGTCATGTCCCGGCCTTTCAGCGGGTCGAGCGGGGCGGCGCGCCGTGGCTGCTGATCGGGATGCCGGTCCGGCAGTCCGACGGCGACGCCTCGGCCCTGTCGGTCTACGCACAGCTCCCGCTGAACGCCGAGGAGTCCAATGTCGAGGCGCTGGTGAGCGCGGCACAGCGGGGGGCGCTGCCGGTGCTGGCGCTCGCGGTGATCCCCGCGCTGTTCGCTGCACGCGGCGTGCTGCGTCCCGTACGGGGTCTGCGGCAGGCCGCAGGGCGACTCGCGGAGGGCAAGCTGGACACCCGTCTTGAGGTGAAGGGGGCCGACGAACTCGCCGACCTGTCACGGTCGTTCAACGACATGGCGGCGCGGCTGGAGGAGAGCATGGCGGAGCTGCGGCGGCTGGAGGCCAACGCCCGGCGCTTCGCGGCGGATGTTTCGCACGAGCTGCGGACGCCGCTCGCGGCGATGTCCGCGGTGACCGATGTCCTCGACGAGGACGCGGACTCGCTCGACCCGGACACCGCCTCCGCGGTCCGGCTGATCAGCCAGGAGACCGGCAAGCTGGCGCGGATGGTGGAGGACCTCATGGAGGTCTCGCGCTTCGACGCCGGGGCCGCTTCGCTGCATCTCGACGAGGTGGACGTCGCCGAGACGATCCGTAAGACACTGCAGGCCAGGGCCTGGCGGGAGCGGGTGTCCACGGAACTTCCGGACGGGGTACGGGCGCGGCTGGACCCGCGCCGGCTGGATGTGGTGGTCGCCAACCTGGTGGGCAACGCCCTGCACCACGGTGGCGAGCCGGTGCGGGTGCTGCTGCGCACGCCGGAGGCCGGTGCGGACCGGCTTCTCATCGAGATCCGTGACAGCGGTCCCGGCATCGATCCCGAGGTTCTGCCGCATGTCTTCGACCGCTTCTACAAGGCGGACTCCGCGCGTGCCCGCTCGGAGGGCAGCGGCCTGGGGCTGGCCATCGCGCTGGAGAACGTCCGACTGCACGGCGGGGCGGTACGTGCCGCCAACTCGCCCGAGGGCGGTGCGGTGTTCACCGTGGAACTGCCGCTGCGCCACGACCCGGGAAACGGCGAACCCTCCACTGAAGCAGCCGATGCACAGGAGGACGCCGCGGAGAGCGGGACCGGGCCCGCCGCCTTGTCTTCGGGTGACGGCCCCGCGGTGGCGGGCAGCTCCGTGGGCGGCGGCCGGGAAGCCGCGGGCACCTCTGCCGGGAAGGAGAGCGACGGATGAACGTCCTTGACGCCCTGACGTCCGTACGGGCCCGGCGGATCGTGCTCAGCGGGCTGCTGGGGGCCGCGCTGTCGGGCTGCGGAGTGGCGACCACGGACGTCATCGACGCGGGCGCGCCCGCGGTCGGTGTGAAGGATCCGGGCCAGCCCGAGGCGGACGTCCAGTTGTTCTTCTACGGGCTGTCCGGGCTGCGTTCCGCGACCCGCCCGGCGAAGGCACCGGCCGACCCGGAGGAGGCGATCCGGTTGCTGATGGACGGGCCGAACCACGCGGAGCGGCAGCGTGGCCTGTCCAGCGTGCTCCCGAAGTTCCCGGGGCGACTGACCGCCGGCACACGCCAGGGCACGGTCGAGATCACGCTGCCGATGAACGCCAAGCTGCTGGACTCCGCTTCCCTCAATCAGTTGGTGTGCACGGCGGCCAACGCCCAGGTCCCCGGGGACAAACCGCCCGGCCAGGTCACGGTGACGCTCGTGGGCGCGGGCGTTCGCGTCGGCCCCATGGTGTGCGGCGGCAACAACGCCTTCCCCGTCGTCCAGCCGACCCCCACGGAGACGCGGCCCGGGTGAGCGGGGGCCGGGGGCGGAGGCGTGCCGCCACCGCCGCGAGGCGCCGGGACGGTGGCGCGTGACCGGCTCATGCACAGTGCCGGGACCGGGCCGTGAATCCGCGCGCCCCGCGCTACGGTGAAAGCAGGCACCCGCGGGCCAAGAGGATCGGACGGCCCTGAACCTCGGGAGATTCACGCGATGACCGAGCGCAAACCCCCCGGCGTCGACTTCGAGACCTGGGTCGACAGGCAGATCCGCGAGGCGACGGAGCGGGGCGACTTCGCCGACCTGCCCGGAGCCGGAAAGCCCCTCCCCCAGCTCGACCGGCCGTACGACGAGCTGTGGTGGGTCAAGGACAAGATGAGCCGGGAGAACCTCTCGTACCTCCCACCGACACTCGTCCTGCGCAAGGAGGCCGAGGACGCGCTGGAAGCGGCGTCCCGAGCACCCACCGAGACCGCGCTGCGCCGCATCCTGACCCCGGTCAACGAACGGATCCGCGCGGCGTTGCGCACCCCCCTCGAAGGCCCGCCGCTGAACCTCACACCGTTCGACATCGACGAGGTGGCCCGCGCCTGGCGGGAGCGGCACGGGCAGCAGGGCTCCGGCTGATCGCGACCGCCCGACCACCGGACGGCACAGCTCCGAGCCGGAGTCGCCCTGCTTCACGGCCCGGCCGGCCCCAGCCGCACGCGCAAGAACCTCGGCCGGTAGAGGCCGACGTCGCCGTTCAGCCGGGAGTCGGTCGGCACGCCGGGCGGGCCGAGCACGTTGACGTCGTAGCTGAGCAGGAGCCTGCCCGAGGCCGTGAACTCGGGGTGGATCTGCGGGTTGTAGACGGCGACACCGTCGGCCGCATGCGGGCTGTCGGCGCCGGACGGGCGCGGCGGCGTGAGGCGGCCCCGCGGACCGTGCCAGGGGCCCTGCGGCGCGCAGGACCAGTAGCTGGTGAGGGAGGTCAGACCGGCCGCGCCCCCGCTGCCGGTGTCCATGGTGAACAGCACCCAGGTCGGGCCGTCGCGGACGACGGTGAAGGAGCTGCCCACGCCACGCCGGCCGCCCGCCCGCAGCACCGGCGCGGCGCGGGCGGCCCGCTGTTGCCAGTGGGTGCCGTCCCAGAAGCGCCAGCTTTCGCGCTCGGCGAGCCGCCCGGCCGGGACCCGGGCGAGATAGGCACTGGAGGCGGGTGATGCCTGCGGGTCGTCGCTGCCGAGGACGTAGTGCCAGGCGCCGTCGCGTACCGACGCCGCGCCGTAGAGGACGCGCCGGCCCGGATCGGGGACGGACGTCTGGTCCACCGCGTCGGTGATGCTCTCCAGGCGCAGTCCGGGCAGGGAGAGGGTGGCGACCTCGGTGCTGCGAGGTACGCCGAAGACCCAGGGGCCGGATCCCGGGGTGCGGTTCCACAGCAGGACCCGGACGACCTTCTCGCGCGCGCCGGGCGTGCGTGGCTCCACGCTCGCGCGGACCGGCCACCGCCAGCCGCGCGGCGGATCGGGGAAGAACGGCCCGGCTGCGGCCCCGCTGCCGCCGGTCAGGGTGCGCTCCAGGCGGCCGGAAGCCGACATCAGCACGGCGGAGTTGTGCCGGAGCAGGGGCGTGCCGCCGTGATCGGCGGTACGCCAACGGTGCGGCAGCCCCTGGGGGTTGGGTGGCGGCTGGACCCGGTCGAGGAAGGTGTCGGAGAACAGCCAGAGGGTCCGGCCGTCGGGGAGTCGTACGGAGTGGGTGCCGTCGCCGCCGGTCCAGTCGTCGACCCGGGTGTTGTCGTCGCCGTAACGGGAGAATGCGGCGGTGTGCGCCGCGTCCGCCGACCAGGACGCCACCGCGCGTCCCGTGCAGGCCGGGCCGCGCTCAGGGGCGGCGTCCGGCAGGGCCCACACCACGGCGGCTGCCATGAGCAGGGTCAGGAGCGCGGCGGTCACCGGGCGGGCCATCGGCCTGGACATACCGCTCCTCCGTCGGTGCCGCGCCCGCGGTCGGAGAGCCGGCCGGCCCGGACGGTCACGCACGCTGAGCGGCGAGCGCGGGCCGGTGCCTCTTCCGCGGGCGCTCGCACAACCGTCCCACAGGGAACCAACAACCGTGCGGGACACGCCCGTTACCCCTCTGCCCGCACACCACGGATGGCTTCGGGCCGTGTCGACACCGCTGCCGCCGCGCTCATGCGCCCTGAAGGACCGGGCCGACCGGCAACCCATTGCGATCACCCCGATACAACCGGTCAGCAAGCACCGCAGGCGATCGGGGCGACAACAAACCGACCAGAGGGGGCGTTATATCCAATTCACCCCCTTTGCGACCAATATCGAGTGCGTGCGCCGCAGGCGGCGGCCTCTCTGCCGCCACCCGAGCGAGTCTGCCGCCACCCGAGCGAGTGGCGGGGAACACTCCACCGGGTCCCGTCGGCTCGAATGTCCACCCGAATACGGACAAGCGCG
This sequence comes from Streptomyces sp. NPDC048248, assembly GCF_043201875.1. Lineage (NCBI taxonomy): Bacteria > Bacillati > Actinomycetota > Actinomycetes > Kitasatosporales > Streptomycetaceae > Streptomyces > Streptomyces sp. NPDC048248. The sequence goes on from NZ_JBICZL010000002.1 coordinate 474,353, forward strand.
AGGTCAAAGAGTGCAAGGTCACAGCTGGAGCCCCTGCTCCAGCTAACGGTCGTTCGCCTAGCCTGCTGCCATGACCGCCGAGTCCCCCGAACTCCCCCTGGCCGCAGCATTCCCGGACGCGGACCGAGAACAGTGGCAGCGCCTCGTCGAAGGCGTGCTGCGCAAATCGGGCGTCACCGATGCCGCGGGCGACGCCGCCGAGGACGCGCTCGCCACCGAGCTCCAGGACGGGATCCGCATCCGCCCGCTGTACACCGCCGAGCCCTCCGGTGCCGCCGAGCCGACGGCCGCCGTGGGTCTCCCCGGCTTCCCGCCGTTCGTACGGGCCGGCCGCCCGGAGGGCACCTCCGTGGCCGGCTGGGACGTACGCCAGCGCCACGAGCACACCGACGCGCGCCGTGCCAACGAAACCGTCCTCGCCGATCTGGAGAACGGCGTCACGTCCCTCTGGCTGACCGCCGGGGACGGCGGCGTGCCGGTCGCGGGGCTGTCCGAGGCGCTGCAGGGCGTCTACCTGGACCTGGCCGCCGTCGTACTGGACGCCGGCGCCGACTTCGAGGCTGCCGCCGGGGAGTTGCTGCGCCTCTACACCGCGGCGGGTGTGCCCCTCGGCGCGGCGTCCGGCAATCTCGGCGCCGACCCGCTGGGCCTGCTGGCCCGCACGGGCGACGACAGCGCCCTGCGCACCCACCTCGACGCGGCCGCCAGGCTGGCCGCGCGCTGCGCCGCGGACGCGCCGGGCGTGCGGACCCTGGCCGTGGACGCGCTGCCGTACCACGAGGCCGGTGGCTCGACGGCCGAGGAGCTCGGCGCCTCGCTGGCCACCGGTGTCGCCTACCTGCGGGAGCTGACCGCGGCCGGCATGGACATCGACACGGCCTGCCGGCAGCTGGAGTTCCGCTACGCCGCCACGGCCGACCAGTTCCTGACGATCGCCAAGCTCCGCGCGGCCCGCCGACTGTGGGCGCGGGTGGCCGAGGTGTGCGGCGCGTCGCCCGACGCCTCCGCGCAGCGCCAGCACGCGGTCACCTCCACGGTGATGATGACCCGTCGGGACCCGTGGGTGAACATGCTGCGCACGACGGTGGCCGGACTGTCCGCCGGCGTCGGCGGCGCGGACGCGGTGACGGTGCTGCCGTTCGACTCTGCGCTGGGCGTCTCCGACGCGTTCGCGCGCCGCATCGCCCGGAACACCCAGTCCGTACTGCTGGAGGAGTCGCACCTGTCGAAGGTGATCGACCCGGCAGGCGGCTCCTGGTACGTGGAGAGCCTCACCGACGAACTGGCCGGCGCCGCCTGGTCGTTCTTCCAGGAGATCGAGGGCGCGGGCGGGCAGGCCGCGGCGCTGCGTTCCGGGATGGTCGCCGAGCGTCTGGCGCGCACCTGGCAGCAGCGCTCCGAGAAGCTCGCCCGCCGTCGCGAACCGATCACCGGAGTCAGCGAGTTCCCGCACCTCGCCGAACCCGCGGTGCACCGCGAACCCGCCCCCGCTCCGGTGGGCGGCGGACTGCCTCGGGTGCGCAGGGACGACGCGTACGAGAACCTGCGGGCCCGGTCGGACGCGCATCTGGCGGCCACCGGCGCCCGCCCGAAGATCTTCCTCGCCGCCCTGGGACCGGCCGCGGTGCACACCGCGCGGGTGGCATTCGCCGCCAACCTCTTCCAGGCGGGCGGCATCGAGACGGTGCAGGAGCCCGCCTCGGTCGACGCGGAGTCGGTGGCGGAGGCGTTCCGGCGCAGCGGCGCGGGCATCGCGTGCGTGTGTTCGAGTGACGCGGTGTACGCCGAGCAGGCCGGCGCGGTGGCAGCCGCGCTGAAGTCGGCGGGAGCGCTGCGGGTGCACCTGGCGGGCAAGCCGGGCGAGCGCCGGGAGGAATTCGTAGAGGCCGGTGTGGACTCCTTCGTCTTCGCGGGCTGCGACGCGGTCGAGGTGCTGTCCTCGGCCCTGGATGTCATGGAGGTGGCGTGATGGACGACGCGACGCAACAGGCGGGCGCCATCCCGGACTTCAGCACGGTCGAGCTGGCGGGCGCGGCCGATGGCACTGCCGGCGCCGCGGGCGCGGGCGACGCCGGGAAGTGGGCGGCGGCCGTCGAGGAGGCCACCGGCAAGGGCATCGAGGACCTGACGTGGGAGACGCCGGAGGGCATCGACGTCAAGCCGCTCTACACCGAGGCGGATCTGGCGGACGTGGACTTCCTGGGCACCTACCCGGGAATCACCCCGTATCTGCGCGGCCCGTACCCGACGATGTACGTCAACCAGCCGTGGACCATCCGGCAGTACGCCGGCTTCTCCACCGCCGAGGAGTCCAACGCCTTCTACCGCCGCAACCTGGCGGCCGGCCAGAAGGGCCTCTCGGTCGCCTTCGACCTGCCCACGCACCGCGGCTACGACAGCGACCACCCCCGGGTGACCGGCGATGTCGGTATGGCGGGCGTGGCGATCGACTCGATCTACGACATGCGTCAGCTCTTCGAGGGCATCCCGCTCGACAAGATGACCGTGTCGATGACGATGAACGGCGCGGTGCTGCCCGTGCTCGCGCTCTACATCGTGGCGGCGGAGGAGCAGGGCGTACCGCCCGAGAAGCTGGCCGGGACCATCCAGAACGACATCCTCAAGGAGTTCATGGTCCGCAACACCTACATCTACCCTCCGCAGCCCTCGATGCGGATCATCTCCGACATCTTCGCGTACACCTCGCAGAAGATGCCGCGCTACAACTCCATCTCGATCTCCGGATATCACATCCAGGAGGCGGGCGCGACAGCCGACCTTGAGCTGGCGTACACCCTCGCCGACGGGGTGGAGTACCTGCGCGCCGGCAGGGCGGCCGGCATGGACGTGGACTCCTTCGCACCGCGGCTGTCCTTCTTCTGGGCGATCGGCATGAACTTCTTCATGGAGATCGCCAAGCTGCGCGCCGCCCGGCTGCTGTGGGCGCGCCTTGTGCAGCAGTTCGAGCCGAAGAACCCCAAGTCCCTTTCGCTGCGCACCCATTCGCAGACCTCCGGCTGGTCGCTGACCGCGCAGGACGTGTTCAACAACGTCACCCGTACCTGCGTCGAGGCGATGGCCGCCACCCAGGGCCACACCCAGTCGCTGCACACCAACGCCCTCGACGAGGCGCTGGCCCTGCCCACCGACTTCTCCGCACGCATCGCCCGCAACACCCAGCTGTTCCTCCAGCAGGAGTCGGGCACCTGCCGGGTCATCGACCCATGGGGCGGCAGCGCGTACGTGGAGAAGCTCACCCACGATCTGGCGCAGCGGGCCTGGCAGCACATCGAGGAGGTCGAGGCGGCCGGCGGCATGGCCAAGGCGATCGACGCGGGCATCCCGAAGCTGCGCGTCGAGGAGGCCGCGGCCCGCACCCAGGCCCGGATCGACTCCGGACGCCAGGCACTGATCGGCGTCAACAAGTACCGCGTGGAGACCGACGAGGAGATCGACGTCCTCAAGGTGGACAACTCCTCGGTGCGCACGCAGCAGGTCGAGAAGCTGAAGCGGCTGCGCGCCGAGCGCGACGAGAGTGCCTGCCAGGACGCGCTGCGGGCGCTGACCGAGGCGGCGAAGTCGGGACCGGGCGAGGGCCTGGAGGGCAATCTCCTCGCCCTGGCCGTGGACGCGGCCCGCGCGATGGCGACCGTCGGTGAGATCTCGGACGCACTGGAGTCGGTGTACGGGCGGCACTCCGGCCAGATCCGTACGATCTCCGGTGTGTACCGAGACGAAGCGGGCCCGTCCTCCGGTGTGGAGCGCACCCGGGCACTGGTGACCGAGTTCGAGCGCGCCGAGGGGCGCAGGCCGCGCATCCTGGTGGCCAAGATGGGCCAGGACGGCCACGACCGCGGCCAGAAGGTGATCGCCACGGCCTTCGCCGACCTGGGCTTCGACGTCGATGTCGGCCCGCTGTTCCAGACGCCGGCCGAGGTGGCCCGCCAGGCGGTGGAGGCGGACGTGCACATCGTGGGAGTGTCCTCCCTCGCGGCCGGTCATCTGACGCTGGTGCCCGCGCTGCGCGAGGCGCTGGCCGCGGAAGACCGCGAGGACATCACCGTCGTGGTCGGCGGGGTGATCCCGCCGCAGGACGTGCAGACCCTGCGCGACATGGGCGCCGCCGCGGTCTTCCCGCCCGGCACGGTCATCCCCGATGCCGCCCACGATCTGGTGAAGGACCTGGCGTCGGTCCTCGGCCACGAACTGTGAGCCGGTGCCTTTGATGCCTGCGAGGATCGATGTCGAACGCTACGCCGAGGGTGTGCGCGCGGGCTCCAGGGCCTGGATCGCCCGCGCCGTCACCCTGGTGGAGTCCACCCGCGCCGATCACCGGGCGGCGGCTCAGCGGCTGTTGGTCGAGCTGCTGCCGCACTCCGGTGCGGCTCGCCGGGTGGGCATCAGCGGTGTGCCCGGTGTCGGCAAGTCGACGTTCATCGACGCGCTGGGCTCGCTGCTGACCGGTCTTGGGCACCGGGTGGCGGTGCTCGCCGTCGACCCGTCGTCCAGCCGTACCGGCGGCTCCATCCTGGGCGACAAGACCCGGATGGAGCGGCTGGCGACCGACCCTGCGGCGTTCGTCCGCCCCTCGCCCACGTCCGGGACGCTGGGCGGGGTGGCACGGGCGACCCGCGAATCCATCGTGGTGATGGAGGCCGCGGGTTACGACGTCGTCCTGGTCGAGACGGTGGGCGTGGGGCAGTCCGAGACCACCGTCGCCAACATGGTCGACACCTTCCTGCTGCTGACCCTGGCCCGCACGGGCGACCAGTTGCAGGGCATCAAGAAGGGCGTGCTGGAGCTGGCGGACCTCGTGTCGGTCAACAAGGCGGACGGCCCGCACGAACGGGACGCACGGTCGGCGGCCCGTGAACTATCCGGCGCCCTGCGGCTGTTGCAGCCGCCGGACGCCGCGTGGACGCCGCCCGTCCTGACCTGTAGCGCCCGTGAGGGCACCGGTCTGAAGGCGCTGTGGGAGCGGATCGAGCAGCATCGCACGCTGCTGGAGTCCACCGGCGCGCTCGCCGAGCGCCGTCGCGGGCAACAGGTCGACTGGACCTGGTCAATGGTCCGCGAGCGTCTGATCGACCGCCTCCAGGACCACCCGGAGGTACGCCGCGTGGGCCCCGGAATCGAGGACGAGGTCCGCGAAGGCCGGATCACCGCGACACTCGCCGCCGAGCAACTCCTGTCCGCCTTCGGGCTGCCGGATGCCGCACCGGACGGAGCCTAGGCGGCATCTTCCGACAACGTGGCGCGGCAGCCGAGGACTTCGGCCGCCGCGCCTTTTCTGTCCCACCACGGAGGCGCATTGCCGCTGAGGGGCGCCGGTGTCGGTAATCCCCGCGCGTATCGCCGACGCCGGTGCCCCCCCCGGCCCGGAGCGAAATGGCGTTGCCGCCGCCCGTACCGCTCACTACAGTCGCTCGGGTGACTACCGGGTCGGCCATGAGCCACGCACGAGTGAGGTTCCCGGCCCCGGCGTGAGCGCGCGGCGGGCAAGAGCCCCGCCCCTCTTTCCGAGTCCTTCTGCCCGGCGCCACGACGGCGCCCTTCCCAGCGGATCCCGAGACCCGGAGAGACACCACACATGCCGAATGAACCGTATGACCGCCTGCCCCAGTCCGAACTCCCCACGACCGGCGTGCAGTTGAACCACACCGTCGTCCACGCCAGGGACCGGCAGCTGTCGGCCGAGTTCCTTGCCGCCATCCTGGGGTTGCCGGTCGGGGCGCCCTTCGGGCCGTTCCTGCCCGTCGATCTCGGCAACGGCGTGACACTCGACTACTACGAGAAGCGTGACGAGCCGATCCAGTCGCAGCACTACGCGTTCCTCGTGCCCGACGAACAGTTCGACCACATGATCGCCCGCCTGGAAGCCGTCGGTGTCACCTACTGCGCCGATCCCCGCCACACCGAACCGGGGCAGATCAACCGCCTGTTCGGCGGTCGCGGCGCCTACTTCGCCGACCCGGACGGCCACAACATGGAGATCCTGACCCGTCCCTACGTCCGCCCCTAGGGGCGTAGCGACAGGATGGCCCGGTCACCCCGACGGCTCCGCCTCGTGGAGGGTGAGACGGATGGGGCCCGGGCCGCTCCGGATGATTGTTCCTGGACCCTGGCGAGCCCCAGCGCCGCGCGGGTGCGGGCGGACATGTCCTCGGTCGCGGGACCTTCCGTCATTCATTCCCGCCACGACAGCGCCCCCGCCATCGGCGCACACAGGCACCAACGCCCTTGCTCAGCACTTCATTTGACCACCAAGCGTCAGACGCGGACCGAGGACACGGTGGCCCACACCGTCTTCCCCGACCGGTCAGGCGGTGTCCAGCCCCAGGCATCGCTCAGCTGATCGACGATGTGCAGACCGCGGCCCGACTCGGCGAGATGGTCGGGCACCTTGACGACCGGTGCGGTGGTGCCGGCGTCCGAGACCGCACACAGCACGGTGCCGTCCTGCCGCGTCAGCGCGAGCCAGGCCGGACAGACCGCGGCCGGCTCTTTGCCGCCCCCGCCGGCGCCGTACCGCAGGGCGTTGCTGACGAGTTCGGAGACGACCAGGGCCGCGTCCTCGGCGACCGAGGAGCACAGTCTCCAGCCTTCGAGCGTCGCCCGGGTGAAGCGGCGGGCCTCAGCCACGGTGCGGGCGGAACTGCTCAAGGCGCAGGCGGCGAAGCCGTCGGGGCCCGGCATCCACCAGGCGTCCTCACACGGTTCCTCCCGAAGGGCGTCGTGCACGGTCTCTGCCGGATGTGTCGTCATCACGATCTCCGCGAAGGGCATTCGGGGCTGGGCGGGATTGCCCTGGAGGGCTAATATCCTCGTCAGTCGTCCCCCGCTGCAAGTGCATCTGCAATTACATCGGTAAGGACGGTCGCACAGGGGCTTGTTCACGCCACCGTGATCGCGAGCTCGAAACAGGGGCGGAGGACCGTCCTCCAGCAAGGAGAAGCTGTTATGAAGCCGGTGACCAACGGCATGCAGGCGACCAGCATCGAGCGCGCCGTGTGGCGCAAGAGCCGCCGCAGCAACCCCAGCGGCAACTGCGTTGAGCTGGCCGTTCTTTCGGACGGCGGGGTCGCGGTGCGTAACTCGCGGTTCGCTTCGGGGCCGGCTCTGATCTACACGCGCGATGAGATGGCGGCCTTCGTCCAGGGCGCCAAGGACGGCGACTTCGACGACCTCATCCCACGCGACTGACGCATATGTCGACCGGATAGTCAGCACGGCTGTACGTACGCACCGGGCGATGGGACACTGGGCGTTCGCCCGACCACTCAGGGGAGTCTGCATGATCGCCGCGCAGCCGAGCAGCGAACCGTCTCTGCGCCGCTACCTTGAGCACCCGCGGGGCGGCCCGACCGTCCTGCGCATCGTGCTGGGCACGCAGCTGCGCAGGCTGCGTGAATCGGCCGGCATCACCCGCGAGGCCGCCGGTGACGCCATCCGTGGCTCCCACGCGAAGATCAGCCGTCTCGAACTGGGACGGGTGGGCTGCAAGGAGCGGGATGTCGCCGACCTGCTGACGCTCTACAACGTCACGGACGAGAGCGACCGCGAGGTCTTCCTCACGCTCGCCCGCCGGACCAGCACCCCCGGCTGGTGGCACCAGTACGGAGACGTGCTGCCCACGTGGTTCGAGACCCACATCGGTCTCGAAGAGGCCGCCTCCGTCATCCGTACGTATGAAGTTCAGTTCGTACCGGGCCTGTTGCAGACCGAGGACTACGCCCGTGCGGTGACCAAGCTCGGTCATCCGCGCGCCTCCGCGGAGGAGATCGAGCGCCGGGTCGCGCTGCGCGTCCAGCGGCAGGCCCTGCTGACCATCCCCGACGCGCCCCGGGTGTGGGCCGTGATCGACGAGGCGTCACTGCGTCGACCGCTGGGCGGCCCGGAGGTGATGGAGGGACAGCTGCGGCATCTGATGGCGATGGCGGAGCTGCCCAACGTCACTCTGCAGATCGCCCCGTTCAGCCTCGGCGGCCTCGCTGCCGCCGGCGGGCCGATCACCATCCTGCGGTTCCTGGAGCCGGATCTGCCGGACATCGTCTATCTGGAGCAGCTGACCAGCGCGCTCTACCTGGACAAGCGGGACGACGTCGATCACTATCTCGCCGTGATGGACCGGCTCAGCGCCCAGGCCGAGTCGCCCCGCGAGTCGATGGCGATGCTGGAGCGACTCCTGAAGCAGGACGCCTGAGCCGCGCGCCGGTAAGCAGCGCGGTGCGGGCGGGAAGAGCACGGAAAGACATCGCGGGACGCAGGAGGGGCGGGCCCCCTCGGGGGCCCGCCTCTCCTTCTTCGCGCGCTCTTTCGTCCCGCTCCGCCGTCGGGATCGCTACGACTTGCGGGCGACGCCGCCGAATTCGATCCACTCCTTGGTGGCCTGCTTGGGCCCGAGGTCCGCGTCCGGACGCCAGGTGGAGACCTCCACCAGGCCCGGCTCCACGATCTCCAGACCGTCGAGGAAGCTCGCCAGCTCGTGCGCCTGGCGCACCCGGCCCCACCGGCCCTCGGTGCTGACGCGCATGAACTCCGTGACGAAGTCGCGGGTCGCCGCGTCCTCGCTGACCAGCTGACACACCACCAGGAAGCTCCCGGGGGCGAGCCGGTCGGCAACACGCTTGATGAGGCCCGCCGGGTCGTCGGCGTCGGAGATGCAGTGCAGGACCGAGACGAACAGCGCGGCGACGGGCTTGTCGAAGTCGATCAGCCGCTGGACCTCGGAGCTGCCGAAGATGTCGTCGGTGTCCCGCATATCGGCCTGGATGACCGCGGTGTTGTCGTTCTCCTCCAGCAGCGCGCGGCCGTGCGCCAGCACGATGGGGTCGTTGTCGACGTACACCACGCGGGACTGCGGGTCGATCTCCTGCGCCACCTGGTGGACATTGTCCTGGGTCGGCAGACCTGATCCGTGGTCGATGAACTGCCGGATGCCGTGCTCGCGAGCCAGCCAGCGCACCACGCGTTGCAGGAATCGCCGGTTGTTGATGGCGAGCACCTGGGTGCTCGGCACCACCTTGTTGAGCTCTTCGCAGGCCTCGCGGTCAACCGCGTAGTTGTCCTTGCCGCCGAGGTAGTAGTCGTACATCCGCGCCACGCTCGGGACGCTGACGTCGACGGTGCTGGACTGCGGTTGGGTTTCCTGGCTCATTCGACACTTTCCCGTCGCTTCGACATCCACCGCCTTGAGGCAGCCGCCTGCCGCGCCACGACGGGGGCTGCGGCTCCTCCGGTGCAGCCCCCAACATACCCACCGAATGGCGGTTGTTGCAGGCGAGCGGCACAGTCATTTGCTCGGTTCGGCGGCCCTCGCGCCGACTTCGTCGCGACGGTCGAACATCCGCTCCAATAAGGGGCGTTCAGCCGGTGCCGTGGTGGGACGCGTGGTTCTCGTGACCATCATGGCCGGGAATCGACCCATCGAGCTCGGCGATCAGAAGGCGACCGGCCATCCCCATGTCCGAATGGCTCTGCACATGGCAGTGGTACATCCAGGCGCCGGCGCCGACGCCCTCCCCCGCGACGATCTGGAAGCCGAAGGAGTCGGCCGGGCCGGTGATCTTGTTGTCGATGATCCGGCTGGGGTCGTCGGGGCCCTGGAGGAGTCCGGTGCGGTTGTCCGCCCAGCGGTGACCGTGCACATGGAAGGTGTGGTAATACTCGCCGTGCGTGATCATGATGATCTCGACACGTTCACCCACGGTCGCCTTGAAGTCCGGACCGGCCTTCAGGTTGTTGATCGTCATGTCGTTGAAGACGATGGTGAACTGCTTGTCCGGCCGGATGTCTCCGGTGCGGCGCACCACGACCGGCCCGTACATCCCCGCACGGATACCTCCCGTGCCGTGCTCGGTGCCCACTGCGTGGTCGTGGTAGTGCCAGTAGCCCGCGCTGCCCGGCCGCCAGCTGCCGTCCTTGCGCCTTCCCGGAGCGTGGGTACGCCAGGTGTAGGTGCGGGTGCCGCCCGGCTCGACGGTGCTGTGGCTCATCTTGGTGCCGTCGTTCGCCAGGTCGTAGTCGAGGCCGTGGACGTGCAGGCCGGTCTCGACCTCCATGGTGTTCTCGAACTCGATGTGCAGGGTGTCGCCCTCGTCGAGCTCGATCAGCGGGCCGGGTACCGACGCCTTGCCCTTCTCCAGGCCGTAGCCGCGCTTACCGTCAGGCAGCTTCTCGGCGTACAGCTTCATGTGCTTCACCGTGCCCGCGGCTGCGGCTCGCGTGTCGGCGGCAGCCGCACCAGGGGCGGGCCCTGCGGCCGCGGCGGTGGGGCCGAGTGCCGCCACGGCGGCGCCGCCGGCCAGGAAGCGGCGGTTGAAGAGTCGTCTCGGCAGGGCGGGCGGCGGGGTGGCTTCGGCTGCCTCGGTCATCGTGCTCCCATCGGCGAGTGCGCGGCACAGGGGTGCGAGGGGCGAGGGATGTGCGAGTGAAGTGGCGCGAAGTGAGCTGTCTGGACGGTAGCCGCGCGCCCTCAGTTTATCCACACCCAGGACAAAGTTCGTTGTGTCGCGGTCATAGCTCTTGGCGAGTCGCCAAAAGAGGTCTAGCTTCATCGGCTGTTGTGTGACCGATGAGGGATGGGTGGACCATGCGACGCACACCGCGTCAGGAACCCTCGCACCACAGAGGGTTGAACACCGGCAGACCGAAGCCCCGACATGGCTGGGTGGCAGGGATGATCGCCACAGCCGTCACCGCGGCCCTGCTCGGCGGTTCGCCCGCCGTGGCCGGGACCGCTCCCGAGCGGTCCGCCGCCCGGCTGAGCCTGCCGTCCCCACCGGGCGGCGAGAACGTACGCGTCCTGGTCTTCCACGCCTCGGCGGGCGACGAGCCGCCCACCGTGGACGCCGGCATCGCGGCCATCGAGAAGATCGGCCAACAGGGACCCGTCGCCGACCGCTTCACCATCGAGGCGACCGCGGACGCCTCGGTGTTCACCAAACCCCGGCTGGGGAAGTTCAACGCCGTCGTGTTCCTCACCGGCGGCGGCGACGTCCTCGACCCCGACCAGGAAGCCGGCCTCCAACGCTACATGGAGGCCGGCGGCGGCTTCCTGGGCATCCATGGCGCGGCCCGCGCGGAGCCGTACTCGGACTGGTTCACCGGCCTGATCGGTGCCCGGCCCACGGGCTCCGGCCAGACCGCGGCGCAACGTGCGACCGTCGAGGTCGGCGACCGCGCAAATCCCGCCACCAAGGACCTGCCCGTCGAGTGGAAGCGCCCCGACCGCTGGCTCAACTGGTCCACCAATCCCAGCGGTACGGTGCACACCGTGGCCCGGGTGCGGGAGAACACCTACCAGCCGGGCACCGGCGCCAACGGCTGGGACCACCCGGTGTCCTGGTGCCGCGACTACGACGGCGGCCGCTCCTTCTACACCGCCATGGGCGGTACCGCCGACAGCTTCCAGGAGGCGGATTTCCGCAGCCACCTGCGCGGCGCCCTGCTGTGGACCACCCGGCTCGCGCGCGCCGACTGCCAGGCGACCATCACCACCAACTACGCGGCGAAGCGGGTCACCTCACCCAACAAGCCGGGCAGCTCCGACCAGATCGGCGAGCCGCACGGGCTGGTGACGGCCAAGGACGGCCGGGTGTTCTACATCGGCCGCGGCGGCGGCGACGCGAGCACGCCGGTGGTCACCGACTGGAACAACCCCGAGGTCGGCAAGGGTGAGGGCACCGTCCACAGCTGGGATCCCAAGACCGGGAAGGTGACCCTCGCGGGCTCGGTGACCGTCTTCGGAAACAAGGGCGGCGGCGATGAACTGGTCAAGAACGAGGAGGGGTTGCTCGGCATCGAACTCGATCCGGACTTCCTCTCCAACGGCTGGATCTACCTCCACTACACCCCGCACTCCCGCATCGACCGTGACAAACAGATGGCCGAACGCCGGGTCTCCCGCTTCACCGTGAACCCGGCCACGAACAGACTGGACCTGTCCTCGGAGAAGGTCCTCCTCAAGTGGCCCGTACAGATCCACAGTTGCTGCCACGCGGGCGGCGGCATGGCATGGGACTCCGCGCGCAACCTCTACATCGCCACCGGTGACAACAACTCCTCGCAATTCAGCGACGGTTACTCCGGAAACAACCCGGAGCCCGCCTACAAGGGCGTCGCGTTCGCCGATGCCCGGCGCACCGCGGGCAACACCAACAACCTCAACGGCAAGATCCTGCGGATCCACCCCGAGCAGGACGGCACCTACACACTGCCCGAAGGCAACCTCTTCACCGGCAAGGAGACCGACGAGGGGGGCGGCAAGACCCGCGGCGAGATCTATGTGATGGGCGTCCGCAACCCCTCCCGGATCTCCGTCGACAAGAAGACCGACACCCTGTACGCGGGCTGGGTCGGCCCGGACGCCGGTACGCCGAGCCCGACCTGGGGGCCGGCGAAGTACGACACCTTCGCCGTCATCACCCACGCCTCCAACCGCGGCTGGCCGTTCTGCATGGGCAACGAGCAGCCCTACCGCGACCGCAACCTGCCCGACCCCACCAAGCCCCTGGGCTGGTACGACTGCGACCACCTGAAGAACGAGTCGCCGCACAACGACGGCCTGGTCGACATCCCGCCCGCCGAGTCCAACAACATCTGGTACTCCCCGCAGGGCGGCGGCCCCGACTTCCCGCGGAACGCCGAAGGCGTCCCCAGCTACGAACTGTCCCAGCAGAAGCTGCTGCTCCCCTGGCTCAAGGGCGGCGGGCAGGCCGCGATGGACGGCCCGGTCTACCGCCATGACCCGGGAAGCGCGAGCAAGGACGCCTGGCCCGCCTATTGGGACGGCAAGTGGTTCGTCGGGGACTTCTACGACGGCGAGCAGCCTCGGCACGCCGTCGTGATGGATCCCGAGACCGCGGGCGGCGGCGGTCTGCCGGCGCACGCGGAAAGCCTCGACAAGATCATTCCGGTGGGCGCTGACGGCATCCGCAACCTCATGGGCTGGACCTTCGGGCCCGACGGTGCGCTCTACGTCCTGGACTACGGGCGTGGCTTCTTCACCTCCGACCCCAAGTCCGCGCTCTGGCGCATCACCTACAAGGGCGGCGAGCCCACCCCGTTGCCGCAGCAACTGGCCAGGAAGGCATCCTGATGAACCGGGGACACAGGAGATACCGGGAGTACCGGAAGTACTGGAAGCTCCGGAGAACATGGACGGCGCTGCTGTCCGCACTCGCCCTCGTCCTCGGCCTGGCCTCGGCGACGGCGCACGGTCAGCCCGCCCCGCAGCAGGCCGAGCAGATCCTTACCTGGACCGCGGGGGACGACATCACGAAGTACGCCTCCGCGCCCGCCACGGCGGTCGCGGGCAAGGCCACCATCGTCTTCGAGAACAGCGCGGCCACCGGCAACACCATGGGGATGCCGCACACGCTGACCTTCGTCACCTCCGATTCCGAGTACAACCAGGACGTCTCCCTCAACATCCTCGCCAATCCGGGCGACGCGGAGGGCGGCAAGCACACCGCGGAAGTCACCCTCACTCCGGGCAAGTACCGCTACCACTGCACCATTCCGGGCCATGAGGGGATGCAGGGCGTGCTCGTCGTCACCGACGGCGGGGGCTCGGACACCACCGCGCCCGAGACGTCGCTGAAGCTCGACGGCCAGCAGAACGCCGACGGCGCGTACATCGGCAGCGCGACGGCCACGGTCACGGCGTCCGATGCCGGCTCCGGCGTCGACACCGTGGAGTACGCCCTCGACGACGGCGCCTACCAGCCGTACACCGCGCCCGTCGTCATCGACAAGGTGGGCGCCCACACCCTGCGCTACCGCGCCACCGACAAGGCCGGCAACGCGGCAGCGGAGAAGTCCACGGCCTTCACCGTGGCGTCACCGCCGACGGACGACACCACCCCGCCCGAGACGTCGGTGAAGCTCGACGGCGAACAGGACGCGGACGGCGCCTACATCGGGAGCGCGACGGCCACCGTCTCCGCCTCCGACACCGGCTCCGGCGTCAACACCATCGAGTACGCCCTCGACGACGGCGCCTACCAGCCGTACACGACCCCGGTCATGGTCCACGACGCCGGCGCCCACACCTTCCGCTACCGCGCCGCGGACAAGGCCGGCAACGCCGCGCCGGAGAAGTCCGCCGACTTCACCGTCGTCACCCCGCCGGCCGAGGACGACACGCCGCCCGAGACCACGGCCGAGGTCACCGGCGACAAGAACTCCGACGGCAACTACCTCGACCGGGCCACCGTCACCCTCACCGCCACCGACGGCGAGTCCGGCGTGGCGAAGACCGAGTACGCCATGGACGGCGGCCCCTTCCTGGCCTACTCCACGCCGGTCGTCGTGGACCGGGCCGGCCGGCACACCGTCGCCCATCGCGCCACCGACGAGGCCGGCAACACCTCGCAGGCCCGGACGGTGTCGTTCACCGTCGCCCAGGGTGGTGGCGTGCCCGCGCCCAACTGCCCCGAATGGGACGAGCGGCTGACCGTCATCGTGGGCACCGTCAACACCGGCATCCCCAACCGCATGACCGGCAACCGATGCACCGTCAACGAGCTGATCGAGGACGAGAAAGACTGGTCATCCCAGGCCCTCTTCCTCAAGCACGTCCGCGCCGTCACCGACCGTCTGCGCACCGCGGGGGTCCTCGACGACCGCGAGTACCGGACCGTCAACCGGGCCGCCAAGCAGTCCGGCATCGGCACCCCCGGGCAGCACACCGGCTACCGCGACCTCTTCGACGGCACCCGGAAGTCCTTCGACCGGTGGCAGCAGGTCGGCGGCGGCTCCTTCGCGCTCGGCGAGGACGGCACCATGACCAGTTCCTCCACCGTCCCCGGGATGGGCATGCTGTGGTTCCCGCAGCGCACCTACGACGACTTCTCGCTCAAGCTCCAGTTCCGGGACGACGCCCCCGGCACGGGCAACGCCAACAGCGGAGTGTTCGTGCGCTTCCCGAACGTGCACGACCATCCCGAGGAGCCCCGCCCCGAGTGGGTCGCCATCAAATACGGGCACGAGGTCCAGATCCTCGACCGCCCCGACGGTGACATGTACAAGACCGGATCGGTCTACGGCTTCGACCGCGTGGGCCTCGGCGGCGCCGGCGTCACCCCCAAGGGCACCTGGAACGACTACGAGATCCGGGTGACCGGCCAGCACTACGCCGTCTACCGCAACGGCGTCCTGCTCAACGAGTTCGACAACACCGGCGGCCAGGAGTTCAGCCCCCCGCGCGGCGACGACCCGGGCACCGACGGCCGCCGCTACGCCTCCGGCTACATCGGCCTCCAGGTCCACAGCGAAACCGACGTCATCTCCTACCGCAACATCCGCATCCAGGAGCTGTAGACCCCGGCCCCCGCACGACCACCGCGCCGCGGGCCGGGCTGCCTCATCCGCAGCCCGGCCCGCGGCGCACCCGGTGGCCGGACGAGGGCGCGGAGCAGGGCCCCACGCCCCCGCCCCGGCCGCGCCTTCTCATCGCGCTCTCACGCGGCGCTCAGCGAGCCGTCACACCGTGTCCGTACGGTCGCCCCACGTCCCCCGGCCGTCCGGTCCTCCCCGGCAGGCGCCCGACAGCACCCCGTACCACTGCCGCTCGGCCCACTCGGCCGACGGAGCAAGAGGAGACCCGTGTACCACCTGACCGGCGTGACCAAGTCCTATCGGAGCGCGCAGGGCCCGATACGGGCGCTGGACGGAGTCGGGCTCTGGATCGAGGCCGGGGAGACACTGGTCGTGCAGGGGCCGGCCGGGGCGGGCAAGTCGACACTGCTGCGCGTTCTGGGCGGGGCGGAACGGCCCACCCGCGGCAGCGTCGAACTGGACGGCACGGACCTTGCCACGGTGACCGAGGCACGGCTGGCCCGCATCCGTGCCGAGTCCATCGGGACCGTGCCGCACGGCGGCGGTCTCACGCCGGGTCTCTCCGCCCGGGAGAACGTGGCCGGCGCCCTGGTGCCGCTGCGGCTGCGCCCTGCGGACCGTGGGGAACTGGCCGACGAAGCGTTGGAAAAGGTGGGCCTCGGCGCCCAACGGCACAGCCTGACATCGGAGTTGAGCGAAGGGGCGCGGCGACGTGTGGCGTTGGCGCGGGCCCTGGTGAAGCGTCCGACCGTGCTGCTGGCGGATCAGCCGACGGCCGGACTGGGAGCCGACGACCGCGACATCCTGGCCGCGCTGCTCGAAGGGCTGTGGGACGAGCGCCGGCTGACGTGCGTGGTGGTCACCGAGGACGAAGCGCTCGCCCGGCGGGCGCCCCGGCTCGCGACGATGAGCCGAGGGCGGGTGACCACGATCGCCCGCTGCGCCGGCTGAGGCAATCGGGGCCGGGTACGGGCCGCCACCTCGCCACTCAGGGGCGGCGGCCCGTTCCGTCCCCGGCGACACCCGGCGCCGGGCACGCACCGCGGGAACGGGCCCGGCCCTCCGAGAGGTGATGGACCGCTCCCGTACCGCCTCCGGACCGGTGGTCACCCGACCAACACCCTTGGCGGAGCGGAGCGTTGTTACGGTTCGCCTACCACGCACGTCTCGCTTTACACCTTTCCGCTCCACGGGCCCTTCGCGACCGCACACCGGAGCGGCGCGAATCGACGACGGACGAAGCTGCCGGGGAGCGGCCCCGGACCCGTACGAACCGCGGATGCGCTCCTCGGGAAGGAGCCCGCGATTCCGGCCGCGAAGGGCGAACCTCCCCCTCCGGCGCAATCGGATGCACCATGGAAGAAGGGGTGGCCGCGTCTGTCAGTCGGAGGAGTGAGACCGATGGCCAAATTCATGGACATCCACCGCGGGATGAAGGACATCACGGCCGCGCAGCTCAAGGAGGCGCACGAGGCCGATCTCGCCATCGAGAACGAGGAGAACGTCCACTTCGAGCACGCCTGGGCCGACCCGACCTCCGGCGATGTCTTCTGCCTGTCCGAGGCCCCCTCGGCAGAAGCGGTGCAGCGCATCCACACCCGCACCGGCCACGCGGCGGACGAGATTCACGCGGTGCCGCTCATGATCTGAGCCCGCGCCTGCGAAGGCGAGCGGACTTCTGCACAGCCCGGCAGCGACCCGGCGCCCGACCTGTCCGACTGCGTCAGGCGGCCCGGCAGCCGGGCGCCCGGCACGGCTCGCGGGCCGGATCCGTGCGTCCGGCTGCGGCGCGGGCGGCTACCGAGCAGGCTGGGGGCATGCGCGGCCAAGCTCCGATCGTGGTCCACCGCCCCTCCCCCACCGGTGGGCGGCGTGTCACTGTGCGTGAACAGATCCTCGGCCTCGCCCATGACGACCAGGACCTGATCGAGTTCCTGCGCCGGGCAGGGGTGGCCGAACCGGGAGAGATCCTCGACGACCCGCTGTGGGTGGAGTGGCGGGACGGGCCCGCCCACGAGTACGGGCGAGCGCTCGGCCCCCGGTGAGCGACGCCCGCGGCACCGCCGCCGCGGGCGGTCGCACCGGCGTCCCTCAGGCTTTCGGGATGTCGAAGTAGCGGTTCAGCGCGGCGGCCAGGGCGAGGTCACCGGACAGCTTGAGCCTGCGGGTGAGGAGCATGGTCATCGGGTTGCCGTTGCCGGAGACGAGCTTGAGGAACTCGACGTCGCCCATGGTCAGGGTCAGCCGCGGCTCGGTCTCCGTACGCCCCTTGCGCACGGCGCACTCGCCGTCCGCGAGGATGGTCTCGTAGACCACCTCGGACTCGCCGGTGATGTGCCAGCGGATGACGGCCGCCACCGTCCCCGCGGCCTCCGGGCGGAACTGACGGCTCATCCGGCCGAAGACCTCTGCGAGCACCCGCGTCCGCAGCTCGCCTTCGGCCAGCTCGGAGATCTGGCGGGTGGTCAGCCCCTTGACGATGCTCGCGAACTCCTGCGGGGTGACACTCGCGAAGTCCAGCGCGGCCAGCCGCGCGCGCACGTCGTCGGCCACGGAAGCCTCCTTGCTCGACCGGCCGTACCCAACCGGCTGTGCTCGACCTTCTCTACCCAACCGTAAACTTACTACAGAGTAAGTTTATGTCGGTGGTGGATAGGCTGGCAAGGATGAGCGACACACGCAGGCGACGCATCCCCAGGCCGGTCCGGGAACAACAGATCATCGACGCGGCGATCCAGGTCTTCGCCAAACGCGGCTACCACGCCGCCGCGGTCGACGAGATCGCCGAGCTGGCCGGCATCTCCAAACCGATGGTCTACCTCTACCTCGACTCCAAGGAAGGGCTGTTCCTCGCCTGCCTGCGGCGCGAGGCGGGCCGCCTGGTGGCCGCTTTCCAGGCCGCGGCAGGTGAGGCGCACTCCCCCGAACTCCGCCTGCGGGCCGGACTGCTGGCGTTCTTCACCTTCGTCGCCGAGCACCGCGGCAGCTGGGTGATACTGCACCGCCAGGCCGCGGAACTGAGCCCGGCCATCGCGGCGGAGGTCGCGTGCGGGCGCCGGGCGGTCATGGCGGAGGTCGCCGGGCTGATCCAGGACGGCGTCGCGGACAGCGCCGCACGCCCGGCCGCCGAGGAGGCCGACTTCGTGGCCCACGCCCTGGTCGGCGCCGCGGACACCCTCACCGACTGGATGGCGCGGCACCCCGAGGAGTCCCCGGAGCGGATCACTCTGCGCCTGATGAACATGGTGTGGGTCGGGATGCGCAATGTGCTCGACGGCGAGGTCTGGACCCCGGCGGAGAGCTGAGCCGGGTCTCGGTGGCCCCGGAGCGTTGCCGCCGACGGGACTCGCCGTCCGGCGCCACGCGGTCTGGTGCATGCCGCGGGCGGGCCGGTAGAAGGAAGGATGACCACAGAGAAGAGTGAGCCGTTGGCCGGAGCCGCGCCGGGGGGTGCGGGGATCCCCGCGACGTGTACGCCGCCGGGGACCGGTACGGCACCCACCACCGCGCGGCGGCCGACCACCGAGGAGATGCTGCGGACCAATCAGGCCAACTGGGACGCCCGTACCCCCGTCCATGTGGCCAGCGAGTTCTACGGACTGGACGGCTCCAGGACCGCCGACGACTGGTTCGCGCCGTTCGAGTGGACCGATCTGGGCGATCTTTCGGGGCGGGACGTCCTGCATCTGCAATGCCATCTGGGGACCGAGACGGCGGCGTTCGCGGAACGGGGCGCGCACGCCGTGGGTCTGGACTTCTCCGCGGCAGCGGTCGCGGAGGCGCGGCGGCTCGCCGACGAGGCGGGGCGGGACGTGGAGTTCGTCCGGTGCGACGTCCACCGGGCCGCCGACGCGCTCGGGGATCGCCGGTTCGACGTGATCTACACCGGTAAGGGCGCGCTGTGCTACCTGCCGGACCTGGCCGTATGGGCCGGCGTCGTCAGCTCCCTGCTGCGGCCGGGCGGGGCCCTCTACCTCGTGGAGTTCCACCCGCTGCTGGACGCCCTGGGCCCGACCCCGGGCGCGGAGCGTCAAGATCTCCTGCTGCGTCACGACTACTTGGCCGGACGCGGCCCCCTCAGGAGCGACACGCCGTGCACCTACACCGACGGCCCGCCGGTGACGGGCGCGACGACGAGCTACGAGTGGCGGCACGGCATCGGCGAGGTCATCTCGGCCGTGGTCGGCGCGGGTCTCACCGTCCAGGTCGTGCGGGAGACGGAGCTGCTGCCCTGGAAGCGCTTCGAGTCGATGGTCCCGTCGGACAACGGCTGGTGGCGCCTGCCTCCGTCGGAGCCGATCATTCCGATGCTGTACGCGGTGCGCGCGGTGAAGGACTGACCCCACCGGCGCCCGCCCGCGCCTTCGCACCTGAGGGGAGGCGCGGGACACCCGTACGCGACACGCGGGTGCCTCAGTCCCCCTCGCGCCGGTAGACCGACCGCAGCAACTGGTCCTTGGCCGGGCCGCCGACCCGCCAGCGCAGATGCCACTCGTCCGGTGCGACCACGGTGAATGTCCCCTCGTACCGGTCCGCGGCGCAGGGGTGCACGGCGGTCCACCTGCCGGTGCGCAGGTCCAGGTCGTGGAAGGGCCGGCCGTCGGCGAAGTCGACCTCCGCGGTGCCGTCGGACAGCGGGCGCACCCGGAGGGTCCGGCTCGCCGGATGCACCGCACCGCCCCAGGTCAGCTCGCCTTCCTCCAGATGGAGCAGTGCGTCACCCGCCGGGCCCGGCCGGAACTCCGCCATGCCGCGAAAGCGTCCCTCGGTGCCCCCGAGCAGGTCGTACACGGCGCGTTCGACGCGCCAGCGGCCGGTGAGATAGGCCGCGGCGTCGGGGACCGGGAGGGCAGGGGCGGGGCCGGGCGCGGTGGACATACCTTCCATTGTCCCGGCCACGCGGAGCCGCCTCGCAGCCCCCCACCGGCGAGCGGCATCGACCGCAGGAAGGCGTCACCGTTCCCCCGCCGTGGCCCGGGCGCCGCTCTCCGGCCGCCCTCTTCACCCGCGCCGACCTGCGCCATTACGAGGCACCCCCCACCCGGCCCCTCGTGTCGTGCGGCCCCGCGGGACCCGTCTTACTGTCGGTGCAGACATCGTCACCGAGGTCCGCATCGCCGGGCCGGCCGGCGTCCCGGCGGCAGCGCGCCGCCGGTTGGGCACCGCGCCCGCCGCAGGCTCCTACACGACCGGAGACCGGAGGCCCCACATGCCGGAGCTGTTCATCGGCGGTCAGTGGACCGCAGCCGCCGACGGGCAGGTGCGCGAGATCCGCTGCCCGGCGGACGGCACGCTGGTCGCGACCGTCGACGAAGGCGGGCCGAAGGACGCCGCGGCGGCGATCACCGCGGCCCGTACCGCCTTCGACGACGGGCCCTGGCCACGGACACCGGTCGCCGAGCGCGGCCGATTGGTCCTGCGCGTCGCGGACCTGCTGGAGCGTGACAAGGCCGCACTGGCCAGGGAAGAGTCGCTGGACACCGGGAAGCGTCTGGTCGAGAGCGCGTACGACATGGACGACATCGCCAACTGCTTCCGCCACTTCGGCAATCTCGCCGCGGCCGGCGGCACCGACCGGGTCGTGGACACGGGCATCGGCGAGGTCGAGAGCACGGTGCGGCACGAACCGGTCGGCGTCTGCTCGCTGATCACGCCGTGGAACTATCCGCTGCTCCAGACCGCCTGGAAGGTGGCCCCGGCCCTCGCCGCCGGCAACACCATCATCCTCAAGCCCAGCGAGCTGACGCCCCACACGGCCATCCACCTCATGCGCCTGCTGGCCGAGGCGGGACTGCCGGACGGGGCAGCCAACCTGGTCCTCGGCACCGGCCCCGCCGTGGGCGCACCGCTCACCACCGACCCGCTGGTGGACATGGTGTCCTTCACCGGCGGTCTGCTGACCGGCCGCCGCATCATGGCCGCCGCGGCGCCGACGGTGAAGAAGATCGCCCTCGAACTGGGCGGCAAGAACCCCAACATCGTTTTCGCGGACGCCGAGTTCGAGACCGCCCTCGACTACGCCCTGATGGCGGTGTTCCTGCACTCCGGGCAGGTCTGCTCGGCGGGAGCCCGGCTGCTCGTACAGGACGAGCTGCACGACGCGTTCGTCGACGAGCTGGTCTCCCGGGCCCGGCGCATCCGGCTGGGCGGGCCGTTCGACGAGAACGCCCGCACCGGTCCGCTGATCTCCGCCGCGCACCGGGCGAAGATCGAGGCGTATGTCGCCGCGGGGCTGGAGGAGGGCGCCGTACTGCTGTGCGGCGGATCGGCACCCGACGACCCGTCACTGGCGGACGGCTTCTACTACCTGCCGACGGTGCTCGACGAGTGCACCCCGGACATGACCGTCGTGCGCGATGAATCGTTCGGCCCGGTGCTGACCGTCGAACGGTTCCGCGACGAGGAAGAGGCGATCTCCCTCGCCAACGACACCATCTACGGACTGGCCGGCGCGGTCTGGACGCAGGACAGCGGGCGCGCCCGGCGGGTCGCCTCCCGGCTGCGCGCCGGCACCGTGTGGATCAACGACTTCCACCCGTACGTCCCGCAGGCCGAATGGGGCGGCATGAAGCAGTCCGGAGTGGGCCGCGAGCTGGGTCCCGCGGGCCTGGCGGAGTACCAGGAAGCCAAGCACGTCTGGCGCAACACCGCGCCGCAGGCGCAGAGGTGGTTCGAGTGAGCGACCCAGGTTCCGAACCCGTCCGCCCCGGCACCCGGGCGGACGGTTCCCACGACGACGACTCGCTCGCCGAACTCGGCTACAAGCCCGAACTCAAGCGCACCCTCGGAAACTTCCACACCTTCGCCGCGGGGATCAGCTACATCTCGATCCTCACCGGCACCTTCCAGCTCTTCTACTTCGGCGTCAGCTTCGGCGGCCCGGCGTACTGGTGGTCGTGGCCGATGGTCTTCGTCGGCCAGCTGATGGTGGCTCTGTGCTTCTGCGAGCTGGCCGCCCGGTACCCGGTGGCCGGGTCGATCTACAACTGGGCCAAGAAGCTGGGCGGGCCGCACATCGGCTGGCTCGGCGGCTGGATGATGCTGACCGCCACCATGGTCTCGCTGTCCGCCGTCGCCCTCGCCTACCAGGTGACGCTGCCGCAGATCTCGTCGTGGTTCCAGTTCATCGGCGACGGCACCGGCAAGACCGACGCCGCGGCCAACGCCGTGCTGCTCGGCTCCGTGCTCGTCGCGTTCACCACGCTGGTCAACGCCTTCGGCGTGAAGCTGATGGCCCGGATCAACTCGGCGGGCGTGGCGATCGAGCTGATCGCCGCCATCGTCCTGATCATTCTCCTCGCCGCGCACGTCACCCGCGGCCCCAGCGCAATCACCGAGACCAACGGCCTGGGCAAGGGCGACCAGCTGGGCTACTTCGGTGCCTTCCTGACCGCCTCCCTGGCCTCCGCCTACGTCATGTACGGCTTCGACACGGCCTCGTCGCTCGGCGAGGAGTCCAAGAACCCGGGTCGCAACGCCCCGCGGGCGATCCTGCGCGCGCTGATCGCCTCCTTCATCATCGGCGGCCTCATCCTGCTCTTCGCTCTGCTGGCGGTCCCCGATCTGCAGGCCAAGGAACTGTCGGTGGACGGCCTGCAGTACGTGGTTCTCTCCACGCTCGGCTCGACGATCGGACAGATCGTGCTGTGGTGCGTGGTCATCGCCATCACCGTGTGCGAGCTGGCGGTGCACACCGCCGGCATCCGGCTGGCCTTCGCGATGGCGCGGGACAACAACCTGCCCGCTGCGTCCCTGCTCGCCAAGGTCAGTCCCCGCTTCCAGACGCCGGTGCTGCCCGCCGTCATCATCGGCCTGGTGGCGGTCGGCATCCTCGTCATCAACATCAACCAGCCGCAGATCTTCTCGGTCATCACCAGCATCGCGATCATCATGATCTACCTGGCGTATCTGCTGGTGACGCTGCCGATGCTGGTCCAGCGCCTGCGCGGCAACTGGACCCCGGCCGAGGGGAAGTTCTCCCTCGGCAAGTTCGGGCTCCCGGTGAACATCCTCGCCGTGCTGTGGGGCGCCGCGATGTCCCTCAACCTCGCCTGGCCGCGCGCCACCGTCTACAACGCGACCGGCCCGCAGCACTGGTACCTGCGCTGGGGTGCCTTCCTCTTCGTCGGCGTCGTGGGCCTCGGCGGATTCGCCTACTACTGGTTCATCCAGCGCAAGCGCACGGGGGTCCTGGCCGGCCACGCCGCCGACGTCCCCGACCCCACCACCCCCAAGAAGCCCTGAGCTGGCGACAGCACCAAGCCCTGAGAGGCCCCCGTGGACGACAACCGTACGGACAACGAGCCGCTGGACACGTTCGACTACGTCGTCGTCGGCGGCGGTACGGCAGGCGCCGTCGTGGCGGCACGGCTCAGCGAAGACCCCTCCGTCACCGTCTGCCTCCTGGAAGCCGGCCCTTCCGACGTCGACGACCCGAACATCCTGCGTCTCGACAAGTGGATGGGGCTGCTCGAATCGGGCTACGACTGGGACTACCCGGTCGAACCGCAGGCGAACGGCAACAGCTTCATGCGCCACGCCCGCGCCAAGGTGCTGGGCGGCTGCTCGTCCCACAACTCCTGTATCGCCTTCTGGGCGCCGGCCGAGGACCTCGACGAGTGGGCCGCTTCGGGCTGTACGGGCTGGAGCGCGGCCGACTGCTTCCCGCTCTACCAGCGCCTGGAGACCAACGACTCCCCCGGCGATCACCACGGCCGCAGCGGCCCGGTGACGCTGCGCAGCATCCCGCCCCGCGACCCGTGCGGCGTCGCCCTCCTGGAGGCGTGCGCGGCGTCCGGCATTCCGACCACTCCCTTCAACACCGGCCGGACCGTCGTCCGCGGCGCCAACTGGTTCCAGATCAACTGCCGCCCCGACGGCACCCGCTCCTCCGCGTCCGTCTCCTACCTGCACCCTGTCATGGGCAGCCGGCCGAACCTGGACGTCCGCACCGGCCTCCAGGCGAAGCGGCTGGTGTTCGACGGCGACCGGCGCTGCACCGGCGTCGACTACCTCGCCGCCGACCTGGTCCACACCCGCCGCATCGGTGCCCGCCGCGAGGTCATCGTCTCCTGCGGCGCCGTCGACTCCCCCAAGCTGCTGATGCTGTCGGGCATCGGCCCGGCCGGGCATCTGCGTGAGGTGGGCATCGAGACGCTCGTCGACTCCCCCGGTGTCGGCTCCTACCTCCAGGACCACCCGGAGGGCGTGATCATGTGGGACGCGAAGCAGCCCATGGTCACCTCCTCCACCCAGTGGTGGGAGATCGGCATCTTCGCCGACACCGAGCCGGGCCTGGACCGGCCGGACCTGATGTTCCACTACGGGTCGGTGCCCTTCGACATGAACACTTACCGCCGGGGCTATCCCACCTCGGAGAACGCGTTCTGCCTCACGCCGAACGTCACCCGCGCCCGTTCGCTGGGCACCGTCCGGCTGCGTACCCGCGACTTCCGCGACAAGCCCAAGGTCGACCCGCGCTACTTCACCGACGAGCACGACGTCCGCGTGATGACCTACGGGCTGCGGCTCGCCCGCGAGATCGTCGCCCAGTCCCCGATGGCGGACTGGGCCGGCGCCGAGCTGGCCCCCGGCCCCGACGTCCGCTCCGACGCCGAACTGCTCGACTACATCCGCACCACGCACAACACCGTCTACCACCCCGCCTGCACCGTCCGGATGGGCGCCGCCGACGACCTGGGCGTCCCGCTCGACCCGCATCTGCGGGTCAAGGGCGTCAGTGGTCTGCGGGTCGCCGACGGCTCGGTGATGCCGTTCCTGCCGGCGGTGAACCCGTGCATCACCACGATGATGATCGGCGAGAAGTGCGCGGACCTTGTCCGCAGCGGCTGACCGTCGGCATGACCTACCCTCACGCGCGACCGGGTCCCGTAGCATCCCGCCATGACCAACTCCCCCCGCCCCGCGCGGATATGACGATCCCCGACCCCGTGGCCGCGGCCCGCGACGTCGTGCGGGCGCACCATCCGCACGCCCTCGCCGCGTTCCTCGGCGGCAGCGCTCCCACCGAGCGGCGCACGGCCACATCCGACCTCGACATCGTCGTCGTGCTGTGCGGCGACGCGGCCCCGTCCCGGCACAGCTTCCGGCACGCCGGATGGCCGGTCGAGCTGTTCGCCCACACGGAACGGACCTGGCGCGCGTTCATCGAGCGCGAGACCGCCGCACGCCGTTCGCCGCTGCTGTGGATGTGCGCGGCGGGCGTGCTGCTCCTCGACCGGGACGGCGTGGGCGAGCACCTGGCCCGGGAGGCACGGACCCGGGCCGCGGCCGGACCTGCCCCGGTGACCGCCGCGGAGCTGGACGACCGCCGCTACGCCCTCACCGACCTCCTCGACGACCTCGAAGGCTGCGCGGCGGACACGGAGCGACTCTTCATCGTCTCCGAGCTGGCCCGCCGTACCGGCGAACTCGTGTTGCTGCGGCACGGCGCGTGGCTCGGCGGCGGCAAGTGGCTGGCCCGTCGGCTGGAGGGTGTCGATCCCGACTTTCCGGAGCGCCTGCAAGCCGCGTCCCGCGCCGCCATGGACGGCGGCTCCGGCCCGCTCGTCGCCCTGGTCGACGAGGCGCTGGGGCCCGTGGGCGGCCGACTGTGGGCGGGATATCACCGGCAGGGAACGCCCTGATCGGACGGGCATACGGCGCGTCTGCGCCCTTCCGGCCCTTCGCCGAGGGCCCCTGCCGCCAAAAGCAGAAAAACCCCAGATCAACTGGGGTTTTCGCTGGTGTCCGAGGGGGGACTTGAACCCCCACGCCCGATAAAGGGCACTAGCACCTCAAGCTAGCGCGTCTGCCATTCCGCCACCCGGACTAGGTGTCATCGACACGGGGCGTTCCCCGCGGCGACATGGACAACAATACCAAGCTTTCGGAGTGCCCTTCACCTGCGTATCTGCGCGCCACATAACCCTGATTTATGGCTGATGAGGGGCAAATCATACTTCGCCGCGCGGTCGCGGGCACGGCCTGGCGGCCGCCTGTCGGATCGACGGGCAGCCGCTCGGCCCGAGATGGCACCGTGCGCTCCTGATCGGGGCCCTGGATCGCACGGTGCCGACGAGCGGCGGCGCGGACCGGGCCCGCTACGGCATGAGGTGGTAGTCGGGGAAGTTGCCCGGCAGCCGTTCGGCCTCCGGCCCCTCGGTCACCGCTTTGACCAGGAGCTCACCGCCGACGAATGCGCCGCTCCAGGAGTTGCCGAAGCCGCCGAAGAGCTCCTCGCGGTCGCCTCGGGAGCGGGGCTTGCCATGACCGACCTTGAAGGCGCGGATCTGTGGCGCGAGGCGCTCGTAGGTCTCCTGGTCATCGCAGGAGAGGCTCGCCACCAGGGCGCCGTTGCTTGCGTTCATGGCGGCGAGGAGTTCGGCCTCGGTGTCGACGAGAACGATGGTGTCGACCGGGCCGAAGGGCTCGGCGTGGTGCAGCGGGGAGGCCGGCGGCGGGGCCAGCAGGGTGGTCGGGGGGAAGTAGGCAGAGGTGTCCTGGGAGGGCAGGAAGCGCCCTTCGGCCAGGCTGCCCCGGTGGAGGGGGACGGCGCCGCGGGAGATCGCCTCCGTGGTGAGGTCGGCGAGTTCCTTGGCCTTGGTGGCGTTGATCAGCGGGCCGAAGTCCAGTTCCGGAAGCGGGTCGCCGGGGGCGTTGACGGCCAGTGGGTGGCCGAATCGGACGCTGCGTACTGCCGGGAGGTATGCGGTGAGGAAATCGGCGAAGGCGGCGCGCTGGACGACGAAGCGGGGATAGGCGGTACAGCGCTGTTTGGCGTAGTCGAACGTCTTACGGATCAAGGGGGTCAGCGCGGGCCAGTCGGTGTGGTTCCAGATGCCCCAGGTGTTGAGGCCCTCTTGTTCGAGGATGTGGCGCTTGCCCAGGTCGGCGACTGCGGTGGCGACGCGGGCACCGGTGTCGCGGCCGCCGACGAAGGAGACGCAGCCGATCTCCGGAGAGCGGACCAGGGCCGGGGACAGCTCCCGGCCGCTGCCGCTGACCAGCGTGGCCGGGACACCCTCGCGGGCGGCCAGCGCGCAGGCCAGGGTCAGGCAGGACACGCCGCCGTCCGTCGGGGTCTTGGCGATCACGGCATTGCCGGCCAGGGCCTGGACGAGCATCGCGTGGATGAGGACCGACATCGGGTAGTTCCAGCTCGCGATGTTGCTGACCGGGCCCGGCAGCGGGGTGCGGCCGGCGAGCATCCGGTCGATCTCGGACACGTACCAGCGGACACCGTCGATGGCGCGGTCGACGTCGGCCTGCGCGAGCTTCCAGGGCTTGCCGATCTCCCAGACCAGGAGGAGGGCGAGCAGTTCGCGGTGTTCGGTGAGGGCGTCGAGGGTCGCCGAGATGCGCGCCTTGCGTTCGGGGAGGGGGATGTGGCGCCAGGCCCTGTGCTCGTCGAGGGAGGCGCGGACGGCGTGCAGCGCGGCGTCCGCGTCGAGGCGGGGCGGACCGGCGATGGGGGTGCCGTCCACGGGACTGGTGGCGGGCAACGGGTGGCCGTCCGGCTGCCATTGGCCGTCCCAGAGGTTGCGGACGTGGTCGTCGGCGAATGCCTCGGGGGCGGCGGCGAGACTGCGCTCCCAGGCGTCCCGCCAGGAGGTGCCGGGTTTGAGGCTGCGGGGCGGGTCCGCGGGTGGCGCATTCCGCGGGTCGGGGGTCGTACTGCGGGTGGGTGCCATCGTTCTTCTCCGCTCTCGGTGCACGGCCGGAGGGGCAGGGTGGTGGCGCTCGGTCGGCTCCCCGGTGGAACCGTGTGTTACCGGACGGTAGTGGTCCGTGACTGCCCTGCGGGACGGTCCGGCGTCAGATATGGCGAGTGTCACTCGGCCCGGTCGGCGCGACCACCCGGGAGGGGCGGTCGGCGGGCCAGGTGCTCCCGGACGGGCCGCGCTGCCCGGTGCGAGTACGTCCGACGCGCACCCCCGCCGCCTCCAGGGCCGTCTTCTTCGCCTGATGCTGATGCCCTGCCTTGCGGCCCAGGAGGCGATCGCGCCGGCTGGCCCGGGGTCCGCCCTCGGGGGCGGTGAGGCATCAACGTGGACGTGGAACTCTGCCTGGACGGCGCCGGGTTCGGCCACCTCACCCGGACGAGGGTGGGCGGTGCCGTGATGGCACCGCCCACCCTCGTGGTGTCGCGGGAGGTCAGTCGGCGGACGGTCGGCCCGGCTCCTCCAGCGTCCGGTCGGCGATCGCGCGGTGGTGGCGGACCACTTCACCGATGATGAAGTTCAGGAACTTCTCGGCGAAGGCCGGGTCGAGCCTGGCGTCCGCGGCCAGGGTGCGCAGCCGGGCGATCTGCGCGGCCTCGCGGGCCGGGTCGGCGGGCGGCAGGCTGTGCCGGGCCTTGAGCTCGCCGACCTGCTGGGTGCACTTGAAGCGCTCGGCGAGCAGGTGCACCAGGGCGGCGTCGAGGTTGTCGATGCTGCCGCGCAGATAGCGCAGCTGCTCGCGGGCCGCCTCGTCGGCGACGGTGGCCGTGTCGCCGGCCGCCGGTGCTGTCCCCTCGCTCATGTGCGTCTCGCCATTCGTCATCGGGTGGTGCGTGATCGCCTGCACATTACCCGGACCCGGGGATGGCCCTCGGCACGGTCTCGCGGATCGGACCGGACCCGGCCGGAGGGCACCCTGGAGCTCGACCACGCTCGTGCATCAGTGTTCCTGTCGGCGCAGGCCCCGGAGGTGGCGGGCGGAACGTTCGGCGGTGGACAGCGAGCCGGCCGGGTTGGCGGCCGGGTCGACGGCGTCGTCGCGTTCGACGATCCAGTGGTGGTCGCGGGGGTCGCACCCCTTGCGCCGGTTCACCGTGGCCAGAAAGCGCCGGTAGTCGATGTCGCCGTCACCGACGTCGACCATGCGGTAGCCGTCCTGTTCGGCGGTGTCGTGTTCGCCGTCCTTGACGTGGAAGAGCGGATAGCGGTTGGGGGCCTTGAGCACGTAGTCGAGGGGTTCGAAGGGGGCGGGAGTGTCGTCGGGCCGCCGGGAGAAGCGGTATTGCGCGACGTAGGCCCAGAAGATGTCCATTTCGAGGAAGACCAGGTCGGGGTCGGTCTCGGCGAGCAGCACGTCGTAGAGCCTTATGCGTGGGTCGTCGGTGGCGAAGGAGAACTCCTCGGCGTGGTTGTGGTGGTAGAAGCGCAGCCCGCGGGCCCTGGCGGCGGCTCCGTAGGTGTTGAACTCCTCGGCGGCGCGCTTCCAGGCGTCGACAGTGTCGCCGTAGCGGTTGGGGCTGGAGGGCGTCCCGACGTACGGCAGGCCGAGCGCCTCCGCGTCGTCGAGGACCTGGGTCAAGTTGGTGGCGAAGGTGTACGCATTGGGGTCGGTGGAGGAGTAGCCGACATGACTGCCGACGCCCCGCAGGCCGTTGTCCCGCAGCAGGCGCTTGAGCTGCGCGAGGTTGATGGGGCCCGCGCTGCCCTGTGTGTAGCCCGCGAACTCGACCTCGTCGTAGTGGTAGCGGGCGAGCTCCTCGAAGACCCGGGCGAAGCCGAGCGAACCGGTCTGGTCGCGCAGGGTGTAGAGCTGGATGCCGAGACGGCCGGGCGGCAACAGCCTGCGGTGGCCTTGTGGCGCGGGAACTGCCGCGGGAACGGCCGCGGTCGCGGTGTGGGCTCCGAGGAGGGCGGCGGCCGTGGTGCCGGCCGCGACGCCGAGGAATCTGCGCCGGGCGAGGGTGCGGGCGAGGTCGCGGGTGCGCTCGGGGTCGTGGGTCATGGTCGGCTCCTGGAGGTGGGTGGCGTGCGGTGGGCTGCCGGTGCGGCCGGGGGCTCGGGGTGGCCGGCGGCCTGGCTCGGCAGAGGGCCTGTCAGGTGAGTCGGGCGAGGCGGAGCAGCAGGGGCTTGATGTCGGTGGCCTCGGGGGCTTCCGGCAGGGTGTCCGGCTGCGAGCAGATGAGGACCGGGCCGTCGGCGGCATCGGCGGGCAGCAGGCCGTGGCTGCCACGCACCGGCTCGGGGTCGAGGGGGACGACGGCCATGCGGTAGCGCATCCCGGTCTTCTTGCGGGCCAGCGCTGTCGCGGCGCGCAGGCGGACGTACGGGTCCCGCGGGTCCATGAAGAGTTCCGCCGGGTCGTAGCCGGGCTTGCGGTGGATTTCGACGAGGCGGGCGAAGTCGGGAGCGTGGGCGTCGTCGAGCCAGTAGTAGTACGTGAACCAGGCGTCCCGCTCGGCCAGCGCGACGAGTTCGCCGGCACGCGGGTGATCGATGCCGTACTCCTTCTTGCCTTCGTCGTCCAAGAGGTCTGCGAGACCGGGGAGGTCGGCGAGCGCGGCGCGCGTGGCGGCGAGGTCCTCGGGACGGCGGACGTAGACGTGCGCGATCTGGTGGTCGGCGACGGCGAAGGCGCGGGACGCGGTGGGGTCGAGGTACTCCATGCCGTCCTGGGTGTGTACCTCCAGCAGGCCGGCCCTGCGCAGTGCCCGGTTGATGTCGACCGGGCGGCGCACCCGCGTGATGCCGTACTCGGAGAGCGCGACGACGGTGGTGCCGGCGTTGCGCGCGTCGTCGAGCAGGGGCGCGAGGACGGTGTCAAGCGCGGTTGCCGCGGCGTGGGCGCGGGGGTCGTCGGGACCGTAGCGCTGGAGGTCGTAGTCCAGGTGCGGCAGGTAGGCGAGGGTGAGGTCGGGGCGGCGGGTGCGGTGGAGGTGCCGCGTGGCGTCGGTGATCCACTGCGACGAGGCGAGCGAGGCGGTCGGCCCCCAGTAGGTGAAGAGGGGGAACGGGCCCAGCAGATCGGTCAGTTCGTCGTGGAGGGCGGGCGGCCGGGTGTAGCAGTCGGGTTCCTTGCGGCCGTCGGCGTAGTAGATGGGGCGCGGGGTCACGGTCCAGTCGGTGTCGGCTCCCATGGCGTACCACCAGCAGACGTTGGCGACGGTGTAGCCGGGGTGCGCGCGGCGGGCGGCGTCCCAGATCTTGTCGCCTCCGACGAGGGCGTTGTGCTGCCGCCAGAGGTGGACCTCGCCGACGTCGCGGAAGTACCAGCCGTTGCCGACGATGCCGTGCTCCGCGGGGGTCGTGCCGGTGAGGAAGGTCGACTGGACGCTACAGGTGACGGCGGGCAGGACGGTGTTCAAGGGACGCTGCGCGCCGGCCTCGGCGAGGGCGGACAGATGCGGCATGTGGCACAGCAGGCGCGGGGTGAGGCCGACGACGTCGAGGACGAGCAGCCGCTGCACGCCGTCGGTGCCGGGTGCGGTGGGGTCGGTCACGGCAGCTCCTTGAGGCCGAGGTCGGTCAACAGGTCACGGGCCAGGGACAGTTCGGCGGCGATACCGTCGACCAGCCGGGCGCGGCTGCGGGGGCGCAGTGCGGCCGGCAGCGCCTGCCAGGTGTACGTCTCGACCTCCAGGTGGTGCGTACGCGGCGCCGGCCCGCCGACCAGGAGGGTGAGGGTGTCCTGGAGGACCGCCATGGTGGAGGTGAGGGGCGGCTCGGGCGGGGCGTGCAGCGGCACGTGGAAGTGGGCGCGCCAGGGGGCGGTGGTGGGCAGGCCGCCTCGGTCGGCGAGCGCTTCGTCGAGGTCGTCGGTTGCCCGCAGCGTGCCCTGCGGACTGCGGGTCCTGGTCTGGTGCAGGAACCGCGGTTCGGCGAACGCGCCGAGGGCCTCGCGCACTTCGGGCCGGTCGGGGTGCTCGGCGTGCAGCGCGGCGGACAGCTGGGACTTGACGATGGGCACCGCCGCCCGGTGCAGCGCATCGAGGGCGCGCGCCGGGTCCTCGAAGGAGGTGGCTAGGTGGCAGGTGTCGACGCAGATGCCGATGCGCGGTTGCCGGGTGGAGGGCTGCCCCGCGGTGCGCGGCCCGTCGGCACGGTCCCGGTTGACGGCACCGAGGGGGCCGATCGCGTCCGCGGTGGTCTCGACGGTGCAGCCGGGTTCGGGCTCCAGGCCGACGCGGACGGAGCGGCCGGTGAGTTCGTGCAGGGCGTCCAGCCGCTCGGCGAGGAGACGCAGCGCGTCGAGGGCGGTGTCCTGCCGTTCGGTGGCGCCCCGGACCGGGTCGAAGTCGGTGCGCCAGCCGAGGGGGAGGGTGGAGATGGTGCCTTCGGTGGCGTCGTCCGGGAGCAGGGCGGTCAGCAGCCGCGCCAGGTCGGTGGTGTGCTCCAGCCGTTCGGGCTCGGTCCAATCGGGCCGGTAGACGCGGTATTTGACGTGCTGGTCGCCGAAGCCCTGGTAGGGGAAGCCGTTGAGGGTGACCACTTCGAGGCCGCGGCCGTCCAGCTCACCGCGGAGCCTGCGCAGCGCCGCGGGGTCGGCGGTCAGCGCGCGGGCGGCGTCCCTGGCGAGCCAGAGCCCGATGCCCAGGCGGTCGCGGCCCAGGCGCTTGCGGACCGGTTCGCAGTGGTCGCGAAGCTGGCCGAGCACACCGTCGAGGGTCTCGGCGGGGTGGACGTTGGTGCAGTAGGCCAGGTGGACGGTGGAGCCGTCGGGGTGGCGGAAGCGCATGCCGGTGCCCTCCTCATTCCCCGCCGCGCAGGATGGAGTTGCCCTCGTACAGTGCGCCGGGTGGCGTGGTGTGCAGGTCAAGGCGGCCGCTCTGCCCGTAGAAGGCGGCGGGGTTGCGCCACAGCACCTTGTCGACGTCGTCCTCGGTGAAGCCGGCCGCGAGCATGGCGTCACCGGCCTGCCGGGTGGTCAGCGGATCGCTGCGGCCCCAGTCCGCCGCGGAGTTGACCATGATCCGGTCGGTGCCGTGCAGGCGCAGGATCCGCACCATCCGGTCGGCGTCCATCTTGGTGTCGGGGTAGAGGGAGAAGCCGAGCCAGCAGCCGCTGTCGGCGGCCTCGCCCACGGTGGTCTCGTTGAGGTGGTCGAGGACCACCCGCTCGGGGGCGAGGGCTGATTCGCGCAGCACGTCGAGGGTCCGGCGGAGCCCGGCGGCCTTGTCCCGGTGCGGGGTGTGGACGAGCGCCGGCAGTCCGTGCTCGGCGGCGAGCTGGAGCTGGGTGGCGAGGGCGGTGTCCTCGGCCGGGGTCATGGAGTCGTAGCCGATCTCGCCGACGGCGACGACTGAGTCCTTCGCGAGGTAGCGGGGCAGGGCGTCCAGGACGGGCGTGCAGCGCGGGTCGTTGGCCTCTTTGGGGTTCAGCGCCAGCGTGCAGTGGTGGGCGATGCCGTACTGGGCTGCGCGGAAGGGCTCCCAGCCGAGGAGGGAGTCGAAGTAGTCGAAGAAGGCGGCGGCCGAGGTACGGGGCTGCCCCAGCCAGAAGGACGGCTCGACGACGGCCCGGACGCCGGCGGCGTGCATGGCCTCGTAGTCGTCGGTGGTGCGGGAGGTCATGTGGATGTGCGGGTCGAAGATGCGCATCGGGACTCCTCGCGTGGTGGGGGTCAGGCCGTTGCCGGTGGTACGGCGGGGAGCCGGGGCGGCTCGGTGGGCGGGGCGGGATGGTCGGGGGCCGGGCCGGTGAGGGCCAGGGCATGGTGGAGGTCGTCGGGTACGGCGCGGCCCGCTGCGGTGCGTTCGCGGGCGTAGTCGCCGAGCATCCGGGCCAGTTCGGTGTCGTCCGCCGCCCGCTCCGCGAGCCCGGCGACGGCTCGCACCGGTACGCCGGTGAACAGGCACTTCAGGACGGCGTGCCGCCAGGCGTGGGCGTCGAGGTGGCGGGCGGCGTAGGGCCCGACGGCCGCCGCGACCAGCCGGGTGTCGTTGGTGCGCAGGGCGTCCTCGACGAGTGGCCGGGCTCCCGGGCCGAGTTCGAGGTGGGGCAGGGCGGCGAGGACGGCGCGGCGCTCGGCGGCCGTGCCGTGCGCGTACAGCCGGGTCACCGTCGGAACATCGGCGTGGGCGGCGCACAGGATGAGGACGCGGGCGGCCTCTGCCGCTTCGGGGTCCGCGGCGTGTGGCGGCTCCGGCCGGGTGCAGTGCCGCCCCGCCTCGGCGAACCGCGTCTCCCAGGCGGGCGGCTTCCCCGCGGGCGGCTCGGGCACCCCGAGGGCGGCAGCGGTGTCGGTGGGGTGATCCGCGTCGGCTGCCGGCCGGGCGGACGTGGCGGTCCCGGCGGCTTCGGTCAGCGAAGCGGTGAGCCAGGCACTGGCCGAGGTGTGCAGACGGGTGTGCAGGGCGGTGTACAGCCGGGGGATCCAGTCGTCCGCGGTCGTCAGCATGAGGGGGCTCCCGCGGGGCCGGCGAGGAGGGCGGTGGGCTGCGGCGTGGTGTCGCGCGGGGCCGCGGCCGCCCGGAGGAAGCGCAGGGAGGACGCGGCGAGCTGGGGGCCGGCGTGGGAGTGACGGGGCAGTTCGACTCCCACCAGGCCCCGATAGCCGATGTCCTGGAGTGCCTGGAGGACCGGTGGGAAGTCGATCTCGCCCGTGCCGAACGGCAGGTGCTCGTGCACACCCCGCCGCATGTCCTCGATCTGGACGTGGCGGAGCCAGGGCGCCGCGGCCCGTACGCATGCGGCGGGCGGGTCGGGCTCCAGGTACTGACAGTGGCC
Source organism: Streptomyces sp. NPDC048248 (assembly GCF_043201875.1). Taxonomy (NCBI): domain Bacteria; kingdom Bacillati; phylum Actinomycetota; class Actinomycetes; order Kitasatosporales; family Streptomycetaceae; genus Streptomyces; species Streptomyces sp. NPDC048248. Next base: position 509,140 of record NZ_JBICZL010000002.1, read on the forward strand.
GATGTCGAGGGTCAGGCCCAGGAGCGCGGCGGGCGGGTCGCCGAGGGCGGTGCGCAGTCCGTGGAACCCGGCGAGGTCCCCGATGAGGTGGCCCGGCTCCGGTTCGACGGCGAGCGGTACCCCGGCTTCCGCTGCCGCGTCGAGGACGGGGCCGATGGCGTCGACGAGCCGGTGGCGGGCGACATCCTCGGGGGTGCCGTCGGGCCGCACGCCGCTGAAGCAGTGGACGGCCGTTGCGCCCAGGTCAGCGGCGACGCGGACCGCGGTGCGCAGCAGTCCGGTGCGTCGCGCGCGGGCGTCCGGGTCGGGGTCCAGGAGCGTGGGGTGGTGCTTGCGGTACGGGTCCAGGACGTAGCGCGCGCCCGTCTCGATGGCCACCGAGAGGCCCAACGCGTCGAGCCTGCGGGCGACATGGGCGGTCCGGGCCTGCAGATCAGGGGCGAGCGGGTCGAGGTGCATGTGGTCGAGGGTCAGCGAGACGCCGTCGTAGCCGAGGTCGGCCAGCAGGGCGAGGGCGTCGGTGAGGCGGAGGTCGGTGAGGCCGTTGGTTCCGTAGGCCAGCCGCAGGGCGGGCGTCGTCGTCATGTCGGGCTGACCTTCCTCGACAGCCGCCGGGCGGCGGGGATGAGCGCCAGCAGCGCGGCGCCGGTACCGGGTGCTCCGGCTCGGGCGGTGAGCGCCGCCTGGAGCGGGATCATGGCGCGGATGCCGCCGCCGACGGCGCGTTGGAGGAAGTAGGGCGAGGGGTTGAGGGCTGCCTGGAGGAGCGGACGGGCGGCCGTGGCGGCATAGCCGGCGGCCAGTGCGGCGGTGACGGCGGTGGTCGCGGGCGTGTCGCGGACCGCGCGGGGCAAGGCGGCCGACACCGCCCGGGAGAGGCGGCGCACGGTCCCGGCGGGGTGCGAAGTGGCGAGTACGGTCCCGGCGCGCCGGGGAGCGGGCGCCGGGGACGGCGCGGCCGTCCTGCTCCGGTCGGCACCGGCCCGCGCTACGGCGGCGACGGCGGCCAGGCCGGCGAGCGGCAGACCGGCGGAACTGCCTTGCGCCTCTCGGCGCGAGACGGTGGTGACGGCGAGGGTGTGGGCCCCGAGCAATGCCGCGGAGGGCAGGGCCGCGAAGGCGCGCCGCCGCGCCCCGGCCCCGGCCGCCTGCCGCAAGGGCCCCGCCGTGGTCGGCGCCCCCGCAGTCTTCCGCGGGCCGGTGGCAACGGCGCCCTGGAGGAGGTCCAGCGCGCGGGCGCAGGCCATCGCGGCGGGTCCCGCCGCGGTGTTCTTGAGGTACAGGTCGTAGGCCCAGACCGTCGCGGCGAGGGCGGTGCCGGTGAGGAGGGCGGGGCGGCCGGCCGCTGCGGCGAGGGCGAGGCCGGCTGCGGTCAGTCCGGAGGCCGCGGCGAACGCGGCGGGCGGGCCGATCCGGCCGGACGGAAGGGGCCGGCCGGGACGTTCGACGGCGTCGATGCCGCGGTCGGCCCAGTCGTTGAGTGCCATCCCGGCCTCGTAGAGGCAGAGGGACGAGCAGGTGGCGAGGAGAGTGCGGTGGTCGGGCCGCCGGCCGCCGGCCGCGGCACCCGCCAGCAGGTCGCCGGGGACGGTGAAGAGGGCGGAGACGCGCAGCAGCTCGGCCCAGGCGCGCCCCGTCGCGCGAAGCGAGGAGGAACTGCCGGGAACGGGTCCGGACGGGTGGGCGGTGCGGGCCGGACCCCCTTCCAAGAGCCCGGCCGCGCCCGTACGCCCGGTGACGGAATCCCCCACAGAGCCCGCCACCGGGCCGCTCATGACGGGCGGCGTCCGCGCGCCGCCCCCGGGCGCCGCACTGCCCGAACCGGCCGGAGAGCCGCCCGGGCGGACGCCCTGCCTGTCTCCGGCTTCCCCTTGCTCCGTCGGTTCATGCCTCCGGCGTCCGGCTCCTTGCGACGCGTTCGTGGCACCCACCGCCCGTGGCCCTCGCGCCACGTCCGCCCCGTAGGTCTCTCGCTCGCCCGTCACCTCACCAGCCCCTTTCGCCTCACGCCCATGTGTCGGCACACCGGTCTCCTCGTCGCCCGCGCCCGCCCCGCTCACGGGCGCCGGCCCGCGCGCAGCCGGTCGGCGAAGGCGACGAGGTCCGCGTACTGGTCGGAGAGGGCGGACGGGCCGCCGTCCGGGTCCTTGAAGTAGAAGCCGAGCGCGGGTTGCGGCCCGGACAGGCCGACGGCCTGGGCGGCGGCCAGCAACCGGGCCAGGTCCAGGATGAGGGGCGCGGCGAGTGCCGAGTCGCAGCCCTGCCAGATGGTCTGCAAAATCATCCGGTTGCCGAGGAACCCGTCGAAGGCGATGTGGTCCCAGGCGGTTTTCCAGTCGCCGAGTGCCGGGACGTTGTCGATGTGCACCTCGCCCGCGGGAAGCTCACCGAGGGTGTCGGACAGCACGCGCGCCTTCCCCGCGTTCTTCGCGGCAGCGGCACCCGGCTCCTGGAGGGTCGCGCCGTCACCGCCGCCGAGAAGGTTGGTGCCGGACCAGGCGCGTACGGCGAGCACCCGCTGGCTGAACATCGGGGCGAGCACACTGCGCAGCAGGGTCTGGCCCGTCTTGCCGTCGCGGCCGGCGTACGGCAGCCCGCTCACGGCTGCCATCTCCTGGAGGAGGGGGTGGTGCAGGCCGGTGGAGGGGGTGAAGTTGAGGTAGGGACAGCCGGCGCGCAGCGCGGCGTGCGCGTAGAGCGAGCTGGTCGGCAGCCGGTCCGCGCGGGGGTCCCGGGGGGCCGGCTCGGTGGCGGCGACGTTGATCACGACGGTGCGGTCGAGGCCGTGGTCGCGGCGGAACGCGCGCAGATCGGCGGCGAAGGCCGCGACCAGCTCGGCGTCGTCGCGGGTGTCGCCGTTCTGTGGGCCGCCGGGGCGGATCGCGGCGTCCGCCGCGGCGAGTTCGGCGTGCACGGCGCGCGGCAGGCCGGGCGGCAGGACGCCGCCCGCGGCCAGTTCCTCGGCGCGTTTGGGGAGCGAGCAGGAGGCGATGTCGTGGCCGCCGAACACGAGGGAGGCAAGCGGCGGCAGGGCCGGGACGGGTGGCTCGGTGAAGGGGCCGGTCTCGGTGACCATGCCGGTGGGCGGGTGCAGGCCCGCGGTGAGCGCGGCGCAGCCGGCGATCACGGTGGTGGCGACGGAGCCGCGGGCACCGATGAGCCAGACCCCGGTGCGGCCGGGCGACGCGCCCCGCTCCCCCGCGGCCTCCACCGCTCGTACGGCCCTGGCGTTGTCCCCTCCCGCCGCCCCGGCGGGGGCTGCCTGCTCCGCCGGCGTCCCGTCAGAATGCCGTCGGGCCATCACTTGCCACCCTTCCCCCGTGTCCCGCCCGCCGGCGTGTCCGGCAGTTCCTTCACCCGGATGTTGCGGTAGGACACCTCGTCGTCGGCACCGTGGTTCTGGATGCCGATGTGCCCCTGACGCAGGCTTCGGGCGGGATCGGTGTTGGTGAAGTCGTTGATCTTGCTGCCGTTGAGCCAGATCTGCAGGCGTTCGCCCTGCACGCGGATCTCGTAGGTGTTCCAGGAGCCGGGCGGGTTCAGCGCGGCGTCGCGGGCCGCGATGTCGGCGGCCTGGAAGGTGTAGACCGAGCCGGTGGTCCGGTCGGGTGCGTCGGTCGCGTCGATCTGGATCTCGTAGCCGTTGTCGACGGCGGTCCAGGGGTCGTCCGAGGGCGGGAAGCCCACGAAGATCCCGGAGTTGTCGTCCCCGGTCATCTTCCAGTCGAGCTTGAGGGAGTACGCGCCGAACTCCTTCGCCTCGTACCACAGGAGGCCCATGCCGCCGGAGGACGTCAGGGTGCCGTCGTCGCCGAGGGTGAAGGATCCGGGCCCGGCCTGTTTCCAGCCGTCCGTCGAGGTGCCGTCGAAGAGGGGACGGTAGCCCTGTTCGGGACGGCAGTCGGCCTGGGCGGCGCCGGTGGCGTAGCGGATGCCGCCGAGCAGGTGGGTGCGGAACGCCGGTTGCGCGTACGACTCCTTGGTGTGGCCCGCGCCGGTGTAGAAGGCACGTCCGCCCTGGTACTCCTGGCACCAGGAGAGCGGGTGGTCGCCGTTCATGTTGCCGCCGCTGTACGTCGACTCGTCGAGGGTGGCGAGGACATGGGCGCGCTCACGCGGGTTGGTGCGGTAGTTGTACCACTCGTCCGTGCGGTTCCAGGCGCCGTCCAGGTGGGCGGTGGCGGGGTGCGCGCGGTCCTCGACGCGGACGGTGGCGGGCTGGATGGCCGGGTGGGAGTCGAAGTAGGCGCCGGCGAGACCGCCGTAGAAGGGCCAGTCGTACTCGGTATCGGCGGCGGCGTGCACCCCGACGTACCCTCCCCCGTCGGCTATGTAGCGCTCGAAGGCGTCCTGCTGGCCGCTGTCGAGGACATCGCCGGTGGTGGAGAGGAAGACCACGGCGTCGTAGCGCGCGAGGTCGGTGTCGTTGAAGGTGGCGGCGTCCTCGGTGGCGTCGACGGCGAAGCCGTTCTGGCTGCCGAGTTCTTCGACGGCGGCGATGCCGTCGGGTATGGAGTCGTGACGGAAGCCCGCGGTCTTGGAGAAGACCAGGACGCGGCGTTCGTCGTCGTGCGGGGCCGGTGCGGCGGCGCCGGGGAGGGCCATGGCGGCGAGGAGGGTGGCGGCCGCGGCGGCCGTGACGCCCAGGCGTGCGGAGGGGTGCATCGGGTGTCCTTCCTCCGGGCGGGGCGCACGGTCCGGTCGGCCCGCCGGTTGCGGCGGGTGGGTCCGGTCCGTACGCCCCGGTCGGCGGGTGTCAGCCGTGGGACGGCTGTCGGCGGTGGTGCGGGTCGGCCGTGCTGCGGGGCGGCGGGGTCGGCGCCGTGGACCTCACCCGGTGGTGAAGGTGAAGTCGTCCACGTCGTAGAGGGCCTCGCTGCCGCTGCCCTTGAAGACGAGGTAGAGCGTCGTGGTGCCGGCCTTCGGTGCCTTGAGATCGGCGCTGACGTCGGCGTAGGTCTCCCAGCCGCCCGTCACCGGGACCTTGGCGGAGCCGATGAGCTTGCCGTCGGCCGAGCCGGTACGGATCTCCAGGGTGCCGCCGGAGCCCTCCGAGGCGATCCGCGCGGTGATCTTCTTGGCGTTGCCGACGATGTACGGCGTGAAGGCGATCCAGTCGCCGTTGTGGATATCGCCGACGGTCCGGCCGCCGTGCGCCGAGGTGTGCGAGACGATCTTGACGCCCTCGGAGGTGTCGAAGTGCTCGGCCTGCCGGTGCTTGGGCTGGACGATGCTCTGGTCGTGCGTGGTCAGCGAGGGCTGGCCGCCCGCGCCCTTGTCGGTGTACTCGGCGTCGAAGACCCCGAAGATGTTGGCGTTGGGGTCGTGCTCGCCGTCCGCCAGCGTCTGGAGGGTGCCTTCGCAGCCGTTGGCCGATGTGACGGGGTGCCCGTGGCTGTCGTGACCGAGGATGTGGGTCACCTTGACCTTGCTGCAGTCGATCGTGCCGTCCTCGGGGTCACTGACCTTCACCTTGAACGGCACCTTGTCGCCGAAGGTGAACAGCTGCCCGTCACCGGGGAGCTCCAGGGTCACCTTCGGTGCGGTGTTGCCGACGGTGAGGTGCACACTGGCGGACCCGGTGCGGCCGGTGCTGTCCTTGGCGGTGACGGTCGCGGTGTAGGTCCCGTTCTCGGTGTACGTGTGCGCCGGGTTCTGCTCGGTGGCGGTGTCGCCGTCGCCGAAGTCCCAGCTGTAGCTGAGGGCTCCGCCGTCCGCGTCGGTGGCCGATGCGGTGAACTCGGCGGCCAGCGGCGCCTGCCCCGAGGTCTTGTCGACCTTGGCCTGGGCGACCGGGGAGTGGCCGCCGGTGGCGTTCTCGATGCGGTAGAGCGCGGAGTTCTCGTCGCCGTTGAAGTAGCCCGTGCCGTAGTCCAGGACGTACAGCGCGCCGTCGGGGCCGAAGGCCATGTCCATGACCTGCGTGCCGGCCCAGGGGAAGGCGTTGATGGACGACACGGTGCCGTCGTCGGTCTGGTCGATGCGCTTGATCCAGGCGCGGCCGAACTCCCCGGCGAAGAAGTTGTTGTCGTAGGACTCGGGGAACTTCACCTGGGAGTCGGACGCGGCGTCGTAGTGGTAGACCGGGCCGCCCATGGGTGATTCCGAGCCGGTGCCGAATTCGGGCACCGAGCCGCCGTCGTAGGGGATCCAGGCGGGCTGCGCGGCCGGCAGGTCGGTGAGGCCGGTGTTGAGCGCGGAGGTGTTCTTGGGGGCGGCGCAGTCGAAGGCCGCTCCCGAGGTGCCGGTGGCGAAGTCGTAGTCGATGTACGCGTCGTTCTTGCCGGTGCAGAACGGCCAGCCGAAGTTGCCGGGCTTGGTGACGCGGGCGAACTCGACCTGCCCTGCCGGGCCGCGCTTGGGGTCTGCGGCGCCGGCGTCCGGGCCGTAGTCGCCGACGTAGACGATGCCGGTGGGCTTGTCGACGCTCATCCGGAAGGGGTTGCGGAAGCCCATGGCGTAGATCTCGGGCCGTGTCTTCTCGGTCCCCTGCGGGAAGAGGTTGCCGTCCGGGACGGTGTACGAGCCGTCGTCGGCCACCTTGATGCGCAGGATCTTGCCGCGCAGGTCATTGGTGTTGCCTGCGCTGCGCCGCGCGTCGTACGCGGGGTTGCGGCCGGCGCGCTCGTCGATGGGGGTGAAGCCGTCGGAGGCGAACGGGTTGGAGTCGTCGCCGGTCGAGAGATAGAGGTTGCCCTGCGCGTCGAAGTCGATGTCACCGCCGACGTGGCAGCAGATGCCGCGGCTTGCGGGGACGTCGAGGATCTTCTTCTCGCTGGCGGTGTCCAGGGTGCCGTCGGTCTTCAGCACGAAGCGGGAGAGGCGGTTGACGCCGTCGAACTTGGCGAAGTCGGCGGCCGTACCGTCGTTGGGTGCATCGCCAGCGGGGGTGTCCAACTGAGGTGCGTAATAGAGGTAGATGAAGCGGTTCTCGGTGAACCCGGGGTCGACACCGACGCCCTGCAGTCCCTCTTCGTCATGGGAGTAGACGGGGATCCTGCCGGCCACGCCGGTGTCGCCGCCGGAGCCGGTCAGCCGCAGTGTGCCGTCGCGTGCGGTGTGCAGCACGGAGCGGTCGGGCAGGACGGCGAGCGTCATCGGCTCGCCCATCTCGGCCTCGCCCTTGGCGAGGGTGACCTGCTGGAAGTCCTCGGCGGCGGCCGAGGTCGCGGCCTTGTCACCGGCCGGGGCGGCGCCGGCGGACGTCACCCCGGTCAGGGAGAGCGATCCGGCTGCCAGCAGGCCGCCGGCGAACAGGGCGAGGGCCGGGCGGATTCTGCGAAGTCGGTGCCGTTTGCGGTACACGCGGTGCCTCCCGTGCGGGTTGTCGGTGGGGGGAGTTCGCTGTGTTGCGCTGATCTCACTGCGCTGCGCTTCGGGTACGGGTGCCGCGGCAGCGGAACCGGCGGGGCCGGCGTTCTCGCTGCGTGGGCGGTGCGTCTGCGTCGGTGTGACGTCGTGGCGGTGCGTCGAGCGGTACGTCGAGCGGTGCGCGGAGCCGGATGGTGACATAGCGTCAAATATGCGGGTCGGACACCTCGTGCCGGCGTCGTGACATGACATCGGATTCACTGCTGTCATGCGCACGACATGTGTCGACATCGTCTGGGACGGTAGCCTCATTCGCCGGATCCGGGAAGCCTTCACACAGCAACGACATTGCCTTTTTCTCCACAGAAGACAAAGGCCGGGCCGACCTGGTCCGAACGAAAGGCCTTAGTCGCCACCGCCGAACGCCGCGTCGAAGGAGGCCGTGGGCGGCTCGAAGTCGTACGCCCGCAGCCGGGCCAACGCCTCGGGGGCGCCCTGCAGCCGGTCCATCCCGGCGTCCTCCCACTCCACCGACACCGGCCCGTCGTAGCCGATCGAGCGGAGCATCCGGAAGACGTCCTCCCAGGGCACGTCACCGTGTCCGGCGGAGACGAAGTCCCAGCCACGGCGCGGGTCGCCCCAGGGCAGGTGGGACCCGAGCCGCCCGTTGCGGCCGTCCAGCCGCCGCCTGGCCTCCTTGCAGTCCACGTGGTAGATCCGGTCGCGGAAGTCGTAGAGGAAGCCCACCGGGTCCAGGTCCTGCCAGACGAAGTGGCTGGGGTCGAAGTTGAGACCGAAGGCCGGGCGGTGGCCGACCGCCTCCAGGGCGCGGTGCGTGGTCCAGTAGTCGTAGGCGATCTCGCCGGGGTGCACTTCGTGGGCGAACCGCACGCCCTCGGCGTCGAAGACGTCCAGGATCGGATTCCAGCGGTCGGCGAAGTCCTGGTAGCCGCGCTCGATCATGCCGGGCGGCACCGGGGGGAACATCGCGACCAGGTGCCAGATGGCCGAGCCGGTGAAGCCGATGACGGTGCGCACGCCGAAGGCGGCGGCGGCCCGCGCGGTGTCGGCGATCTCGGCCGCCGCTCGCCGCCGCACCCCTTCGGGCTCACCGTCGCCCCAGATCCGGGCGGGCAGGATGGCCTGGTGGCGTTCGTCGATCAGCGCGTCGCAGACCGCCTGCCCCACCAGGTGGTTGGAGATCGCCCAGCAGGTGAGTCCGTACTTCTCCAGGAGCTGGTGTCTGCCGGCGAGATATCCGGGCTCGGCGAGCGCCCGGTCGACCTCGAAGTGGTCGCCCCAGCAGGCGAGTTCCAGTCCTTCGTAGCCGAAGTCGCGGGCGAGCCGGCAGACCTCTTCCAGCGGCAGATCGGCCCACTGCCCGGTGAAGAGCGTGAACGGTCTCGGCATTCGAGCCTCCTTGGAGCGGTCGGACACAAACGGGGAGTGCGGGGGCACGGCAGGTACAACGAGGGCAGGCGCTGAGGGGAGTGCGGGAGATCCGGAGGACTCAGACCGGCACCGGCACCACCGAGGTGAACGCGCAGTTCTTCGTCGCGCTGTCCTCCACCGCCGCCAGCACCCGCTGGACCTGCAGCCCGTCCGCGAAGGACGGCTCCGGCGGCTGCCCGGTGGCGATGGCGTGCACGAGGTCGCGCGCCTGGTGGACGAAGGTGTGCTCATAGCCGAGGCCGTGACCGGGCGGCCACCACGCCTTCAGGTAGGGGTGTTCGGGCTCGGTGACCAGGATGCGGCGGAACCCGGCGGCGTCGGCCGGTTCGGTCTGGTCGTGAAAGGACAGCTCGTTGAGCCGCTCCAGGTCGAAGGCCAGCGAGCCGTGCTCACCGTTGAGTTCGATGCGCAGGGAGTTCTTGCGGCCGGCCGCGACCCGGCTGGCCTCGAACGAGGCCAGCGCGCCGGAGGCGAAGCGGCCGGTGAACAGCGCCGCGTCGTCCACGGTGACCCGGCCGCGCCCGCCCTCGGGCAGCGGGCGCTCGGGGACGAAGGTCTCGGTGAGGGCGGAGACACCGGTCAGTCGCTCCCCCGCCAGGTGCTGGGCGAGGTCGACGATGTGCGCGCCGAGGTCGCCGAGCGCGCCGGACCCGGCGTGCTCGCGCCGCAGCCGCCAGCCCATGGGTGCCGCGGGGTCCACCAGCCAGTCCTGGAGATAGGCCGCACGGACATGGCGCAGCCGGCCGATACGGCCCGCCGTCACCATCCGACGGGCCAGCGCGAGCGCGGGCGTACGGCGGTAGTTGAAGCCCACCATGGCGATCTGGCCGCGGCCCCGGGCAGCCTCGGCGGCGGCGGTCATCGCCTCCGCCTCGGCGACCGAGTTGGCGAGCGGCTTCTCGCACAGCACGTGCTTGCCCGCCTCCAGGGCGGCGACGGCGATCTCGGCGTGGCTGTCGCCGGGTGTGCAGATGTCGACCAGTTGCACGTCGTCACGGGCGATCAGCTGCCGCCAGTCGGTTTCGGTGGCGGCCCAACCGAGCTTGCCGGCGGCGGCGCGTACGGCGGCCGGGTCGCGCCCGCAGACGGCATTCATCGCCGGGCGCAGCGGCAGGTCGAAGACGCGTCCCGCGGTGCGCCACCCCTGGGAGTGGGCGGCGCCCATGAAGGCGTACCCGACCATGCCGACGCCGAGTGCGGGTGCCTGACGGGAGTCCTGCGCGTTGTCTTCCATGAATCACCTCGTCTGTCGACGGTGGGAGGTCGCTCTCCTGCGGCGCGCGGCCGGGCGGTCGACGCCGGTGCGCGGCGGCACCGCGCGGTCCGCGGCCGGTCACCCCGGCCGGTCAGTTGAAGCCGGTGGAGAGGTAGTCGTCGACGTTGTCCTTGGTGACGACGGCGGAGTAGAGGGTGAGGGAGGCCGGGATCTCCAGCTCGGCCATGCCGCCGATGCCCTTGCCCTGGGCGAGGGCGCGGGCCAGGTCGATGGCGGAGGCGGACATCGTCGGCGGGTAGAGCACGGTCGCCTTCAGCACCGAGCCACCGGCCTTGATGGTGTCCATGGCCTTGCGGGACCCGGCGCCGCCGACCATCAGGAAGCCGTCGCGGCCGGCCTGCTCGATGGCGCGTTCCGCGCCGACCCCCTGGTCGTCGTCGTGGTTCCACAGCGCGTCGAAGTCGGGGTGCGCCTGCAGCAGGCCCGCCATCTTCGACTGGCCGGACTCGACGGTGAAGTCCGCCGCCTGCCGGCCCACCTTCTCGATGTTGGGGTAGTTCTTCAGGGCATCGTCGAAGCCCTTGGTGCGCTGCCGGGTCAGCTCCAGGTTGTCGATGCCGGCCAGCTCGACGACCTTGGCGCGCTTCTTGCCCTTGAGCTGTTCGCCGATGTAGCGGCCGGCGTTGAGGCCCATGCCGTAGTTGTCACCGCCGATCCAGCAGCGGTAGGCCTGCGGCGAGGCGAAGACCCGGTCGAGGTTGACGACGGGAATACCCGCCCGCATGGCCTTGAGTCCGACCTGGGTGAGGGCCTTGCCGTCGGCCGGGAGGATCACCAGGACGTCGACCTTCTTGTTGATGAGGGTCTCGATCTGGCCGATCTGCTGGGCGGTGTCGTTGGACCCCTCGGTGATCTCCAGGGTGACGTCCTTGTAGCGCGCCGCCCGGGACTTGGCGTTCTCGTTGATGGCGTTGAGCCAGCCGTGGTCGGCCTGCGGCCCGGCGAAGCCGAGGGTGACGTGCCGGCCCGGCTTGTCGTCGACGCCTCCCGCCTGCTGTTCGCTGCTCCCCGCCGCCTTGGCGTTGCTCTCGTTGCTGGTGCAGCCGGTGAGGAAGGCGCCCGCTGAGACCGCGGCGGCGCCGAAGAGCATGCCTCTGCGGCTGGTGCGTGGCCCGGTGCCCGGTGTGTGCTCGGTGTGCTCGGTCATGACGTACGGCCCTTCCTCTGGATCAGTACGGCGGCGACGATGATCGCGCCCTTGGCGATCTGCTGGACTGCGGTCTCCAGGTTGTTCAGCGCGAACAGGTTGGTGATGGTGGTGAAGACGAGGACGCCGAGCACGGAGCCGGTGATGGTGCCGCGGCCGCCGCTGAGCAGGGTCCCGCCGATGATCGCGGCGGCGATGGCGTCGAGTTCGTAGAGGTTTCCGTTGGTGTTCTGGCCGGAGCCGGTGAGCACGATGAGCAGGAAGGCCGCGATACCGCAGCACAGGCCGGACAGCAGATACAGCATCAGCCGCTGGCGCCGGACGTCGATCCCGGCGAGCCGGGCGGCCTCGGGGTTGCCGCCGACGGCGACGGTGCGGCGTCCGAAGGTGGTGCGGTTCAGCACCAGCCAGCCGATGGCGGTGACGGCCGCGAAGACCAGCACGATCGGTGGCACGCCGAGCACGTAGGCGTCCCGCCGGCCGAGTTCGAGCACCGGCTCGACGGTGACGATCTGGGTGCGGCCCTCGCTGATCTGCAGGGCCAGGCCGCGGGCGGAGGCGAGCATGGCGAGGGTGGCGATGAACGGCACGATGCTGCCGAAGCTGACCATCAGGCCGTTGACGAGGCCGCAGGCCAGGCCGACGGCCAGCGCGCAGAAGAGGATGCCGGCCGCCCCGTACTCCTGGGTGGCCAGGGTCGTCGCCCAGACGGTGGCCAGGGCGACCATCGCGCCGACGGACAGGTCGATGCCGCCGCCGATGATGACGAAGGTGACGCCGACGGTGACCACACCGATGACCGACGCCTGGGTGAGCACGAGTTGGAGGTTCTGCACGCTCAGGAACTGGTCGGGCTCGGTGAGCGCGCCGACCACGACGAGTGCGGCGAGCACCCCGAGCAGCGAGAGGTTGCGCAGGTCGAGGCGGCCGCCGGGGCGGGCCGAGGCGTGCCGCTTCGGCCGCTCCTTGTGCGGGTCGGACGCGCCGGGCGCCGTCCCGCCCTGTGGACCGCCCGGCCCGGCCGTGTGGCCACCGGCGCTCTTGGCGAGGGGGACTTGCCCTTCGGAGGTGTTCACGGTCGATCTCCTCGCAGTGTCGGCGACGGCGCTGCCGGCCGTACGGGTCGCGGATCGCGGGACGTGGCGGCGGCAGCCCGGCGCGGTGCGGCGGCCGGTCGGAACGGGTACGGGGCGTGCGCGGTGCGCCGCGCCCTCATGACCGGCTCCCGGGCCGTGCCCCGGCCGGCGTCGGGCCACCACCGGCCATGACCAGATCCAGCACCCGGTGCTCGTCCAGCGCGGCGGCGGCGCCCTCATGGACCACCCGCCCCTCGCGCAGAACAAGCACCCGGTCGGCGAGGCCGAGCACTTCGGGCACCTCACTGGAGACCAGCAGCACCGCCACTCCCTCGTCGGCCAGCCGCCTGATCACCGCGTACAACTCGGCCCGTGCGCCGACGTCCACGCCGCGCGTCGGCTCGTCCAGCAACAGCACCCGGCAGCCGCGCAGCAGCCAGCGGGCCAGCACCGCCTTCTGCTGGTTGCCGCCGGAGAGGGTGCGGACCGGGCGGTCCGGATCGTCGGGCCGCAGGCTGAGGCCGCGGATGGCGGCCCTGGTCGCGGCCTTCTCCGCCGTACGGTTCAGCCAGCCCGCGCGGGCGAACCGCGTCAGGGAGGAGACCGAGACATTGCGGTTGACGGATTCCAGGAGCAGCAGCGCCTGGGACTTGCGCTCCTCGGGCGCGAGGCCGAGGCCGGCGCGTACCGCGGCGGGTACGCTGCCGGGCCGCAGCGGGCGCCCTTCGACGAGGACGCGCCCGGCGGTGGGCCGGCGCGCCCCGAAGACGGTCTCCAGGATCTCCGAACGGCCGGAGCCGACGAGCCCGGCGAGGCCGAGGATCTCGCCCGGGTGCAGGACGAGGTCAAGGGGCGCGAACTCGCCCTCGCGGGCCAGCCCTTGGACGGTCAGCACCGGTGCGTGCACGGGGGCGACGGGTGGCGGTCGCCGTGGGAAGGCGTGCTCGACGGTCCGGCCGGTCATCAGGGCGACGATGTCGCGGGTGGGCGTCGCACGGGCGTCGAGTCCGCGTGCGGCGGCCCGGCCGTCCTTGAGGACGGTCACGCGGTCACCGATCCGCCGGATTTCCTCCAGGCGATGCGAGATGTGGACGACGGCGACGCCCGCGGCGGTCAGGTCGGCGACGATGCGGAAGAGGTTGTCGACCTCGTCCGGGTCCAGTGCGGCGGAGGGTTCGTCCATCACGATCAACCGGACGTCGTGGGAGAGCGCCCGCGCCATCGACGCGATCTGCTGCCCGGCCGCGGAGAGACTGCCGACGAGCGCGCCGGGCGCGATCTCCGGGTGGCCGAGGCGGGCGAGGAGCGCGGCCGTACGGGCCCTGGCCTCGCCGGAGCGGACGAAGCCGCCGGTGGCGACCTCGTGGCCGAGGAAGACGTTCTCCGCGACGGACAGGTGCTCCACCAGGTCGAGTTCCTGGTAGATGGTAGCGATGCCCAGGCGCATGGCGGCGATCGGCGACTTGAGGGTGACCGGCTCGCCCTGCCAGCGGATCTCTCCGCCGTCGGGCTGGTGCGCACCGGCCAGCACCTTGATCAGGGTGGACTTCCCGGCGCCGTTCTGGCCGAGGAGGCAGTGCACTTCCCCGGCGGCTACATCGAGATCCACGCCGTCCAGGGCCCGGACGCCCGGGAAGGACTTGGTGATGCCCCGCATGGTGAGCAGGGGTGCGGGCGGGCCGGGCGGACCGGCGGGTCGTTCAGGGAGGTGCTCTGGTGCCATGGCGGGCCTCCTCGGCGGGGCGCCGGTGAGCGGGCAGGGCAAACGGGCAGGGCGAAGCGGTGCGCGGCGTGACGGTGATCAGGCGGTGTGCCGGGGGTGCGATGCGGTGGCGGTGCGCGGGCGGCTCGGTACGGGTGCGGCACGGACGGTGCGAGGAGCAGTGCGAGGCGGCGGGCAAAGCGGGGCGGTGCCTGCGGAAGAACGGGACGTGCGCGGGCAGTTCCGGCTCGTGCGGGTGCGTGGTGCTGAGCTGTCGCCGCGTGGAACTGCCACGGCGTCGAACTGTCGGGCGTCGAACTGTCACGGTGCTGCGACTGCGCTGCGCTGAACTCTCGTGGTGCTGCGTGCGGTCTGCGTCCTGGCGGTGCGTACGTCGGGTGCGGTGCGTCCGGGGTGGCTCGGTGATGCCGAGCCTGCGGTACGCCCGGGGGCGTGTGCCGTGCGGGTCAGGCGGGTGAGAACAGGTGGTCGCTGATCAGGCGGGCGGCGCCGGTCACCCCGGCGGCCTGCCCCAACTCGCCCAGAACGATCGGGAGGTTGCCCGTCGCGAGCGGCAGCGACTGACGGTAGACCTGGGTGCGGATGGCGGCGAGCAGGGTGTGGCCGAGGCCGGTGACCCCGCCGCCGATGACCACGAGCCCGGGGTTGAAGAAGCTGACCAGGCCGGCGATGACCTGACCGGTGCGGGTGCCACCGGAGCGGATGAGCTCCAGTGCCGCGGCGTCGCCGGAAGCCGCGGCGGCGGCCACGTCGGACGCGGCGAGCGGGCCGCCCGCCTCAAGGCGTGCGGCGAGTTCGGCGGACGTGCCGTCGCTGGCGGCGTCCGTGGCGTCCCGCGCGAGCGCGGAGCCGCCGAAGTACGCCTCCAGGCAACCGCGGTTGCCGCAGGCGCAGGGCCGCCCGTCCGGCTCGACCTGGATGTGGCCGATGTCGCCTGCGCTGCCCGTCGTACCGCGGTAGACCTCCCCGCCGACGACGATCCCGCAGCCGATACCCGTGCCGATCTTGACGAAGAGGAAGTCCTGCGAGGTGCGGGCGACGCCGGCGTGCTGCTCCCCCATCGCCATCAGGTTCACGTCGTTGTCGACCATGACCGGGCAGCCCAGCTCCTGGCTGAGTGCCTCGCGGACGGGAAAGCCGTCCCAGCCGGGCATGATCGGTGGGGCGACCGGCACTCCTTCGGGGAAGCGGACCGGCCCGGGGACTCCGATCCCGGCGCCGTCGAACCCCTCCGCGACCCCGCCGGCCTTCAGCTTGGCCGCCAGCGCCAGGACCTGCTCGAAGACCGCGACCGGCCCCTCGCGCACGTCCATGGGCTGGGTCAGATGTCCGAGCACCTCCAGCTCGGCGTTGGTGACGGCCACGTCGACCGAGGTGGCGCCGATGTCCACGCCGAGGAAGCGCAGCGTGGGGGCGAGCCGGATGTTGTGGGAGCGGCGGCCGCCGCGCGAGGCGGCGAGTCCGTCGGCGACCACCAGCCCGGTCTCCAGCAGCCGGTCGACCTCCACCGCCAGCTTGGAGCGGGAGAGGTCGACCTGATCACCCAGTTGGGCACGGGAGTTGGGGCCGCCGTCGCGCAACAGGCGGAGCAGCCGCGCCTGGTGCGCGTTCGCGGGCCGTGCCGTCATGCGCCTCACGCCACCCCTCCAGCCGTACTCGGCATCGACGGACCGGTGTTGCCGACGCCTTCGTCCCGGCGTCGGCTCCGGTCTTTCGAGGGGAACGTAGCAGCGCTTGTCCGCACGGGGAAGAACTACGGACAGAATCCGTACCGACTTTCTCCTGTCCGAGGACAAAGGGCGAGACGGCGCGGTGCGAACGGGCGGTGCGCCGGGGGGCGGTCGGGCGTCGTGGCGCTCGTGGCGCGTGCGGCGGGTGTGCCGAGTTCCGCTCGCGCCGCCCCGACTCCTGCGACAATGAGCGCGTTTGCACCGGTCCGGCCGGCCGGCGGGCACAGCGGGGCGAGGCCGGCGGACGCGGGAGCGGAGGCCGGGACGGGGGCGGATCGGATGGGCACACACAGCTCGGCGCTCACGGGAGCCGATGTCGCCGTGGTGGGCGGCAGTATCGCCGGCTGCGCCGCGGCGCTGGCCGCGCACCGGGCAGGGGCGGGCCGGATCACCGTCCTTGAGCGCACCGGGGGCCGCCTCGCGGAGCGCGGCGTGGGTCTCGCCGTGCACAACGACCGGTACGCCGAGCTGTCGGCCGCCGGATATCTGGACGCGGCCATGCCCTGGGTGCAACTGACCACCCGCCGCTGGTACGTCCGCGACGGGGCCGCACCGCTCGGCCGGCAGATCGCCGTCCAGCCCTTCCCGTTCCGCGCGTACTCCTGGGGCCCGCTCTGGCACGCGCTCCGCGACCGGCTGCCGTCAACGGTCGGATACCGCACGGGCATCACGGTTCGCGGCGTCACCGGGTCCGCGGACGGCGCCACACTGCATCACGACGGCGGCGCGGGCGACGGCGCGTTCGGCGGCACCAAGGGCATTGCCCGCTTCGACCTGGTGATCGGCGCCGACGGTTACCGCTCGGTGGTCCGCGACGCCGCCTTCCCCGATGTCCGGCCCGGCTACGCCGGCTACCTCGCCTGGCGCGGCACCGTATCGACCGCCCGGCTGGCCACGCTCGACCTCCCGGGCCTGCCGCACGACCCCTGGGCGCAGGAGGACTGCGTCTACGGCGCCTTCCCCGGCGGCCATGTCATCATCTACCGCATCCCGGACGGCCAAGGCGGCCACCGCGCCAACTGGGTCCTCTACACCGCGCCGCCCGCGGGCCTCGCACTTCGGCTGGACAGCCCGGGCAGCCTGCCGCCCGGCACCCTCACAGAGCCCCTGCACGCCCGCTTCCGGCAGGTCGCGGACGAGCTCCTGCCGCCCTACTGGGGCGGGCTGATCCGGCTGACACCGGCACAGGAGCGATTCGTCCAGCCGATCTACGACGTCACCGCGCCGTGCTACAGCCAGGGGCGCCTCGTCCTGCTCGGCGATGCGGCGACCGTCGCCCGTCCGCACACCGGCGCCGGCGCGGTGAAGGCCCTCCAGGACGCGGTCGCGCTGGAATCCGCGCTGCGGGCCCTGCCGAAGCGGCCCGACGCGCTGACGTCGTACGGCGTGGAGCGCGGCGCGGCCGGCCGGGAGATGGTCGAGCTGGGCCGCCGCCTCGGCCGCTCCTTCGTCCAGGACACCCCCGACTGGCGGACATCGACCCGGGCAGAGCTGGAGACGGCCTGGGCCGCGGCGGACGGCTCGGGCGTCTTCGGCGGCGGCGAGCTGCGCGACTGACCCGGCAGCGGTCGGCGCCCGCAAGATGGTCCTGGCCCCGGATGCTCGTGGCAGGCCGGCCCGGACCTGGTGATTGGGACCGACACCGAGCGGGCAGGCCGGGACGACCACCGTGTGCGCGTAATGCGGCGGGGGCCGCAACCTCACACCGGACGTGCAGGAGAATGAGAACGTCGAGGTCATCTCACCGCACGACAGCCCGGTGACCCACGGCACTCTCTGCGTCAAGGGCCGCTTCGGCTGCCAACACATACAGAACCGGGGCTGAGCGCGACCGGTAAGGACGGGACTGATCAGACATGGGACGGGTCACCGAGCGACGCCGCGTCATCCGTATCCGCGACGGGGCGGTCAGCACCCGCCCGGACACCCTCGTCGTCGAGGAGCCCCTGGAGATCCGCCTCGGCGGCAAGCCGCTGGCGATCACGATGCGCACCCCGGGGGACGACTTCGCGCTCGCGGCGGGCTTCCTCGTCAGCGAGGGCGTCCTGGCGAGCGCCGACGACCTGGCGAACATCGTCTACTGCGCCGGTGCCACCGAGGGGGCCGGTGAGGCCGGAGGCCGGGGCGCCAACACGTACAACATCGTCGACGTCCGGCTCGCGGAGGGCGTCCCCGTCCCGGACATCTCCCTGGAGCGCAACGTCTACACGACGTCGTCCTGCGGACTGTGCGGCAAGGCCAGCCTGGACGCGGTCCGCACCACCGCGCGCTTCACCCTGGACCCCTCCCCCGACACCCCGGTCCGCATCGAACCGGCGACACTGGCCGCGCTCCCCGACCGGCTCCGGGCCGCCCAGCGGGTCTTCGACTGGACCGGGGGGCTGCACGCCGCGGCCCTGTTCACCACGGACGGTGAACTGCTGGACATCCGCGAGGACGTGGGACGCCACAACGCGGTCGACAAGATCGTCGGGCGGGCGCTGCAACAGGGACTGCTGCCGCTGTCGTCGTGTGTGCTGATGGTCTCCGGCCGGGCCTCCTTCGAGCTGGCCCAGAAGGCCGTGATGGCGGGCATCCCGGTGCTCGCGGCCGTCTCCGCGCCCTCCTCGCTGGCCGTGGACCTGGCCGCGGAGACCCGTCTGACACTGGTCGGGTTTCTGCGCGGCACCTCCATGAACGTGTACGCGGGCGAGCACCGGCTGGCTCTGCCGGCAGAGGCCGGCACGGGCTGAGCACGCTCGCCCGTCACCGGGCCGGCGGGGCTGCCGGCGGGGCGCACCCCCTGCGCCGGCCCGGCCACGGCCGGTCCCTTCCCGTCCCTCGCACTCAACGGCCGGACACCGACGGGCCGCTCACCGCTCCGGGGTGACGATGCGTGTCAGCAGCGCGATCAGTTGCTCGCGCTCCTGCGGACTCAGGGCCGCGGTGAGTTCGGCGTTGGCCTCGTCGCCGAGACGCCTGGTACGGCGCAGCCTGCGCCGGCCCCCGTCCGAGATCCCGATGGCGTTCTTGCGCCGGTCGTCCGGGTCGGGGGTGCGGGTGACCAGCCCCTCCTTCTGGAGGTCGTTGACGATGGCGACCATGTCCTTGGGGTCGATGCCCAGGGTGCGGCCGAGCTCCGCCTGGGAGACCGGGCCGAGTTCGGCGACCGCCGAGAGCACGGCGTGGTGCATCATCCGCAGGCCCTCGGAGGCGAGCGCCTCGGCGACGAGGCGGTGGCCACGGGCGGCTGCGCGGCCCAGCAGCCAGCTGGGGAGCGCCCGGATGCTGCTGGGTGCGTAGGGGAGGTCGGTCATGGGACCACGGTAGCGACAATTCATTGGGCTCCCCAACAGAAATCCGAAAACCATGGGAACCCCCAACGACTTTGGGTCTATCGTTGGGGCACCCAATGAATGTCGCCGGTGATCCGGCCGGTCGACGAACCCGGAGGTGTCCGCCCGTGCGCCAGGTCCGATTCCATACCTACGGAGGCCCCGAAGCGCTGCGTGTCGAGGAGGTCGAGGCGCCCGAGCCGGGCCCCGGCGAGCTCCTGGTGCGCACCGAGGCGATCGGTGTGACGCTGCCGGTCGTGCGGCGGGTGCGCGGCGACGGCAAGGGCGGCGGCGTCCCGCTGCCCTGCGTGCCCGGCGACGAGATCGCCGGTGAGGTCATCGCGCTCGGACCGGAGGTCACCGGCTTCGCCGTCGGCGACCGCGTCACCTCGCTCACCTTCAGCGGCGCCTACGGCGAACTCGCCCTCGCCCCCACCTTCATGGCCGGACACATTCCCGACGCCATGAGCGCGGTGCAGGCGGTGGCGCTGGTGCGCCCGGGGCACGTCGCGCTCGCCGCGCTGAGCACCGCCGCACCCACCGGCACCGAGTCCGTACTGATCACCGGAGCGGCGGGCGCCACCGGGCATCTCGCCGTCCAACTGGCCAAGCTCCAGGGCGTGCCACGGGTGGTGGCAGCCGTCAGCTCGGCGGCCAAGGCCGAATTCCTGTACGGGCTGGGGGCCGACGAGGTCGTCACCTACGACCAGGAGTCCTGGGGCGAGCCGGTCGACGTCGTCCTGGACGGCGTCGGCGGCGATCTGCTGCCGCGCGCGCTCGGCGCGCTCGCCCCCGGCGGACGGTTGATCTTCTTCAACTCCGGTGGCGGCACGGTCCCGGCGTTCGAGCTGCTGGCCGGCTCCAAGACCATCACCGGTCTGACGATGCGGCGGTTCGTCTCCGTCCACCAGCAGCTGTACCGGCGGCACCGGGCCCGGCTGTGGGAGCTGGCCGGTTCGGGGCGGGTGCGGGCCGCCGTTCACGCCGAACTGCCGCTGGCCGACGCCGCGAAGGCGCACGAGATCATCGAGGCACGGGCCAACCAAGGCAAGGTGGTGCTCGTGCCGTGACGCCATGTCACCGACGGGCCGGGCGGCGCACCCGGCCCCTGCGCAGCGTGCGCCGCGCCGGGCACGACAGGCTCACGCGGCGCATCCGGCACATCCGCTGCGAGCCGGGCGAGTGAATTCCGGCCCCGGCGCTGAGAACCGGCGCACGCTCCTTGTCGCGCCCCCCGCGCAGCAGTACGTTCCGTCGCACCGCACCTAGGACGTGGGATGTCCTGATGACCCGACGCCGATGCCTCGAAGGGCAGGCCGGACATGACGTCAGTTCTCCGCGCACACCCCAGCCCCCGCAGCAGACCCCGGCGAAACCGCGCCGCGGTCGCCCTTGCCGCCGCAGCCCTCACCCTTCTCCCGGCAACCCCCGCGCAGGCTGCGCCTGACGTGGCGTCGGAAGGAAGCGCCGCGTCCACCGCACCCTCCCCGGCGGGCGGGTTCGATCAGCAGGTCCTCTTCAAGTCCGCGCAGGAGCAGGGGTACGCCTGCTTCCGTATACCGGCGATCGTGAAGTCCGTACGCGGCACCCTCCTCGCGTTCGCCGAGGGCCGGGCGCACGACTGCGGAGACTCGGGCGATATCGACCTCGTCCTCAAGCGCTCCACCGACGGCGGCCGCACCTGGGGGCCGCTCCAGATCATCAACCACGGCGACGGCGACACCCACGGCAACCCCGCCCCCATCGTGGACCGCCGCACCGGACGCATCGTCCTCGCCGAGACCTACAACAAGGGCCGCGACGACGGCCGCAGCTGCGACGTCCCCTGTGACCGGACCCCGCACCTGCAGTACAGCGACGACGACGGCGCGACCTGGTCCGCGCCCCGGGACCTGACCCCCACCATCCGCCCCCCGCAGTGGAACTCCTGGTACGCGACGGGGCCCGTGCACGGCATCCAGCTCGCCCGGGGCCGGCACGCCGGCCGCCTGGTCTTCGGCATCAACGCCGAGAGCTACGCGGACGGACGCGTCACCGCCAACCACGCGGCCCTGGTCCACAGCGACGACGGCGGCCGCTCCTGGCGGGTCGGTGCCCTGGACACCTGGCCGATCGCCGCGGACGGCTCCTTCCGCCAGAAGCCGTCCGAGATGACGCTCCTGGAACGCTCCGACGGCTCGATCTACGTCAACGGCCGCGAGCAGGACGGTAGGGACCTGGGGCACCGCGACCACGCCGTCAGCCGCGACGGCGGCGCTTCCTTCACCGCCCCGTTCCGCGCGATCCCCGACCTCTACACCCCGATGGTGCAGGGCTCGGCACTGCGCCTGCCCGCCTCCGCGGCCGCCGGCGGACGCAGCCGCACCCTGCTCGCGTCACCCGCCGACCCCGACCGGCGCCGGACGATGACCATCCGCTCCTCCTACGACGAGGGCCGCACCTGGGAGGGCGTCGACCGGGGTGCCCGGGTGTCCACCGACTGGGCCGGCTACTCCGACCTGGTCGCCGTCTCCCCCGAGGTCACCGGCCTGCTCTACGAGGGCGGCGCGGTCGACGCGCGCGACGAGATCCGCTTCGCCCGCTTCACCGAGGACTGGCTCGGCCCGCGCCGCGCCCCGGACCCGACGACGCGGGACGGCGCACCCGGCGCCCGGCCGGCCCTCGTGCTGGGCGGTGCCCGCAGCACCGACGGCGTACTCGGCCGCGCACTGTCCTTCGACGGCAGGGACGACGCGGTCCGCCTCCCCTACCGCGCCTCGCTCCCCCTCGGCACCCACGACTTCACCTGCGCCCTGTGGTTCCGTTACGACGCCGCGACCGGCGAACAGCCGCTGCTGTGGATGGGCGGCGTGGGCAGCAGGTCACCGCAGGTCACCCTCGGCGCCGATCCCGCGGGCGGGCGGATCACCGCGCGGGTCACCGCCGTTGACGGCGCCAAGCCGGCCGCCACGGCCCAGGTCGCGACCGACGGGGCGTACAACGACGGCCGCTGGCACCATCTGGCGCTGCGCCGTACCGGCGGCCGGCTCCTCCTGACCGTGGACGCCCTGCCGCCCGTCGCCGCGCCCGATGTCCCGGGGACGGTCAGCCGCGGCTCGGTCTTCGGCGTACACCTGGGTCAGAGGGCCGACAGCCGCGCCCAGTTCACCGGCGCCCTGGACGAGGTGGGCGTCTACCGACGCGCCCTGACCGACGCCGAGCTGTCCGGCCTGCGCACCGGCAAGGTCCCCCGCTCCGCTCTCCCGGTTTTCCGGCTGGCGCTGGACAGGGTGCGCGGAGGAGAGCAGAGCTGAACCGAGCAGGTCATCGGACGAGGACAGCGCGCCGAAGGGCAGGTCGGCACAGGCCGTCGGCGCACCCGTTCCGGCACGCCGTCGAGTGCTGCGCGCTGTCCTCAACCGGCCGCTATCGCCGGGCGCCGCCCATGACGACCCCGGCCTTCGTCTCCGTCTGCTCACCGGCAGTCGCGCGGGCGTCGGTGCCCTGTGCCGCCTCGGCCTCGCCCACGGCCTCCGCGCCGGATCGCGCGTACCGCTTCGCCAGGACCGCGCAGACCATCAGCTGCATCTGGTGGAACAGCATCAGCGGCAGCACCGCCAGTCCGGCCTGCGCGCCGAAGAGCACGCTGGCCATGGGCAGGCCGGCCGCCAGGCTCTTCTTGGAACCGGCGAAGGTGATGGCGATCCGGTCCTCGCGGGCGAATCCGAGCTTCTTCGAGCCGAACGAGGTGCCGGTCAGCATCACCGCGAGCAGCACGGCCTCCACGCCCAGCAGGCACAGCAGGCGCAGCGGCGATACCTGGTGCCAGATGCCTTGGACCATCCCGGTGCTGAACGCGGTGTAGACGACGAGCAGGATCGAGGAGCGGTCGACGTAGCCGAGGACCTTCTTGTGCCGGGTGAGGAAGCCGCCGATCCAGCGCCGCAGCAGCTGACCGGCGACGAACGGCAGCAGGAGCTGGCAGCCGATGGAGAGCAGCGCGCCTGCCGAGAACCCGGCGCCTCCACTGCGCAGGACGAGCGCCGCCAGCAGCGGAGTGGCCACGATGCCGACGATGCTGGAGAACGAGCCCGCGCAGATCGCCGCCGCCACGTTGCCGCGCGCCAGGGAGGTGAACGCGATCGACGACTGGACGGTGGACGGCACCAGGCAGAGGAACAGCAGCCCGGTGTAGAGGGCGGGCGGCAGGACGTACGGGACGAGCCCGCGGGCCGCCAGGCCGAGCAACGGGAAGATCACGAACGTGCAGGCCAGGACGGTCAGGTGGAGCCTCCAGTGGCGCAGCCCCGCCAACGCCTCGTGGGTGGAGAGCCGGGCGCCGTAGAGGAAGAACAGCAGGGCGACGGCGCCCGTCGAGGTTCCTTCCGCCGCCGTCGCGACCGGCCCTCGGGCGGGCAGTGCGGCGGCCAGCGCGATGGTGCCCACCAGAGCCAGGATGTAGCCGTCCACGGGCAGCCAGGAGGGTGGACGGAGCGAAGGGCGGCGCATGGTCTCTCTTCAGGTCGTTCGGCGGCTCATGGGCGTCGGCGTGGACGGTGACCTGCCCAGCGTGCCGCGTGCACCGGCAATCGGGAACCCCTCTTACCGTGGTGACTGTTATTCCGTATCGTGATGATGGCCATCGTTGATCCCGGCTCTGACGACCGTCGGGAACGCACTCGCGTACCCGAGTCGCCGTGCCCGCAGGCCAAGAGGTGAGCCCCCGTGTTCGAGCCCTCCCAACTGCGCACCTTCCTCACCGTGGCGCAGACCCTGAGCTTCACGCAGGCCGCGCACCGCCTGGGGCTGCGCCAGTCGACGGTGAGCCAGCACGTACGGAAGCTGGAGGAGGCGGCCGGGCGGCGGCTGTTCGTCCGGGATACGCACGCCGTGGAGCTGACCGAGGACGGCGAGGCGATGCTCGGCTTCGCGCGCACCATCCTGGAGGCGAACGAGCGGGCGGCCGGCTTCTTCGCGGGCACCCGGCTGCGCGGCAGGCTGCGGTTCGGTGCCTCGGAGGACTTCGTCCTGACCCGGATGCCGGAGGTCCTCGAGGGGTTCCGGCGCGAGCATCCCGAAGTCGATCTCGAGCTGACGGTCGAGCTGTCGGGGACGCTGCACGAGCTGCTGGCGGCCGGCCGGCTTGATCTGGTTCTCGCCAAACGCCGCCCGCAGGAGTCGCGCGGCCGGCTGGTGTGGCACGACCGGCTGGTCTGGGTCGGTACCGAACGGCTGCGGCTCGACCCGCAGCGGCCGGTCCCGCTGGTCGTCTACCCGCCGCCCGCGCTGACCCGCGCCCGCGCGCTGGAGGCCCTGGAGCGCCAGGGCCGGGAGTGGCGGATCGCCTGCACCAGCGGGAGCCTGAACGGGCTGATCGCCGCGACCCGCGCGGGTCTGGGCGTCATGGCCCACACCCTCGGCATGATCCCGCCCGGTCTGGTGCGGATCCCGCCGCGCGCGGGGCTGCCGGACCTGGGCGGGGTGGACTTCGTCCTGCTCCACGGGCAGCGCGACGCGGCGGCGCGGGGCCCGGCGGAGGCGCTGGCCGACGCGATCCTGGCCGGCGGCGACCGGCTGCACCTCCCCTAGGCGCGGCCCGGCGCACATGCGCCCCGGGCGCCCCCGTCGCAGGTCACCCGTTCGTGGCGGGCACGTGCAGAGATTTGGTGCAGATAACGTCCCGATGCCGTGATCGTTCGACGACCACCGAGCCGGATCATGTCCACGCTTCTCCGAAGTAGCCCGATTTCGCCGTTGGCCACTTCCCGCTCCTGTCCGTTCGCGACGTGGTACGGGACTCCCGCTGACCGCCACCGTGGGGTACGGTCGCGGCCCTGTGAGGAGCACCACGAGGAGCTGGGTCATTGCGCGAGTTCACCGTCCCGCCTTTGGCGACCGCGCCCCGGGTCGGCGGGCTGGCGGACGCCGTCTTCGATCACGCCGACTCCGAGCCCGAGCGGGTCGCGCTCGCCCGTAAGGACGACGACGGCAACTGGCAGAACGTCAGCGCAGCACACTTCCGGGACGAGGTTCTCGCCCTTGCCAAGGGCCTGCTCGCGCAGGGCGTCCGGTTCGGCGACCGGGTGGGCATCATGTCGCGCACCCGCTACGAGTGGACCCTGTTCGACTTCGCGCTGTGGTCCGTGGGCGCCCAGTCCGTACCGCTGTATCCGACGTCGTCGGCCGAGCAGGTCTGCTGGATGCTGCACGACGCCGACGTCACGGCCTGCCTGGTCGAGCACGAGGACCACGCGATGACCATCGGCTCGGTCATCGACCGGCTCCCCCATCTGCGCAAGCTGTGGCAGCTGGACGCCGACCCGGTGGCGGAGCTGACCGCCGCGGGGGCGCACATCGACGACGACGTCGTGCACCGGCACCGGCTGGCCGTCACCCCGGACGCGGTCGCGACGATCATCTACACCTCGGGCACCACCGGCCGTCCCAAGGGCTGCGTCATCACGCACGCCAACTTCATGGCCGAGGCCGACAACATGGTCATGCGCTACGAGACGGTCTTCACCTCGAAGCCGGGCGACGAGGCGGCGACCCTGCTCTTCCTGCCGCTGGCGCATGTCTTCGGGCGGATGGTCCAGGTCTCCGCCATCCGCGGGCAGGTGAAACTGGCCCACCAGCCGGAGCTGGCCGCCCGCGCCCTCCTGCCGGACCTGCAGTCCTTCCAGCCCACCTTCATCCTCGCGGTGCCGTACATCTTCGAGAAGGTGTTCGCGGCGTCCCGGCGGAAGGCGGAGGCGGAGGGCAAGGAGGTACCGTTCGACAAGGCCGTCGAGATCGCGGTGCGGTACGCCGAGGCGCAGGAGAACAAGGCATTCGGCATCGGCCCGGGCCCGGGCGCCGCGCTGCGGATGCAGCATCAGCTCTTCGACAAGCTCGTCTACAGCAAGGTCCGTACGGCGATGGGCGGCCGGGTGCGGCATGCGATGTCCGGCGGCTCGGCGATGGAGCGCCGTCTGGGGCTGTTCTTCGCCGGCGCCGGAGTGCGGATCTTCGAGGGCTACGGCCTGACGGAGAGCACCGCGGCCGCCACCGCCAACCCGCCCGAGCGGACCCGCTTCGGCACCGTCGGCACCCCTGTCCCCGGCACCACGGTGCACATCGCGGAGGACAGTGAGGTCTGGCTGTACGGCGGCCAGGTCTTCCAGGGCTACCACAACGACCCCAAGGCGACCGACGCGGTGTTGCACGACGGCTGGTTCGCCACCGGTGACCTGGGCGCCCTCGACGAGGACGGCTATCTGACGATCACCGGCCGGAAGAAGGAGATCCTGGTCACCTCCGGCGGCAAGTCCGTCTCGCCGGTGGGCCTGGAGGAGCGGGTACGGGCGCATCCACTGGTGGCGCAGTGCATCGTCGTGGGCAACGACCGGCCGTTCGTCGCCGCGCTGGTGACCCTGGACCCCGAGGCGGTCGCCCACTGGCTGGCCATGCGCGGCAAGCCGGAACTGCCGCCGACCGACCTGGTGCGCGACCCGGACCTGGAGACCGAGATCCGGCGCGCCGTGGTCGCCGCCAACACGCTGGTCTCCCAGGCGGAGTCGATCCGCACGTTCCGGATACTGGCTCACCAGTTCAGCGAGGAACACGGGCTGCTGACGCCGTCCCTGAAGCTCAAGCGCAAGGCGATCGAGACGGCGTACTCGGCCGAGGTGGACGCGCTGTACCGGTCCTGAGGGCGGGCCCGGCGGACGGCGGGGCCCGCCCCCGCCGTCCGCCGCGAACCCCGGCCGAGGTCATTCGCACACAGATGCGGACGCCGGATTTTCCGTATCCCGTGGAGATGCACGGGAATGCGCCACGGCCGATGATCGTTGACACGGGGGAACACGAAAGTCGACGTAAGGATCGAATCCCCCGTGAGCAAGGTCCCCTCCATCACGCTCAACAACGGCATCGCGATGCCGCAGCTCGGTTTCGGCGTCTGGCAGATCCCCGACGACGAGGCGTTCACCTCCGTCGGTCATGCCCTGGAGGCCGGCTACCGCAGCATCGACACCGCGGCGATCTACGGCAACGAAGAGGGCACGGGGAAGGCCCTCGCCGCTTCCGGCATCGCGCGTGACGAACTGTTCGTCACGACGAAGCTCTGGAACGCGGAACAGGGTTACGACTCCACCCTCCGCGCCTTCGACACCTCCCTCGGCAAGCTGGGCCTGGAGTACGTGGATCTGTATCTGATCCACTGGCCGCTGCCCTCCAAGGACGCGTACGTCGACACGTACAAGGCGTTCGAGAAGATCCTCGCGGACGGTCGCGCCAAGTCCATCGGCGTCTCCAACTTCCAGCCCGCCCACCTGGAGCGGCTGCTGGGGGAGACTTCCGTCGTCCCGACCGTGAACCAGATCGAGTTGCACCCGCAGTTCCAGCAGGCCGAGTCGCGTGCCTTCCACGCCCGGCACGGCATCGCCACCGAGGCCTGGTCGCCGCTGGGCCAGGGCAAGGGTCTGCTGGCGGACCCGACGATCGCCGAGCTCGCAGCGAAGCACGGCAAGACGCCCGCCCAGGTCGTCCTGCGCTGGCACCTCCAGCTGGGCAACGTCGTCATCCCCAAGTCCGTGACCCCGTCCCGGATCAAGGAGAACCTCGACGTCTTCGACTTCACGCTGGACGACGCCGACCTCGCGGCCGTCGCCGGCCTCGACGCCGGCAACCGGCTGGGCCCGGACCCGGCCACCTTCGACGTGGCCTGACCCGCACCACCCCCAGCGCCGCCCGGCCGTGCCGGGCGGCGCTGTTCGGTGTCCGGCCCCGGCGGGAGCCGCGCCGTTACTGTGCCCGGGCCGTGTGCACGGTCTGGACTGCCAGGAGGAAGATGTCGGGGCGGCGGGTGACGCCCGCGGGGTCCTCCGGGTCGATGAGCCGGGCGAGGACGCCGAGGTCGTCCGCGTCCAGGCGCTCGGCGAACGCCTCACTGCTACGGGTGAGATTGGCCGAAATGAACTCCCGCGCGGCGCCGGAGAGCGGAGCCGGCAGGTCCAGCAGGAAGCTGCGGGTCAGAGGCGCACGCAGGCCCGCGTCCGCGAGGAAGGCCGGCCAGTCCTCCACCTCGACGGCGGCGTCGGGCAGCTCCGCCCGCATCTGCGTGAACCACTCCTCAGCGACGGCGTCGAGGCGTGCCTGCAACCCCGGTCGGCCGATGCCGATGTCGCGCGGCAGGAAACGCGGGGACAGACCGCCCTCGGAGACGGCCAGCAGACCGCCGGGCCGCAGATGTCCGGCGAGGGCGGCGACCGCGGCCCGCTGGTCACCGACGTGGTGCAGGGCCTTGCTGGACCAGATGAGGTCCGCCCCGCCGAGCGCGTCGAGCCCGTCGGGGACCTCGGCGAGATGCGTGCGCACCCGGCCGGCCAGCCCGAGGCGTTCGGCGCGGGCACGGGCACGCTCCAGGAGCCCCTCGGTGGCGTCCACCGCGACCACCTCGGCGTCGGGGAAGGCCCGCGCCAGGAGACAGGTCACGACGCCCGGCCCGCTGCCCACGTCGAGGACCCGCCGCACGGCGTCGGGGCCGGTGCCGTCGGCGACGGTCAACAGCTCGCGCAGCCAGGCCGCCGCCTGCTCGTGGAGCGGTGTGTGCAGCTCGGCGCCGCGTTCCAGGAAGGGACCGAGGGTCTCCCAGTCCACCAGCGCGTCTTCGGAGGCGTGCGTATGTGCCGCGGGGGCGTTGCCGCCCGCCGGGCGGTGGGTGCGCGCGTGGGATGGGGCGGCCTGCCCGTGTCCGGGGTGGGGGTGATTGCTCATGGGGCCGAGCCTCCGATACGGGTCGTTCTGGGGCAAGTTTCCTTGCCGGTTCGGCAACGTCCCCCCGATTCCCGCCGGACTGCCGGCTCACCGTAGGGTCTGGCTGTGGGTACTCCGGGATGGATGCCGCCGACCGATACGGAGCGGCGACTGTGCGAAGCGACGGCGCGTGGTGACCGGGACGGACAGGTCGCGGCGATCGCAGGTGAGGATCTGTATCTGGCGGTGCCGCAGCAGGGTCAGGACCCGCTGCCCGTCTACGACGACCCCACGACGGGCAGCAAGTGCATTCCCGTCCTGACGCGCGGCATGCTGCCGCCCTGGCAGCCACAGCAGTTTTTCGACCGGGTGTCGGTCGAGGACCTCGCGCAGGACTGGCCCAACGACAAGTGGCAGCTCGCGGTCAACCCCGGTACGCCGTGCGCCGCGTATCTGGGCGCCTCGGCAGCCCACCGCGCCGGCTGGATGCGCATCCGCGGGCAGGTGGGCGTGCGGCCCGGCGGGCTGCTCGCCACCCACTTCGGCGCTCCCCTGCACGGTCCGACCGCACAGGGGCTGGCCTGCGGCGCGCCCCTCGCGGTGCACCACAGCGTGCCGTGGAACGAGCTCGGTACGGCTTTCCTCGACCACGCCACGGACGCGGAAACCCTGCGCACACAGTGGTCGGTGACCGATCCGACGGGTTGGCAGCAGCGGCTTGAGCAGCTGCTCGGCGGCGGGTTCGTCCCCGCGGACACCGAGGCCGCGCTGCGTGCCCGTGCCGGCAGCCGGGGCGACGAGGCGGGGGCCGCGTCCGAGGACGCCGCTTCGCCCGGGATCCCCGAGCTGGTGGGCCGGTACGAGGAGCGGTTCCGCGCCGACGGGCTGCTGCCCCCCGACGGCCAGGTGGTCTCGCTCGTCGCGCTCGACCACGCGCACGCGGTGAATCTCGTCCGCTGGGGCCTGGGCGCGCGGCTGTGCGACCCGCAGCGTGCCGAGCAGGCCGTACAGCGGGCCGGCGCGCAGGCCAGGGAGGTGTACTCCTCGTGGGAGGAGTTCGCCGCGGGCTACGCGCTGGGTCGGATGCTGGCGTTCGACAACGGCTGGTTCGGGCCGCAGTACGCCGAGACCGTGCACATCCACCGAGTCCTCACGCAGGACCCCGGCTCCCCGTGGCGCGGCCTGCCCTTCGCCTGACGCCCGTATCTCCCGCGGCCTCGTCCGGACCGTCTCCTCGCAGCGGCCGCGGGCTTCTCCTGCCCCCGGGTCGGGCCGTGCTGCCCAAATCTTTGCGCCTTTGGAGAGAAAACCGCCAACCGGCCCATCCATCCACCTGCCCGCTCCGAATCATGGCAAGGACCTCGGCGGCGTCACCCGCGCGCGGAGGGACGGACGGCGCAGACGGCATTCAGGAGGACGGCTCGGTGAGAGAACCCGTATGGATCGGTGGGCCGGCTCGGCGCGGGCCCGACCTGGAGGAGCTGCTGGGGCAGGTGGCCCGTGGCGACCAGGGGGCTTTCGGGCCCGTGTACGACGCCCTGGCCGGGCCGGTGCTCGGGCTGGTGCGGTCGGTCCTGCGGGATCCGGCGCAGTCGGAGGAGGTGGCGCAGGAGGTCCTGGTGGAGGTGTGGCGCACCGCGGCGCGCTTCCGCCCCGAGCGGGGCTCGGCGACCAACTGGGTCCTGACACTGGCCCACCGCAGGGCGATCGACCGGGTGCGTTCGGCGCAGGCGGCGGCCGACCGGGAGCACCGGGCGGCGCTGCTGGACCACACCCCGGCGTTCGACGAGGTGACCGAGCAGGTGGAGAACCGGCTGGAGCGCGAGCAGGTGCGCCGCTGTCTGCGTACGCTCACCGAACTCCAGCGCCAGTCCGTCACGCTCGCGTACTACAAGGGCCTGACCTACCGCGAGGTGGCGGGGCTGCTGACCGTGCCGCTCGGCACGGTCAAGACGCGGCTGAGGGACGGCTTGATCCGGCTCCGTGACTGCCTGGGAGTGAGCGTATGACCGGCGCCGACCTGCACACGCTGACGGGCGCGTACGCCGTCAACGCGCTGCCCGAGGAAGAGGCCCGCGAGTTCGAGCGGCATCTGCTGGTCTGCGAAGCCTGCGCCCACGAGGTGCGGGAACTCGCCGCGACCGCGGAGCGGTTGGGGCGCGCGATGGCAGTGGTGCCGCCACCCGAGATGAAGGAACGGGTGCTGCACCGGATCTCCGCGGTCCGCCAGGAGCCGCCGAGGGTGGCGCGTGGGGGCCGTAGGGCCGCGGGCCCGGCGCCCCGTGCGCGCCGCCTGCCGCGGTGGGCCCTCGCGGCGTGCCTCGCCGCGGCCGCCGCGTTCGGTGGTGTCGCCGTGTGGCAGCACGACCAGGCGGAGAACGCCCGTGCGCAGGCCCAACGCATCGAGCAGCGTGCCGAGTCGGTGGCCCGGGTGCTGACCGCCCCGGACGCGGTGGTGACGAACGGGAAGGTCGGCGATGCCGGCACCGGCACGGTGGTGGTCTCCCCCGGCCGGAACCGTGCCGCCTTCCTGGTGTCCGGCCTGCCGCGCCCTGCGGAGGGCAGGGTCTACCAACTGTGGTTCAACGACGGGGGCACGATGCGGCCCGCCGGTCTGCTCGACCCCGGGCGCGCGGACGCGGCGGTGCTGATGGACGGGGCCGTGGACGGGGCATCGGGGATGGGCGTCACCGTCGAGCCGGCCGGCGGTTCGCCGCAACCCACGACGAAGCCGATCGCCCTGATGGAATTCTCCAGGGTGTAGGGCGGGGGCGTCCCTTGGGGGAGCAAGGGACGCCCGATCCTGGACCGGGCCGCGGCAACGGCCCGGCGCGCGTACGGCATCCGGCAACGGGCGGTCAGCGTCCTCCCGCGCCACCACGCCGCGGCGGCGCCGGGAAGAACCCACTGGTGCGGTCCCGGTACGCGGCGAAGCCGGGCCGGTCGGCCCTACCCTATGGGCCCCCAGCAGGCGCCTTCCGCTGCCGACGGTCAGCAGGGCGGTCATCACCAGCGGTACGACGGCGGCGACCGCCGCGGCCTTCCACTGTTCGCAGGCGAGCAGATAGAGCCCCACCAGACGCAGAAGTCACCGACGTAGTTGGGGTGCCGGGTCCAGGCCTACAGACCCAGGTCCATGATCCGGTCCTTGTTCGCCGCGGCCTTGAAGCGCGCGAGCTGATGGTCGCCGACGGCTGCCCAGCTTCCGGACGTAGCGGGGATCCTCGCCGCGGCCGCGCCGGGCGATGTGCCCGGCAAGCCGCAGTCCCCAGCGGAGAGTCAGAGCAACGGTCAGCGCGCGCCGTCCCACGTCCGATCCCTCCGCCGCGCCGGACAGCAGGTAGGAGACCAGCTGCACACGCCCCGAAGTCCCCCTCGGCTCCGGCGGCGCACGGGAGTCCCGAGCCTCCCGGGGCTCACCACCGCACCCCGAGCCTGGCCGCGGCCATCACCCCGGAGCGCGCGCCGTCCTCGTGGAAACCCCAGCCGTGATACGCGCCGGCGAAGGCGATGACGGTGTCGTCGAGGGCCGGCAGGCGCGCCTGGGCCGCCACCGACTCCGGGGTGAACACGGGGTGTTCGTAGACCATGCGGGCCAGACCTTCGCCGGGTCCACCCGCTCGGCGGGGTTGCGGGTGACGACGTAGTCCTCGGCAGCTTCCAGCCGCTGCAACCGGTTCATGTGGTAGCTGACCAGCACCTGGCCGGCGTCCGCGGAGCACGACGGCATCAGGTGGTTCCAGGAGGCGGCGGCGCCCCCACGGCGCGGCAGGGGCGCGGTGTCGGTGTGCAGGAGCGTGGGGTTGCGGGAGTAGGTGAAGGCGCCGAGCACCTCGCGCTCGGTGTCGGTGGCGTCGGGCAGCAGCCGGAGGGCCTGGTCGGGATGCACGGCGATCACGGCGGCCTCGTGGCGGTCGACGCCGCCGTCCTCCGCGACGACCACGACGCCGGCCGGGGCGCCACCGGCCGCGGCCACCCGGCGCACGGCCCGCACGGGCGTACCCGTCCGGACGGCGTGCAGCTGCTTGGCGACCCGGTCGACGTAGGTGCGCGAGCCGCCGGTGACGGTGCGCCAGGTGGGGGGGCCGCCGACGGCCAGCATGCCGTGGTGGTCGAGGAAGCGGAACAAGTACCGGGCGGGGCAGCGCAGGGCGGTGGCCGGGCCGCAGGACCAGACCGCGGAGACCAGCGGGGTCATGAAGTGGGCGGTGAAGTACGCGGAGAACCGGCCGCGCCGCAGGAATTCGCCGAGGGTGGGGTCGGGAGCCTCGTGCGGCTCCGTGGCCATGTCGGTGCCGCCCGCCGGAGGTCCGGGCGCCGCGGTACGCATCCGCGTACCGTCCCGGGCGTCCGTCGCCGCGGTGGCCAGCAGAGCGCGTGCCGCACGGCGGAAGGCGGCGATCTCGGCCAGCATCCGCAGATAGCGCGGGCGCAGCGCGTTGCCCGGCCGGGCGAACAGCCCGGCGGGGCCGCGGGCGCCCGCGTACTCCAGCCCGCAGCCCTCGCATCGCACGGACATGCTCATCTCCGACTCCTGCGTCGGCACGTCCAACTCGTCGAAGAGGCGCAGCAGATGGGGGTAGGTGCGGCGGTTGTGCACGATGAAGCCGCTGTCGACGGGCACCACCCGGCCGTCGGGGGTGCGGACATCGTGGGTGTGGGCGTGTCCGCCGAGCCGGCCGTCCGCTTCGTAGAGCGTGACGTCGCGTGCGGTGCTCAGGACATACGCGGCGGTCAGTCCCGCCACTCCACCGCCGATCACCGCGACGCTGCGCTGCCGCATCCCTGGCCCTCCTCACGCCGGTGAGCGGCGCCCGGTACGCCGCCCCTTCACCGGCTATTCGGAGCCGAGGGGCGAACGGATTGGCGTGCTCCGGAAGATCGTCCTCCGATCGACGCCCTCACCGACGGGAAACGGGCGAGCCGGTCATGTCGGACGCGGTCACGCACATCCGCGGGCCGCATAGGGGCGGTCCGCCGCCGGCCGCCGGTGCGGGTGCCCCGGAAGACGGTGTGCGGCCAGGTGTCCGATGCCGTTTACCGGGGCGGTGCTGGGGCAGATACTCCGGCCACCCTGCGGCGACGCGGGCCCGCGGCATCGGCCCGTCTCTTCGCTCCCCCGCCATGCGGCTCCAGAGGCGGTCACGTCATACCATCCGGCATCATGCGGCCGGGCGAACCGTGCCGATCCGGGAGATCGGTCGGTGATGCGGCGGGACCGTGGGACGGTGGGGCACGTGAAGCGGCGGTTGGCGAGGAAGACGACTACGGAGGCGGGCTGCGATGTGGCGTAGGAGCAGGGGGCAGGCGGCGGACGCAGGCATACGAGGGGTGGAGCGCCACCGCTCCGCGGCGTGGCCGGTGGGCCTCGGGCTGCTGGGCTGTGCCGTGCTGCTCGGACCCGCTGCGGCCGTTCTGCTGTCGCGTGAGCTGCCCACCCGGATCAGCACGTGGACCGGGCACCTCGCCCTGGGGGCCACGGACGGTTGGGCGATCGGCGGCGTCGTGCTCCTCGCGCTGGCCGGAGCGGCCATGGTGGTCACGGCCCTCATACCCGGCACCCACCGGGAGCTGACGAGGCGTCCGCTGATCCCCGGGGTACGCGCGTCGCTGGACCGGCGCGGCGTCGGCAGCGTGCTGCGCGACACGGCCCTACGGGTCCCCGGGGTGGCCGGCGTCCGCGTGCGTGTCCACCGGCGGCGGGCCGTCGTGCGGGCGGTACTGGCCTTCGGCGACCCCGCCGAGGCCCGCGAGACGCTGGTCGCCGCGCTCGCAGCCCATCGGGACCGGCTCGGCCTCACCCGCCCGCCGCGGTTGGTCGTACGCATCGCGCCGCTGGTGTGCCCCACTCCGTGAGACGCGTCCCGGCGGAGGGGCCCGGGAGCCGAGGGGCACGGGAGGGGCGAGCGTGGGCGGGGCACCGGCGCGAGGGATGATGGCGGTACCGGCCTGACGGCCGAGAGTGAAGGCGCACCGGCGGCACCACCGCCGTACGCCGACGGCACGGAGCGCAGGGCACGCCACCCTTGAGCGCGGGGAAATGGGCCGGTCGCGGTGAACCGGCTCGCAGGAGAGGACGAAGTGGACATGGGTGGGAGCGGTGTGCGCCGCGGGCCGGGCCGGACACGGCGGGCTCCGACGGGATCGGCAGCGAGGGCGGGGCGCGTGCCCGCCCGCGGCTTGCCGACGCGCCGTGAGCCGGCGTCGGCGGCAGCGCGGCGCGGCTCCGGGCCGAACCGGCAGGTCGAAGAGCCACTGCTGCGCACCCCGGCTCCAGGAGACCTTCGTGTCCGCTGACGCCCCCCGGCCCGCCGGACCCGAGCAGCCCGACACGCCGCCTTCGACCCTGCCCACCTGGGCCCAGTGCCGCACCGCGCTGCGCCGGACGCCGGTGTCCGTCTG
The DNA here is from genome assembly GCF_043201875.1 of Streptomyces sp. NPDC048248. Classification (NCBI taxonomy): domain Bacteria; kingdom Bacillati; phylum Actinomycetota; class Actinomycetes; order Kitasatosporales; family Streptomycetaceae; genus Streptomyces; species Streptomyces sp. NPDC048248. The sequence continues at coordinate 544,285 of NZ_JBICZL010000002.1, forward strand.
GAACGACGATGTGACGGACTGGGCGGCGAGCCTGACCTATTACTCGGTCCTGGCGCTGCTGCCCGCGCTGATCGTCACGGTGTCCCTGATCGGGCTGGCCGATCCCCCGGCCACCGAGCAACTCATCAACCACCTGACCTCCCTCGCCCCGGCCGACTCCGGTCCGACCGTGCGCCGTGCGCTGGTGACCATGGCCCATCAGCGCGCTGCCGCGTGGGTGGTGGTGGGCGGCGCCATGATCAGCGCCCTGTGGTCGTCGTGCAGCTATCTCGCGGTGTTCCGGCGGGCCCTGCACGCCATGCACCGTACGAAGGACGACCGCCCGCCGTGGCGCAAGGCGCCGCGCATCCTCGCGACGGCGCTGCTGCTCATGGCGCTGCTGATCATCAGCGCGGTGGCGCTGCTGGTGAGCGGGCCGATCGCGAGCGCACTCGGCCGGGCGCTCGGACTGGGCACGGCGGGCGAGGCCACCTGGAACATTCTGAAGTGGCCCCTGTTGCTGCTGCTCGCCATCGTGCTGGTGATGGTGCTCTTCCGGTCCGGGCCGCCCCGTTCCCGCGGTGTGCGACGGGCGGCGCCCGGCGGACTGGTGTCCGTACTGATGTGGCTGGTGTCCTCGGCGGCCTTCGCGATCTACGCCTCCTACGTGGGCACCTTCAACCGGCTCTACGGTTCGCTCGCGGGCCCGGTGGTCTTCCTGATCTGGCTCTGGTTCTCCCACCTGTCGCTGCTGTCCGGCGCCCAGTTCAACGCCGAACTGGCCCGCGCGAGGCGGCCCATGGAGTTTCCCGAGAACCGCTGACGGCAGCCCGACGCGAGGCGGCTGGCCCGACCCTGGCGCCCGCCCGGCGGTCAGCGCGCTCCGTGGCCGGGGGCGATCTTCTCGACGCGGCGCGCGAGGTCGAAGTCGAGGTCGGTGACCCGGCCGCCCGCGCTGTGCGTGTTCACCGCCACGCGCAGCTGCTGGTAGCTGAGCGTGAGGACGGCGTGATGGCCCAGTTCCTCCTGGATCGCCGCGACATGCAGCAGCGCCGCGGCCGCCGCGAAGTTCTCGTCGAAGGAGTAGCTGCGGCGCAGCAGGTCGTCCTCGACGGACCAGCCCGGCAGCTGCGCCAGACGCTCCTGGATCTCCTCTTCGCCGAGCGGTTGCCCTTGAGCTGTCATGGCGCTCGCCTCTCCGCTGTGTGCCGGTGCCTGCCGCAGCTCCTGCGGCGGCTTCAGCCTGGCACGCCGGCAGGCCCATCGCGGCGAGACACGAGGGACGACTCCGGCACAGGCGCCCCCGGTGCCGGCGCCGGTGCCTCGGGGCGGAGGCGCATCACGCGCGCCCCTGCGGGACTCCGTCCAGTACGGTCCCTCCCATGACGACTGCCGCGGCGCTCTCGACGAAGACCACGGGCGTGGGAGCCCTGTTGCGCGCCTGGCGCGATCGCCGCCGCATCAGCCAGCTGGAGCTGGCACTGCGCGCCGACTCCTCGGCGCGGCACATCAGCTTCATCGAGACGGGCCGCTCCCGCCCCAGCGCGGAACTGGTGCTCCGGCTCGCCGAACACCTCGACGTCCCGGTCCGTGAGCGCAACGCCTTGCTGGTCGCGGCCGGTTACGCGCCACGCTTCCCCGAGACCCCCATGGACGACCCGTCGATGGAAGCCCTGCGCACGGGCATGGAACGGATGCTGACCGCATACGAGCCGTTCCCCGCGCTGGTGATGGACGGCACGTACGACGTGCAGGCCGCGAATCGGGGGATCGCCGTGCTCCTGGAGGGCGTCGACGCGTCCTTGCTGCGTCCGCCCCTGAACGCCATGCGGATCACCCTCCACCCGCGAGGGCTGGCACCGCGTATCCGCAATTTCCTGGAATGGCGCGCCCACCTCTTCGCACAGATGGAACGGCAGCTCGCCCTGCTGCGCTCCGCACCGCTGCGGGCGCTCCACGACGAGGTGCGCGGCTATCCACTGCCCGACGGCGGCCGGGAGGCGGCGGCCCTCGGGGAGCACCCGCCGTTCGCGCTCCCCCTGAGGATCGAGCACCGGGGCGCGGTGCTGTCCTTCATCTCCACCCTCGCGACCTTCAACACCCCCATGGATGTCACGGTCTCCGAACTCGCCGTGGAAACCTTCCTCCCGGCCGATCCGCAGACAGCCGCCGCGCTCCGTACCTGGTCGCTGTAGGGAGCGCCGGGCGGCTCCACCGCTGCCCACCGGCCCGTGGGGCTCAGGCTGCCGGTACCCGGTCGAGGAACCCGAGAACGGAGCGGATCCGGCCGTCCTCGGCCAGCCGCACCACATCGAAGCCCGCGACCGGCGCACTGCCGTCCGCGACCGCGACGAGTTCCCATCCGAAGCGCGCGATGTCGTGATGGCCCTCGACGTCGCCCAGCGGCCGGAAGACGAACCCCGGGAACTGCTCGTGCGCGCCCGCGATCACCGCCGCGATCCCCTCGTGGCCGGCCACGTCCGCCAGCGGATCGGTGTAACGCCCCTCCTCGGTGAAGGCCCCGACGACCGCCTTGCCCAGGGCGTCCTCTTCGGTCGCGTTCCACGCCTCGAAGTACCGCGCGACGGCGTCCGCGTAACGGGACGGTTCGGCGGACGGACGACCGGCCTGCTGCTCGTGCTGCGTCATGACACGCTCCTTGGATGTCCGGATGGGACGGCTGACGGAAACCGATCCACGAGCCGGAGTGCGCCGGCCCGTGAACCGATGCCCTCACCCTGCCGGGGCGGGGAGCGGCGGTCGATTACGCGAGAGGTAATGGCGGTGGGGGCAGCGGGCGCGGCTGCGGTGCAGGTCGGAGACGAACGTGCATCGCAGCCCCCTATGGAAGCGGCCCCTCGCCTGCAGGGCCGTTCGTCTTCTGGGCGTCGTTGTCAGGGGTGGGCTCCACCGTGGCGCACGACGCTTGACAAGTCAGGCGACACCAAGGGGGATCTGGTGACGTCAGGCCTGGTAAGGCGGCTCATCCGGCACCAACTGGACCACTTCGAAGACATTGCCGTCCGGGTCCTCGCCGAAAGCCAAAAGGCCGACGTCGGGCACCGGCAGCGGGGAAGACTGCATCTTGCCACCGTGTACAAAGACGGCCCCATACGTCTCCTGAGCATCGCTGACCACCATGCGGAGAGTGCACCCGGGGGTGCCGATGGTGATCTTTTCCGTGAGTTCCACCATGCTGCCGTCGATTCCTGGGCCCTGGTCGCCGGTGCTGATCGCCCAGCGACTCCCGTTCCGGACGAAGGTCCACCCGAAGACGGACTCGTAGAAGGTGCGCATGGGCGCGAAGTCGTTCGCGAAGATCTCGAATTGGGCCATGGTATTCCCTTCGGCGGACACGTCGGCAAGTGTTTTCGATCTTGACCGCTGGCGCGCATCGCCGGGCACGGCGTCCTCTGTGTGGTGGACTGCGGCGCACCACTCCCTGGTCAGTGCACCGCAGCCCTGCGCGCACATGACCAGGGTGCACGGCGAACGTAGCGACGTCGCTGTCCTGGGACGAGGCGGCGAGGTCCAACCGGGTGTCGGGCGGTATTGCCCGCGGGCCAGACGCGAGGGCGGGTCGCGCGCCCCCGCTCCCCTTATGCGAGAGAGCGTCAGGGCCGGTCGACACGGCAAGAAGCCACCGGGCTCCAGAACTGACACAACGAACTGATGCGGTGCCTGACGGTGCCCCAGAGAAGCATCGTGCTGCAGGTGGGCCGATGAACACAGACCTTGAGGGATCCCTCGGCGTCTGCCTGGGAGCCGCCGAGGAGTGGTCGGTAGCCAAAGGGGGGAGCCACCGGAGACGCATCCAGGCGGGCTGTCTCGACAGTCACGGACGGTTGGCGGAGCAGTCCCAGCTCCCCCAACCCGTTTCCTCGCCGTCTGCCTGTGCCCCCGCGTGGTGCCGTCTCACGCAAGAGGTGATGCCGGGGACGTGCGGGGGCAGCGGGGACGGCCGGGGCGTGGATGGGCCTCGTCCCGTCTTCCGTTCGCCCCGAGGGGGCAGTGCCTACCGGGCGTCCGTTGCCGCCGACGGACCCTCGGCCGGCGCGGCCGCCACGGCGGCGGGCGCCGCGGGCTGCTCCGGCCGGCCGGACTCGTCGGAGACCGCGTCCACGGCCTTGTCGGCAGTCTTCGGCGCCTCGGTCGGCGTCGGCTGCCGGCCCGTGCGTCGGGCCGCCATCCACGCGTAGACCAGGATCCCGGCGAAGAGGAACAGCACGCCCTGGTAGATGGCGGCGTAGCCGGCGCCCGCGACGAGCCAGAAGGTGAAGCCGAACGCGGCCAGCGCCAGGGTCAGGTCGCGGGCGAAGCGGGCCGGGCGGACCCGGTCGCGGCGGCCGGTGAGCAGGAAGTAGATCTGGGCGCCGGCGGCGAGCAGATACGGGACGGTGGCCGAGAAGGTGGTGATCAGCACCAGGATCTCGAAGACGCCACCGGTGCCGGCCAGGTAGTTGATCACCGTGAGGGCGGTGGCGAGCAGGGCGGCCGTCAGGACGCCGAAGGTCGGCACGCCGCGCCGCTTGGTCAGGAAGGCCGCCGGGAACAGGCCGTCCTTGGCGGCGGCGTACGGAGACTGGGCACTCATCAGCGTCCAGCCGTTGAGCGCGCCGATGATCGAGACGACCGCCGCGCCGGCGACGAGGGTGCCGCCCCACTGTCCGCCGAACATCGCGTTCACGGCGTCCGAGAACGGCGCCTTGGACTCCACCAGCTTGTCGTGGGAGACGGTGCCGAACACGGCGAGGGTGCCGAGCAGGTAGACGACGGCGGCGCCGATGGTGCCCAGGACGGTGGCGCGGCCGACGTTCCGCTCCGGGTCGCGGACCTCGCCGGCGCTCATCGCGGCGGACTCCACCCCGACGTAGCTGTAGAGCAGTATCGCGGCCGCCGCGGACATTCCGCCGACGGCGCTGCCGCCGCCCTCGTGGAACGAGCCGAGGTTGTCCGGGTCGAAGAAGAACAGGCCGACGACGGCGATGAAGAGCAGCGGGACGAACTTCAGGACGGTGGAGACCATCTGGACGGCGCCGACGTAGCGGGTGCCCGCGAAGTTCGACAGCGCCGGCAGCCACAGTGCGCACAGCGCCACCGCGAGGTCGATACCGCCGGACTCGTGTCCGGGGACGAGGACGTGGACGTAGCCGACCGCGGCGACCGCGAGCGCCGCGTTGCTGACCCAGGTCATGGTCCAGTAGGACCAGGCGGAGAGGAAGCCGGCGAAGTCGCCGAACGCCTCGCGCGCGTAGACGTAGGGCCCACCGGTGTCCGGGTGGCGCTCGGCCAGCCGTCCGAAGACCAGGGCGAGAGCGAGGGCGCCGATCGTCAGCACGCCGAAGGCGACCAGGCTGACGGTGCCGAAGGGGGCCACCGAGGCGGGCAGCAGGAAGATGCCGCCGCCGATGATGTTGCCCATCACCAGGGCGGTGGCGGTTCCGAGACCGAAGCGGCGGGTGTGCCGGTCGTGCATGGCGTGGTGGCCTCTCGTCGTACGCGGTGCACCCGGGATTGCCGGGCGGTTGATTATCGTCGGCGAACGGCGGCCGTCGGCCAAAATCAGCGGGTTTTGTCCTGTGGAGTGTGGCTCTCGGGTGAAAAACCTTCGGGTGGAGTCACCGCGCGCCGCAGTTCGTCCGCACCATCGGTGGCCGGGGGCTGTTGACCCCTCCCACCTGACGCGACCCGTGACCTGGGATCGTCCGCCGGGGATGCCGTGCCGGGCTGTGGCGTGCCCGGCCCCGTCGTGACCGGCAGCTGCGGCCCGTCGGCCTCCACCAGCCAGCGCCGCAGCACCCGGTGGACGTGCTCCGCGCCGACGAGCGGCTCCTCGTCGGCGGTCGGTGCGGTCAGCTCCAGCGGCCACAGCAGGAACGGGTGGCTCTGGGCGCCGCCCAGTCCGCCGTGCGAGCCGATCTGCTCCTCGAAGGCGTGCACCGCCCCGGTCACCGGATCGTGGGCGGAGTTGACCATGAGGTCGGCGGTGTGGCGGAAACGGTCGGTGCGGCGCACCGCGTCGGCCGCGCCCTCCCCGAACGGCGCCAGCGGATCGGCGCCCACGACGTGCCCGGTGTCGAGGTGGTGCTCGGTGCCCGCGGGGCCGAGCACCACCGCTCCGTGCTTCGCGGAACGCACGAGGACGAAGCCGATCCCGGGGTGGTTGGCGAGGGTGGGGAGCAGCGCGGGGTGGCGGCGGTCCAGCTCCTCCCGGGTGATCCGGCCGGGCACGTCGGGGAAGGACACAAGACCCAGATTCCCGGAGGCCAGCACGATCGGGCGGGTGGAGCTGTGCCCCTCGGTCTCCTCCGGCCGGTGCAGGGCGGCGCGCGCCGCCTCCCTCGCCTCGGCGCCGCTCGGGGTGCGCCCCACACGCCGTGACACCGGCAGCCCGCACCCTGCGCGTACGAGGTCGCCCAGGCTCAGCCCGTAGCACTCCAGGAAGGTCGCGCCGTGGCTCTGGCCGTGGTCGGAGAGCAGCACGATGCGGTACGGGCGCGGCGCGTACCGGGCGGCGGCGCCGATCAGCGCGATCGACCGGTCGAGGCTGCGCAGCACCTGGTGGGTGTCGCGGTGGCCCGGCCCGGAGTGGTGCGCGACCTCGTCGTAGGCGACGAGGTCGGCGTAGACCGCGCTGCGGCCGGCGAGCAGGTCGCCGACGACGGCGGCCACCACCACATCGCGTTCGACGACGGTCGCGAAGGCCCGGATGACGGGGTAGAGGCCGCCGCGCTTGACCCTGGGCAGCTCATGGCGGAAGCGGGCGCGCAGCGACTGGACGATCTCGCGGACCACCTCGGCGACGAAGGAGACAGCGGTGCGGGTGGCGTTGGCCGGGTCGGAGAAGTACGCGAAGTAGCCGGCCCGGGAGCGGTTGTGCCTGCCCCGGCGGGCCGCCACCGACATCACCAGGGCGACCTGGTCGGCGCCGCCGCTGAAGAGGTTGCCGCGGCTGGCGCCGTCGAAGGCGAGCAGGCCGCCGTACCCGGTGCGCTCGATGGCGCGCCGCTGGAGTTCGGCGGCGCCGGTGGGCCGGTTGCAGACGAGGAGTTCGCCGGTCTCCTTCTCGTACCAGCGGAAGGCGGGCAGGTCGTCGTTGCTGCCGTGCAGGAGGGCGAGCTGGCTGGCGCCGGTCTGGCTGGACCAGTCGGTGCGCCAGGGGGTGAGCCGGTGGCTGCTGCCGGCCCAGCGGGCGACGGTCTCCATCAGCGGCCGGTCGCCGCTGATGGCCTCGCGGAGCAGGTCGTGGCCCAGGCCGTCGAGCTGGAGGAAGACCGTGCCGGGGGTCCTCGGGCGCCGGGCCGGGCCGGCTCGGCGCAGGCGGCGCCCGGCGAGCCGCACCAGCCGTCGGCGGTAGGCCTCGTCGTTGCGCAGCGCGAGGAAGGCGGACGTCGCGGAGGAGGTCGCGGACATCACTGCCGCGACGATCACGGCGGTCTCCGGCGCGGCCTGTCCGCGCCCCTCGGGGATCAGGCCGAGAGCGAGCAGCAGGAGGGAGCCGTTGAGGAAGAAGACCAGCAGCCCGAGCACGAGGGCCGGCACCAGCAGCAGGGCACGCACGAGCAGCGGCCAGACCAGCGCGCTGAGCAGGCCGAACGCTCCGGCACCGAGAGCGGCGGTAACGAAGGTGCGGGTGACGCTGTCACCGCCCGGGGACTGCAGCCGGAAGTCGGGCAGCAGCGCGGCGAGGGCGAGCAGGGTGAGGCTGGAAACCACCCAGACGGCGAGCACGCGCAGCAACGCGCCGCTCAGGCTCCGCCACCTCGCCGTCCGCACGTCCTGCCACCTCACACGCTCGGCCCACGCCGGCTGCGCGGGCGTGCGGCCAGCGTGTCACAGACCGTCGGAGGGACGAGCGGCCACCGCTCGGGCTCCGCGAGCCGTTCGGGCACCCGGCCCCTGCTTGCGGGTGCATGGTGGAGGATCGGGAGAGAGCGACGGGACGGGAGGTCATCGATGCCGGTGGAGGTCACCTGGTGGGGGCACGCCACTGTGACGGTCGAGGACTCCGGGGTGCGGGTGCTGACCGACCCGCTGTTCGTGCGCCGGCTGGCGCATCTGCGGCGACGGCGTGGCGCCCTGCCTCCACCGGAGGCCGCGCGGGCGGATCTCGTCGTGGTCTCTCATCTGCATGCCGACCACTTGCATCCGGCGTCGCTCGCCCGTCTCGCTCCCGGTACCCGGCTGGTGGTGCCGCGCGGGGCGATGGCGGCGGTGGCGGGTCTGCGGCGGGTCGCCGCTGAACGGCGCCTGCGGGTCACCGAGGTGCTGCCCGGTGAGGAGGTCGCGGCCGGGGCGGTGACGGTGCGGGCGGTGCGGGCGGCGCACGACGGGCGGCGGCTGCCGTACGGCCCGCACCGGGTGCCCGCGCTCGGCTATGTCGTGCAGGGCGCGGCCCGGACCTACTTCGCAGGGGACACCGGGCTGTTCGACGAGATGGCCGACGAGGTCGGTGTGTGCGAGGTGGCACTGCTTCCGGTGGGCGGCTGGGGCCCGTTCCTCGGTCACGGCCATCTGAACGCGCGGCGTGCGGCAGAGGCGGCGGCCCGGCTTGCGCCGTGCAGCGCCGTCCCGGTGCACTACGGCACGTACTGGCCGATCGGCATGGACGCGGTACGGCCGCACGAATTCCACTCGCCGGGCCAGGAGTTCGAACGGCAGAGCGCTCTGGTCGCTCCGGAGGTGCGGGTGCACCGTCCCGGGCACGGAGAGCGCATACGGCCGGTGGTGGCCCGATGACGCTCCTCGGTGATCTGGCGCGGAGTGTGCCGCCGGAGTCCACACAGCAGGCGGTGGCCTATCCCTCGCTGTTCCTGCTGGTGGTGCTGGGGTCGTTGGTGCCGGTGGTGCCGACCGGCGCGCTGGTCAGTTCGGCGGCGGTGGTGGCCTTCCACCACACCTCGCCGTTCTCGCTGCTGATCGTCTTCGGTGTGGCGGCGTGCGCCGCGCTGCTCGGCGACATCGGGTTGTACTGGCTCGGGCAGCGCGGTGTCCACTCCTCCAACGGCTCCCGCTGGCTGGAGCGGCTCCGTGCCCGGGCCGCGCCGGAGCGGCTCGCCCGGGCCCGGCACAAGCTTCGGGAGCACGGCGTGCTGGTCCTGGTGCTGTCGCGGCTGGTCCCGGCGGGGCGGATTCCGATCATGCTCGCGTGTCTGCTGTCCGCGATGCCGCTGCGGCGGTTCGTCCGGGGCGACATCCCGGCCTGTCTGGCCTGGGCCGCGACGTACCAGCTCATCGGCCTGCTGGGCGGCTCATTGTTCAGCGAGCCGTGGGAGGGCGTGGCCGCGGCCGTCGGCCTCACGCTCGCGCTCGGCGCGGCACCGGCGCTCTGGCGGCGCGTCAGGCCGGCCGACGGGCAGGACAGGCACGGCGGGCACCGCGGCGGCACGTCGAACTGAAGAAGCTGTGCGCAGGTCGGCGACGTCCTCATACCTCGTCGAGGACCCGGGACCCACCGACCGGCAGGTCCCAAAGGTCCTCCCTGGCACGGCCGGTGGCGGCCCACGCGGCGCGGACGCGGTGCAGCGGCTCCAGCGGTGGCTCGGCGGAGAGCAGGAACGTCGACCAGTGCATCGGCACCAGGCTCCGGGCGCCGAGGTCCTGGCAGGCCCGGACGGCTTCCTCCGGGTCGGTGTGCACCGGTCGCAGCATCCAGCGCGGGTCGTAGGCGCCGATGGGCAGCAGCGCCAGATCGATACCGGGGTAGCGGTGGCCGATCTCCTCGAACCAGTGGCCGTAGCCGGTGTCCCCCGCGAAGTGGATCCGCCGCCCGTCGGGCGCGGTGAGCACCCAACCGCCCCACAGGGAGCGGCAGGTGTCGGTGAGGGTCCGCTTGCTCCAGTGGTGGGCCGGCACGAAGTCGACGCGTACGGCGCCCCCGGGGGCGGGCAGTTCGACGCCCTCCCACCAGTCGAGGTCGGTGACCTGGGTGAAACCGCGGCGCCTGGCCCAGGAGGCCAGTCCGGCGGGGAGCAGGAGCGGGGTCTCGCGCGGCAGGCGTTTCAGCGTCGGGGCGTCGAGGTGGTCGTAATGGTTGTGGCTGATCACGACCGCGTCGATGGGAGGCAGATCCTCCCATCGGACGCCGACAGGTGTGACCCTGGCCGGGGTGCCGAGGATCTTGCGGGACCAGACCGGGTCGGTCAGAACGGTCAGGCCGCCGATCCGGATGACCCAACTGGCGTGCCCGGCCCAGGTGAGAGCGACGGTCGTGGGGCCGGCTGCCGGCAACGAACCCGGCGCGAAGGGGAGTTCGGTGATCTGGCGGAGCGCTTCGGGGGCAGGTCGTAGCTTGCCTTCCCGGGCGATCCTGGCGAGCGCGCGGACGCCCGGCAGCGGTGCCGTCAACCGGTCGGTGAAGTCGCGCGGCCAGCTGCGGGGCTCCCCCAGCGGGCGGGGCTCGGGCAACGGTGGCGGGGGGACGGGCGGGAGGACTGGAGCACCGGGGCTCACGGGTGGGTACGCGGTGGCCGGACGGTCGGTCGCCGGACCAGCCAGGCCCTCGGCGGGGAGGGCGGGCTCGACGACACGCACCTGCCCGCCGTGGCGCACGCCATCGATGCCGTGCGGCGCCTCGACGCCGACGGCCGTCGCGGTGGCCTCGTCGTCCACCCCGCTCCCGCCCGTACCGTCCTCGGCCGGGAACGCCGTCTCGGCCGAGGACATCGCGGCCGCAGGCTGCATTGCCTCGAACGGACCGTTCAGCGCGCTCCGTTCGACCGCCGGGCGGCGCTCGCCCGGTGCGGAACCCGCGCTGGAGCGCTCGGTCTGTTCGGTCATCGACGGCTCCAATTCGGTGGGCACCAAGGCTGATGCGAAACGGGCTGGGGGCTGGGCTGTTGCGTGCTGCGGCGGGACGCGTGCGCTCAGCCGTCCGGGGCCGCGAGCCCGGCCAGCGCCCGGGACAGTGCGGTCAACATCTGCTCGACATGCGGCAGTTGCAGGGGGTCGGCCGCGTCCAGAGCGCGTTGCCGCAGCTCCGTGTCCGCACCGAGGAGCGCCTCGGCTCCCAGCCGCACCCGCAGGGCGCCCGGGTCGTCCCCGAACCGGTGCCCACCGCGGCCCGCCCAGGGCGCCAACTCCCGCTCCAGTGCCACGGAATCGGTGATACCGCGAGCGGCCAGGGGCGGACGCAGCGGGTCGAGGTCGGCGTACAGATGGCTGCCGGCGTGCGGAGGGCGGCACACGGCACCGACGTCGGAGAGGGCCCGGTGGAGCGCCGCGGTCAGCGTGCCGTACACCCGGGCGGCGGTGGCGGTCCTGGTGCGTACGGGCTCGGGTTCGCCGAGCGCATGGGTGACGGCGCAGGCGATCGGGCCGGACAGCGGGCCGCCGAGGCCGGACAGTGCGTGATGCGCGGCCGCCCGCAGCGCCGCGCCGCTGTCGGTGGCCGGGAACCGGGCGAGCGCCACGGGCCAGGACGCGGGCACGAGGGTGGCCCGCAGATCGGTCAGCACCACGACCTCGGCGGGCAGCATCTCGGCGGGGCTGAGCACGACCGTGTCGTGCGGATCGTGCAGCAGGTCGCGGCGCGATTCGTCACTGATGACCCACAGGCCCTCCTCGGCCGCCGCCTCGCAGACCTCGTGCAGCTGCTCGGGCGGCGGGCAGGTGCCGGTCGGATCGTCGGCGACGGAGAGGACCAGGACGCGGGGTGTGTCGCCGTGCATCCGGGCCCGCCGTACGGTCTCCAGCAGCGCGAAAGGGTCGGGCACGCCGCCGGATTCGGGGGGCACGGGCGCGAGGTGCACCGGCCGGCCCAGCAGCCGGGCGGGTGGCGCGTACCACTGCGAGCAGGGGCGCGGCAGCACCACGGCGCCGCCTGTCGCGGCGAACAGCGCGAGGAGCAGGGTCGGTGCGCCCGGGGCGGCGAGCACCCGGTCGGGGGCGGTGACCAGGCCGCGGCGTTCCCAGTAGCCGCAGCCGGCGGTGCGCAGCGGCAGGGCGCCGCCGGGGGGTTCGGGTTCGGTGCGGCCGGCGGCGGCGGAGAGGTGCGCGGCGAGGTCCGGAAGGACCGGCAGGCCCACCGGCGGGTCCGGGTCCGGCTCGCGCTGCGGATCATGGACGGTCCGCTGCATCCGTACCTCCACACTCCACGACGGCAGGTCGATCGTGGGCCCTCACACGAGGGACGGGCCCCGTCCACCTTTGCAGATCGGGGCCGTGGCGGTGGGGGGCGACACGTCGGCCGGGGGTGGTGCCGGGCGGCGCGGCGGAGGGCCGGGGCCGTATGGGGCAACGGTTCGCTCGCGCGTACGACACTGGCAGGACCCGGACGGGAACGTTACCCGGGACGCGCCGGGCGCCTCGTGGGCCACGGCGGTCACTCGTCCGCGACCGGAGCCGCGCGGTACGGCGCCTCGTACCGGTGGACCTCGACCGTCTCCCCCGCGCCCCAGTCCTGCCGCTCGGTCGCCCGGCGGACCCAACCCTGCTGCTCATAGAGGGCGATGGCCGAGATGTCGGTGGTCTTCACCTCCAGCACGGGCCGCAGCCCGCTTGCCACCGCCTCCTGTTCGACGCCGCGCAGAAGGCTCATGCCGAGGCCCCGTCCCCGGGCGGCGGGGGCGACGTACAGCCGGCTGATCTCCCGTCCGCAGAGCGCAGCGTGGCCGACGACCGCGCCGTCCACCTCGGCGACCCAGGCGGCGGTCAGGTCTCCGGGGGTCAGCCAGCTCGCCGGGTCGGCGGGCCAGTGGTGCGGGTAGCCGCTGTGGGAGTGCACCTCCGCGAGGACGGCCACCAGGGCGTCGAGGTCACCGTTTCCGCGTCTCCTGATCACCGGGGCATGCAAGCACAGCCGGGCGGGACCGTCACCCGGTTTTCTCTCCCGTCCGGGCCACGGACGCACGCCGGTGTGAGACAGGCGACGCCGCGAGCGGCGCTTTTGTGGCCTGCGGCGCCCCGGCTGGGGTACAAGGTGGCGCATGCGAACGCTTCTGACCAACCTCGACCGGCGGACCTTCGAACGGGTCGCCACTCGCGAGTGGCCCGGCGCCCAGCGGGTGCTGCCCAGGCTGACCCGCAGCGCCAACCACGGACTGCTGTGGTTCGGCATCGCGGCCGGCGCGGCCGCGCTCGGCGGCCGGCCCGCCCGCCGGGCCGCTCTGCGCGGGGTGGCCTCACTGGCGGTGGCGTCGGCGACGGTGAACACCTTCGGCAAGCGCTCCGTACGCCGTGAGCGGCCGCTGCTGGACACGGTGCCCGTCATACGGCAGCTCGGCCGTCAGCCCTTCACCTCCTCCTTCCCCTCCGGCCACTCGGCGTCGGCAGTGGCCTTCGCCACCGGTGTCGCCTTCGAGAACAAGTGGTGGGGCCTGGCGCTGGCACCGGTCGCCGCGTCGGTGGCGTTCTCGCGCATCTACACGGGCGTCCACTACCCGGGCGATGTGCTGGCCGGCGCGGCTCTCGGAGCCGGTGCGGCCTTCGCGGTGCGCGGCCTCGCCCCCACCCGTGCGCAGCTGGCGCCGCCCGCACGGCCGCAGGCTGACGCGCCCGCGCTGCCCGGGGGGCGCGGTCTGGTCGTGGTGGCGAACGCGGGCTCGGGGCAGCGTGGTGGCCCGCGCCCCGACCGCGCCCAGGAGGTGCACGGGGTGCTGCCGCAGGCCGAGGTGCGCGAGTGCGGCGGGCCGGACGCGCAGCCGCTGGAGAAGCTCCTCGAAGACGCCGCGGACCGGGCCAGGCAGCTGAACGGCGCCCTGGGCGTGCTCGGTGGCGACGGCACCATCAACGCCGCGGCGGCTGTCGCGCTGCGGCACGGTCTCCCGCTGGCGGTGCTGCCGGGCGGCACCCACAACCATTTCGCCTACGACCTGGGGATCGAGACCTACGGCGACGCGGCGCGCGCCGTGGAGACGGGCGAGGCGGTCGCGGTGGACGTGGCGCGGTTCCGCGCCGGGCCGCACCGCGAGGCGCAGGTCTTTCTCAACACCTTCTCCATCGGCGCCTATCCGGAACTGGTGCGGATCCGGGAGAAGTGGGCGGGCCGTATCGGCGCCTGGCCGGCGGGCGTGCTCGCCGCCTGGGAGGTGCTGCGCACCGCGGAGCCGCTCACGATGCACGTGAACGGCAAGCGTCGTGCCGTATGGATGCTGTTCGTCGGCAACTGCCAGTACCGGGGTCTGGGCCTCGCTCCGGTGCGCCGGCACGACCTGGCGGACGGCGTGCTCGACGTGCGGGTGGTGCACGGCGGCCGACTGGCCCGCACCAGGCTGCTGGCCGCGGCGCTGATGGGCACCGCGCGGCACTCCCCGGTGCTCAGCGAGGCCCGGCTGCGCGGGCTGCGGATCGAGGACCTGCCACCGGGCACGGACCTCGCCTTCGACGGCGAAGTGAACGCGGCACCAAGTCGACTGACCCTGGAAAAGCAGAACGAGGCACTGACGGTCTACCGCCTGCTGCCCGAATGGTGAGATCAGACTCTCATGATGCGAGATCCCCGCGTACGGTGTGACCACCACACCGAAAGGCGTGCCCGGTAGGCCCCCGCGCACGCCGAGCGGCAGTCGGCGGCATGGCGTCGTGCCACACCGACCGCCGCTCCCGGGAACGCGAAGGAGTCGGCCATGCCGCAGGAATCCGCCGTCTACACACACGGCCACCACGAGTCCGTACTGCGCTCACACACCTGGCGCACCGCCGCCAACTCGGCCGCGTACCTGGTGGATTCACTCCTGCCACACATGCAGATCCTGGACATCGGCTGCGGCCCGGGCACCATCACCGCCGACCTGGCGGCGCTGGTACCGGACGGCCAGGTCACCGGACTGGAGCACGCCCCCGCCGTGCTGGAGCAGGCACGCGCCACCGCCGATGCGCGCGGAATCGACAATGTCCGCTTCGCGGTCGGGGACGTCCACGCACTGGACTACCCGGACAACTCCTTCTGCGTGACCCACGCCCATCAGGTACTGCAGCACGTGGGCGACCCCGTGCAGGCGCTGCGCGAGATGCGCCGCGTCACCAAGCCCGGCGGAATCGTCGCTGTCCGCGATGCGGACTACTCGGCCATGACCTGGTACCCGGACGTCGCGGGGATGGCGGACTGGCAGCAGCTGTATCTGCGCGTGGCCCGCGCCAACGGCGGCGAGCCGGACGCCGGACGCCGACTGCACGCCTGGGCCCGCCAGGCGGGTTTCGACCCCGCCGCGGTCACCGTGACCACCGGCACCTGGTGCTACCGCACACCCGAGGAACGGTCCTGGTGGGGCGAGCTGTGGGCGGACCGCACGGTCGCCTCGTCCTACGCGCGGAACGCGGTGGACGGCGGTCACGCCACGGCGGACGAGCTGGACCGGATCGCCCGCGCCTGGCGCGAGTGGGCCGCCAAGGAGGACGGCTGGTTCGCGGTTCTGCACGGCGAGATCCTGTGCCGCGTCTGACAGCGGCGTAGCCACCGCCGGAGCCACTTCGGGACGGGAGGGGGTTGGGGGGGGGCCCCGAAGGGGCCACCCCCCCCCCCCCCCCGGCGTTAAAACAATTTTTTACCGGGTTTGTGAGTAGGTGTGGCACAACGACGTGGCGCGCGGG